>NZ_JBAJHR010000005.1:0-2084 GCF_036867055.1 Qipengyuania sp. Mu-71 | reverse complement strand
GACCCGCGTCTCACCTATGTCTGGCCCCGCGAAACCAAGCGCGATCGCACCCGGTTCGAAAAGCTCAAGGACGCCTATGTCAAAGCGCGCTATTCGAAGCACTATCGCGTCACCAAGGAAGAGCTTGAATGGCTCGGCGCGCAGGTTGAAGAGCTTGGCCGCGTCGTGCACGAAGTGTGCTCGGAACGCATCTCGAAGCTAAAGGCCGAAGCGAAGGCCAAGCCTGACCAGATTCGGTGATCGAGCGAGGACTTGTTGTCTCCGCTTTCGCCTTTTCTAAGCCGAAAGCAGCCTGTCGGTTTGCGACCCATTTACCGCCGTTCACATGAGGTCCTGATGGGTGCATAACCGGGTGATGGTTTAACTTTGGATGCTGAGCGCCTATGTCCTTTATCGATCAGTTTCAACTCACGGTGCCTTTGATCCAGGCACCGATGGCAGGCATCTCGACGCCCTTGTTAGCAGCTTCAGTTTCCGAAGCAGGAGGACTTGGATCAATTGGAGTGGGCGCGACTGATGCGGCCGGTGCACGGGCGATGATTCAGGAGCTACGCAGCCACACGGCCCGGGCCTTCAATGTAAACCTGTTTGTCCACTGCAGGGCCAAGGCGGATCCCGGTCGCGAGGCGGCGTGGCTCGCATCGCTTGCGCCGGTGTTTGCCGAGTTCGACGCCAAACCACCGACGACGCTGCGCACGATCTACAAGAGCTTCGCCGACGATCCTGACATGCTGGCGATGCTGTTGGAAGTGGCGCCGCCCGTCGTCAGCTTCCACTTCGGCTTGCCCTCGGCTGATGCCATTTCGGCACTGCACGCACGTGGTGTCTTTTTGATGGCAACCGCCACCAGCCTTGAGGAGGCACGGGCGATAAAAGCGGCAGGCATCGACGCGATCGTCGCGCAAGGCATCGAAGCTGGCGGCCATCGCGGAATATTCGATCCGACCTCGCCCGACGATGCACTTGGAACCTTTGTGCTCACCCGGTTACTAGTCCGGGAAACAGGACTTCCAATCATCGCTGCCGGAGGGATAATGGATGGCGCCGGCATCGCTGCTGCGCTCAATCTCGGTGCAGTCGCGGCGCAACTCGGCACGGCATTCATAGCGTGCCCGGAGTCCGCAGCAGACGAAGGTTACCGCACGGCCCTGAGAGGTCCGGGCGCGTATCACACGACGCTGACGTCACTCATCTCCGGCCGCCCAGCGCGTGCGCTTGCGAACCGCTTCACGGCGCTGTCAGATCAGCTTGGTGGACGGCTGCCGCCTGATTATCCGATTGCCTATGATGCCGGGAAAATCCTTCACACAAGAGCTAGGGCGAAGGGCGACGACGGCTTTGGTGCACAATGGGCCGGCCAGGGCGCACCGCTAATCCGCGAAATGCCGGCCGCACAACTGGTTCAGATACTACGAAAAGAACTCCAAACCAGTCTGGCCTGATGGACGGCTATCCACCCCATTCTTGCCGGCATGGCCGAGCGGGGACATTGCCAAGAGCAGCCTTTGCTCTAGCGACGACATCACGGTTATCTATGTAAACGTGAGGATAGCTTTTCGATGGTCGAATACATCTACCTGAAGCCCGGCGAGCAAATGCCGGAAATGGCTGACGAGGATGCGTGGCTTGTCGTCGAAGCTAGCGATGATGATCGATTTTTCGGCAGCGGCTACGGCTTCAAAGCGTCAGGTGAGGGTGTGTTTTACGCCTCGCTGCCGAAGAGCGATCTGAGCTTAGAGTCGGCGCTCGACGCTGCAAAACAGTGGGCCGCAAAGTATCAGGTTCCCCGCATATGGGTGCAAGCAACGCCCGATTAGCATAGTCCGCTGACCGCCCCATCCACGACATTAAAGCGTCAAGACTATTGCCCCTAAAGCCGCCCACGATCGTGGCTGCAACCAATCGTCGAGCATCCCGTGTGCGCTCGCAATCCGAATATCTGGCCGTTGGTGTGCGATGATCGCGTTGTTTTGCTGCCATGGCGTGGGATCATTTGGCGACGCTCTTAGGTACTGCCGCTGCAGAAAATTTGCGGTTTGGTTGCAGATCAGAGGCACACTCGCACCGCTATCACTGCAGGTCGC
>NZ_JBAJHR010000004.1:0-13121 GCF_036867055.1 Qipengyuania sp. Mu-71 | reverse complement strand
GCCGAAAGAAGCCTTTCGCGGCTCATGAGATGCTTCATCGTCCAGTCCCCCAAGACCTGCGCGTTCCTTTGCCAGCTAGGCCAACCATGGTTAGAACCGGCCTCATGCCAACTATTAGCCCTGATGGCACGCAATCGCCGTGCCGGAGTATTTGTAAGCTGTCGGCAGATGATGAGGTCTGCATGGGCTGTGGCCGGACGCTGGATGAGATCGCGCGTTGGTCCGGTATGGCGTGCGACGAGAAACGTTCCGTAAACCGGGCGGCAGCGCGGCGACTAGACGAGGGCTTCACCTGATGGCTTCCGTTCACCTCGTCCTCGGGGGCGCTCGTTCGGGCAAAAGCCGGCACGCTCTTGCGGCAGGCAGTCGATTGCAGGGACCGCACATATTCATCGCCACCGCTCAGGCTTATGATTCCGAAATGACAGAGCGAATTCAAAAGCATCGCGAAGAGCGTGACGAGCATTGGCGGACGGTCGAGTCACCAATCGAACTTGCGCATACGATCGCTTCGCTAAATGAGGGAACGATACTTATCGACTGCTGCACTTTGTGGCTGTCGAACGTGATGCTAGCGGAGCGGGACATCTCCAGCGAAACCGCTGCTCTGATCGACAGCATCACATGCGCAACAGCGGATATCGTGCTTGTCAGTAACGAGGTCGGGTCGGGGATCGTCCCCGAGACAAAGCTCGGCCGAGACTTCCGCGATGAGCAGGGAAGACTGAACCAGCGGCTCGCCGAAATCGCCGACACGGTCGAGCTTGTGGTCGCCGGGATACCGTTGCGGCTCAAGGGTTGAGGGCTTCCGCAAGTCGATCAAACTGCGCAGTATCGGCCGGAAGCCCTATGCGCAGGTGATGATCGTCCCCCGCAAATCGCCGAACGGCGATGCCATGGCGGGCCAGCTTTCGCCATAGAGCAGGTGCATCGGATGCCTGGACGAACCGGAAAAGATCGGTTCCGCCGCGATCATTCAGGCCCGCCGACGCGATCAATGTCCGCAGCTCGTGCATCCGCAGCGCCAAATGTTTGCGGGTTGCCGCCTGCCATTCAACATTTGCATAGGCTGATTTGCCGATAGCCAAGGCCGGTCCGGAAACATCCCAGCCGCCGAGCCTTTCCCCAATTTCGCGCAGAACATCGGGTGGAGCTAGCACCGCACCCAGCCGGAGCCCTGCCAGGCCGTAGAATTTGCCGAAGGATCGCAGCACTATCAGCGCCCGCCTCCCGGCAAACGGAGCGACGCTTTTCGATGGATCGAGATCGGCATAGGCCTCGTCCACGATCAGCCAGCCGCCGCGCTTCGCGAGTCGGGCCCGCGCGTGTTCGATCCGCTCGACAGGCCAGCAATGCCCATCGGGATTATTGGGATTCACGAGCACCACGACATCGGCCTTTTCGACCAGCTCCAGCGGATCCAGCCTTTTTACGACGCTTGCGCCGTCAGATCGCCAGCTTTGCGCGTGATCGGCATAGCTTGGAGCGCGAACCGCCACCGTTTTCGCCCGCAGGATCGACGGCAGTTGGCGGATGGCGACCTCGGTTCCCGCAACCGCGCGGCAGTAGGCAGGATCGCATCCGAACGCACCAGCCATGGCGCTCTCGCAGCTCGCGCGGGCTATCTCGCCCGGCAGCCGTGTCCATGCATCGGTCGGCATCTGGGGCAACGGATAGGCAGCCGGATTGATACCGGTGGACAGGTCGATCCATGGCAGGGGCGCATCGGGAAATGCCCGCGCCATCGCATCGATCCGCCCACCATGGCCGGAAACGAGATCGGGATCGCTCATAGCAAGTGAGCCCATCCAAGCGCAGCTAAAAGCAGAGCGGCGGCAACGACGACCCGCTGATAAAGAGCCAGCGCACGGCGAATATCGGCCGCGTCCGGGTCGCCTGCTTCGGCGTTGAGCCATGGCTCTTCGCTCGTCGCCGCGCCATAGGCTCGTGGGCCAGAAAGCCTGATGCCAAGGGCCCCTGCCATCGCCGACTCCGGCCATCCTGCATTGGGAGAACGGTGCTTGCGGGCGTCGCGAGACATCACCTTTATGGCCCGACCCGAACCAGCACAGAATGTGAATAGGGTCCCCGTCAAACGTGCGGGGATAAGGTTGGCGAGGTCATCCAGCCTGGCGGCGACCTTGCCAAAAGCTTCATATCGCGCATTGCGATGGCCGATCATCGAATCGAGCGTGTTGATCGCCTTGTAGGCAAACAGGCCCGGCAATCCCAAAAGCGCCCCCCAGAACAAGGGCGCGGTGACGCCATCGGAGGTGTTCTCTGCAAGGCTCTCGATAGCAGCTCGAGCGATGGCGGCCTCGTCAAGCTCAGCAGTCTCGCGACCAACGATGCGGCTGAGCGTGCACCGTGCCGCATCGATCCCCGCGCCCTCGAAGGCGCTGGCCACGTCCGCGACGTGATCGTGCAGCGAACGTGCGGCAATCAGGCTGGAGGCAAGAAGAGCCATCAGCACGAAACCTACCCACCCATCAGCCAGGACCAGCTGGATCGCCAGTCCAAGCAGGGCTGCAAGCGCCACCAGAAACAGTATTACGAGACCGCCCATCGCGACCCGCGCGGACCTGCTCCATGCTTCTCGATTGCCCAGACACTCCGCCCGCTCGACCAGCCAGCCGAACCAGCGCACCGGATGCCCGATCCGTCTGTCCAGCGCGTCCGGCCAGCCGAGCAGGGCTTCTACCGCCAGCCCTGCGAGCATGATCCAAGCGGCCATCACCGCGCCAGCGCCAACAGAGCATCCACGTCGAGGGCCGCCCCAAGCCCGTCGGCAAGCTCGTCCAGCGCACTTTCGACACTGTCTTCGTAGTCGAGCGTGCTGCTCCGACCGCTGCACAATCGCTCGAGCCAGCGAGAACGAAACGCATCGCTCGCGAACACGCCGTGGAGATAAGTGCCGATCAGGCGGCCACCTCCCGCGATCGCGCCATCGCAGCTGCCATCCTCGAGCTCGCAGAATGGTCTACTCAGCGCAGGGCCAAGCGAACGACCGGTGTGGATCTCGTATCCTGTCACGTGGTCGCCATGGGCGATCGTGGTTCCGCTCATGGGGCGAACCACTTTCTCGAGGGTCATCATCGTCGTCATATCGAATAGGCCAAGACCGTCCGCCGATCCTGCCAATCCATCTGCCGCGTCGGCGTCTTCGATCCGCTTGCCCAGCATCTGAAACCCGCCGCACAAGCCGACAATGTGCGCTCCCGTGCGCCAGGCGGCGACGATGTCATGGTGCCACCCTTGGTTCCGCAGCATCGCGAGGTCGGCCAAGGTAGACTTGGTGCCCGCGAGAATAATCGCATCCGCCTCTCGCGGAATTGGCTGGCCGGGGGGAATGAAACGGACTTCCACATCCGGCTCGGCGCGCAGCGGATCGAGATCGTCGAAGTTGCTGATCCGCGACAGCATCGGCACGGCAATAAGAATGGCACCGCTTTTCAGTCTGGCTTGGTGCAGCACGACAGCGTCTTCTGCGGGCAGCCGCGCGGCACATTGCAGCCATGGCACGATGCCGAAGCAGCGCCAGCCGCTACGGTCTTCGATGAAGCGCACGCCATCTGTAAAAAGGGTCTGATCACCCCGAAAGCGATTGATGACGAAGCCTGCGATCATCTCGGCATCATCTGCCTCGATGACGGTTCGGGTGCCCACAAGCGATGCGATGACCCCGCCACGATCGATATCGCCGACCAGCACTACGGGAACGTCGGCAGCGCGCGCGAAGCCCATATTGGCGATGTCGCCCTTGCGCAGGTTCACCTCGGCCGGGCTCCCCGCGCCCTCGATTATGACGAGGTCGTGCGCCGATTTCAGGCGGTCGAATGCCTCGATCACCGAGGGAAGCAGGCTTCCCCGATTGGCCATATAGGCCGCCGCTTCCTCGCTGCGCAGGGCTTTCCCATTAAGCACGACTTGCGCACGCCGATCGCCTTCAGGCTTGAGGAGCACGGGATTCATATCAGTCGATGGATCGAGGCCTGCTGCTCTTGCCTGCAAGGCCTGCGCCCGACCGATCTCGCCGCCACCGGGGCAGGCTGCGGCATTGTTCGACATATTCTGCGGCTTGAACGGAGCGACCCCGATCCCCCGGCGCGCTGCGATCCGGCATAGCCCGGCAACCAGCAGCGACTTGCCGACATCCGATCCGGTGCCCTGAAGCATGATCGCGCGCCCGGTCATGCTACGTTATGCAGGGCCGGAGATTTCGAGCCGGGTATGCGCGCCGTCGCTCAGAACCTGAGCGTCGATGCCAAAGACATCGCGCAATCGTGTGGCTGTGAAGGTCTCCTGCGGCGTGCCGTTTGCGACAATTCGGCCTTCGTGCATCCAGAGAACCTTGGAGGCGTAGCGCAGCGCGAGGTCGAGATCATGAATGACCGTCAGGACACTGCGTCCAGCGCGCGTCATGTCGGCGAACAGCTGCATGGTCTGATGCTGGTAGCGCGGATCGAGTGCGGCGACGGGTTCGTCCGCCACAACCAGTGGAGTTTCCGCTGCAAGCGCCCGGGCCAAATGCACGCGCGACAATTCGCCGCCCGAGAGCGTGTCCGCAGCGCGTTCCTCGAAGCCGTCCAACTGGCATACTCGGATCGCGCGCTCCACCGCCTCGCTGTCTTCCTGCGACAAGCGACCAAGGGCAGCGCCATATGCGAACCGCCCGAGCGAAACGACATCGCGAACCGGCTGAGGCCAAACGAGCGGACGCGCTTGCGGCAGATACGCAACGCGGCGAGCGCGCGCTACCGGCGAAAGCATTTCCACCGCCGTTCCATTGATCGAAGAGCGTCCCGCGTCCTTTTCCAACAGGCCTAGCGCAAGACGCAGGAGGGTCGTTTTGCCCGACCCGTTTGGCCCTATGAGCGCGGTCAGCTCGCCCGCGCCGAGAGCAAACGCGGCGTCGGCGATCAGAACCCTGCCGTCGACCGAATAGCCGAGGCCTTCTGCCTCCAGCAGCGTCATGCCAGCCTCCTGCGCGCGGCGATCCATATGAATACTGGGGCGCCCAGCAATGAGGCGACGACGCCGAGCTTCAGCTCGCTATCGGTCGGCAGCACGCGCACGCCGATATCGGCGAACACGAGGATCAGCCCGCCGAGCAGGGCGGAGGGCACCAGTAGCCGCGCGGGATCGTAGCGAAGGAAGGGCCGCACAAGATGCGGTGCGACGATTCCGACGAAGCCGATTGCTCCGGCCAGCGCGACTGCGGCGCCCGTTGCCAGCCCCGCGCCGACAATCACCGCCAGCCGTTGCCGCTGGAGATCCAGCCCCATTCCTTCGGCCGCCTCGTCGCCAAGGGCAAGCGCGGATAGGCCGCGACGGGAGGCCAGCAGAATCGCGACCCCGATCGCCATGAATGGCAGAGCAAATAGCAGGTCGTCGAAGCTGCGATTGTCCACCGTCCCCAACATCCAGTTGACCATGTCCGCGAGGCTGAAGGGGTTGGGAGCAAGGTTCATCAGCAAGGCCATGATTGCCGCCGAGAAACTCGAAAGACCGACGCCGATCAGAATTAACGTAACGACGGAACGCGTGCGGATGGCGGCGAGCGCCACCAGTAGCGTAGCGATCAGCGCGCCAGCTACTGCCGCCAGCGGCAGCACCAGCGGGCCTGCGGTTGCCAGACCGAAATAAAGCACGAAGGTCGCGAATAGTGCGGCGGTGGCCGACACGCCGAGGATACCCGGCTCGGCCAACGGATTTCGCAAGAGGCCCTGCAAGGCCGCGCCGCTCATGCCCAGCGCCGCTCCAACGAAACCTGCGGCGAGGGCGCGCGGCAGGCGGATTTGCCAGACGACCAGTTGATCGCCCTGGCTCGACTGGAATGCGAGAGCGCCCAGCACCCGGTCAAGCGGCAAGGGCACCGATCCCAATGCGACCGAGAGGACCAGTGCGCCCACAAGGCTTGCCAGCAATATCGCCACTACCCGGTTCATTGCGCGCCTTCCTTCCCTTCTGCGAGCGCCTCTACCGCATCGATCAGGAACCAGCCCCCGCATGAGGTCCAGGCCCCTTCCAGCGGCACGACTGGCAATTCGCGCAATTGTGCCCGCGCCACCGGATGACGCGCCGCGCTCCAGTTATCGACGTGGTTGGTCTTGCTTTCGAAAAAGGCTGCCGCGATCACGTCGGGCCGGTCATAGGCGAGCCGTTCCAGTGGCAGTGGGTTCCAACCCGGTCGATTCTGAAAATTTCGCAGGCCCGCCGCGACAAACAGTTCATGCACCAGAGTGCCTTCGCCCGCGGTTACGCCTGCCGGGGTCATGTAAAGAACTTCGCGTTGAGGACCGGACCTCTCTGCAAGTGCCTTCAATCGCCGATCCATATCGGCAACGAGCTTTTCGGCCTCATCCGGTTTGCCAAGTTCGGTGCCCACCCGCAGCACCTCATCCCGCACTTCGGCAATCGATTGGGGGAAGCCGATCTGCACGACCGGGACTCCCGGCTCCTTCATGAAATCGGCGATATCGTGCCCGCCACCGTAAGTTCGCACCACCAGATCGGGTTGCAGTGCCAGCACATCTGCCGTGCGCGGACGGACCGTGGGGATCCCTTCGGCCGCCGCCCGCATGTAGGAAAAGCGTTTTCCCGCATCGGGCGACAGCGCAAGGATATCCTCGCGGTCCGCGAACTTCAGGACATACTGGTCGGCGCAGTAGTCGAGGCTGACGATGCGTCGCGGCGCGTCCGCTCCCCGCTCCGCCACCTGCGCACAGGCCGAGAGGAGGCACGCCAGCGCCGCGAGGGTCGTCCGAACCATCGATTACATCCGGTAGCGCACGCCGCCGAACACCGCACGACCAGGTTGGCCGTAGCGGAAGATCGTTTCATACTGCTCGTCGAACAGGTTCTCGATCCGACCGAAAATTTCGATCTGCTCGGTAATGCCAAAGCTCGCCCGAATATCGGTCACCACATAGCCATCGAGGCGGGTGGTGTTGGTGGCATTGTCGAAGCTGTCGCCCGCCACGAACACGGTGGCACCGATGCCGATGCCGTTCTCCATGCGGTAGTCCGCGACCAGACTGATCGTATCCTCCGCACGTCGTGGCAGGCGATTGCCGTTCACATCGTTTCGGGCGTCGATGGTGGTGTAGTTAAGCGCGACGTCGAAGCCATCGGTCGGACGCAGCGCCAGACCGAATTCCCAGCCATCGGCACTTGCGAGTGCGATATTGTCGTATGTGCCGAACGGGCGTGGATTGGCCGGATCCTGACACGCCGGGATCGGATTGCCGGTGCAGCCGACAAACGCGATCAGATTAGTCGCGTCGCGTTCGAAATAAGTGACGCCTACCTCGGCCCGTCCACCGAGGAAATTGTGCGTTATACCGACGTCCCAGTTTTCCGATTCCTCGGGCTCGAGATCGGTATTTCCGAAGTCGCTGAACAATTGGAACAGCGCAGGCGCTTTGAAACCTTCGCCATAACTGCCGCGCAGCACGGTATCGCCGCCGTTGGGCGAATAGGCACCGCTGGCAGCGAAGGTTGTATTATCACCGTAGGTTTCGTGATCGTCGTAGCGAACGCCACCAGTCAGCGAGAGCCCGTCCAACGGCGTCAAATTGAGCTGGCCGTAGACCGAGTTGATCCACACATCATCGCCAATCGCGGGCGCACCGAAACTCGAGCTGAGATACTCCGATTCCTCGCGCTCTGCGCCGAAAACGAGCTCGGCTATGTCGGCTGCGTCGAATACGCCCTGATATTCGTAGCGAAGGTTCTCACCGAAAGCGTCGAAGGTTTCGGAGTTGGTATCGAAGCTGAAATTCCGTCGGTCGATCCTGGTGTATGCAATCCCCAGCCGGTTGCGGAAACGTCCATCCAGGAAGTTGGCATTGATCCCACCATAGCCGACCAAATCGTCGCGGTAGGAAACCTCGTTGGTATCGCCCAAGCCCGTCGCCGTGAAGCCATCGATTTCGGTCTCGCTGTCGGCATAGAAACCGCGCAGATCGATCGAGAAATTCTCGCCCAGCGCGATATCAAACTTGGCGTTTGCGCCAAGGCTTTCGAACCCGTCCGGCTCGGTTCCACCGCGCGCCTCGCTGAATGCGGAGATGCCATCAGTGCGATAGTAATTGCCGCCAACACTCACCCCGACAGGGCCGAACTTGCCAGAAACGTTGCCGACGAGTTCCGCAGTGTCGCGCTCACCATATTCGGCACGCGCGAACACGCCGAGGTCCTCGGTCGGCTCGCGGGTAATCAGGTTCACCACTCCGCCGATCGCTTGGCTGCCGTAGAGCACGCTTTGCGACCCACGCACCACTTCGACCCGCGCGATGTTGCCGGTGAGGGCAGGGCCGAAGTTGAAGCCGCCACCGGTCGAGGACGGGTCGTTGAGCTTTACCCCGTCGATCAGGACGACGGTCTGGTCGCTTTCTGCGCCGCGGATTGAAACGCTCGTGCTGGTGCCGATCCCGCCATTGCGGTTGAATGTAACGCCGGGAACCGTGCGCAGAATATCGAGAACCTCGCTCGGCTGACGGTTCACGATCTCCTCTTCCTCGATCACGGTGACCGATTCACCGACCTGGCTGATCGCACGTTCGGTGCGGTTGGCAGTGACAACGATCGTTTGGGAGTTCACTTCCTCGTCTTCGGGAAGATCGACCGACTGAGCGAACGCGCCGGTCGAACACAGAGCCACGGCCGATGCCGCGACGGACACATAGAATGCGGTTTTCATTGAAATATCCAAAGCCAGCCCACGCGGAGGCTCCGGTGCCCGCATGGTAAACTCGACAGATGGCCCGCCGCCGCTCGAAATGAGCCGCGACACCGGAAACCGGCCTGGCTGTCGTTACTTCGGAAAAAGAATTTTCCTGTCCCACTGGGCTGGACCCGGCCCCGGACGAACGACGCGACGGCAGGTCTCCTGGCTTGCCGATCAACGTCTTCGAACCGTCTTCCCGGCGCCACCCACTGCAGGGCTTAGCCAGTGACATGCTGGTTCGGGACTCCTGGCTCACAGTTGCGGGCACAGCGCCGGTATCTCACCGGCTTCCCTCTTAGCTCCAGGCGATTTATCACCTGCAGCACCGTCTGATCGCGCCAATGCGCGGCATAAACGCCGCTGTCAATCCTTGCAGACTAGAAGTCGATCCCCTGCTGGGCACGAATGCCAGCGCGATAGGCATGCTTGGTCTCGGTCATCTCGGTGACGGTGTCGGCATAGTCGATCAATTCGGGCTTCGCATCGCGCCCGGTCAATATCACTCGCGTATCGCCCCGGCGTTCAAGGGCATCGATGACGGCTTGGGGCGTGAGGTAGTCGTAGCGCAGCGCAATAATGATCTCGTCGAGCACAACCAGCGCGTAGTCACCATTCGCAATCAGTTCGCCCGCCTTTGCGAGCGCCTTCTCGGCAGCCTCGATATCGCGATCCTTGTCCTGTGTATCCCAAGTGAAACCATCGCCCATAACGTGCCAGTCAACCAAATCCGGGAAGCGCGCGAAAAACTGCTTTTCGCCCGTCTTCCATTTCCCTTTGATGAACTGCACTACGGCGACCTTCTGGCCCCACCCAAGCGCACGAGCGATGACGCCGAAGGCAGAGCTCGACTTGCCCTTGCCGTCGCCGGTGTGGACCAGCACCAGGCCGCGCTCCGGATCTTTTAGCTCGCGCCGCCGCTTGGACTGGGCAACCTGCAGTTCCTTCATCCTCGCTGCATGCGTTTCTCTGTCGGTATCGCTCATAGTGCCTCTTTCGGTTCGACGGTCAGGAACTGGCCGAAGCCAAGTTGGATTTCAAACGGGTTTGCACGGCCCAGAACAGCGCTGGCACATCGAACGACGCCGAGATGCGTGACGGCGAGGATATCGGCATCGCAACTCGCCGCATCGCGTAGATAGGCCCGCACCCGCTCGGTCATCTGCGCCACATTCTCACCGCCATGTGGTCGCGCCCCTTCGACATCTTCTGCCCACGCATCGATTTCACCACGCGGAATGGCGTCCCAAGCCTGCATTTCCCAGTTCCCGAAATCGATCTCCATCAGTCTCGGGTCGGCGTGGATGGGAAGGTCGAAATGCGCGGACAGCTGCTCAGCCAGCGCATTGCATCGGGTCAGCGGACTGCTGTCGATCCGTGCGAAGCGGTCGGGCAATGCGGTCACGAGTGAGCGGAGGCTTCCCTCGCCAAGGGCTCGAGCGGGAACATCCGACCGGCCGTAGCATATTCCCGCAGCGATCTCGGGCTGGCCGTGGCGCAGCAGGATCAGAGCCATGCGATCAAGCCTAGGTAGAAGCCGACTTCGCTGATCTGCTGCACAGCGCCAAGGCAATCGCCCGTATAGCCACCCAGCTTGCGCTCGAAGACCAGCCGCGTCAAACCATGGCCGACACACAGACTAACCAGGCCGCACAGCACGGCGCTGGGCCCAAGAACGGTCGCGCCGATTGCGACCGCGGCAATCCCGGTGAGTGTCGCCAGCACCAGCGGAGCTGCTCCGATCCCCTTGGCAACCGGTTTCGCGATCCCGTCGGCGCGTGCATAGCGACTGGTCGCAATCACGATCACTGCCGACAGGCGCGAGGCTCCGTGCGCCACGGGCAGAGCGGCAAGGGCGAGCATGAAGGGCAATTGGGATAGCGCAGCGATTTTGAGCAGCAGGATGAGGAACAGCGCCGCCGCTCCGAACGTTCCGAGCCGGCTGTCGCGCATGATCTCCATCATCCGCTCGGCTGTCGGCGCGCCAAGCCCATCGAACAGGTCGGCCAGCCCATCTTCATGGAAGGCTCCTGTCGCCAGCAGCGTGGCTGCGGTCCCGAAGATTGCAGCGACGAAAGCGCCGCCGATTGTCCAGCCAAGTGCGAAGCCAGCCGCTCCGATGGCGCCGATTGCAAGTCCGACAAGCGGATAAAAGCCGGGTGCGGCCTCGAAATCGCGCTCGTCCAGCTTGGCTGTGGGCAATGGAATCCGCGTGAGAAACACCCACGCGGCAAGCAATGCGAAGAAGGGGCGTTTCATGAAGCCGGAGTAGCGCCGGAAACCCCGGCTTGCGAAAAACTCGCCATTCCGAACAGCGATAGCGCAGCGCGGATCATCGGCACGGCAAGCAATGCACCGGTGCCCTCGCCCAATCGCATGTCCAGATCGAACAAGGGCTCGGCTTCCAACCAATCGAGCAACGCCCGATGTCCGTGCTCGGCCGAGCGATGCGCGTAGACGAAAGCCTTTTCGCAGTCCGGCTCGATCGCCCTTGCAAGCGCGGCGGCAGCGGTGGCGATAAACCCGTCGACGACCACCAGCTTGTCCGATGTCCCGGCACCGATCATCGCGCCCGCCATGGTGCCGATCTCGAAACCGCCGACCTCGGCGAGCGCCTCGATTGGCGCGAGCTCTCCGGTGCGCGCCGCCGCGCGTTCGAGTATCTCTCTCTTATTGGAGAGACCGGTATCGTCGAGACCCGTGCCGCGTCCGACCAACTCGGCGACCGAAATGAAACTCAGCTTGTGCGCCAGCAGGGCCGCTGCGGAAGTGTTGGCAATACCCATCTCGCCAAAACAAACTATCTTGCTCCCGATGCCGCTCGCAAAATGTCGTCCTTGCGTGATTGCCTTGCTCGCCACCTCTGGACTCATCGCAGGCCCCGTAGAGCTGTCGGACGTGCTTCGTCCGAGTGCCATGTCGATCAGTCCATCACGTTGCGCTGGCAAATGCATGATCCCACAATCGACGACAGTGACCGGTATGCCGAACTGCGCTGCGATGGCATTCGCCGCAGCCCCGCCTGCAAGAAAGTTGGCAACCATTTGGCCTGTAACTTCCTGCGGGAATGCCGAAACACCCTGTGCCGCGATGCCATGATCGGCAGCAAAGATGGTCAGCGATGCCGAGGCATTCTCGGGATTAATGTCGCCTATGATCGCCGCAGACTGAACGGCGAGGCTTTCAAGCCGCCCCATTGATCCGGTTGGCTTAGTCTTATCGTCAATCAGACGCTGAAGGTCGGCTCGGGTCATATTCTGCGCGTCTAGCGAATGCAGAATGACTTTGGAACGGCGTGAACTGGGCATACGCACCGAGCGCTTAACGATCATCCAATGGCGGGGGCAGGGCCATCCTACGAGCGCCAAGCTTCTCGCCATTGTGACGTGCCGAGCGAACCGCAGCTTTCAAGTCGAGACGCCTACGATGTGAATGACTGAATTGGGGCGCGAAGCGGACATTGCTCCTGTGCACTAGAAGCGCCGCGAAAGTTCCACGACCACGCTGGCTGCCAATGCATCTTCGGCTTTCTCGCGTCGCTCCCGAACCGTCGATACCAGCTGACGCTTCGAGTGGCTTGGCATCTTGACGATTGCAGCGAGCACGATGGCTTTCATGAGATCGTGATGCATGGTCATTGCACAGCTTCTGCAGTCGGCTCATCTGAATTCTTCCGCCGTCTCTCAACCAGCGATCGGAGACTGGCAGTCAGCACCAGCGTCGAACTGCCCAGCTTGATGATCTCGATCTCACGTTTACCGATGAGCACATAGAGCGTGCTGCGCCCGATCCCGAGATAGCGGCAGGCCTCGGGGACACGCATCACGATCGGTTCTATTGTCTGGCGCTGTCGTTGCTCGCGAAGATGCTCTGTCGTGCCTGCGGATGGCATGCCGGTCGGTCCTTTCATTCATTTGGGTGATGACGGACCGACCTGGGGGATCATGGAGGGGAGCAGACCGGCCCGCCATCGACACCGAGTATCGCTCGATCATGGGTTGCCACGCCACATGACGTTTCTACGCTGGGGCCGCCTTTGATGCGCTGCCGTCCAAGGACATGATCAATGAAAATCCTATCGCATGCGCCGATATCTGTTTGGACGGACATGGGTACGCATGCTGACGCATATCAGGCTCGAAAGACATCTGAGTACGCAATGCGCCGTCGCTGACTGAGTTGAAAACACACGTCTTTGTTAGGAGAGCGCCGGTCGGCTTACTTAAGTGCCGTCGCATATTGCTCAGCAAAACCAACCACCTGCACCCCGACCGACGGCGGTGCTTTTATCTCGCCCTAGATTCTTCCTTTCAAATCAGACGCTTGCGGACAAATACCCCGAGCTTCTCACGCCTGCAAGCGGATTGCATCGCGACTGCATCCGGCGCGGCCA
>NZ_JBAJHR010000003.1:0-36463 GCF_036867055.1 Qipengyuania sp. Mu-71 | reverse complement strand
CGCCGTCGAAGGCCGGTCCCATCGCGCAGCGGCCCAAGGCGACCAGCCTCTTCCGCGCCATGCGCAAAACGCCTCGAACTGCGCCGCAGTTCGAGCGCAAGGTGGTCTCACGCGAGATCGCTCCGGTCGTTTACACGACCCTCGCCACGCCGCGCGCACTCGGAACGCAGGCCGGCGTCTACGTGCCCTACCGCCCGAGCCGCATCGACATCGCCGGCTCGCGCGAGCATCCCACACCGCTCGTCGAAAGCGTCGCGATGGGATCGATTCCGGCGCCGGTGCCCGACTATACGCCGCGGCTTCACGAGCGGATCGTCAGCGAGTCCCAGCTTTCCGAAGCCCAGCTCGAGACCGTCATCTACGCGGGAGCCGCCTGGGGCCAATACCTCCCAGGCAAGTTCAAGCCCAACGAGGAAGGGGTGGGTCTGTCGCTCGCAGAGGATGGCCGCGCTTACCGCAAGGGCTATTTTCTTGGCGACGGCACGGGTGCGGGGAAGGGCAGGCAGATCGCCGCCTGCATCCTCGACAACTGGCTTGCCGGACGCCGGCAGGCAATCTGGGTGTCAAAGAACGAAAGCCTGCTCGAGGACGCGCGCCGCGACTGGTCGGCGATCGGCGGATTGCCCGCCGACATCCAACCGCTGTCGAGCTGGAAGATCGACGAGGACCTACCTTTTCGCGAAGGCATCGTGTTCGTCACCTATCCGACGCTGCGTAGCCAGCGCCAGGACGCAACGCGGCTCAAGCAGCTGCTCGATTGGGCAGGGCCCGATTACGAGGGCGTGATCGCCTTCGACGAGAGCCATGAGATGGGCGGCGTGGCCGGCGGGGAAGGCGCCCGCGGCGCCAAGGCGGGCTCGCTGCAGGGCATCGCCGGAGTGCTCCTGCAGAACCATCTTCCCGATGCGCGCGTACTCTACGCCTCCGCCACCGGTGCATCGGACGTCAACAACCTCGCCTATGCCGTCCGGCTCGGCCTGTGGGGTCCGGGAACCGCCTTCTCGAGCCGCGAGGACTTCATCAGCCAGATCCGCTCGGGCGGCATCGCGGCGATGGAACTGGTCTCGCGCGACCTGAAGGCACTCGGACTCTACCAGGCCCGCGCGCTCAGCTTCGCGGGTGTCGAATACGAGGTGCTGAAGCACGATCTGACGGACGACCAGATTCGTATCTACGACACCTATGCCGACGCGTGGGCGATCATTCACCAGAACATGGAAGAGGCGCTCGCGCTAACCAACGTGGTCGACGAGCTCGAGGGCGACACGCTCAACAGCGGCGCCAAGGCAGCTGCGCGTTCGAGATTCGAAGGCGCCAAGCAGCGGTTCTTCAACCAGGTTCTGCTCTCGATGAACCTGTTCGATCCCGCAGACAATCTCGAAAGCGAATACGCCAAGGCAGCGCTCGTGACGTGGTTCGGACTGCTTGCCGAACCGTCCAGGCACTTCATGACCGAGAAGGGCGAGCTCATCCAGCGGGTGATCCTGCACCGCCCGCTGCGCCGCGAGTACCACCAGCTGCGCGATCTCGAGGAAAGTGCATGGACTCCCTGCAGCGAAGCCGACTTCGCGCGTCTGTGGACTGCCGAGGCCGAAGACAGCGCGTCGCGCCTACACACCGAGACGGTCCACCTCGCGACCGGATTGCTGCTGCCGATCTGGTCGAACCTTCCGCGCGACTATCTCGAGGTCAACCGGATCGTCGATCTCGAAGGGCGCAGCTGACCGAGTTCGCCGCGCGGCGCTCGAGGCTCTTGCGGAACGCGAGCTTGTCGATCGCGTGGTCGGGATGGACCAGGTCGGCGAGCAGCTGTGTCAGCTGCACGATGCGATCCACTGCGCGCCCGCCTATCCGCCGCGGCAGCGATGCCGTTCCCGCTGCCTCGATCGTGATGATCGTATCCGCGAAAGGGTCGGTCGCTAGTCGCGCCGATCGGGACGGATTTTCAGCCATGAGTCGGCCAATACTGCCCTGTTCTCGACATGTCACTACCGATAACGTCCGATTATCGATAGTGTAGGAGATCGACCATACGAGTGGCTGTCAAGCGAAGTCGAGTTCGCTATACAACGTGGCCTTGCAACGTCTCCTCTACCGGCTCCCGATGATCGATCTCGACCGCCCCGACACCGCGACCACCGCCGAACTCCGAAGTGCGCGCGACGCCGCTTTCACCGCGCTCGGCCGGCTCGACGGCGCCATCGCCGGGCTCGCGCCCGAAGCGCGCGGCATCTTCGCCGCGCGGCTCGTCACCGAATGCGTTGTCGACGCGTTGCGGGTCGAGCGGCACGCGTTCACGGACAACAGGTTCGCCGCCTGGCGCGCAGGAGTTGTCACGCTCTCGGACGAGGCGACTAACCGGCAGCGCTCTCCTGTCCGGATCGCGAATGCCGTCATCGGCGAACTCGTCGCGCACGAATGGCAGCCTCTCGCGGAAGCCGCGGAAGCGTTCAGAACGATCGCGAGGCCGCTGCGCCGCGGGCCGGGGTCCAACGACGAGCCTGACCCGGTCGACGATCTGTGGCAGGCATGCGAACTCGCGAATGAGGCGACAGCGTCCGCAAGCAGGTCGGACCTCGCGCTGGGCTATGCCGATCTGGCACGGAGGCATGCGGTGTTCGCACCGCGCGAGAGCCAGCTGCGCACCTTCGGCGACGGGGTGTTCCGCCGAGCCTACGAACCCACTCCGTCGGTGCCGCCGACTTGGGCGCTAGGCCTTTACGCCGGCGCAATCCTGAAAGCCGATGGCCTGCTGCGGCATGCGATCCCGTTGCCCGGAACGATCGTCGCGCACGCTCTTCGGCCCGATGTCGATGAGGCCGAACGACATCTTGCGCACTACGAGGCGGTCGAGCGCGCGGCCCGGCGGCTAGCCACTACAACGGTAAGCGGGATCAAGCTGCATTCCTTTCGTACGAACACAACAGGTGAACACGTTCGATCAGCCCAAGCGACGCCGTGGGCGGGCTTGTCGAAAGCCGCTCTGGATGAGTTCGACGATGCGATGTTGGCGCTTGAGAAGTTGATGCCAAAGGACGGCAGCTGATTGGCGTAGCGCACACCGGCTTGGCGACGGATTGATATTCACTGGAAACATGCTATTCACCGCGCGATGAACGCGCCCGATTTAGTGAATGAGGATCAAGCCGAGCAAACGCTTCGAACGTTGCTCCGCCGCATGGAAAGCGTGTCCGACATCGATGTGGCACGTCAGGTCATGTCTTCCGACACTGCCATTGATCTCATCGTGTCGTTTCGGCGGGGTAAAGCCGCCCACACGCTTTTGGTAGAAGTAAAAGCCAACGCTGAACCTGCCCGTGTGCGAACCGCGATCTGGCAGCTACGGTCGGCAGCCCAAGCTTACGGTAACGATGCATATACCGTTCTAGCCGCGCCATATGTCTCCCCGGCGTCGCGGGAAATTTGCCAGGAAAACGGTGTTGGGTTCATCGATTTTTCCGGCAATGCCTACCTGTCGGTCGGCGGGCTCGAAATCAACCACAGGACCGATGCCAAGCCTAAAGCCGAGCAACGCGTCCTGCGCTCGCTTTTCAAGCCCAAGGCTGCGGCGGTTCTACATACATTGCTGAAAGATCCCCAGCATTCATGGCGCATAGGCGATCTGGCGGAGCAGGCGGGTGTGAGTGCCGGCCATGCCAGCCAGATCGGCAAGCAACTTCGTCAGCGCGAATTGGCCCAGCAATCCGAGGAAGGAATGTGGGTGTCGGACCCAAACGGTTTGCTCGACGTATGGAGCCAGGAATACGAGCCCCCCACGGGGAAACGCGTCCAACTTTACTCCCATCTCCACGGGCCGGAGCTCCAGGACGCCGTTCGCGCCATCATGACGGGCGGAGACGGCGGGGTGCTGCTGTACGCGTCCTTTTCGGCAGCGGATTGGATAGCCCCATTCGCACGAACCGGTCGCACGTATTTCTACGCCGATGAGCGCGGGCTAGCCCGCTTGCAGTCTGGACTGAATCTTCAGAGCGCCGCGAAAGGGGCAAATATCGACATTCTGGTTCCGAACGATCCAGATGTCTTTCGCACCGCACTGCGTCTTCAGAATGGACTGGTCGTAACAGGTCCAGTGCAGACGTACCTCGATCTCTCGATAGCGGGCGAGCGAGGAAGGGAAGCGGCCGAGCATCTGCGTGCCGAGGCGCTCCAATGGTGAAGCCGCGCGAACCCAAATCCGCTGCCGACTACGACAGCCGCTCCACCGCGGCGGTGCGATCGGTAATAGTCGAGATTGGTCAGGTTCTCGGCAGCTATCGCGGCAAATATTCCATTGTGGGAGGCTCGGTGCCCTGGCTCCTGCTCGATCAAGAGGCAATGGCGCATGTCGGCACACAGGACCTCGATTTGGATCTCGACCCCGAGGCCTTGAGCGACGGTGAATACAGCCTGCTCGTCGATGCCCTGCTCGAGAACGGCTACCAGCAATCGGAAGCGTTGGCGCGCTTTCAGTTGCAACGGGAAATTGATCTCCAGGATGGCGAAAAACCCGTCAGGGTAATCATCGACTTCCTGATGCCTCGTGATACCATGGTCTCAAACAAGGGACCGAGACTCATCGAGGGATTTGCGGTTCAGAAAGCCGATGGTGCAGACCTCGGAGTGGCCTACCAGGAAATCATCGAGGTCGCCGGGCCCATGCCCACCGGCGGGACGAACCGCGTGCGGATCGCAGTTTGCACCATCCCTGCCTTCCTGGCGATGAAGGGCCATGCCCTCGATGGTCGCAAAAAGGAAAAAGACGCCTACGACGTATATTACGCGATCAGGAACTACCCTGGCGGCACTATGGCCATCGCGGAGGCCTGTCGGCCCCTGCTGGACGAGGCGAGCGGCATCGCTGGTTTCAAATTGATCGATGCGAAATTCGACACGCTGGAAAGCTACGGTCCGACATCAGTTCGTAATTTCGTTGCCGAAACGGACGTGCTTGATGGTCGCAGCGCGGATGAATGGCAACAGGATGCCTTTGGTCAGGTCGATGCCTGGTTGCGCGCCTTGGGATTGCGCGATTGATGACGACGCAGAGCGTAATTTCGATACCGGCGGATGATACGACGTTCGAGCAGAATGTTGCCATTCTCTTTCGCGGTATCTTGGGCGATCCCAATACGAAAAGGGTCGCCAAGAGCGGCAAAAACCAGAAGGGCATCGATGTCTTCGGCAGACGCGATCGCGATGCGAAGCAGCCTGTCGGTATTCAATGCAAGCTACGCACCACCAATCGTAAGCTGACCGAGACCGAAGCTCGAGTAGAACTTACGAAGGCTTTCGCTTTCACTCCTGCGCTGACTGAATTCTTCATCGTCACGACAGCGGACGACGACGTCACCTATGACGAGATCGCGGCAAAGCTGTCGCAGGAGCAGGCGGCGAACGGGCGCGTCATCGACATCCAGATCTGGGGCTGGAACACGCTTCAGGATCGCATTGCCGAAGACCAGAAAGCACTCGATGCGTTCGATCCGGGCCATAGTCCGATGGCACAGAAACTTGCCGATATTGGCGAGGAGCAACTCGCACGGTCAGCGCGGACCCATGCCAAGCTCGATCAAAGCCTGTCTGTCCAGCATCAGAGCCACGTCCTTCTGCAAGGTATCGCTGCCGATGCAGCGAAGGGGCAGCAACTGCTGACGCATTGGGATGCACAGATCGACACCTATCGCGACATGCTGAACGAGGGCCGGGTCGAGATAGCCTTCGAACTCCTGACGAAATTGGAGAACTCGCTGACGTCGGCCGATGAGCCGCGGGTTCGTGCGCGCATCCGAGCAAACATCGGACTGGCCCATCATAGACTGGGCGATGAGAAGCGCGCTGGCGACTGCCTTCTCGAAGCGTATGCGATCTATCCTGACGACGATCGCATCGCGACCAACCGGATATTGGGATTGCAGCTGCTCGAACGTTTCGATGAATCGCTTGAGGTTGCAAGTACGCGGCTCGAGAAGGATCTCGAAGACGAGCATGCAGCAGGGTTCGTCTTCCAAGCTGCCATGTTTCTCGGGGATCAAGTCGATCCGTACGCGATCGTACCGGCTTCCTTGCTCAAGCGTACGCTTGTGCGAACTTATGAATGTCACTTCCTGCGGCATCGAGACCGCCGGGACGAATTCATCGAACGCGCGCTGCAAACCTGGCAGGACGATCCGGAGGACGCTGACGCGCGACGTCTCGCTGCGGACGCGTTGCTTGAGAAGCGGATTGGTAATGGACAGTTTCGCCAATCGCCCTTGCGCGACCCCGACAGTCGAGAGGATCTGGAAACAGCCGAGCGCCTGCTTGCCGAATACTGGGAAAAAGTCCGGCTGTACGACAACGCCCAGCAGGATCCCTATCTGACGAGCGGATGCAATCTTGTGACGCTGCATCGGGCGCTGCACCGTCCCGATGACGCTCGGAAGATCGCGATCCAGCTTTTGCAGATCGCTCCGAGCGACCGCCGCGTCCTGACCGTGGCGGCCCATGCCGCGCTCGACGAGGAGAACATGCAGGAGGCCGAGGCTCACGCGCTGGGTCTACAGGACAGTGCGGAAAAGACCTCTCTTTTGCTCCACATCTGGTCGGCCGAAAGCGAGTGGCAAAAGATCTTGGATTATGGAACCGGCCGCCGTCGCGAAGATCTCGAAGGTGAATTGCTCGAGCAGTTCGACACGATGGTATTTCGGGCGAAGTTCTTGTCAGAACATCCGGTGGCGACACGTGAAGACGCCGAGGAACTCCTAGCCGCTTGGCCGGGATCGCTTCCCGTACATATCATGGTGGCAGACTTCCTGAGCGTGAATGCACCGGAGCGTTTCGAAGAGGTTTTCGAAACCGCTCATTCGCTCGCGCAGAAAGATATTCTCTACGCTCACCGTCTCATGTTCGCCAATCTATGCCTTCTTAACGACAAGTGGGCAGAGCTTATCGATACACTGGCGGGATATGTGGCCAACGAAGTCGATACACCTGCTCTCACATGGTTGGCGATGGCATACGCCAACGCCGATCGCGCGCAGGGTGCCGGCGCGTTCTTCCGCTCGCTGCCCGATGGCATCATCGAGAAGAACGGGTATGCGCGTCTCGCGGCCGCCGCTCAATATAATCGCGGAGACCTTCGCGAAGCGGAGCGTTATGCCCGCAAGGCAATAGCAGCGCGCCCTTCCGATTTGCGAGCGCACCTTCTCCTTCACGGAGCACTGCATCGACGAAACGACATGCGCGCGGCGCGTGGTCATATCAAGAAGCTCGATCCGTCGCAGCTGGAAGGTCACGTTCTTGAGCGGCTGCGCCTCGCTCAAATTTTGCGTCAGGATATCGACGCAGAACAGGGCCTCGAATTCGGCTTTCAAATGGCTGCTCACAATCGCGATGTGCGCGAAGTCGCGGTCAGCTGGCCCGGGTTCATCTTCTTCGATCGGAACCTGCCGGACACTATCGCGAAGATTCCGGTCGCCCGGGAAAATCTCTGGTTCCATTTGCGCGGCATCGATGGCGACGACGATGTCGAGGGCATCCTGACTGACAAGGACATACCTGAGGTCCGCTGCTTCTCCCTAGATCATCCGCTGGCCAAGCTGGTCGTCGGCAAGAAGGTCGGTGAACGGTTCAGCTATCCGCAGGCGGTCGGACCGGATCGGGAATATGAGCTGGTCGAACTCAAGCATCAGGCCATCTGGCTTTTGCACGACATCATGGCGACCCACGCCGATCGCTTTCCTGAAGAAACCTCGATGTTCACGATCAAGATGAAGGGCGACGACGTTTCGCCTGTCCTGGACATCGCGAAAAGCTCTTCGGATCATGCACAAGGCATGCTCGACATCTACGAGCAACATCCCATCCCGGTTTGCGTACTTGCCCCAATGTACCGACGCAGCGTTGTCGGAATGGCCGAACACATCGCCGGAAGCGGCAAGGAAATCAGAACCTGCCATGGCCTTGGCGCCGAGCGCGTTCACGCCGAGAAGATCGTTCGGACAAGTCAAGGAAAAGGCGCGGTTCTCGATACGCTCTCGGCATGGCGAGCGATGCAATTCGGCATGCTCCCAGCGTTAAAGGAGTGGTTCGGCACGCTCTATCTCGCGCAATCGAGCTTCGATGAGTTCCTTCAGATGCGTAGTGAGAGCGAGCTTTCCTCAAAGCACGATCATGGCACCATTGGTTACATCGACGGCCAGTATGTGCGAACCGAGCAAAGCGCGGAAGAGGCCAAGAAAATTGCTGACAAGATCGATGCGGGCATCTCACTGATTCAGAAACATTGCGAAATCTGTCCCGTCGATGACGACGAATTCTCCGGCGCGAGCCTTGGCGTCATCGCGCGCGACGCCGACCTAATGATCGACCCTATCCTGCTCGCCCGCGCCAAGGTTTGCACGCTGTTGTCTGACGAACTCAACCTTCGTCAGATGGCGCAAGAGATGGGAGTGGCCCGCAGTGCCTGGCTGCAGCCGACGGTCACCGTATTGGCCGAAAACGAACTGCTCGACGATATCGAGGAGTGTTCGATCGTTGCCAATCTGGCCGTCTGGCGACACGGCCATGTGTCCTTAAGCGGCAAAAATCTGGCCGCGATCGCGGAGAAAGGCCCGGAGCCGGCGTTCGGCTATTTCCAGGCTGCCACCGCCTATCTCGGGGGAGTGGACGCGGATATGCATTCGCATATTCTCGCAGCTTTGAGTGCCATGGAGTTGCTGTGGAACTCGTCCCTGCCTTGTCACGAGCAAGGTCGCTGCGCAGGGCATATGTTCGGACGTCTAATTTCTGGGCGGGAAGATTGGCAGGCAATCCTGTCAGCGATCGAGCATCGGCTGATCTTCGACGCAAGACAGGGCGGCTCAAGTCAGCGATCTATAGATTACTTTAGGGCGTGGTGCCGCGGGCATTTTTATATGGTAGCGTAATTATACCATGAGCAAGTTGGTTCAATCTCCGGATCGAACGTGTTTGGTCCGGTCATTAAGGGAAAATCGGGCTGGTGAAAACGCGGAGCCGGTCCAGTCCGGCCATTAGAAGAACGCGACAACTAGCATAGAAAAATGGGCAATCGCGGCAATTTTCTATAATTGCGGTTTATAGCAAGTACGGTCTTGCGGGGCGGGGCACGTTTTTGCGATAGCAGTCCGGCAATCACGAGAAACCCGCACCGATGCCCGAGCGTCCCGCTTCCGAAATCATCGTTCACGACCAGTCGCGCAAGGTGCCGCAACCGCGCGGCAAGGACCAGAAGATCGACCGCGAGCTGCAGGCAGAGCTGCGGATCGCGCAGGCGCTGGCGGCCGGCGCCGACGGCACCCTCGAGAATATCAGCCAGGATCACTTCGAAGCCGAGTTCAAGGCAATGGCGCTAAATAGCAAGATCGCGGCCGCGGCCGACCTCGACTGCTACGTCGACTGGTGCCTCGCCGAACAACGCGCGGCGTTCCCTGCCGACCCGGTGACGCTGGTGCGCTACATCGAGGCGAAGGTGAAGGCCAAGGCGAAGCCCGCAACGATCGTGAGGCGGATATCCAGCATCGCCAAGGCGCATCATATGCTGGGGCTTGAGCCGGAGGGTCCGCGCAACCGCATGGTCCGGCAGACGCTAGTCGCGATCAACAAGAAGAAGAACCAGCGCCAGGCGGCCGCGATCCGCGTCGGAGAAAACCGCACCGGCACCAGCTCGCCCATCACCATCCAAGCATTACTGGAGTGCTGCGACAGCACGCTTCGGGGCCTTCGCGATGCAGCCCTTCTCTCAGTCGGCTACTACGGCGGCCTGCGCGTGAGCGAGCTGACCGCGGCCACCGTCGAGGACCTTGAGGTGGACGTTGATGGCACAGGCACGCTGACCGTGCCCTTCTCCAAGACCGATCAGGAAGGGGAAGGTGCGGAAGTGTGGATGCCGGCCGATGCGGTCCGGCGTCTGCGGGCGTGGTTGGAGGCGGCAAAGATCGAGGAAGGGGTGATGTTCAGGCGAATCCATGTCACGCGGAAGAAGGCCAAGGACGCGATCGCCCCTCAGGCGTGGGACAGCATTCCTGGGCACACGCGGCACTATCAGGAACGGCTTGAAGGCCAGGCCGCGACGCAGGCGATCACCGTCTACACGGTCGGCCCCAATCCGCTGACGACGCAAGGGGTCAACGCAATCTACAAGCGCCTGGTCGAGCGCGCGTGGCTCGATGGGTTGATCGAGGTCGGAAAGGACAGCATCGACAAGACGCTGAAGGCAATATCCTCGCATTCGCTCAGGGTCGGCCTGACACACGATCTGATCGCTCTGGGCGCCGACGGGGTCGCGATCACGAATGCGATGCGCTGGACGTCCCCGGGAACCATTTTACGCTACGGAAAGAAGCTGCGCGCGAAATCGAGCGCGACGGCCCGCTTTCTCGGCGGCGAGACAGAATAGAACAGGGGTCTGAAATCGAACAAGAAGTCTCGACACTGACATCTTTTTAAGCAAGGTTCTTCGAGAGAAAGTTCCAAGGGGGCGCATTCCGTGGAGCATTACGCCGATCTGCAGAGGCTGCTCCATGCGGTCCACAAGTATCGTCAGGAAGGCAAACTTCCGGACGATCCTGCAGAGCTGGACAAGGTCTGCGCCCGTGTTCTCGACTACGATCGTTTCGATGAGACGGCAATCGACTGGAAGCGCATAGCCGAATACGAGAAGGAACTTAACGGCGGCACGTGGCCACGGGACGATTGAAGCGCAGGCACAAATTGATATAGTCCCGCGATGGAGCGACGAGTAAGCCACCTATATCGCGCAGCCATCGAGAAGATGGCAAAAAGCGCAGATCACGAAGTTGAAAAGCTTCGCAGGGCGATCGCGCGTGGGGAACGACCTTCGCCGTTGCCGGATCCAGAAGCTCTAGCCCGCATCACGAACAACTCCAAGGACTGGGGCGAGTATGCTTTCGCGGACCTGCGCGGCGCGGGTTTCGTCCGGAATGAACTGCTGCAATTCGACTGGGTCCAGATCGACCCAAGCCGTGTCGGCGATGAGCTCGCCGCCGTTGCCGGCATTGAAGCTCGGAGCATCATTCGCCTGAGTCTCATGAACTGCGCCAATGCGATGCCGGAGATCGAACGTCGGCTGCAGTCGTTTGTCCAGGCAGCAGCTGGCGGAAAGCCGCTCGCTTCGCTGCTCGCTCACCAGAAACTGATGTTCGCCGTCGTCGCCGCGACTGGCGAAGTGAACCTGCTTGAGGAGTACGCTAAGCGGGCGCGCGTGGCACTGGTCTACATCCGTTCGCTTTCACTCGAGCGCAAGGATCTCGAAGGCATGAGTGCCTCTGCACAGGCCATGGTCTCGAAGCTCTGCGACGGAAATGCAAGAGATTGCGCGGCGGATGCCACATCGATGCGACTGCACCCGCGTCGGCCGGCCCTTGTCTGATTTTGCGGCGTTACAGCGCGTAAGTCATCCGATCGATCTCCGTTACCGGTCGCAGCATCGGGATTGTGGCACGGGCACTGCCTGCATAGGTCGGCATCCCGCTGATATGAGGCTCGATCGCCTGAAATCCACCAACCTTGACCTTTTCCGGGTAAGCCCTCGCCTCCATCTTTTCGATCAGGGTGAAGAGCGAGGAAGCCGTGCTATCGAAGAAGAAGCGACACGCCTTTCGGACGCCTTCGAGATCACCCGACCGGGCCGCAGTGAGAAACTTATCGGCAGCCTCGACGAAGAATCCGGTACGATCGGCATAGGCATCGGAGAGCCACAGAAGCCGAAAGAACGCCTGCGGTATGAACTGCTCGACGAGCTGGGCAAGCGTGCTTCTCGGCCCTCCCAGAACGACGGTGGTGAGAGCCATTGCGCCGATGAAAAAAGCCTCGTTGTGGACCTCCACGTCCCTTACTCTGGAATCGAGGAACTGCTCGGCCGGGCGCAGCTTCTCTTCGCCACCGAGCGCGAGGCGCAAGGCTCCGATCTCCACGATCGCACACAAGGCAAGCCGCCACTCATCGACCTGTTCTTTGGTGAACGTCGATACGACATAGGACCGTCCGCGCCTGGTCAGATAGCCGGTCGACCCAAGCGCGAGAAGAAGCTGCCGCGCCATGCCGACGGTCACCCCCAGGTCGGCGACGACATCTTCCGCGGTCAGCGACGAGCCGCCCGGGATCTCGCCAAAAAGAATGCGCTCCCGCAGGTCGACGAAACCCTGTTCGACTTTAGAATTCATCCCTCTCGATGCGCAGTTGGACTCGCACCGCTCCCTCGTAATTCTCGCGTGATCCCTACTGCTTAACCGCTATGGGGATCAACCGCGGCGCTTTCCTAATTTGACCACAGCATTCCGCCAGCAATTGTGTTGGGCATCCTCAAATGCTATGGTCAAATTAGGAGAAAGCCAGTGCAAGATGATCTTCCCAACGTCAGGTCGCAGCTAGGAGTGTCCGCGCCTGAAATTCACTTCGTCGCTGAAACAAGCACCGACGGACGCGTGACGCTCATTTCTGTCCACCCCAATTACGGCCTCTTCCTAAAGAGGATCGCTCTGTTCGTGCTTTTCTCAGCAATTTTCTACCTCGGGAACAGGCTCGGACTTATCTGAACCCAAACCGTCGGGGATCTACAGGCTGCCCGTCTCTCCACAACTCATAATGCAGGTGCGGCCCGGTCGATCGCCCGGTGCTTCCCACCTGGCCGATCTGCTGCCCCGCAGAGACGCTTTGGCCTTCCTCAAGAGGCGAGCGTGACTGCATATGGAAGTACTTGCTTTGCGTGCCGTCCGGATGATCGATGACGACGTAGTTGCCAGCGCCTCCCGCCTGGAATTCAACCTTGGAAACCACCCCGGCGCCCCTTGCTATGATCGGGGTGCCAGCGGCGGCCGGGATGTCGAGGCCGTTGTGCTGGCGGCGCCCACCGGAGATTGGATCGACCCGCGTTCCCAACCCTGAGCCTGCTGCGCCGGCGACGGGAAGCAGAGGTTGCTGACCTCTCGGCAATTCCACCAGCGATGACGCGCCCGACCCGGGCTGACCTCCAGAACCAAAGCTGCCGGTGAACTCATCAATCTTGTCCATCAAGGGCGAGACGATGGGCATGGTCCGCCCAAGGCTTGCGTGATTGCGCTCATCGACCGTCTCGCGCAGCCCTGCAGCGCCTCGATATGACCCTACACCTTCTTGCCTGAGATCGCGTCCTCCATCAAGAATGCGTTCTTCGCCGTACTCGACCCGACCGGCAACATCGTCTGCAAGAGCAGAGTCTCGCGAGCTTGCGCGGACATTTACATCGGGCGCACGACCCTCGAGCCGTGCCTGGTTCGCATCGCCCCATGCGCGCACACTATCACCGGTGGTGATCGCGGGAGCTTCGATACCGAGACTACGGGGAGCGTCGGGAACGAGGCCCAGCTCATCGCGCATCCGGTCGATCCGGGAATCCATGTAACGGCCAAGCATGATGTCTCGCACGCCTTCCTGTTGGGCGGTGGGTGCAACCATATTGGGTCTCCAACCGATATCGCGCAGAACGGCATTCTCTGGCTTCTGGAGCTCGTCTTCCGCGTAGCGGACGAACTCCTGTGTCTCGTTGTAATTGAGATTGAAACCGCGACTTTCCGCGTTGCTGACATCGCGGGATATCCGTTGCCAAGTATCCTCGGTCTGGGAAGCTTCGAGCGATGCGGATCGGGAATCGGTGATCGAAGCGCCGAGACGCTGCGAGAGGCCACGGGTTTCCGAATCCTGAGCCGTGCTGGTCTCGCGCATGAAATCTTCTCGAGCCTGCCGAGCTTGTACCGAACTTGACTGCCGTTCGACGTAGCCGCGCAATTCACTCCATGCTTCGTCGGCAGTGACTGTCCGACCAGTTTCCCTCGAGGCAGACGCCGCGATCTGGGCGGCGAGCTTTGCATTTACACCAGTAAGCGCACCCCCAGGAACCCCAAGGGAGGCATCTGCCGAACCTGTCATTGTGGAAGAACGCGCGATGCGATCGGCATCGCTCTGGCTCATTCCGAACCGCGACTGGAGGTCGTTAGACATCGCGTTGCTGGCTTCATACATATTGGTGAGGCTGTTGTTGAAACCGGAGCCGGTCTGAGTCGAAGACGACGCATATCGCTCGGCCGAGTTAAAAAGCTCGGTCGCGGTGCTGGCTGTCGCGCTCCATGACTCGGACGCGCTTTGGCGGGCCTGCTCCACCCTGCCCCAACCTTCCGAGAGCACGCCCCGCGCTTCGGCGGCGAATCCTGCGGTCCGCGTGGGCCGGAACGCGAGATTTGAGATTGCATCGCTCGTATCGAAGGCGCTGCTACCGTCGGCAAAGCCCTTGGTGACGGCGCCATCGGCCTCTCGATACGACGTACGCGCCATCCCGCCCTGGTAGTTCGGTGCGGTGTTCCACTGGTCCGACTGGCGATTGAACCCGCTCAGGTTCATGAAGTTCTCGTTGCCGTAGGAATAGTTTCCGGTGGTCCGCTCGACCGCCGCCGCTTCTGCTGCCGATTGCGCCGGTGCCAGCATCGAGGTCGCCTGAGAGGACACAGCCATCGCACCGCGCGCCATGCCGGCGGCAAGGAACGGGATCGACATCATCAGGAAACCGGCGATCGTCGCCGTATCGGCATTGACCGCATCGATGCCGGCCATACCTGCCATCGTGATTCCACCCGGCGAGGTCGCATTCAGCGCATCCGACGCCCGGTCCATGATGAACATATGGAGGACGACGTAGAGCGGTCCCCATGCGGCGAGATAGAAGAAGCCGGTGAAATAGCCCTTCAGCGCGGACACACCGGTTCGCGGAATGAGGAAGAGCGGGAAGATGACCGGAAACATCGCGTAGAACACAACGGTCAGCACGATGTTGAGGAGCGGCACCCAAGTCATCGCCTGTTGGGCGATCGAGGTGTAGGTGTTGCGCGCCTGTTCCTGCGCGCGGAGCATGGCGAAGGTGTCGCCATCGGCCGCCCCGAGATTGGCGCGCGCTTCAAGGAACGCGCTTACGAGCGAGCGCTGGTGGAAGATCTGTTGGGCCGTCTGCGAGCTGCCGTGGAACTGGTTGGCGATGACCGGCAGGTCCGCGACGAGCTTGGCTCGTGCCGCGGCCGGGGTCAGTCCCGGGAACATCTTGCGGCCCTCTTCCTCGAGCTGGGTGTCGGCGTAAGTGACGAGGCCCGTCTGCAGGTTGGTATAGCCAGCCCGGCAGGTCACGATGGTCGGAGCACCGGCATCGGGGATCCATTTCATCCCTCGCGCGAGCGAGCCAGGACCCATGTCGGTCAGGATGTCGTTGGAGGTCGCGATCGCGTCGAACGATTCGAACCCGAGCAGGATGTCATAGAACAGACACTGCTTGTAGTATTCCTCGAGATTGGCGCTGATGCGGGGATCCCGGATCTTGAACTCGCGTGTCCGGTCCCACAGGCGCGCGCCGTAGATCATACCGTTGTTGGACATCTGAAGGGAGCCGGGCATCACGAAGACGGTTTCGGCCGTCTCGGTCAGCCAGTCACCCGTCCGCGAGCTGACCGAGGCGATGAGCGCCAGCCCTACAGGCACGTTGGCCACCGTCGCGGGGGCAAGGCCCGGATTTAGGCGGTCGGTCACCTTGACCGTCGTGGTCGGCACGATAAGCGCGCCGTACATAAGCGTCGCGCCGAGGAACCAGTTGAGCCAGGCGCGCCAGTTGAGACTGAAGGCCACGACGAGAAGGCTGTAGATCAGGCCCATCACCATGACGACGCGGATAAGGGAGCGGAAGCCCCCTCCCCCGGTCCACGCACTGACGGCGTTGAACACGTTGACGATGTATTCGCCGCCGCCGATCGTCCAGATCTCCATCATGGCCTTGGGTCCTTACTGAATGCCCTGGTTCGAGAGCGACGTGCTGAAGGACAGCGCCGCCGACATTTGCGGGGAGAGATTGTTGCGCAGCGTCCCTTCGAGGAAGACGGCGCGCTCGACGACATGCTGGGTGCGCTGCAGGCGCAGGTTCATGCCCTGCGAATAGGTGTCGAGGACCTGCCGCACCGAGGCGATTTGCTCGCGCCACTGCGACAGGGCCGCCTCGTTGGCGTTCTGAAAGGTCCCCACCCCGCGCGAGGCGTAGCCGTAGTATTGCTGTGCGATCGCATCGAGGAGATCCATCGCCACAACTTCGGCAAGGTCGTTCATGTCGTTCGACGTCATGCCGCCCAGCGTCGCGGCCGCATTGACCGAGATGATCTTGTAGAGCGGAATCGTGGTCGCGCCGAGCAGACCGATCTCATCGGTCGAGAGCGCCGCGTTGGTGCGGACCTTGCCGTTCATGCTCTCGATCATCGCGCGCACGCGAGGCTTCAGCGCCTGTGCGCTCGAGATCGACATGGTCTTCGATACCTTCATTGCCGGTCGCCGCGCCCGCCTCGATACCGCGATCGAACAAGTCACGGCGCTTGCCCGGCAGGGGGAACTGCCTCAGGTACGGCTCGACGCCGGCGGGCTCGTCATCTCGCCGCTCAAGGCCATGACCCTGCCCGATGCGGAGGACGTGCGGCGCATGGTCTACGACCGCCTGCCGCGTGTGAAGATCACCGATCTGTTGCTGGAGGTCGATGGCTGGACCGGCTTTTCCGAATGCTTCACTCATCGACGCTCCGGTCGACCGGCCGATGATCGTAACGCGCTTCTCACCGTGATCCTGGCGGACGGCATCAATCTCGGCCTGACGCGCATGGCGGATACCTGCCAGGCGGCCACCCTGCGCCAGCTCGCACATCTGCATGACTGGCACGTCAGCGAGAGCGCCTATGGCGCAGCGCTGGCGCGACTGATCGACGCGCATCGCGCCCTGCCGCTAAGCAGCCTGTGGGGCGACGGCACCACGTCGTCGAGCGATGGCCAGCTCTTTCACGCCGGCGGGCGCGGGGCTGCGATCGGTGTCATCAACGCGCGTAACGGCAACGAACCCGGCGTCAGCTTCTACACCCACATTTCGGATCAATATGACCCGTTCGCGAGCAGGGTGATCGCGGCGACAGCAGGCGAGGCGCCCTATGTCCTTGACGGGCTGCTCTACCATGCCACCGGTCTGTCGATCGAAGAACATTACACCGATACCGGCGGGGCCTCCGACCATGTATTTGGCCTCATGCCGTTCTTCGGCTACCGCTTCGCGCCGCGTTTGCGGGATCTGAAGGAACGGCGCCTGCATCTGCTGCCGCAGCAGGATGCCGGGGCGCTGCTCGCCGGACTGACCGGCGATCCGGTCGCGGTCGGCCACGTCGCTGACCATTGGGACGAACTGCTCCGGCTCGTCACCTCGATCCGCAGCGGCACCGTCACCGCCTCCGCGATGCTGCGCCGGTTGTCCGCCTATCCACGCCAGAACGGCCTTGCCCTCGCGTTGCGCGATGTCGGTCGGATCGAACGCTCGATCTTCATGCTCGACTGGTTGCGCGACATCGACCTGCGCCGGCGTGCCCAGGCCGGGCTCAACAAGGGAGAGGCGCGCAACGCTCTCGCGCGAGCCCTGTTCTTCAACCAGCTCGGCGAACTGCGCGACCGCCGGTTCGAAAATCAGACCTACCGCGCCTCCGGGCTCAACCTGCTCGTCGCCGCCATCATTCTGTGGAACACCCGCTATCTCGAACAAGCTATCGCCGGCATGGCGGTGCCGCCTGAAGCCGCCCGCCACATCGCACCGCTCGGGTGGGAGCATATCTCACTCACCGGCGACTATCGATGGAACACCGACGAGCGCCCTCCCGCCGGCCGGCTTAGGCCGCTACGCACACCCGCATCGTTGCTCGCTGCATGACGCGGCCACGTGTTCGCCTATCGTTCACGTCTGGCGTACGCGCAGCGTACTTTCGTGTCATAGCCCCTATCAGGCGCACAAACCGTCCCGCTTTCCTGCCCCCTGATGGAAAATCAAATAAGCCCTTGACCCTATAGCTACTACAGGCCGTAATCGTTCCAGCAACCCTCGCCGAAGGAAGGCGAGCGATATGGACAAACGATACTTGCGACAAACGCCTTTGCTGGACTTTGCCTCGCCAATCATCCGCGATCTCCTGGCGGCGCGGGGTTGGTGTGCATTGACCCCGTTCGAAAGAATCGGACAGGCTTACGCTTTTGTCCGTGACGAAACCGCCTTCGGCTACAACAGGTCCGATGACATTCCCGCATCGAAGGTTCTCAAGGACGGTTATGGTCAGTGCAACACCAAGGGAACCTTGTTGATGGCGCTTTTGCGGGCGCTGAAGATTCCGTGTCGCCTGCACGGATTTACCATCCACAAGGGATTGCAGCGCGGCGTTGTCCCTGAGCTGGTCTATCCCCTTGCCCCGAACAGCATCCTTCATAGCTGGGTCGAAATCGCGCATGATGGCCGCTGGATCAATCTCGAAGGCTTCATTCTGGATCGGCCCTTTCTTCAGGCGCTACAGGCGAAATTTGCCGGTGAGACGAACAGCCTGTGCGGCTACGGAGCCGGAACCGATTGCCTGTCGTCGCCGCCGATCGACTGGCTTGGGCAGGACACCTATATCCAGCGCACGGGGATCAACGCCGACTTGGGGCTGTTCGACAGTCCCGATGACTTCTACGCGCGCCACAGGCAGCGTTTGGGGACGGCTCGCGAATGGATGTATCAAAACTTCGTGCGGCACTGGATGAACCGGCGTGTTGAAAAGGTTCGGCAGGCAAGATTCCGAAAATCCCTCGCGGTCCAGCAACGCACGATCATCCGGAATGATGCAGAAACCGTTTAGGGTATGCAGCGCACGCCGCCCATATGGCGCTTTGCGGTGAAACCATAGACCGCTCCGATCCTTGTTGAATACCTGAATATAGGCTAGGGGGGTATCTTATGCCTCACCTCTCCAGAAACGACTCCGACCTCCTCGCCCGCGTAAAGCGCATCGCTGGGCAAGTCGCGGCCGTGGAACGCGGCCTGACTGAGAAAGCGCCCTGCGCCGATATTCTTCACCTCGTCGCAGCAGTGCGCGGCGCGGTGAACGGGCTGATGGACGAAATCATCGTTGATCATCTCGACCAGCATGTCGCAAAGCCTGGTCTCGGCGACGCCGAACGGGCGACGGGGGCGGCAGAACTGGCGACCGTGATCCGGCGCTATTCCAAATGACACGCGGCCCGGACCTTGCGCGATCGGTCGAAGCTCTCGCGCACGATCACAATTTCCTTGGCGCGGCACATGACGACAATGCCCGGCGCACGCGCATCGTCGTCGTCCTGACTTTCGCCATGATGATTGGCGAAATCGCCGCCGGCTATCTCACAGGCTCGATGGCGCTGCTTGCCGACGGCTTCCACATGGCGACCCATGCCGGTGCGCTCGGTGTCGCCGCCTTCGCCTACAGCTATGCCCGGCGCCATGCGGGCGATCGACGTTTCACCTTCGGAACCGGCAAGGTTGGTGAGCTGGCCGGTTTCGCCAGCGCCTTTGTTCTTGCCATCATCGCGCTTGGCATCGGCGTCGAATCCGTGAGGCGGCTCCTTGCCCCGACTGACATCGCGTATGCCGAAGCAATATGGATCGCGGTCCTTGGCCTGATCGTCAATCTCATCAGCGCCTGGCTGCTCGGCGGCGACCATCATCTCGATCACCATGACCATCACGGCCACGGTCATGCCCATCATGAGCATGACAACAATCTGCGCTCGGCCTATTTCCATGTGCTGGCCGACGCGCTCACCTCCATGCTCGCCATCGTCGCGCTCCTCGCCGGCCTTTATTTGGGTTGGCGCTGGATGGACGCGGCGATGGGCATCGTCGGCGCGGCCGTCATTGCCCGCTGGTCATGGGGCCTGCTGCGCGACAGTTCGGCCGTGCTCGTCGACGCCGCCGCCGATCCCAGTCTTGAAGAAGAAATCCGGAAGGCGGTCGAGGACGGCGATGCCAGGATTACGGATCTTCATATCTGGCGGGTCGGGCCAGGCAAGTTCGCCGCCATCGTCGCGCTCGTCGCGGAACGCCCCTTGCCACCCGACGATTACGCCAGACGTGTGCGCGTGCATGATGAGCTGGTTCATGTCACTATAGAGCCGCACCCGGCCTGAGAGGAGATAGGCCCATGCGCGAGCAACGCAGTCGCTATTCGACGGTTTCGATCCTGCTGCACTGGACCATCTTCGTGCTGATCTTCGCCAACGCGACCTTCGGTGGCTGGATGGAGGAAGCCGCCCCGAACGAAAAGCTGGACTATTACCAGCTTCACAAATCGGTTGGAATCACCGTCCTGTTGCTGAGCCTTGTCCGGCTTGGCTGGCGCATCGCCCATCCCTGGCCCCCCTTTCCAGATAATATGACGACATGGGAACGCATCATTGCGCGCGGCACGCATATCCTGTTCTATGTTTTGATGATGGGTGCACCTCTCCTTGGGTGGGCGGCAGCTTCGGCAGGCGGCTCCCCTGAAACACCACTTTTCGGTGCGCTCCCCGGCCCCAATTTACCAGTGCCGCAAGGGGAAGAACTGTCCGAGACGCTGGGTGGCCTTCACAAGGCAATGGTGAAGGCGATCTATGTCGTTCTAGGGTTGCATGTCCTTGGGGCGCTTAAACACCATTACCTCGACAAGGACGAGGTTCTTCACCGTATGCTGCCGTTGCTGCGCGATCCGCAGCGATGAATCGTCTATTCACCGCGAGTTCAATTGCCGTTCTTCAAATTGGCTCCGTTGGGCTTTTCGATGCCCAGGAGAGGTAGAATGAAATTTCTGATGATACTTGGCGCTGCCGCGCTTGCGGCCATGACGCCTTCGGTCGCGATGGCTCAGCATCATGGCGATCGCGGCAGTCATGAACGCAGCGTAAGCCGTCACGGCAACAGCGGCCACGTCGCGCCTTCCTACGGCCGCTACTACGATCAGCGGTATCGTGGCTACGACCGGCGTTATGGTTACGATCGCCACGAACGACGTTATGACCGGCATGACCGACCACGGCACGAACGTCGCCGCCATCATCAACGGCGCGGGCACCATTGACGAGGACGGGAGCTGATTTCTAGTTCTCACTCACACGCGTTGCCATGCGCGGCCGCTCCTTCCTGATGGGAACGATGGTGCATCACACAGCGCCGCTTGGAACCTGATTCATTCAGGGGCGATGGCGAAGCCGCCCTGTTCCTACCGTAGCCGGGCTTGGCACATCCTGCTCGCCGCTGGGTTCTTCCAGATCGGCGAGGATGGGACAGTCGGGCCGGTCATCACCCGCGCAGCAATCCACCAGTGTCCCGAGCGTGGCGGTCATCTGTTCGAGGCTTTCGATCCGCTCCTGGAGCTGGGCAATATGCGCCTGAGCGATCCGCTTCACGTCGGCGCTCTGGCGGGATTTGTCCCGCCAGAGGCTCAGCAGTTCATTGATCTCCGCGACCGAGAAACCGAGATCACGCGCCCGCCGGATGAACCGCAGCATATGGACATCCGATGGCGAGTAGTCGCGATAGCCGGAATCCTTGCGATCGGCTTTCGGAATGAGGCCGGTCTGCTCATAATAGCGGATCATCTTGGCAGAGACGCCCGATGCCTTGGATGCTTGTCCGATATTCATGATGCTTCTCGTGCCTTAACCATGCTGTGCCATCGGTATTGCCCTTTCAGGGGGCTGGAATCCGCGCAGGCGCAGCGAGTTACCCAGAACAAAAATGCTCGACATCGCCATAGCACCCGCAGCGAACACCGGCGACAACAGGATGCCCCAGCCAGGATAGAGAGCGCCCGCAGCGACCGGAATTAGCGCCGTGTTATAGGCGAACGCCCAAAACAGGTTCTGGCGAATGTTACCGATCGTCGCGCGCGACAGCGCGATGGCCGTCGCCACGCCATTCAGATGACCGGACATGAGCACAACATCGGCCGCCTCGATCGCGATGTCCGTGCCAGTGCCGACGGCAAGGCCAACGTCGGCCGCCGCCAGGGCGGGCGCGTCGTTGATCCCATCGCCGACGAAGGCGACCCGGCCATGCTCCGCCTTGAGCCGGGCGATGGCCTCCACCTTCCCATCGGGCAGCACTTCGGCAATCACTTCGTCGATACCGAGCTGGCGGGCGATGGCCTCCGCCGTCATGCGGTTATCGCCCGTAATCATCGCGACCTTGAGGCCCAAAGCGTGCAGTGCCGCGATGGCGGCGGGCGTGGTGTCCTTGATCGGATCGGCCACGGCGACGATCGCCGCGAGGCGGCCGCCAATAGCGGCATAGAGCGGCGACTTGCCTTCCTGGCCCAACCGCTCAGCCGTTGCGGCGAAAGCGCCGACATCCAGCCCCAGCTCGCGCATGTAGCGATCGGCGCCAATCTGGACCAGTTCTCTCCCAGCGACCGCCTTGACCCCAAAGCCAGTGATGGATTCAAAGTCGTCGATCGCGGGCAATGCGATGCCTTCGGACTTGGCCGCGTCCACGATCGCACTGGCAATCGGATGCTCAGACTTGTCCTCGACAGCGGCGACCAGACCCAGCACCTTGGTCCGGTCGAACTCATCCATAACTTGAAGATCGGTGAGCGCAGGGCGGCCCTCCGTCAGTGTTCCGGTCTTGTCGACGGCAACGACCCTGGCATCCTTGAGAAGCTGGAGAGCTTCCCCCTTGCGGAACAGGATGCCCAGTTCGGCGCCGCGCCCGGTGCCCACCATGATCGCTGTTGGCGTCGCAAGGCCCATGGCGCATGGGCAGGCGATGATGAGCACCGCCACTGCATTGACCAGAGCGAAGGTCAGGGCGGGCGACGGGCCGAACCACAGCCAGGCGGCGAAAGTCAGCGCCGCCACCGCGAACACGGCGGGGACGAACCACATCGTCACCTTGTCCACCAGCGCCTGGATCGGCAGCTTTGATCCTTGCGCCTGCTCGACCATGCGAATGATCTGCGACAGCATCGTGGCCTGGCCGACAGCGGTTGCGCGGAAGGCCAAGGCGCCCTTTTGATTGACGGTTCCGCCGACGAGCGTTGCCCCTTCGACCTTGGCGACCGGGATCGGCTCGCCGGTAATCATCGACTCATCGACGTAGCTATCCCCTTCCGTGACTTCGCCATCGACGGGAATACGCTCGCCGGGACGCACCTCGATGATGTCGCCGGTGACGACTTCGTTGATGGAAACCTCCACCAATGCGCCATCGCGACGGACGCGGGCCGTCTTGGCCTGCAACCCGACGAGGCGCTTGATCGCCTCGGACGTTCGACCCTTTGCGCGGGCTTCCAGATAGCGACCCAGCAGGATCAGAGCGATGATGACGGCCGCCGCTTCATAATAGACGTTGACCGTCCCCACCGGCAGCAGGCCGGGAGCGAAGGTGGCGACCAGCGAATAGACATAGGCGGCAAGCGTGCCCACCGCGACTAGCGAGTTCATGTCGGGCGCGAGCCGCACCAGTGCGGGCAGGCCCTTCTCGTAGAAACGAATGCCGGGGAATGCGAGCACCAGCGTCGTCAGGACGAATTGAATATACCAGCTCGTCTGAATGCCGATCGTCCGGCCGATCAGTTCGTGCGCGCCGGGAATGACGTGACTGCCCATTTCGAGCAGAAACACCGGCAGGGCGAGCGCCGCGGCGATGGTGAAGTCCCGCTTGAGATCCCGGCGCTCGGCATCCTTGCGCTCGGCCGTTTCCTCGTCGCCCGTTGCGCTCGCCTCGATCGGGCGCGCGGTATATCCCGCGCTCGCGATCGTGGCGATGAGCGCCTGTAAATCGGCTGCGCCGCGCACGCTCGCGCGCTCCATCGCCAGATTGACGGTGGCCTCGGTGACGCCGGGGATGGCTTTTATCGCCCGTTCCACACGCCCGACACAGGATGCACAGGTCATCCCTTCCACCGCCAACTCGACGCTCGCGGACGGCACGCTGTAACCGGCGTCCTCGACCGCCTGCACCAGCGCCTTCCGATCGACGAAACCGCTGGCCTGAATGTCGGCGCGTTCCGTCGCCAGATTGACGTTAACGGACTGAACGCCTTCGACCTTGTTCAGCGAACGTTCGATGCGCGCTACGCACGACGCGCAAGTCATACCCTCAATCGGCAAGCTGAACGCCGAATCGGCGAGATTCGTTGAATCTCCTTGGATTTTCGCGGCTAGCATTGCTCGATACTCCACGCTTCATGATTGGAACTTGCATCAAAATGCAGGTTCCAATCGTGGGAAGGTCAAGAGCAAAGATAGGGTGCCCTCAGGTAAGGGCCTCGCAGCCACGACAATGAGATCAAAATTCGCTCCCAATCACGGCGCAACGCCGGAAGGTGCAATCTCCTTCATGATAAAGACCGTGAGACCGGCCTTGACCTTCCAACGATGGGAAAGGTTAGCTTGTGATTCGTCGTTAGAAACAATGGAGATTTTCAATGCAGTTTCACGTCGAAAACATGAGCTGTGGTTCGTGCGTCAAGCATATCACGCAGGCTGTCGCGGCGATCGACCCGAATGCGAAGGTCGAAGTGGATATCGCGGCCAAGAAAGTCACGGTCGATAGCGTGGCCACCGCGCAGGCCATCGAAGCCGCGCTCGCGGCAGACGGTTATCCCGCGCGAGCCATTGAACAGGCCTGAGAGACGATCATGAACAAGCTGACGCCTATATTCATTGCGGGCGCGCTCCTGGCCGTCGGCGTTCTCGCTTACGCACAATCTGGAATCGGCCCGCAGGCGAATGGAGTAACACTGATGCAAAGCGCTCATGGCGGGCATGGAAGCCCGGAATATTCAGATAACCCGGTTATCCGCGATTATCAGACGGCGAACGACAAGATGCACGCCGATATGGAGATCGAGTTCACCGGCGATGCCGACGTCGATTTCATGCGCGGCATGATCCCGCACCACCAGGGCGCCATTGATATGGCCAAGGTCGCTCTCGAACACGGGAAAGACCCCAAGGTTCGCAAACTGGCGCAGGATGTCATTACCGCTCAGGAAGGCGAGATCGCGATGATGCAGAAATGGCTTGCCGATCGGAGCAAGTAGCCCCCCGACCAGCACCGCCTTGCTCGTGCAGCCCGACATTGACTAGCCCTCCAGGATCGACCGATCCTGGAGGGCTATCCTTTTGACAGTCATCAACAGCCACCGTTCGATCAGTCGTCGGCGTGATCTTCATCTATATGGCTGAGCATATCGACGAGCATGGTGCTCACATGCTCGTCGGCCACCTCATAAAAAACCTTCTTGGCCTGCCGTTCGCTGCGAACGAGGCGGGCACCGCGCAACAGACGAAGATGATGGCTCACCAGCGTCTGAGAGAGATTGAGGGATTTTGCGATGTCCCCCACCGCCTTGGGACTTTGCAAGCAGAACAGCAGAATGCGCAGGCGGGACGGGTCGCCGAGCAAGCGAAAGGTTTCGGCCAGAATGGCGACCCGCTGTGTGCTCGACTGAAAGTCCGAAACGTCGTCTGTGTTCATAGACCCGCCACCCGATAATGGAACATATCACGATATGTTCACATATATCATCTCATGAAGACCATTGCACGGCTCAGGTCCATGTCATGCGCGGTGCCGATTGGAGAACCGGCACCCCCGATCCCTCAATAGATCGGTCGCGGGTTGAGCAGACTTCAATGGGCATGTGCGTGACAAGCCGATCCGTGCTCATGCTTTTGATTCAGCCTGCCGCCGGGCGCCAGACTGCACGTCTCGCCTTCCTCGTTCCAGTCGACAGCCACGGTGGCGTGCTCGATCTCGAAATGGCTCTCCAACTCGCGCTCGACTGCGCGCACGACCATGCGGGCCTCGGCGTCGTTCGTGGGCCGGACGTGCATCGTCGCCAGCGTGCGGCCCGACGTGATCGACCACACATGGATATGGCCAACCGCAGCCACGCCCGGCACATGCTCCAGCAAATGACGCTCGATTTTCTCCGGCGCGGCACCATCGGGCGCACCTTCGAGCAGGATGTGCAGCGATCTGGCGGCCAGCTTCCATGCGCTCCGCAGGACCAGCAGCGAAACGAGGACCGACAGGATCGGGTCGATCGGCGTCCAGCCCGTCAAATAGATCACGATCGCAGCCCCCACGGCGCCGACCGAGCCAAGCAAGTCGCCCAGGACGTGCAGCGCCGCACCCTTGATGTTGACATGCTCGCTGTCGCCGCGCGTCAGAATCCAGAATACGAGGATGTTGACCAGCAATCCCGCGACTGCGACGCCGAACATCGGTCCTGCGAGGATCGGTTGCGGCTCCTGAAAGCGTTCCCAGGCCTCATAGACGATCCAGCCCACGATTGCGAACAAGGTGACGGCGTTGACGAAGCCGGCGACCACCTCAAATCGTAGATAGCCGAAGGTGCGCTTCGAATCGGCGGCGCGCTGCCCAAAGCGAAACGCCGCATAGGCGAGCGCGAGCGCCGCAGCGTCGGTCATCATATGCCCGGCGTCCGCCAGCAAGGCGAGCGAGCCCGAGAGCAGGCCGCCTACGACTTCGACGACCATGAACGTGAAGATCAGGCCGAACGATAAGAGAACCTTCCGTTCGTTGTCGCTGGTTATAGTCGGCGTGTGCGAATGATCGTGGTCGTGGTCGTGACCATGTTCTGCGTGCGAATGGGCCATTGAGAGACTTTCATCAGACTGAATAATTCATATGTATATGTATTCATATGTTTGATGTCAATTTTTCCACGGGCACGGCAATGGATCAGTCATCGTCGGATAGGCCGCCCCCACATCGACAAAGCAACCACCGTTGAAGACGCCGCGGGGCGCGCCTCCTAACTTTCGTTGACCCGCGCCGCCATGCGAGCCGCCGCGCCGCTTTTCACGGCGAGCTGCGCGCCATAGCGCAGCACCGTCTTGGGATCGCGCCAGCGGTATGCCTGCATAATCGCGGGTAAGGGCTCGCGCGCGGCGAAATTGTCCTGCGCCACGCCAACGCGGAGCGAATGGCTCGACACGGCCGCAACCCAGCGCGCCACTTCCGCTTCGCTCATGGGGCCGAGCAACTTCTTGTCGAACGCGCGCTGCACGAGCCGTTTGTAGATGAGGTTGATGCTGTTGGGATGCAGCCGCTTGGTCCCGATCGCCGCGATCGAGCCGTCAAAGTGGGTTTCGATGCGGCGGAACAGCGGCCCCTTATCGATACGCGCCGCCTCGCGCCACCGCGCGATCGCCTTCATCGTCGCAGGGGACAGGTAGCCCCAGGCCCCCTCGCCTTCCTGATCGGTCTTGCTCGACGGGATGAACAAGGCCCCTGCCCCTTGTGCATCCGGTCCGTGGATATGGTCGACGTCGATCGCCACCACCTCCGAGCGGCGCGCGGCCACGTCATAGGCGACACGCATCAACGCCTCGTCTCGCAGGCCCATCTCATCGCGCCGGACCGCCTTCAGCAAATGGGCGAGGCACACGCCGGAGGCCGGGCTGTCGAAATCGGCAATATCGCCCTTGAAGCGGATCGCACGGGCCTGGCGCTGGCGAACCCCCCGCTTCTTGCGCGCCGCCTTCTTCTCGAAGGTTATCAATTCCCCGCTTGTCGGATCGGGAAGCCCGGCCAAGCGATAGGCCCGGCCAATGTAAGAGACATAGCGTTCGATCGTCGCCATCGCGCGGATTTCTTCGGCCGAGGGGTCGATGCCCGACAGCGCTCGGATAAAGGCCGCTACATGGCTTGGCGTCGCCCGCGCCGGGACGACGCCATGGCGGCGACACCAATCGCCCCATACCGTCAGGTCCGAGCGGAAGGCGCGGCGGGTATTGTCCGACCAGCCCCGCACCGCGGCCGACACCAGTTCAGCATCGAGGCGGACGCCAGCGCCGACAAGATCGCGCACGTCCTCGACGACTTCCGCCACGAAAGGATCGGGGAAAGGAACGGGCAACGCGGCCGCTGGCGACGGCTGTGCCGGAGGTTCAGGGGCATCGGCGTTCATGGCGACGAGGATTAGCGCGGCGACATTCTATTGTATAGGGTGTTGATAAGCAGACATTATCAACACTGAGCGTCGAGGCGGGTAGACTGAAATGCGTGTTTCAGTCTATTATTGGGTTATGACTCGGCCGGTCCGCCCGTTCACCGCCCTCCCCTGGACATCGGATCTGGTTGCCGTGCTGGGCGATACAATGGCGGCCATCGGAGCGCTTGATGCGCGGATTTCCGCGAGTTCGGTAGCTTCGGCATGGCGGATCCGGGCGAGTTGGGCGGGCTATGCAACAGCGCTCCGGCTGCAGCGCTTCGAAATCGATGAAATCGATGTTTTTTCTGCCCTCGTGGGCCTTCCCATTCCCCATCGCCCACCGGTTGCTACAATGGGTGAGCCGTTCGCCACCTACTCCGGGTGGCTGCGATCCCTCGGCGATCGCTCCGAACATCACTGGCGCGAGGCCCTGCCCTTCAGTTTCGAAGAGCCCGAGGGCTGGAGTTCGGCTCCCACGCTCCTCCGCGCGCTCGGCGTGCTCGATCTCTGGTCGAGAAGGGATGCGACGATCAATGTCTGGCTCGCGTTTCCGGCACTCTGTGCGCGCATGGGTCTGACTAGCTCCCCCTTGCCCTCGCTCGCGCTCGGCGACCCGGCACTGCGTACGTTGCATGGCCCGCGGGTCGCGCAATTGCGGCGCCTCCTGAAGACGATACGGGAGAATTGCGAAGATGGGCTTGCACGCCTCGACCGGCTCGAAAAATGGCGCCGGGACTTTGCCGCCGTCATTGCCGGAGAGTTGCGGCCGGGGCAGCTTGAGGACCTCGGGAAGCTTGCCCTGACCACGCCGGCCGTCTCGGCCCGCGGCGTCAGTAATCGCCTGGGCATGACGGTATCGGGTGCGGGCAAGCTGCTGGCCCGCGCCGCCGAGCGCGGACTCTTCGTGGAAGTCTCGGGACGCACGAGCTGGCGGGTCTACATCACAAGCGAGGCCGGGATCGCACTCGGGATTCTTGCGGCACCGCGGGGTCGGCCACCCTCCCCTCCCCCGCCCTCGCCCGGTCTGGACGCCGTCCTCTGCGCTTTTGACCGCGAGATGGAAGCGATCGACCGGCTCCTCGAGAAGGGTTAAACGTGACCCCTACGCGAGGAGCTTTTCGATCGCGCTCATGAGCTCGCTCTTGGACGCGCCCGAGCCGGGATGCACCTTGATCGTCACTCCCTCGCCTCGTGCAGGACGCGTGACCGTGAGCATCGGCTTCCCCGTCTTGGCTTTGAGCAATGTCGTATTCGCCTTCGCGGACCGACTGGCCGGGGCCGTGGTGGCGCGCAGCAGACGCTTGGCCGTTTCCGGACCCGACAGCGCATCTTCACCGGCCGCCCGTGCCGATACGATCACTTGCGCTTCCTCTTCCATGCTCTGGCGCGCGCGTGCGTCCTTCACCAAGGGCTTCAGATCGCGCGCTATTCGCACCGTAATATCGTGCCGATCGGCGAACGCCTCAACCAGCGGCGCGGGCAACCGGGCAACGTTGAGCATGCGATTTAGCCAAGAGGAAGAAATGTTGAGATGCTCGGCCATTTGCGCGAGCGAGCCTTCGTAGAACTCCGCCAGCGCGGTTTCGTACTCATGGGCGCGCTCCCAGTCGGTGATGTCCTTGCGGGACCGGTTCTCAACATCAGAAACCCGGAAGGCTTCCTCGTCCGTGAGCTGCTGAACAGTGACGAGATATTCGAACTCAGGGTGATTGTGTTCGCGCAGCCAGCGCACCGTCCACCAGCGGCGCACGCCCGCTATGATCTCGTAGTCGAAATCAGGATCATCGCGCAGGCGCCGCACGATGGCGGGGATTCGCTGCTTCTTGGCCGAGAGGAATGCGTCGATGAGGTCGCGGCAGCTTTCCTCCGTGAGATGGTCAAGGTCGCGGTTGTGCAGGCGCCAGGGCCTGCAACGGGCCGGGTCGACGAACTCTGTCCGGTCGGTCACGACCTTGCCCGAGGCCAAGCGGTTGAGCGCCTCGCTGCGGCTCGCCATGACGCTCCGCGCCGGCGCGGCCTCATCATCTGTCAGGTCTTCATCAAGTGAATCCGTAAGCAGCGAACTGAAGCCTTTGTTGCCGTTAGCCATGGTTCAAACCCTTCCTTATTTCCTGCGTTCCGGAGCGAAATTGCCACGTGGCAATTTCACCGGCAGGGGTCGCTTGGCCCGCGCGATCTGCGCGCCCCCGCGTGGCCTCCGACGCCGGCGTGAAAATGCATATCTCTCTGATTCTACGCGAGGAAAACCGACAATTGCCACGTGGCAATTTCATGATCCGCCCTCCCCTTGCCTCCTACTCCAAGACGCGACGACGTCAGTTTCGATCTCTTCGCACACGGCGTTCAGATACTTGAGGCAGCGCACGTGAACATCGCGCGATGTTACGGGCCGGTCGAGTTCAAACACCGTCTTGAGCCTCGAACTGGCGTTATCGATCTCTGCGCTGGTCGGCATGATTGAGGTGAGAAGCGAGCCGCCGAACACGTCGCGCATCATCGCCAGCAGCTCGCGGTGCATCGACTTGTTCTCGTCCACCCGGCTCGCCACCACGCGGATGAAATTGTACGCCGGGCGCGCCCTCCCCCCAAGCTGTTCGAGCTGCTCCATGGTGGTCCGGGCCATGTCGACGAACGATACGGTCGAGGAGAAGTCGATGACGCTGGGCGGCATCGGAATGACCATGGCATTGGCCGCCTGCAACACCGCCATGGACACCATGCCAAGCGCTGGCGGCGGGTCCATGATGACGACATCGTAGTCGTGGACCACCTCGTCAATCGCTTGCGAAATGAGGTCGATCACGTCGAAGCTGCGTGTCTGAGCCAAGTGAGCGGCAATCTCGTACTCGAGGTTGTAGAGCTTCAGGTTCGACGGGATGAGATCCAGGCCGTGGAAATGCGTCTTGCGGATAATTGAGCGGACACCGAGCAATTCAGGGTCGTGGAAGTGCCCGTAGAGCGTATCGTTCTCGGTGAGATCGATGTCGGGGCGGTAGCCGAACATCATCGTAGAACTCGCCTGGCTGTCGCAATCGACGAGCAGGGTGCGATACCCCTTGATCGCGAAGTGCTGCGCGAGATGGACCGCAATCGTCGATTTGCCGACGCCGCCCTTGAAGTTCGACACCGAGATGATCGCCGGCGTGTCGGCCGTATCGCGCCAGCGACGAGTCCCAAAAACCTTGCGCATATGGTCGAGTTCGGTGAGGTTATAGGGCAGGCGATGACCCGATGGGGTGCGACCGCGCTCAGGCAGCCTGCCGTCGCGTTCGGCCTCGCGGATGGCCGAGGCAGTCCGATCGACAAGCTCGGCGGCCTTGGAAATGGGGAAGGTGGGTCCAGCCTTCTCTCCAGTCTCAGGATCCATGGCGTGGGTCTGCAACCGCTTAAGGATCGCCAGCGATTTGCGGTGAAGGGAACGGAGATCATCGGTTGCTGTGCTGGCTTCGAGCCCATCGGTCGAAATCTGGATCGCCATGTGAGGTCCTCGTTGGAAGTTTGGCGACCGGAATAGCGATAGTTGAAGCTTTCATCAATGATTTGGCCCCAAAACTTCCAAGAGGACCGATGATCTCGGAGCCCTTTTCGCTCCCTCGCGATCGGAAGCGCGCCCAGAACCGATGATCTTCGTGCCGTTGAGGTCATTCTAGGCCAGCAACTTGGCCGGATAGGGGGTGCTGTGGACAACAACCGATGATCAGCGAGCGCGACCGATGGCCTTGGTGCGCTTTTGCTATGATCTCGGTGCGGCCAAACCGATGATGTCGGAGCACATACCTACTATAACAGAATCTCCTTCTACGAATCCGATTCGCGAATCGGTTTTATTTGGATTTTTTGGTTTTGGAGCCGCTGGTGTGCGGAAGGGACCGGAGATCATCGGTGATTTTGCAGGTTTTCGACTGGAAAACCCTCCAAAATCGCCAAAAGGGTTGATTTGGGCCACGAACCCTGTTGTCCATTCCGGGACAAGACATCACCCGGCAAGACGGGGAAGGGGACGATGAGACAAGATGATCGCGCACCGCTAGGCCACCAATACGCGCTTGCCATGCTTTCCGGCGGCGAGGAAGAAGTGCGCGGACTGGCCGAGCAGGCGGGCAGCCAGTTGACGTTGGATGCTTTCCTACGCGTGCAGGACGAGGAACCTGTCCCGGCTTTCCTTCATTCGGCGCTTTGCGCAATGTCACTGCCGACCAAGCGCCCCAAGGACGAGTTTGAACCGATCATTCGCGAGGATGGCCGGTACGCTCTCGCGATCAATCCCCGGCCGGTACTGCAGGAGATCGATGGGAAGCGGGTGATGAAGAGCCTCGGCGTGCCGTTCGGCTCCTATCCCCGCGTCGCGCTGATCTACATTCTCTCGCAGGCGGTGCAGCAGCGATCGCGCGATGTGTTTCTAGGGCGTAATTTCACCGACTGGATGCGCCGTCTCGGTTACCAGACGATTTCCTATGGGCCCCGCGGCACCGCCAATCTGATGAAACAGCAGGTGGACCGGTTGCTCGCCTGTGAATGGCAGATTCGCTGGGACGGGGCCGACGCGGACCAGAACGCGTTTGCGGTCCGCGACGTGAAGATTTCGAATGAATACGCCGGATCGCTCGACAAGGACGGCGCCTTCGCTCGCGAGATCCGTATGTCGGAGGTGTTCTACCAGCATCTGGTCGAACATGCGGTCCCGCTCAACGAGGTCGCGATCCGCGAGCTCAAGGGGACGCCGACGGCGCTCGATCTGTATACATATCTTGCCTACCGTCTGCCGCGGGTGAGCGCCGAAAGGGGGCAGGCCATCTCCTGGGACCAGCTCGCGAAGCACCTGGGTAATGCCGCCGACAGCAAACGCTTCCGACAGACCGTCCGCGAGACCATGCAACTCGTCTCGTCGGTCTATCCCAACGCCAACGTCGATGTCTCGGGCCGAAAGGTCTTGCTCTACCCGTCGCCGGCGCCGCTCGAGAAGAAGCTCGTGGGCGCGCACCTGCGGCTCGTGGGCGTCGAACCGCGCAGGAAGAAACCAGTTGCCGGGCACTCGGACGCAGCTTCGGGGGAGGGCAGGGCGGTGCAGAAGCCTGCGGCGGACCTGCTGGCCTTTCCCGCGGGAAGCCTGCAGTACGGCTCCCGCGAGGCGGCCTTTCTCGCCATCGGCCGGGACAAGGGCGCCCCGTGGGATGTCGACATGATGGCTGGCGAATTCCGCCGCGGATGTCCCGACATCGATCGCAGGCGGACCGAGAAGGAATGGCTGCGTATGTGGGAAAGCTTCGTCACCGCCTTCGCCAAACGCCGACGCCAGTCGCAAGCCTGAAGGTCGGCTTTGGGACCTTGAGCCTGGCCGGGATCCGCCGAGCGGACTCTCGGGGTGGACTCAGCGTGCATCATAGGGAGTACGGCGAGTTGCCGGTTGAGCAAGTGGAATGGTAGCGACCATTTACGTGCACCGGGGGAAACCAAACCCAAGTGGAAGTTTTTCCTTGCGGCAGCCTTTCCCGGAGTTTGACAGCGCATGAAACACGAAGTGCTCATAGCTTGGACGTCGCTGTATATCGGCGTCGGTTGCATGGCGCTAATCTGCGCCGCGCTGGCAATCGCGGTCACGGCCGACGAATTGCTAAGTGGCCGTTGGCGCGTCGCAACATCGAGCTGGAGTGAGAAAGCACTGCTCCTCCCCAAGTCATTGATCCGTTGGCAAGTCAATTACCTTAAGGGCGCTCCCGTGATCCTGGTGATCGCTCTTTACTACGCATGGAGCGTAGGTTTTTCAGTTTTCTGGGATTTGTGACGCCGGGGAGAACAGGGCCAACTGAACTCTCCGGAACGGATTGGCAGCCAACATCGAAACCGGGGTCGATCGGAAGATTGCTCGACCATCGAGCGTCGCCATGATCGTTCGAACGTATGTGCGGGTTTCGCTGAACGGCGGGAGACCGCCAAATTTCTGCACGTTGCCAGGTCCAGCATTATACGCGGCGAGCGCGAGCTCCCACGAACCGAAACGGTCAAGCTGCTCCCTTAGGTAGCGCGCTCCTCCTCGCAGATTTCCCTGTACGTTCCATGGATCGCGCACGCCAACGTAATGCGCGGTTCCCGGCATCAGTTGGGTCAGACCCATCGCGCCCGCAGAACTGCGTGCATAGGGGCGGTACCGACTCTCCTGCGCGACAAGGGCGTCGAAAAGTCGGAACGGGATGCCTGCTTCGCAGGCAGCCAGCATGATATCGTCGAAATAGATCAACCGTCTGGCTTGGGCTTCCCCGCTAATTCCCGGAACGCGGGAAGTATCCGTCTGTCATACAGTCCGGATCGCCCGGAGCGTTCTCGTCTTGTCCAGTGCGCGACATGAACGGCGACCGACCGTTCCTCATCCATGAGGGCACATAATGGCTGCCGGAGTAGCCAGTTCCTTCTGCCGATGAGGACCTGAGAACCTCGAAGTCGGCCTCCAAGTCTATTTTAGACTCTTGTACCGCGACAGGCTCGGGAGAGGCCGAAACCGGCGCCGAACCAGGGATCAAAATCGCGAAGCTTTGACCGGCTTCCGTTTGGAAGACATCAAGCCGTGTCTGCTGGGCAGACGCCTGTGAGGCTGTCAGGACCAATGCAGCGAGGACTATTCTTTTCATAACCATACCTTTCGGCATGGGTCGATTATCGCAGTGAAATTCCTATGCGCGATCGGATGGTGGAGCAAGGCCTTCATTCAGGTGCCGAAACTACGCACAAAAAAGCATCCTGCCTCGGAATGCGAGCAGGACTGGGGGGAGGCGAGGGGGAGGGGGGTTAGGAAGGATGAGCGATGCTGACCGCTTTGAAGCCCGAACAAGGAACTCTGGACATCGTTGCCGGCCTCAAGGGTCGCTGGCACGGATCCTACGCCATGTGCATATGCCCAGCTCATGCCGACGGACGCGCATCGCTCTCTATCAGGCAGGGGCAGCAAGGCATTCTCGTCCATTGTTTCGCCGGCTGCCGGAACGAAGACGTTCTTCGCACCATCGCTCGCACACGACCCATTCCAAATTCACCAGCACCGGCGTTGCAGAACCATCCTGGGGCGGCGAACGCCGCTCGCCTGTGGGACAAGGCCAGCGCGATCGAGAGGACCTTGGCTGAAGAGTACCTGCGATACCGCGAGATTGACGGGAATGCGGCCGGTCTGCGCTATCTCCACGCATGTCCATTCGGCCGAAAGCCCGACACGGTGTTTCGACCAGCCATTCTTGTGCCAGTCCGAACCGGGATAAAGCTCGTCGCGATCCAGCGCATCGCGCTCGGGCCAAAGGGCAGGAGCCATAAAGGCAAGTACATGCTTGGTCGGCCGGGGGAGGGGGCATGGTCGCCAGACTTCAAGGGCTCCGTCCTGGCTCTCGCCGAAAGCATGGAAGATGCCGCCGCCTACGCCAAGCTCAAGGGTATCCCGTGTTGGAGTTCGCTTGGTGCGGAACGCTTGCCATTGGTCCGGATCCCCGACCGGGTTTCGACGCTCATCATCGCCGAGGACAACAACAGGGCGGGGCGGCTTGGCGCGCTGGCGGCGATTGAGGCGCTCACGACCGACACTCGAACGGTGACGAGAGACCCGCCACCGCGGGGCTTCACCGACTGGGCCGAATTCAACGAGCATCGGGGAGGCTGAACCACCTGAAAAAGGGGAGGGGGCGGACTGGTTGCGGATCAGCATCAGGAGCAGACCGTGACCGACCTTTTCGAGCAATCCGACGATCGCCTGCGCGCAGCGATCACCGACGTCGCGCAAGACATCGCGTGCGGCACTCTCACCAAGAAATATCTCTTCGGGGCGATGGAAACCCTGCACGGTTGTTCCTCGGCGCAGGGAGTTTGGACGCAGCGCGACGCTTACGACCTGCTCGAAGCAGCGCTCACGCAACATCTTCGGGACGCTGAGAAGCCGACACTTGCGACGATCGCTTCGCTGTCGCGCCTCGTCGAGACCCTCCCCACACACACCGTGAGAAGCGAGGACCAGATCAGGTTCCAGCAGTTCTCGACGCCTGCGGACCTGGCGGCGCTGGTCGCGATCGCCGCGCAAGCGCGCCAGTCCGACGTCCTTCTCGAGCCGAGTGCCGGACACGGATCACTAGTGAGCATGTTGCCACCGGTCGCGGCGCTTCACCTCAACGAGCTCGATCCCAAGCGCCGGGCCAAGCTCGCGCTGCTTTTCCCCAAAGCGCAGATAACGGGCTTCGACGGCGCGATGCTGACGTCGCTCGCCGACCATGCCCTGCGCCCCACGCTGATCGTCATGAATCCGCCCTTCTCGCGATCGCAGGGCAGGGGGGCCGACGCGTTGGCGGCCGTCCGGCATTTGCGCGCGGCGATTGCCAAGCTCCCTCCCGGAGGACGCGTGGTCGCCATCATGCCCGACTGGTTCACGACCAGCGCCAAGATGCTCCGGATCTACGAGGACACCTTCGCGAATTGCACGGTACACACCTCCTGCAGACTCGCACGATGCTATCATAAGCAGGGGACCAGCGTTGCCGTTCGCCTGTTCGTCGTCGACAAGGTGCCGGGCAATATCAAACCCTCCATCCTGGCGCGCGATACGGTCGAAGCCCTCGCGGCCGAGTTCCGCATCGTCAAACGGCCAGAAATCGCACCAC
>NZ_JBAJHR010000002.1:0-577766 GCF_036867055.1 Qipengyuania sp. Mu-71 | reverse complement strand
ACTTCCCAGTCGCCTTTTCTATGCTTTTCGATTCTACGCCAAAATGCCCTCAAATATCTGATATCTTGATTATTTTTTGAGTTCGGCTACGCTAGGCTTTTCCAGAGGTGACCGGCGATTTCCGTTCCCGTGGTCACCCGGTGGTCACCCCGACACCCAAGGTTGGGGTCGCTTGACGGAGCATAAAATGGCGAGTCCCAAGTCGATTTTGATCACAAAGCGTTTGCTTGATGCGACGGCGCCAAGATCTAGGCGCTATGAGATCTGGGACAGTCAGATTTCGGGTTTCGGGGTGCGAGTAGGCCCAAGCGGGATCAAGACTTTCGTTGTTCGCTACCGGGCCGAAGGCGGCGGCCGCTCGGCACCCAAACGCTTCGTGTCGATCGGTCGATTTGGTGCGCTGACTGTCGAGCAGGCACGAAAGCGCGCCAAGGAGGTTCTTGCAGCAGCAGCTCTTGGTGCCGACCCTGCGGCCGAACGCAATGCCAAGCGCCTTGAACTGAAGATCGCCGGGCTGGTCGATCTCTATGAAGAAGAAGGATGCTATATCCAGCGCGGGCTACGGCAGGGCGAGCCGATGAAACCTTTGACCAAGAAACACACGATTGGTCGCTTGCGTCATCACGTGGTTCGCCTGCTCGGTCATAAGCGGATCAACGAACTGACCGCTGGCGATATCGAACGTTTCTTCCGCGATGTCGAGCAGGGCAAGTCACGTAAGGACCAGAAGATCGGCCACCGAAAACGTATTGTCGTGCGCGGCGGTCCCGGTGCTGCCCGAAAAGCATTTCGGGACCTTTCCGCCATGTACAGCTTCGCAGTCCGACGAGGACTGGTCGATTCGAACCCTTGCGAGAAAGCCGTGGTCAAGAAAACCGACGGTCGAAGGACGCGTTTTCTGTCACTCGCCGAAATCAGGAAGCTCGGCGAAGCTTGTGACAAGCTAGAGGAAGAGGGCTTTAATCCGAAGGCTCTCAACATCACCCGCATGTGGATCCTGACCGGCTGTCGACGCCAGGAGATCGTCGAGCTTAAATGGGACGAAGTAGACTTCGAGCGTGGATTGCTGGTGCTGGCCGACAGCAAGACCGGGCAATCGACCCGGCCACTTTCAGGGGCGGCACTCGGATTGATCAGGACGATCTCAAGAAACGATGACAGCAAATATGTATTCCCGGCGGACTCCGGGGAAGGCTACTTTCAGGGAACCAAAAAACTATGGCCAAAGATCGTTGCCAAGGCCGGTCTCAAGAACGTGACGCCGCACACACTGCGCCATACCATGGGTGCCATCGCCACTTCGAGTGGCGAAGCCCTCGCTATGACTGGCGCTATCCTCGGCCACGCCAATATGCGCTCGACCATGATTTATGCCCACATCGATTATGATCCGGCCAAAGAGGCCGCCGACCGGGTAGGCGCTACTCTCTCAGCGGCGCTGGGCAGATCAGTGGAGCCCGCCAGCGAACGATCGCCAAAGACAATTGGCTGAGCAGTTGCTCTTCGCAATTGAGTGGCCCGCTTTGAGTCGCAGAGAGACAGCCCACCCACCGAAAATCTCGACGCGAGACTACTGCTAAACCTCTGCTCGCTTTGCGGCACGACGTGCCTTCGCAAAGTCACGGTCGGTAGCCACGAAACGCTCGAGCATGGGCGCAATGAGTTGCTCCGGTGGAGGAGCATCCCTTTCGTTCCCCCCATTCAACACGACACCATACGCGACAAGGTCACTATGCAAGCGCGCAGAAATCTCGATCGGCAGTTTGACTGGTTTGACGTCGGTAATGTCGGAGAGTTTGAGCCGGGTCACCGTACCTGCTCCATGATAATATCACGCGTCACCAGCACCCGTACCGGGTAGCCCGGGCGGATGGTGAGCGTCGGACGAATATCGAGCTCGCGCGAGACGATCTGCTCCCCTGCACGGTTGACGGTGTCCTGGCTGCCCCGGCGAAGCGCGCGAACGAGATCGCTGTCACCGCCCAATCCGAGTTCGCTGCCGATGCCGAGCAGGGTTGAGACAAGAGTAGCCTTGACCACCCCGCCCCAGTGATAGTCGACGCCGTCCTCGAGCCCGGCATAGCCTGAAGGGTCGGTGGCGGGCTGGCGTTCAAGAACCAGCGAGCGCCCGTCAGGCAGGATCAGGCGATTCCATGCCAGAAGCACGCGGCGCTGCCCGAAGCCGACATCGGACGCATAATCGCCGATCAGGCGTGCGCCCTGGGGAATAAGCAGAATCCGCTCTGTGAGGCTGTCATAGACATTCTGCGTGACTTGCGCGGTCACAAGGCCGGGCTGGTCTGACCGGACGCCGGTGATAAGTGCGGCAGGAATGACCGAGCCCGCCTGAAGCACTGCATCCGTCGGCGCCGCGGCGACCTGCTGCAATGCAGAGGTGCGCCGATCGGCCGGGCGTTCGAGGAAAGCGGGCGCAGATCCCACGGCATCGGCCCGGCTCACAAGCTGCCCTGCGTTCGAATTGGCTGTGGGCGATGCATCGGTGCTTGAAACCGCCGTAGCGCCCGCAAAGAAGAGCCCGCTGGCCCGCGCCACTTCGCGCTCCTGCTCGATGCGCTGACGCGCTGCCTCTGCGGGACTTATTCCCTGCGTCTGCGGCACAGCGGGCTGCGATCCGACTGGTGGAAGCGCAGCGACAGCTCCGCGATCCTGGGCATTGAGGATGGGCTCGCCGAGATCGCCGGGAAGCGGCGGGCCGAGACGCGGTACCTGCGAATAGTCGCTCGGGCCCGAAGCAAGACCGTCGGCGACCGCCACTGTTTCGGTTCCAAACAGCTCATCCGGCCCTGCCTCCGAGACCGGTTGCAGGGCGTAAATCAACGCGCCGCCAACCAGTGTCAGAGCAGCGGCGCTGGCGATGCCGATGGCTTTGCGCGAGAGGCGGACGACGCGCGGTCCCTCTCCGCGTAAACGAACGATGGATTCAGCATCACTAGGCCGGTCCGGTTCGGCTTCACTGTTCATGACCGGCCCCACGCCCGATTGGTGATTTTGACCCGAACCTGCCTGCGCCTGGCGCCGAGCCGCAGTTCGGCCTTCTCGAACAGGCGGTCTACAATCAGGTAGCGGCCCGAAACGCGGTAATTGACCAGCTCCGCCTGCCCATCCTCGCCGATAACGAAGAACGGCGGCATCTCGCCTTGCGCAATATCGGGCGGAAACTCGATCAGGGTGCGCTGCCCGTCATCGAATATCCGCACCGGTCGCCAGTCGGGCCTATCGCCCGAAATCCGGTAGTCGAAATTGAGATTCTCGAGCGCAAATCCGCTTGCAACCGGCGCGGCGCGCGCTCCGTCTTCTTCGGCCCGGCGAAGAGCGATCAATTCGTCTGCCGGATAGCTCCAGCTGACCGACGCCATATAGACACTGGGGTTCGCCCGCAGTTCGACATGATAGGTTCGCCGATCGGTGTTGATCACGAGATTGGTCGCAATATCGGGCCGGGTGGGTTTGACGAGGATGTGGACGCGCGCCGTCGCGCCCGTCCCGCTCAGCGTATCGCCGATCATCCAGCGTACCGTATCGCCGGCAGCAACCGGTCCGGGACCGACGAGCTTTTCGCCCTCCTGCAATGCGATATCGGTCACCTGCGCGTTCGCGCTCGACCAGCGCAGAAGCAGGATCGGGAAAATCGCATGCAGGATAGTCCTGCGCAGGTCGGCGCACTGCCTCCGCGAAGAGCGCCCAGCCCGAGCCAAGGCGGCGCAGCACACTGTTGAGCCGTGCGGTCGTTGCAACCAGCTCAGCAGGCGTTGCGCTATCGAGATCAGGTCCCCGGAAGCGCGCGGTGCGCTGGAAACTGCCATCCTTGTTGAGCAGCACGCCGGGACCGATCAGGGCCGCCCAGGGCAGGAAGTCCGCCAGCCGTTCGGCCTTGTTTCGATATTCACGCAAGCTCAGCATGGCTTAGACCTGCAGATGCGCGGGGAAGCGCAAGTGCCGCCGGGCGACATCCACGAATTGCGGGTCGCGCCGCGCCGCCCACATCGCGGCCATATGGCCCAGCGCGAGGAAGGCTATCCCTGCGATCCACAATTGCAGACCGAGCCCGATAGCTCCTGCAAGTGTCGCATTGGCAATCGCGAGCCCGCGCGGCGCACCGCCCAGCAGGATATGCTCGGTCAGTGCCCGGTGGACGGGAACGGCGAAGCCTGGCGGCAATCCAGTTGAACCGGCGCCCATCAGACGAGCGCTCCGCCGCCGAACGAAAAGAAGGAGAGGAAAAACGAGGAAGCTGCAAAGGCAATCGACAGGCCGAAGACAATCTGCACCAAGCGCCGGAAGCCGCCCGATGTATCGCCGAAAGCGAGAGCGAGACCGGTCGCAATGATGATGATCACCGCAACGATCTTGGCGACCGGCCCCTGGATCGATTCCAGGATCGCCTGCAGCGGCGCTTCCCATGGCATCGACGAGCCGGCGGCATGGGCCGGCGCGGCAAGCGTAAGTGCGACAACACCGGCAAGAGCGATAGCGGAAAGGCGCGATCGCGCCCGCGACAGAATAATCATCATGAAGGGTCTCCTTGGGTATGGGGAAGAGGGACGAGGACGTATTCGCCCGAAGCATCGAGAGCGCGGACCTTGGCCAGTTCGGCGAGCCGCCGTCCGGCGCCATCACGGACCAGCACAGCGATGACGTCGATGGTCTCGGCGATGAGCGCGCGCGGTACGGTCACCACGCTTTCCTGAATGAGCTGTTCGAGCCGCCGCAGCGTGCCGAGCGCAGAGCCTGCGTGGATTGTGCCGATCCCGCCTGGATGACCCGTTCCCCAGGCCTTGAGCAGATCGAGCGCTTCAGCGCCGCGCACTTCACCGATGGGAATGCGATCGGGTCGCAGACGCAGCGCCGAGCGGACCAGATCGGACAGAGTTGCAACGCCATCCTTGGTCCGCAGCGAGACGAGATTGGGCGCGGCACATTGCAGTTCGCGCGTGTCCTCGATCAAGACAACCCGGTCGGGACTCGATGAGATTTCGGCGAGTAAAGCATTGGTAAGCGTCGTCTTGCCGGTCGATGTGCCGCCCGCGACCAGGATGTTCTTTCGCTCCGCAACCGCAGCGCCAAGCGCCTCGGCCTGCCATGCATCCATGATTCCCGCCGAGACATAGTCGGCGAGCGTGAAGACGGCGACAGCAGGCTTGCGGATGGCAAAGCTCGGCGCGGCGACCACCGGTGGCAGAAGACCTTCAAAGCGTTCGCCGCCATCGGGAAGCTCTGCCGAGACGCGCGGAGCTCCAGTATGCACCTCGGCGCCGACATGATGGGCAACGAGCCGGATGATCCGCTCTCCGTCGGCGGCGCTCATCAGGCAGTCGGTCGCGGCAAGGCCTTCGCCCAGCCGGTCGACCCACAGACGACCATCGGGATTGAGCATCACTTCGATCACCGCAGGCTCTTCAAGCCAGCGTGCGATCTCGCAGCCAAGCGCCGTGCGCAGCATGCGCGCGCCGCGCGACAATGCCTCGGACCGGATCGGAATAACGCTCATGAATTGCCTCGAATTGCGGCAACCGACCACCGGCTGCACTCGCGAGGCAGATCAAAAGGACATCAAAATGCTGTCAGGCAACAGGAATTTGCGCGAAGCGTAGAGTAGAGTGAAATTGGCCGGAAAGGGCGGTGCGAATCCAGCAGGCACGGTTCTCGTGTCGATGCCGCCCTCGTTTGCTGGGTTGTGAATTTCTCGTGTTTGCCCCCAATGGCGCCTGCTCATGGTATCTTAGGCGTTCCCGATTTTCGGAGACCCTTCACCGTGACTTGTCACAAAACCTCTGATAGGGGCATGTCGAGTGCAAGGATTTGTGACATGAAGGCGGCGACCCAACCCACACAACGTGAGATCATGCGCGGGCTCTTTGCGCAGCAACCGATCCTGCGCGCGCGCGAGCTGCGCGAAGCGGGTGTCGATGGAAAAACCATAGCCCGGGCGGTCGACGATGGAGAGATCAACCGCATCTCGCGCGGGCTCTACCAGACCGCCGACGCAGACATCGATGCCGACCAATCGCTCGCTGAAATTGCAAAACGCATCCCCAATGGCGTGATCGCCATGTTCTCAGCGCTCGCCTTTCATGAACTGACCGATCAGATGCCGCGCAAAGTGTGGGTTGCTATCGGCAGCAGCGACTGGTCTCCCGCCCCCTCCTATCCCCCTACACGCACTGTTCGATTTAGCGATTCCTATCACCAGCAAGGGATCGAGCATCACAAGGTCTCCGGCGTATCCGTTCCGATATATTCTGTGCCGAAGACGCTTGCCGATATGTTTCGAAACCCAAAGCTCGTCGATCGATCAGTCGCAATTGAGGGACTGAGGGCCGCGCTTGAACAGCGCAAGGCCACACCGGCTGAAATCTCTCAGGCCGCGATTGAAGGCGGAGCCTGGAGCACGATGAAGCCTTATCTCGAGGCGCTGACCTCGAATGGGTGAGAAGCCCATCAATCTGGCAAAATCGGTCAAAGACCGGCTGCTCAACATCGCACGTGCGAACGGCCGGGTGTTTGAAGTTGTCCTCGTTCGCTTTGCGCTCGAACGCCTGCTTTATCGCCTGTCGCAGTCCGCCCATCGTGATCGATTCGTCCTCAAAGGCGGAATGCTGGTTACCGTCTGGCTGGAAAGCGAAAGCCGCGAAACCCGCGATGCCGACTTCCTGGGTCATGGCGATGAAGGCCCCAAGCAACTCGTTGCGGACTTTCGGGAGATCATGAGCATCGCGGTTGAGGATGGCATAGAATTCGATCTCGACGCTCTGAAAGCCAATCCCATCAGAGAAGAGATGGAATATGGTGGGACGAGGCTCAAGACCTTCGCCTATCTCGAGCGAACGAGGATCCCGGTCACCATCGACATCGGATTTGGTGACGCCCTTGCCCACCCATCCCATGAACTCACCTACCCGACATTGCTCGATCTTCCACCGCCCGACATTCGCGCCTATCCGCCTGCCACAGTGATAGCCGAGAAATTTCAGGCGATGGTTCAGCTGGGCATCGCGAACGGACGTATGAAGGATTATTACGACCTCTGGGCGATGCCCCAGGCCCTCGACGTCTCGGACGACGAGCTCGACGCTGCCATAGCGGCGACATTCGCACGCAGAGGAACTGAGATTCCAATCGATCGCCCGCCCGGCCTGTCGGAAGAGATGGCGCAGGATGGTACCAAGCAAGGCCAATGGGCCGCATACGCCGAGTCAATCGACCTGGAAAAAGTCAGCCTTGAGGAAGTGATCGAAACCATCTGGTCGATGGTCGGATCCGCTTGCAAGCGGATCGCGCAATCGAAGTAGCTTGTATGGTTTGTCCGCTGTTGGGCCGGTAGCGGACTGTCGGCTTCAGACGCGATTGTAGCCAAAGCCGACCTTCACCTGGCTCACGGGTATGATCAGAGCGAATGCGGTTCACCGATTATGGCCTACCTACATGCTCTCGGGACCCTAAATTCTGTCCGAGCGTCTTTCATCCTAGATTGCGATCGCTTTCTGCTCATTGCGTCGGTTTGCAGGACACCAATGACTGTTGTGAGCATGCAATTGCTGATCTAACCACACGCTCACGGGAGACGGATGCTGCACGATTGGTTGCCCTATTGCGGAAAAGCTCCAGATCCTGGGGGCTGGTTAACCAATTGGAATTTCGCACCCGAATTGGTCGCCTGCCTTCTGGTCGTGGTAGGGGGCGCATATTGGCAACGCGAAAGTCTGAGAGCCACGCCGACATACGCAATCCTGATCGTCTTCTGCCTTCTCTACATCAGCCCCTTCTGCGCGCTCGGATCCGCATTGTTCACAGTTCGCATCATCCACGATGTCATACTCGCAGCGGTCTTCGCCCCACTGCTCATTGCGGCCTTTCGGCTCGAGGACAAGAGCTTGCCCGGGACGTTGACCGTATGGACTGCGGTACATGCCATCACCTTCCTGGCCTGGCATGCACCTCCATTGTACGAACTCGCGATGCGTAGCGACGCGGTTTTCTGGCTCATGCAAATCAGCATTGTCGCCACGGCAGCAGCATGGTGGGTCAAGGTCATTCGATCGCCGTCTCCAGCTGCCGCGACAGGGCTGTTGGCGACGATGGTCGCAATGGGGGCACTTGGCGCGCTACTTACCTTTGCGCACCGTGCGTATTATGCCCCACATTGGCTAACGACCCGCTTGTGGGGTCTCTCGCCAATAGAGGATCAGCAGATTGCGGGTATCATTATGTGGGCCCCCGCGAGCCTGGTCTATCTAATCGCTGCATTGACGATACTCTATCGATCGCTTGGTAACAGAGCGGCTGCATGAGGCTTCATGACCTGATCCGAAGATGGGCGGTCAGTTATACCGAGCATGGAAAGTATTCTCCGGTCGGTGTCTGGTTTCACTGGATAATGGCAGGGTTGGTTCTCTTTCAGCTCGGCTCAGGCTGGATGATGTTGCGCTATCCCGTCGGGGCAAGCAAGCTTGCCACCTACGAATTGCATAGCGAGCTGGGGCTGACCATCCTGTTCCTCGCCATCTTAAGGTTTGGCTGGCGCCTTTTTGTCCCCGATCCGGTCAACGACGCCGATGCGCCAGGCTGGCAGAGCACGGCAGCACATATCACACAGTACCTTTTCTATGGCCTGTTCGCGCTACTTCCGCTGAGCGGATGGGCGATGTGGTCGGCGATACAGCCGGTGCAGCCTCTGCGGCTTGCCGGATTGGTCGCTATACCCCCGATGCCCTTTCATACACTCTCCCCAGCGTGGCAGTATCAGGTACTCGACTGGGCGGAGAGCCTTCATGTGCTAGGCGTTATCGGCCTCGCATTGCTGGTGCCGCTGCATGTCATTGCGGCATTGAAACACCATTTCTGGGATCGCGATGATACAGTCAGGGGCATTCTTCCGGAAATCCGAGACGACGAGACGGCTCCGGACCATACGCAATATACGCCGCGAGTGGGCTAATTTCGCTCTCTTGCAGCTTGCTGGCCGCATCGTGCATGACGTTTAGTGCATCGCCGTATCGCTCACCGTTGCGCCAGCGGCGCAATTGTTCGGCGTGGTACTCAGCGCTTTGACCGATCAGGGGTGGGTTGCCGCCACCCGAGCCCAGACCGGTTTCCCCATGGCAAGATGCGCAGGACGATAGAGCGCGTTCGGGTAAGCCTGCATGGTAGATCTCGTATGCTTTCGCAATTTCGCACGAGGGTTCAGTCAAAGTCGTGCTTCCCTCCATGCCCTCGGGAAAGTCCATGGCCGCGTAATAGGCTGACACAGCCAACCGCTCCTCGGAATTTAGACGGCCTGCAAGCCAAGTCATTTGGGGATGGCTACGTTGGCCGTCCGCGTAAAAGCCCAGCTGCCGCACAAGATATCCCGTATCCATGCCCGCTATTCTCGGCACCAACGCTCCGTCGCCGCCGCCGTCCAGCCCATGACAAGTGTGGCAAGCGGCCTGCGGACCCGCGTCCCCGCCTGATAAGGCAATCAATTCGCCGGTGTCGTCGAATGGATCGTCGATCGGGGCAGGAGTGCATGACGCCAGCGCCATAGCAAAGGCGGCGACGGACAGGTTAGAGCGGAAAAGCATCGTCTGGCGGGAACGAAGCATGCAATTGTCCGGTTCCCATGGGAATGGGGAGTGTGGAGCATCGGAATTGGAAAGCCATCGTGGCCGGCGTAGCCTTAGCCGCTTGTGCAGCGCTTGCCGCATGCAAGGACCCGGTCGAGACGCGGCGAGAGCCGGCTATCGGACCGAAGGATCGCGGCTTAATAGCAATCAAGCGCGCAGGCTGTGGATCTTGCCACGAAATTCCCGGGCTGGACTGGCCATCCGGGCGCTTGGGACCATCGCTTGATGGCTTCGACGATGTCGGCTTGATAGCTGGCCAATTGCCGAACCGGCCGGACGTATTGGCGGCCTTCATCCGCAACGCACCTTCCGTGAAGGAGGGCTCTTCCATGCCGCCAATGCCAATTAGCGAGGCTGAGGCGGCAGATATCGCAGCCTATTTGTATGGTCTCGACCATGATTGACGCACTTTGGGGTTGGCCACCTCCGGTACTCGACCCGGCAGGTCCGTATTCAGGCAAAGTTACAACCCTGGCCTGGTCGCTTTTCGGTTTGGGCGCTTTCGTCACATTGGTCGTGGTGTTTGCTCTTTGGGTCGCCATCAAGGGACCAGACAAGTGGAAAGCGAAGCTAGGAGGCGAACGCGCGATCTTGCTCGGCGGGGTGGCCTTTCCGGGCGTCGTATTGACCGCGCTACTGGTGTGGGGACTCACACTTACGGCCAGCCTGACAGAGCCGATCCACGGGGACGAGATGCGTATTCGCGTTACCGGTGAAATGTGGTGGTTCCGTGTGCAATATCTGGACCCATCGGGCGCGGTTGTGATGGAAGATGCGAATGAGATTCACATTCCCGTCGGACGTCCGGTGGTGCTCGAACTGGAATCCGCCGATGTGATTCACAGCTTTTGGGTGCCGCATCTATCGGGAAAGAAGGACATGATCCCCGGGCGACGCACACTGCTGCGGATCGAAGCCGATCGCCCAGGAGAATTCGGCGGGGTGTGCGCGGAGTATTGCGGGCGGCAACATGCGCTGATGGGCTTCGTTGCCGTAGCGCATGAGGACGACGATTTTCGAGAATGGTATGCCGAGCGGAATGAGCGCCTCGTTTCAGCGGGCCTCGACATAACGCGGCAAGTAGAATCATCGTCCGGATCAGGGACGCAGGGTTCGGAGCGATCAACAGTTACGCGTACGGGTGCGGGCGCTAACACAAATTCCGGTCAGCAGTCCGGAAGAACACTATTCATGCAGTCCGGGTGTGCTGCCTGCCATCGTGTCGCAGGGACTGAGGCAAACGGCCTCGCTGGCCCGGACCTCACCCATGTTGGGTCGCGCCGGACGCTGGGAGCGGGTATTTTGCCGAACAACCGCGGGACGCTGATTGGTTGGATCGGCGACAGCCAATCGCTCAAGCCTGGCAATCGCATGCCGAGCTATGACATGCTCAATGCCGACGAGCTCGAAGCTATCGCCATCTGGCTCGAGCAGCAGAAATGAGATCCGAGACGGGTTTCGATTATTCGCTCTATGAGCGCTTCCCCACCGAGAAGCGTCCCGATAGCGAAGTCGAAGAATTGAACCGCATCTGGCGCGCGCCCAAGGGGTGGGCACGTCTTACCGCGGTCAATAACAACTACGTTGGCTTCTGGTACGTCGTCACTGCTTTCGGCTTCTTCTTAGCAGCAGGAATTCTGGCGCTGGGCATGCGTGTGCAACTCGCCGCTCCGATGCAGGATTTCCTCGGCGTCGATACCTATAACCAGTTCTTCACCATGCACGGAACGGTGATGATGTTCCTGTTTGCCGTGCCAATGGTGGAGGCGATCGGGATCATGCTTTTGCCGCAGATGCTGGCGGCACGCGATCTACCGTTTCCCAGGCTGTCAGCATTCGCCTTCTGGGCCTATTTCGTAGGCGGAACGATGTTTTTTCTCTCGCTGTTCGTGGGGTTGGCGCCCGACGGCGGCTGGTTCATGTATCCCCCGCTGACGAGCATCGCCTTCAGTCCCGGTATCAATACAGACTTCTGGTTGCTCGGCATCGGCTTCATCGAGATCTCGGCCATTGCCGGAGCGATCGAGATCATCGTGGGTGTGCTGCGCACCCGCGCGCCGGGGATGACCCTCGACAAGATGCCGATGTTTGCGTGGGCCATGCTGGTGTTCGCGGTAATGATCGTGGTCGCTTTCCCCAGTGTGATCCTGTGCACGATGCTGCTGGAGATCGAACGAGCTTTCAATTGGCCTTTCTTCGATGCGCTACGCGGCGGCGATCCCATGCTGTGGCAACACCTCTTCTGGTTTTTCGGCCATCCAGAAGTCTACATTATCTTTATCCCAGCCGCGGGTCTGATGAGCATGATGGTGGCCGCAGTCGCCAAGGTGCCGCTCGTTGGGTACCGCCTCAACGTTCTGGCGCTGGTCGCTACCGGCTTCATCAGCTTCGGCGTCTGGGCGCATCACATGTTCACTACCGACATGCCGCGCGTCTCGGCAGGCTATTTCTCCGCCGCCAGCATGGCGGTCAGCCTGCCGGCCGGCATCCAGGTGTTCTGCTGGATTGCGACGCTTGCCAGCGGCAAGATAAGATGGACCACGCCTGCGCTATTCGTAGTCGGCAGCGTAGTGATTTTCACGATGGGTGGGTTGACCGGCGTTATGGTGGGCATGGTGCCCTTCGACTGGCAGGCGCATGACACCTATTTCATCGTCGCCCACCTCCATTACGTGCTGATGGGCGGCATGGTTTTCCCGATGTTCGCCGCGTTCTACCACTGGCACGGCATGACTAGCAGCCGGGCGCTATCTGAGCGTGTCGGGAAGTGGGTCTTCGGGCTGATGTTCGCGGGTCTTCACATCACTTTCTTCCCCATGCACCTGACCGGCTTGATGGGTATGCCGCGCAGGGTCTATACCTATTTGCCCGGGCGCGATCTCGATCTGCTCAATCTGGTGTCCACCATCGGCGCTTTCGTGATGGCCGCTGGGATACTCCTTTTCCTGTTCGATCTCGCGCGCCGCTTTCGTTTCACGGTTCATGACGATGCAGGCAATATCTACGGGGGCGGTACGCTCGAATGGCTTCCCACCGGTTTGTACTCCACTCGCTCGATCCCGCTGGTTACGTCTCGCGAGCCTTTATGGGATCGCCCCCAAATCTCGAAGGAAGTCGAAGAAGGGCGCTATTTCCTCCCGAACTCTGCCACTGGTCAGCGCGAGACGTTGATCACCTCGACCGTGATGGCTGAACCACAGTACGTTCAACTCATGCCCGGCCCGTCGCCATGGCCATTGTCAGCAGCTGTGTTCACCGCTCTCTTTTTCCTCTCGCTGACGGTGCAGGGCTACGCCTTTGCAGTGTTTTGCGGGATTGTAGCAGTGCTAAGTACGCTTCGATGGCTTTGGGAAACCGACCGTCCCATCAAACAGGAAAGCGCCGACATCGGCGGCGGTATCGAAGTTCCGATCGCCATCACCGGGCCGAAAAGCCACGGCTGGTGGGCGTTGAACACTTTGATGGTCGTAATCGGCATGATCGGCTTCATGGCCGTGTTCGCCTACCTCTATCTCTATGGCATCAATCCCGAAGTCTGGAGTGCGCCTCCGCCGCTCGGCGCAACTGCAATCATTGTCGGGATAGAAGCGGCGGCGCTTCTTGCGGCCTGGGGCGGGCGTCGGTTTCTCGCATCGAAAGAAGGGCGGCTTGCCGAAGACCTGCCCTGGATGCTGGAGGCACTTGCTGCGACCCTGCTGGTCGGAGCCTTATACCTCGATGTGACTGGATGGCTCGCGACGGGTCTTGAACCCACCGCGAATGGGATGGGTGCGACTGTTTTTATGCTTTCGGTGCTTCAGGGACAGGTGGTCGTGGTCGCTGTCATCATGGCCACCTATCTCGCTTTTCGCGAAGCGCGGGGAATCATGACCACTCCGACAAACGTCACCATGGATATTGTCGCACGTTTCATAATGTTCTGCGCGCTGCAGGGCATGGTCTTTACTCTCTTGCCGAGGGTGTTCCCCGGTGTCTGAAGCAAAGAACAGCGAGATTGGCGAGCCCATCGACCGTCCTTCGATCTATCGCACGCTTCTGATCGCCTTCGTGATCTGGTCGGCGCATTTCGCTATCAGCTACACCGGAGTGCTGGTTTTCCCCGATGACGGGATCGCGCGGATCATCGCGATAGGAGCTGGTCTCATCGCAATCGCCGCATTGCTGGGACAAGTCCTGAGGCTACGTGCTCCACGCTCGCCGCTCGCTCTCGGCGCCCTCGGTCTGGCTGGGGCGGGTGTAATCTTCGGCACCTTCCCCGCGATTGTTGGTTAGTCAGAGTGGCAAAGCCGGAAGAGGAGATTGCCCGCATGGATCGCACAGTCACTAATTCTCGTTCTTTTGCAAATCCCTTGCACGCGATACTGCTCGCCTTTCCCGTGGCGCTTTATCCTGCCGCTCTACTTACCGATATAACCTATCTGAATACGGCGGAGATCCAGTGGTCCAACTTCTCGTCCTGGCTCATTGCCGGGGCAGACCTGTTCGCTGGCCTGGTCCTCGCCTCGGCACTGCTCGCCCTCTTCTTCGGACGAGCTCGACACGCGAAAGGTCGCGGTACGCTCTATCTGATTGTCATCGCCGCAATGTTCGGTCTCGGTGTGCTGAATGCTTTCCAGCATGCTCGTGATGGCTGGCATTCCGTCGGCACTTTGGGCCTCGTGCTTTCGATACTGTGCTCGATCCTGGCCTTGATCGCAGCGTTTGTCGCCTACAGCACCCAGACGGTGGAGAAACGTGCATGAACCGCCTAGCCTATCTCGTCTTGCCGCTTACTTTCGCGCTTGCCGCGTGCCAGGTCAGCAGCGATCCCGATCTCGATCAGACTGGCGAGCGTCCCGAGCTTCCCGAACAGAACGATGCTCTCGTGCCGGCGATGGAAATTCCGACGCCGGAAGGATGGGGGGACGAACTACCCATCGTACCCGAGGGGTACACTGTTTCCGCCATTGCACAGGATCTGAAGATTCCACGGCAGACGCTCGTGCTGCCCAATGGGGACATTCTGGTCGCCGAGGGTTCTGGCGGCAAGGCGCCAAAGTTGAGGCCCAAGGATGTTATCGCAGGCTGGATAAAGAAGCGCGGCAAAAGCCCGGTCGAAGGCGGAGACCGGATAACGCTGCTGCGCGATGAGGACGGAGATGGGCAGACCGATCTCCAGACTACTTTTATCGAGGGTCTCGATGCACCCTACGGCTTAGCTTTCGTTGATGGCACGCTCTACGTAGCCAATCAGGGAAATCTGGTAAGCTTTGAATATTCCGAGGGAGCGACCAGTATCGCGGGATCTGGCACCGAAGTTACAAAGCTCCCTGCCAAGATCAATCACCATTGGACGAAGGCGATGACCGCCAGCCCCGATGGCTCGAAGTTATATGTAGGCATTGGCTCGAACAGTAATGTCGGCGAACGCGGCATGGATGTGGAAGAGGACCGTGCGGTCATATGGGAAATAGACCGCGAAACGGGCGCCAGCCGGATTTTTGCCTCCGGCATCCGCAACCCCACAGCACTCGCTTTTGACCCGTGGAACGAGCAGCTTTGGGCGGTCGTCAACGAGCGTGACGAACTTGGACCGCAACTCGTGCCTGATTACCTGACTTCCGTGCGCGACGGTGCCTTTTATGGCTGGCCCTACAGTTACTACGGTCAAAACGTCGATCCGAGGATCAAGCCGGCGAGGCCCGACCTGGTCAAAAAGGCCGTAGTGCCTGACTACGCGCTGGGCTCACATGTTGCCGCACTTGGTGTCGATTTCACAACCGACGGTGGCTTGGGTGGCCGGTTCGGCGAAGGTGCTTTCGTCGGGATGCACGGAAGCTGGAACCGCGCCGATCCGTCGGGCTACAAGGTCGTCTTTGTGCCCTTCCGTGGTGGACGCCCGGATGGGCGGCCGATCGACCTGCTCACAGGTTTCTTGAAAGACGGGCATGCGAGGGGGCGTCCGGTGGGCGTGACATACGACGAGGCGCGTGGCGTATTATATGTCGCGGATGATGTGTCGAACACCGTTTGGCGTATCGCCCCACGCGGTGCAGTACGCCGCGCTTCCCCGCAGGACAGGACCCAGGTGCTTGGCGGGGCACGGCCGCCGTCCACAACGTCCACCACGAGGTAATCCGGTTTAGTAGCGCCGCCTGAAATCGGGATGCTGCTTGTGTACGTCGGATGCGCGTCCTTGGTTTAAATGTCAGATCGTACGCTCAACAGCTTTCTCGGAATTGACCAGATCGGAACATCCGCGCGGACAGCCCAGTTACTTAACCATGCTTGGATTTCTTCGCATTGACCGAAATTTGGTGGTGTTGATCGCCACCGCGCTTCTCTGTGTTCCCTCGGTATCGCCGGCCCAGTCAACAACCGATACCGAAGCGGGTATCGAGACGACACAAAGCGAAAGTCTTGATCTGAAAATCCCACCCTCGGTGCCGGAAACGGCATTTTCTGGCGCTCGTTCGCGCGTAGTGCTTGCCGCGCAGGTTATGCTCGATCGAAGCCGCCATTCGCCCGGCGTGATCGATGGTTACATGGGCGGCAACACGATGCGGGCGATCCAGCATTTCCGACGCGCCCGCGGGCTTCCTGCTGAGGGAGGCCTCGATCCGCAGCTGATGCGATCACTGATAAAGTCGCAGAGCGGTGAGATTTTCCAGACCTACACGATCACGCGCGACGACGTGGACGGACCGTTCTTTCGTGTTCCCGACGCTATGTCGGCAATGGCAGCGCTGGAACGTGTTGGCTGGACCTCGCCGCAGGAGCTGATCGCAGACCGGTTCCATATGGATCAGGACCTGCTTCGGGCGCTCAATCCCGAGGCCGATTTCAGCCGCGTGGGGACGCGGATCACTATTGTTGCGCATCGAGAGGAAACACTTCCTTCGCAGGTCGCCCGGATTGAGGTCCGCAAGTCGGACAATTCGGTCGTCGCTTTCGACGAGCGGGGCAATATCCTTGCCAGTTATCCCGCGACGGTGGGCAGCGCGCAATTTCCCAGCCCCTCCGGTTCGATGGAGGTGGTCGCGGTAGCGCCCGATGCAAACTATACCTTCGATCCGAGCGGGCGCGAATGGGGTCCCGACGAAACGCTGATCGTCCCGCCCGGGCCGAACAATCCGGTGGGCGGCATTTGGATCGATCTGAGCAAACCCGGATATGGCATCCACGGATCGCCCGACCCGCAACTGATCGGCAAGACCGCCAGCCATGGCTGCGTAAGGCTTACCAACTGGGATGCGAAGGAACTGGCGGATGCGGTGCGCCAGGGGACGCGCGTGGTGTTCGCCAACCAGGCTGGAGGTGCATCGTGAGCGGCACCGACTATGCTGACCGGCGCCAGTTGATCAACCGCAACCAGATTGCCGCGCGCGGCTTTCGCGACGAGGCGTTTCTGTCCGCCTTTGCCAAAGCCCCGCGCGAGACCTACGTCGATCACCGGATGGATGCGGGGGAAGTCGGGGCAGACGACCGATTGCTCGAGGTCGGGGCGGTAACGGGTTATGCCGCAGCCGTCCTCTCCCGCCCTGCTGGGCAGGTCCATGCGATCAAGTGGCACGAGGCGCTGGCAAGGCAGGCGGCGGCGCGGATTAGGGAGTTGGCCTACGACGATTGCGAGATCATTACGGGAGATGGTCTGAAGGGTCTGCCGAACGAGGCGCCCTTCGACGCGATTTTGGTGGCGGTGCGGTTCGATAGCGTGCCGGACGCGCTCAAGCGGTGATCCGCTGACAGTATGGAGTCTTCTGGCCTTCTTGCGGTACTCGCTCTCGCGCTGCTGCCTTCGCTGGGTAATCTTCTTGGCGTTGCGCTGGCCGAGTGGCGCAAGCCGCCCGAATGGCTGGTCGGCGGCGCGCTCCATGCCGCTGCTGGGATCGCCACCGCGGTTGCCGCAATTGAGCTCATCCCGCGTTCGCAGGAGCGGATCGAGACCTGGCTGTTGGTCGTGGCGCTGATCGTCGGGGCAATCTGCTCCGCAAGTATCGCCAAAGCCACACGAAAGATCCGCGACCGAATGGGTAGCGCCGCAGGCCGTGCGACCACTTGGGGGGCCTATGCCGCAGTGGGCGTTGACTTGCTGACCGATGGACTGATGACCGGCGGCGGGGGAGCGGTGGCGCGCGAACTGGGGCTGCTGCTGGCCCTGTCTCAAGTGGCGGGCAACTTGCCGGGTGGCTTCGCCATCGCTGCGAATTTCCGCTCGGCAAAGATTACGCGCAGGCACCGGCTAAGCGCGCTGGCGATCTATCCGCTGCTTCCGGTGATCGGTGCGTTCGCGGGGTATACCGTGTTGGCCGGAGCGGGGGATGTGCTGACGGGCTTCGTGCTCGCTGTGTTCGCGGGCCTGCTACTGACCGCGACGATCGAGGATATCGTGCCCGAAGCCGACCAGCCCAAGGCTAAGCGCCGTATATCGAGCCCGTCCTTCGCACTGGGCTTCGGAGCACTCCTGTTGACCTCGGCTTATCTTGGACAGTGACATGAGCCTTGCTGGCTTGTCTCTGTTCGCGCTCGTCCCGCTGTTCCTGACCGGAGCCGTGCTCGTCTGGTTCGCCGGAGCACGGCTGGCGGGCTATGCCGACACGATATCGCAGCGGAGTGGCATCGGACAGGCGACTATCGGCGTCATCTTGCTGGGCGCGGTGACTTCGTTGCCCGAAATCACCACCACCAGCGTTGCGGTAATCTCCGACAATCCGCGCATGGCGGTCAATAATCTCGTCGGCGGGGTCGCCTTTCAGGTGGTCGTCATCGCGCTGGCTGATCTGTTCGTGGGCAAAAATGCGCTGACCAGTATGGTGCCGGGGCCGCGCGTTATGCTCAACGCGGCAGTCAGCATCGTGCTTCTGGTGCTCGTGGCGCTGGGCGTGATGGTGGGCGACTGGGAATTATGGGGTATCGGGGTCGGCTTCTTCCCGGTGCTGATCGCCACAATCTATCTTTTGTGCCTCTGGCGGTTAGGGAGGAGCGTCTCTTCGAGAGGCTGGACGCCGGAAGCCTTGCCGGAGGTGGATCGACAAGAAGAAGCTCCTTCCGAGCTTTCCAATATCCGACTTGTCGGCGTCACCGTGACAGCAGCCGTGCTGATTTGTGCAGGCGGCACACTCGTGACATTGGCGGCGGAGGGGATGGCCGAACAAACGGGTACCGATACCGGAGTGATGGGCCTGACCCTACTCGCCTTCGCCACGTCACTGCCCGAACTCAGCACGGCAATTGCCGCGGTTCGCATCCGCCGTGTGGAATTGGCTATTGGCGATATATTGGGCGGAAACATGTTCGATGTGACGCTGATCCTGCTGATCGATATCTTGGCGGCGGGTCCGCTCGTACTCAATCAGGTCGATCGCAGCGCGATGGTGGCCGCGCTCCTCGGCATATTGCTGACCATGCTGGTCCTGATCGGCCTGCTCGAACGGCGGGACAAGGCCATGCTCCGCATGGGCTACGATTCAATCGCCGTGCTTGTCGCCTATTGTGCGGGAATGGCGGCGATCCTGGGCGGCGCCTTTGCCGAATGACTTTCCGACGATTATGGGGTAGAGACCTGCTGTCCAATCCCGTGGCGGAGAAGGCGATGCCAAAGATGTCGATCGACAGCCACGAGGCCGCTACGGGTGAACTGCATCGCGTCCGGGCCGGTTTGGAGACCGCTTATTCCCTCGACGATGCCGGAAGAGGATGTTGCTGAATTCGGCAAGGATTATCCGCTTGGCCGCCCCGCGCAGCCCGCCGAACTTGCGCCGCCATACGTCATGCTGGCGAGCGATGACGCAAGCTACATTTCGGGAGCTACAATCACCGTTACGAGCGGCAAACCAATGATGTGATCATTCGACTCTCTGATATCCGGAATGGGGGCAAGAACTGAGCCTCCGCTAAAGGGCTGTAACCGCGGTCGCGGCCGGAATGACAGTTGCAAAAGGGCCCGACAGTCAAGCCGGGCCCCCCAATGCTCATAGTGCTAAGCTACCTGCGCTGTTTCATAGTATTTGTGAACGCCAGACCGGAAATTATCGTCGTAGGCCTTGTGTCGTTCCTCGGAAGTGAAGCGCGGCCCTTCGCGAAGGGCATCTTCGTCGATGTTAAGGTGGTAGCCACCAAGGTCGGTATCGTAATCGAGCTTCGACCAAGGGACGCAGTGCTTCTCATCACCCATTCCCAGGAAACCGCCGACCGACAAAACTGCCTCTGTTGCCTGTCCACCGCGCTTCTCGATCAATACGTAATCTACGTGGCCGATGTTTTTCCCGCCGCGATCAAAGACGGCTGTACCTTCGACGCGATCACTCGAAATAACAGCGGAATTTTTTTCTGCTTCAGTATGCATTTTGCCACTCCTTTGCTGAAACACACCAGACTACCCGAAAGCACATCGAGAACGGGCCGGTGCTACGGCAAAAAATGCCTTCGATTGAATCTTGATCCGGAACTCGTGGACCCTGTCAGACAGGACGTTCAACAAGTGGGCTAAGAGGGGTACTGTGTGTTTACTTGCGGCTCGCTCTTGATCATGTGCGACCAATGGTTCCCGTCATGCGACCGTTTAACAGCCATTGCCGTTGCCGTAGTGAGTGCAGATGATATTCTAAGCTCGGCCGTTGAGGCGGGGAAACGGTGCGCCAGGGGCGTGGATTTCGTTTCGTCGCCGGAAAGCGGATATTTAAAAGGCAAGGACGGGGACCGGAAATCAATTTCAGAAGTGAGGTTGCTTATGAGTCACTACGTTCTGCATTCTTGGGACCAACGTTCTGCGGCACGCGAAGAGATCGCTTTCGATAGCGTTTCAATTGCTGGGGCGCTGGACAAGGCGAAGAAGGTTGCGCGCGGGACCAAGGCCGACCTTTACGAAAACGGAAGACCTGTCTGCTCTATGGAACTGGTCGGCAAAACGGGGGTCTGGCTGATAGGTAAGCCAAACGAAAGCACGGAAGATTAATCAGGAAGCACTGAGCGCATCGCTGTGATCGGGCTCATATGCGCGTACTTTTCGCCTAGCCGATAAGCGTCGAAAGCGTGCGCCCATAAAATATCTTTTGGTGCCTGTCGGACCATGATTCTTTAGACGCTTTGTCGTCATGCAATATCTGCAGTTTGATCGGACGCTACGATTGAGGAACGGTAGATGACCCCCGAGTTCGCTAAGCTATCCTCCTTGCGGACCAGAGCCAGCATCTGCTTAACGCCCGTATCGGCAATGCGGCGCGCGGCGTTGTGCGAATTGATGATCGCCTCCACCTCGATCCCGTTCATCAGGATCACGCGGCATCTCGTATAGGGATGGACCTCGCGGGTGTCGAAAGGTTTGCTCGTCAATTCCGACCAATTGCGGAACTGACGGTCGATCGGAATGCCTTTTTCTGTAAGTGGATTGAAAGACAAGGGCATCTCCTGAACCTAGTGTTGCAGGTTCGGACGAATGCAGAATCAATTTCAATTAGATCGATAGGTTCCGCCCAAGCTCTGCTTTTGACGATAAGAAATGTTATCTAACACGCTCACATTATTATGAAAAGTCGAGAAACCCGCGGAACAAGGGAAGGCTGGAACAAACTCGAACGTCCGGCGCTCACGGAGTATGACCACGACGAACTTCAGCCAATTGCTACGAGTGGCGCTTGATGACCTGCGGGAGGGCCGTCGCTCACTTGCGTGCAGGATGCAGAAAGTTGCTGTCGCAACAAACGATGCCGTTACGAGAGAGACCTTCCGTACTTTGATTACTCGGTCCAATGAAGAAGCAAACATCCTCGGCCAGATGCTGGGTGATCCTGATGGGAAACCTAATCTCTGGGCAAATGGCATAATGGACGATGCATTGCGCGACGTAGCGTCGACAGCGCAGGGACGGGTGCGAGACGTCGCCGTAATTGGAGCGATCCGCAAATTTCTGGCTGCTGACATCGTGTCGCTGGAAACGGCCATTGCGCTCGATCAGTACGAAGGGGCCGCGAAAAACCAAGCGTTAAATGCGTTTCGCCAGCAAGCTCGGGATACGGACCATCTGCTCCGTGAGCGCTTGGCGGAATTAACCCGGTCGCTTGCTGGGGAATGAGGTAAAGCCTCTTGGCATCTTCACCGAAACCATGCTCTAGCTCGTGCAGCACTGCAGGACAAAGAACGCGTTGAACTCGGCCGAGCGTCTCACGATCGCTGGATTTCTCGCCACTGCAATCGGCTTCGGTCCCGCGAGAGTCGGTCTAGGTCTCTTCATGCCCCAGTTCGCCGATGAGTTCGGCCTTTCGGTGGCCGATGGCGGGCATATCGCGAGTATCGCATTTTCCGCCTTTATGGTGGCTTTGCCAATAACTGCTATCTTTGTTTTTCGGCTCGGACCTCGCACTCCTGTCATTCTGGCCTGCCTGATGGCGTGCGCGGGATCAGTGCTGGTAGCTACTGCATCGAATGCGACAATGCTGACCGCAGGGATAGTCATCGCGGGATCCAGCGCAGGCCTGTGTTGGACCCCGTTCAACGATGCCGCGCGCCACAGTTTAACCGAAGATCGGCGAAATACGGCCCTCTCGATAATCGCGACAGGAACGGCCACCGGCGTAGTAATTGCAGGCGTTCTCTCATTATTTACAGGGATGGGCGCAATCCACTGGCGACACGCTTGGTGGGCCTTCGCCGGCATCGCCCTCTTAGCGGCAATCGTGGCGTGGTTCGGGACCCCGAAGCTCGAACAGAGGCAATCGATGAAGGGGTTCGCCCTTTCGCATTTCTATGGCCGCAAGGCTTGGCCGCTCCACACCCTCGCTTTGGTTTTCGGCGCGACTAACGCGGTCTTCATTACCTTCGCGGCGAAGCGCATAGCCGATACGGGAGGGCTGCCTAGCCTGGTATCGGACGGCGCTTCGGCCGTGGTCTTCATCAGTTACGGTATCCTGGGCTTAGTCGGCGTAGCGGCGGGGCGTCTGGTAGACCGGTTCGGTCTGAGCGGCGTGCTGCGCGTGATTTTCGCGGCTGCCGCCCTCTCGATGGTCCTCATCGCGTTCGCACCCAATGACTGGATCACCGTGATAACCGCAAGCGCATTTCACGGAGCAGCGCTCATGGTCGTCAGCGCGGTGATCTCTTTCTGGAGCCTGAGATTGTTCCCCGGATGGAGCACGACCGGATTCACTGCGGCCCTCATGGCGCTAGCGATCGGGAGCTTGATCGGACCGACTCTCGTGAGCGGAATAGCCGAAAAAATGGGAGGACAGGCGATGTTCGCCATCGCGGCGGTTCCGTCAGTCGTGATTGCTCTTTGGCCCGGGCGTTTGCCCGCCTTGCCGACCATCCGTTCAAGCCCGGCAGGCGATTGCGACCTCGCAACTGCGTCTGACAGATAAACCCGGCCTGAAATTTCACCGAAGAAAGCTCGGTAAAATTGGTCGCAACCCACCAACGCCTCGCCGAGAACGTCCGGAACGGTTTGAGAGGGAATTCGCTGCGTCATCATGTCGCGGAGAAAATCTATGTCTCAAAATTCGAAAATCGGCGCCGGATTGGGCGGCGTCGTTCTTACTGCCGGAGCGATCGCATTCGGAGCGTTCCTGTCCAACAGGCACCAAAATCGCGGATATGGCGATGCCGCCAACCATACCAAACGCCAGCCTGAAGGCGACACCGCGCAGGTCGGCCGATCAGTAACCATCCGCAAGCCGCGAGCCGAAATGTTCGCGTTCTGGTCGGACTTCTCCAACCTGCCGCAATTCATGGAGAATGTGGAAGCGATCGAAGCCGGCGCAGACGGGGTTTCAACCTGGCGGATCAAGGCCCCCGCGGGCCAGACGGTCGCGGTGAAAACCGAAATCGCCAGCAAGAAGCAGGACGAGGTGATCGCCTGGCGCTCGGTCGAGGATTCCGAGATCGAGACCAGCGGCGAGGTTCGCTTCGAGGATGCACCGGGCGAGCGCGGAACCAGGGTCAGCCTGGTGATGGCCTACGACCCGCCCGCAGGCGCGCTCGGCCGAGCGGTGGCGAAGCTGTTCCTGCGCGAGCCGCAGGTTCAGGCCCGGCATGATCTGAAGCGTTTCAAGATGCTCATGGAAACCGGAGAAATAGCGACATCGGCGCGAACGCGGGACGAAACCCGTGCAGCCAAGCAGGAGAACGGATGATGCGAGCACTTACCTGGCATGGAACCAACGACGTTCGCGTGGACACGGTCAGCGATCCGGAAATTATCAATCCCCGCGATGCGATCATCAAGATCACCAGCACGGCCATCTGCGGGTCCGACCTTCACCTATACGATGGCGTCATTCCCGGCGTGGCGCCGGGCGATGTGCTGGGCCATGAATTCATGGGCGAAGTCGTCGAGACGGGGTCTGCGAGCGATCTGAAGAAAGGGCAGCGCGTCGTCGTGCCCTTCACGATCAGCTGCGGCGGCTGTTTCCATTGCAAGCAGCAGCAATATTCGGCCTGCGACAATTCCAACCCGGCTGAAAAGCAGGATATGTCGGCGACGCTCTACGGCCAGCCGATGGCCGCGCTGTTCGGCTATTCGCACCTGACCGGCGGCTATTCCGGCGGACAGGCCGAATACGCCCGCGTGCCCTTTTCCGATGTCGGCCCGATCGTCGTTCCCGACCATCTGGAGGACGACCAGGTGCTGTTCCTCTCGGACATCCTCCCGACCGGCTGGATGGCGGCGGAAAATGCCGACATCCAGCCCGACGATACGGTTGCGGTGTGGGGCTGCGGCCCGGTCGGATTGTTCGCGATCCAGTCGGCCATCGTGATGGGCGCATCCAGGGTGATTGCGATCGACCACTATCCGAACCGTCTCGCACTGGCGAAGCAGCTGGGCGCGGAGATCATCGACTTCCGCGAGACCAATGTGCGCGAAGCCCTGATGGAAATGTCCGGCGGGATCGGCGTGGATGCCGTGATCGACGCGGTCGGCATGGAGTCGCACGGCTTCGCTATCGACAACATGTTCGACGTCGTGAAGCAGAAGGTCGGCATGGGCGCCGACCGCGCGAGCGCGCTGAAGCAGGCGATCCTCGCGGTCCGGTTCGGCGGCAAGGTCTCGATCCCCGGCGTCTATGGCGGGATGACCGACAAGTGGCCGCTTGGGGCAATGATGGAGAAGGGCCTGCAAATCCGCGGCGGCCAGACCCATGTCCAGAAATATACCAAGCCGCTGCTCGAGAAGATCGAGGATGGCACGCTCGACACCACGTTCCTGATCAGCCACCGGCTGCCGCTCGAACAAGCAGCCGAGGGCTACAAGAATTTCAAGGAGCAGCAGAATGAATGGACCAAGGTCATTCTGAAGCCCGGGATGGAGAACTGATCATGGCCGGGAAAATCGACAGGCTGTCCGGGCTGTGCGTGATCACGGGTGCTTCGAGCGGCATCGGGCTCGAGCTCACGAAGCTGGCGGCCCGCGATGGGTGCGAGCTGATCCTCGCCGCCGACCGCGATCTTGCGGCGGCCGAAGCAGCCGCGCGGCAGTGCGGTTCCGCTGGCGTCGAGACGGTCGAAGCCGATCTCGCCACCCGCGACGGCCTCAAGGCCCTCGTGACGGCGCTCGGCGACCGTACGCCCGATGTCCTGCTGGCCAATGCCGGCCATGGGCTGGGCGAAGCGTTCCTCGATCAGGAGTGGAAGGACGTCGCCCATGTCATCCACACCAATGTCACCGGCACGACCTGGCTGCTGCACCATGTCGGGCAGAAGATGCGGGCGAAGAATGCCGGCCGCATCCTCGTGACCGGTTCGATCGCGGGGCACATCCCGGGCGCTTTCCAGCTCGTCTACAACAGCACCAAGAGCTACATCGATTACTTCTGCTTCGGGCTTCGCAACGAGCTCAAGGATACCGATGTTGTCGTCTCGTGCCTGATGCCGGGGCCGACGGATACCCAGTTCTTCGACCGCGCCGGGCTCGAGAACACCGATGTCGGCAAATCGGACAGCAAGGACGATCCCGCCATGGTCGCCGAGGCGGGCTACAAGGCCCTTCTCGAAGGCGACGCCCACACGGTCAGCGGCTTCATGAACAAGATCCAGGATATGTTCGCCGGCGTGATCCCCGACACCGTGCTTGCCCAGATGCACCGCCGCATGGCCGAACCCGACGATCGCTGAGGTCGCACGCCTTCGCCAGTCTGCAAGAAACCGAGGAGAATACCTATGCCTCTCACCGCCATCGCCCTGAACTGCTCGCTCAAGAAATCTTTGGGCGAAGCAAGCTCGACCGACGCCATGATCGCCGTGCTGAAAGAGCATCTGGCCGAGCAGGATGTCGAACTGGCCGAAACCATCCGCATCGCCGATTACAATGTACCCCCGGGCGTAACGTCGAACGAGGGCGAGGGCGAGGGCGACGACTGGCCGGCTATCCGCGAGAAAATCCTGAGCCACGACATCCTCGTTTTCGGCGGGCCGATCTGGATGGGCCAGATCGGGTCGGTCGCCAAACGCGTGCTCGAACGCATGGATGCCTTCACCAGCGAAACCGATGGCCAAGGCCGGATGCCGAGCTTCGGCAAGGTGGCGATTGCCGCGATCGTCGGCAATGAAGATGGCGCGCACTGGAGCTCGGCGCAGCTGTTCCAGTCGCTCAACGACACCGGCTGGACGATCCCGGCGGGCGCGGCCTGCTATTGGGTCGGCGAGGCGATGGGCAGCACCGACTTCAAGGAGTTCGCCGAAACCCCCGATGCGGTGACCGAGACCGCGCAGATGTGCGCGATCAATGCCGCGCATCTCGCCAAACTGCTTGCAGGCGACACCTACCCCGGGACGAAGGCCTGACGGCCCGGAACGCTCACACTCCGTAATCTCTTGGGAGACCATCATGGGACAAGGAACCACCAGCCGGATCGAGCGGCCCCTGCCTGAGCAGCAACAGCGTGTTCCGGGCGCGACCGAGGCAATGCACCCCAAGCCCGATCACGGCGAAGACAGCTACGAGGGCTCCGGCCATCTCGAAGGAAAAAGGGTCGTCATCACCGGCGGTGACAGCGGGATCGGTCGCGCGGTCGCAATCGCCTTCGCGCGCGAAGGCGCGGATGTGCTGATAGCCTATCTGTGCGAGGATCACGACGCGCAGGAAACGAAGGAATGGGTCGAAAAAGCCGGACGCAAATGCGCCTTGATGCGCGGCGATATCAGCGATGCGGCGCATTGCCGGGCGATTATCGACGAGGCTGCCCACACCTTCGGCGGGATCGATGTGCTGGTAAACAACGCTGCCCACCAGATGACTTTCAGGACGTTGGAGGACATTCCCGACGAGGAATGGGAGCGGACCTTCGCCACCAACATCCACGCGATGTTCTATCTTGCCAAAGCCGCTTTGCCCCACATGGGTGAAGGCAGTTCGATCATCAATTCGGCATCGATCAATTCCGACCAGCCCAATCCCACGCTGCTGCCCTATGCGACCACGAAGGGGGCGATCCAGAATTACACGGCAGGCCTCGCGCAACTGCTGGCAGACCGGAAAATCCGCGTGAACTGCGTCGCGCCCGGGCCGGTCTGGACACCGCTTATCCCCTCTACGATGCCCGAAGAGGACGTCGCCGAATTCGGGAAAGATTATCCGCTTGGCCGCCCGGCGCAGCCCGCCGAACTCGCGCCGCCATACGTCATGCTGGCGAGCGATGAAGCGAGCTACATCTCGGGAGCCACAATCGCCGTTACCGGCGGCAAACCGATGATGTGATCTGCCGGCTGCCCGAGTAAGGGGGCGATACAGCGCAGCTGACCAGTTTGGGCTGCTCCGACGAATACGCGGATCTGAGGCGGACGCCTATTCGTCGGGCGACCTTCCGATCGAGCGCGCGATGTTGCGATCCTCCTTGCCGAACTTGTCTTCGGCAACCCGCAGGACTGTGATCATGATCAGGCTGACTACGGTCAGTATTGCCACCAGGGGCCATTGCGCGGCACCGCAGGCGATGCCCACCATGGTCGCTAGCCACAGATGGGCCGCCGTCGTCAGATTGTGGAGCTGGCCCTTGCTGAAGACGATCAGACCGGCCCCGATTATCCCGATGAACGCTCCGGCTGCCTCGAACAGTCGCAGGGGGTCCATCCGCGGGCCGTCGAGCTGATGGTACAGGGCCATGATCGACACCACCATGGCCGCAGCCGAAACACAAATCAGGCCATGCGTTCGCATGCCGGCGGCATGGCCGCGCCATTCGCGATCAAGCCCCAGCACCAGACCGAGAATCGCAGCCACGCCAAGCCGGCTGATGATATCCCAATCGAGCCATTCGAGGGATGTGACAGGGTTGAGTTCCATGATTGGCTGCTCCGCTTTCTGCCCGGATCCCGGGATGGGTCTTTCCGCTCGCCGCAAGCTGATAGGACAATCAACCCGAGTGCTGCAATTGCTGGGTTGGCTGCTCTCTCCCGCCGACAGCCGGCCAGGCCCCTACGATAACCCGTTGCAAACGTGAGACAATATCTTCCTGGGACCCTTGCCCCATACGGGGTCGCTCATATATTTTCTTAGCGCGGACGGGTACTCGACACGACATGAGGAGAAACGTGATGGCGAAGGGAGACAAGGACAAATACACCGACAAGCAGAAGCGCAAGGCCGAGCACATCGAAGTGAGCTACGAGGACCGCGGCGTCTCGCAGGAAGAAGCCGAACGCCGCGCCTGGGCGACCGTCAACAAGGAAAGCGGCGGCGGCAACAAGTCCGGCTCCGGCCGGGGCGGCCAAGGCGGCAAAAAGAGTTCCAGCGAATACGGAGCGGAAAGCAAGTGATGCATAGCTACAAGCTGCGCGCCCGCGACGATCACAACTCAGTGATTGAAGAGATCGACTTCGAATGTCTCTCGATTGCCGGAGCGCTGGATAAGGCCAAGGCCATGGTCAAAGCCGGCCACGCCGATCTCTACGAAGATGGCATGCCGATCTGTTCGATGGAACTGGTGGCAGAAACAGGCGTGTGGCTGGTTGGTAAGCCGCGGTGATCTGAACGCTTAACGAAATTATAGCCGAGCGCCCCTTAAATCGCGCGCAGTTCCAGCTCTGCGTCTGCTTTTCGAATGCGTCGCGCGCGGCAGCTAAAAGGGGATTCGAAAGCAGCGGTGTACGTCCGGAATGAGGGCGCGAAGCTGCCGTTGCGTGAAATGCAATTGGCGGCTGAGCCATTTTGAGCAGGTTGTGTCCGGCTACACTCGCATTGGCGAATGCTGTGGAAACCAATCAGATATGGCGGGAAGTGGGCCGATTGCGGATCGTCCGCTTTTCTACACCATGAGGCAGAAACAGACATTGCGGAGGCATGTATCTACCGCTCGCTTCGTTCAAGGGTCCGTATCGTTTCTCGGTCCTTGTCGCATGGAAGATATGAGCCGTTCAGCCGGCTAGCGCGACTTCATTGATTTCGCGCGCATTCTCTTCAATGTGCTGTCATCCGTTTAGGATGCTGCCATACTGGGAGGGGCGAGTTGAAAGCAAGCGGGTCCGAGGCGTCTTTCGAGGATGCTCGGAAGCTGAAGATATCTGTCTTCGGCAAGCCCACGATAACGCTTGGCTCCGGAGAAGTCCCCAATCTATCCAACCAGCGCGCCCGCGCCATCCTGGCCATGCTGTGCCTCAATGATGGTGAGGCAATGGACCGTGAGACTATCAGCACGATGCTCTGGCCGGGTCGGTTTCCCGCTCAGGCTCGTGCCAGTTTGCGTCAATGCCTTCTGGCCTTGAGCAAACTTCCACCCGAGAGCGAGTGCAACCCACTCATCAAATCGACGCGCAGCACCATCGAACTCAGTCGAACGCGGATCGATGCTGATCTGTTTGTCCTGTTCGATGCCTTGTCGAACCGGCGCGGTGAGGAAGCCTCTCGCTTGATCGAGGACATCGGCGATCGCCCGCTTCTCGACGGTTTCAGTTTCGGTGCCTCATTCGCCGCGTGGCTTACCGAAAGACGCGATGCGATAGAACATCGACTGGATGCGGAAGTGCGCCGGGTCGTCTCATGGCTGAACTCCCGCGATGATCCAGAGACGGCCGCTCGCCTCGAAGCTGCTCTTCAAATCCGGCAGCGCGAAGCGTATCGGAAGCGCGGTGCGGGCTGCCGCATTGCGGTCCTGCCGTTCCATCAGCACGATGAGATCGGCGGCGAGCTTTTCCTGAGCGAGGGCGTCGTCGATGAGCTTTCTTCGCGTCTTGGCAATATCCAGGATATCACTCTTGCGGGGCGCACATCCATCGCGGCGCTTCTGGAGCGAGACTATACCTTGCAGCAGATGGGGAGCGAGCTGGGCGTATCGCACCTGATCGAAGGTGAGGTGCGGCGAACACATCAGGGGATCTCGGTACGCATCGCGCTGATCGATGGCCGATACGGCACCGAAATCTGGTCCGATTTCGTAAGCGGATCGATCGAGGAATTCATCGGATCGCGCGACATGATCGGTGCCACCGTGATTTCGGCGATCACCCGGACGCTCGGCCTTTCAGCACCACCTTCGACCTCGCGGCGCATGACTACAAATCGCGATGCCTATGCGCTGTATCTTCAAGGGCGCGCGCTGGCACAGCGCGTGGGCGTCGACGGAGCCATGGCCAAAGCCATCGAGTTTTTGGAAGAGGCCCTGGATACAGACCCCGAATTTGCAAGTTGCTGGACCGCGCTTGCCGATGCGCACATCAGCGTCGCCGCTCTCACGCCAAGTGTCGAGCGCGTCAAGAATTCACGGGATGCTGCACAATGCGCGCAGTGCGCCATTTCCCTCGATCCGGGGCAGGGTCATGCCTTCTCGATCATGGGCATTCACGAGTGGACGCAATTCAATCCGGCGCGCGCACTGGAACTGTCCTTCGAAGCTTTTGCCCGGGACCCCAATGATGCCGATGTGATCTCTCGGTTGGGATCGTGCCTTCTCTATCTCGGCAAGACGCGCGAAGGGCTTCCCTTTATCGAGCAATCCGTTGCTCGCGATCCGATTTATGGGCGCAACCACGTGATGCTGTCCTCAGCCTATCTCAGCATTGGCGAGGTCGACAAGGCGATCGCCGCAGGCCAGCGCATGGTCGATCTTGGCTTTCCCGGAATGTGGCTCGCCGTGGCGTACATGGCTGCGGGAGACCACGAGGCGGCTGTCAAGGCGCATTACGACAGCAGGATATATCTAGGGACGACCATCATGCGACCTCCGGGAATGCCGGTGATGGACGATGCCGCGCGTGATGCCTATTTCGACATTGCCGCGCGCGGAATTTTCAGCGGGAAGGCCGCCGATCGCGCGGTTTACTGCCAGATGCTCGACGGTCTGCATGCCACAATGGCGGATCCCTATGACTCGTCAATCGCCTTCCCAGCGATCTGGATGGGACATGCCGACCTCGTGATGAAACTCTACTCCGAATGCATTCACCCGGCCAACATGTTCAGCTTGATGAGCCTGTGGATCGATATCGACCCGATAAACCGCACCCGCCTCCATCCCGGCTTCATGCTGTTTGCAGAGAAGATCGGTATGGTCGAAGCGTGGGAGAAGTTCGGCTGGCCCGATCTCATTCCGCACGACCCGCGAAACACGTCGTCGGACCCGGATTGACGCTTTTTTGACGGTTGAGCCTATTGACGCTCGGCTCGGTTCGGCAGACAGTTCTCCTCAGTCGCACAACAGATCGACAAGCCTGCCTTAGCCCGGAAAAGCACCGCTTTCCGGTGCCGGCGAAGCTTGGCCCGGTCGTCGTGGGAGGGGGAGGAATGAGCGAGACGCATCCGGCAGGCGAGAACCTGCACAATCTCTATGTGACCGCGATCAATTCGAACGACACGCAGGCGGTCGCAGCACGCCTGTCCGACAACGTGGTGTTTCAAACCCCGGGCGAACCCGAACTGGTCGGCAAGGAAGCTGTGACCGAGTGGGCTTCGAGCTTCTTCGAGGCATTCGAAGCGCACTGGGACAAGACCGAAAACCTCTTCGAGGTTTCGGGCGATTTTGCGATCAGCCGGTACACCTATAGCGCTCGCATCCAGCCGCGTGAGGGTGGCGCGCCGATGGAGGAATTTGGCAAGGGCGTATGCGTTTATCGCCGAGGCACTGATGGCAAGTGGCTGCTCGCGATCGACAGCTGGAGCACGAATGAAGGCGCGCAATGATGCAGCGTATCTGGATATTGGCGGCGCCGCTCCTCCTTGTAACCGGATGCAGCGCCGAACGCGCGGAACCGGTCGACAAGGATGCGATCGCGCAAGCAGTGAAGACCGACGTCCAGTCGATCGTCGATGCCTTCAATGCCCGCGATGCCGATGCCGCGCTGGCGGTGAACGCGCCCGATACGCGGGTCATGTCGCATGGTCAGCCGAACATGGGCTTCGAGGAGAACCTCGCCACGGTGCGCCAGTATGTCAGCGATCCGGCAGTTCATCTGCAGGTGGCGGACGAAGAAGTGGATGTCGCCGATGCAGGGGACATGGCGGTCTACACTGCGACATATGACTGGGAGTTCACCGATCCCGAGACTGGCGACGTGGCAAACGAGCAGGGCAACTGGGTGATGGTCTTCAGGCGCCAGGAAGACGGCTCGCTGAAAATCTACCGCGAAGTCATCTCGGACATTCCAGCGAGCGGGGAAGGTGTCAGCTGATGCCCATGCCGACGCCCAAGCCCGTCCATGTCGTTTACCGGACGTGCCGCTTTGCAGAAATGCTCGACTGGTACGCACAGGTGTTCGGCTCCGAGGTCGTTTACCAGAACCCCGCGCTGGCGTTCATCACTCATGACGACGAACATCACCGGTTCGCCTTTGCCGATCTGAATGTCATCGCGCCCGGCGTCGATCCTGAGGACCGTGGGCGGGTGGGCGTAGATCACGTCGCCTACGACTGCCCGTCGATGCGCGAATTGCTCGAAGCCTATGACGACCTCAAGGCGCGCGGGATCGCACCCTACTGGTGCGTCAATCACGGGATGAGCGCGTCGCTTTATTACGCCGATCCCGATGGCAACCAGCTGGAATTCAGCGTCGATTGCTTCGCCAGCAAGGCCGAATGCACAGCCTATTTCAAAGGCGATGCGATCGGCGAGAACCCGGTCGGCGTGGAATTCGATCCCGATGAATGGCTGGAGAAGCTGCGCGGCGGAATGGCCGAAGCCAAGCTGCTCAAGATCGACCGCAAGGCCCCGGCGTCGCCTATCCGCGGCAAGCTCATGGAGATGACCGATGGCTGACGGGCTTGGCGAGGTTCCAGTGATCGGGCCGATCTCCTGACGATGATCGGCATCTCCACCGCGTTTTTCATGCTGCGCTGAACCAAGAGGAAATCGACCATGTCCCAACAGATCAGTGCGGAAGAGCAGGTTCTCGGCATCGTTACCAACCACTGGCAGGCGCATGGCGTCGGCCTGGCGGCCAAGCTCGAACTGGCCGATCATCTTGCCGACGGTCCGCTGGCGGTCGAGGAGCTTGCCAAGCGTTCCCGGACGCACGCGCCCAGCCTGTACCGCATGCTGCGCGCGCTGGAGAGCACGGGGATTTTCGCGAGCACGGAAAACGGTTCGTTCGAAAACACGCCCGCCAGCGATTGCCTGCGCCGCAACAAGCCCGGCTCGAACTGGGCCTGGGTGCGCTTCACGCTATGCCCCGGCGCCCCGGTTTACGAAGGATGGCGCGGCTTGCCCCTGGCGGTCGAAACCGGCGAACCGGGCTTCGACCAGCTGCACGGCAAGAGCAATTGGGAGAACATGCAGGCAAACCCAGAGGCCTATTCGATCTTCAATCTCGCCATGCGCGATCTTGCCGCCACGATCGGGCCCGCCGTTGCCTCGGCAATCGACTGGAGTCGCTACAACGTAATCGCCGACATCGGCGGCGGTATCGGGTCGCAGTTGTCCGAAATTCTTGCGGCGCATCCCAATACCAGAGGTATTCTTTTCGATCTTCCGCATGTGGTTGCCGAAGCGCCGAAGAACGAACGGTTCGACGTGGTAGCCGGCGACTTCTTCGCGAGCATTCCGGTCGAGGCCGATGCTTATGTGCTGCGCTGGGTACTGCATGACTGGTCCGACCAAGAATGTATTCGCCTGCTCCGCAACGTGCGAGAAGCGATGCAACCCAAAGCGCGATTAATGATCGTGGAATCGATCATCCCAGGCGGTTCGCAGTTCGACATGGGCAAGTGGATGGATCTCAACATGATGGTCATGGCGACCGGCAAGGAACGGACCGAAGCCGAATTCGCGGCTCTTCTCAAGAATGCCGGTTTCGAGCTCATGTCTATCGAACCGACTGCGTCGCCCCTGTCGATCCTGGTCTTTGAGCCCGCGTGATGAAAACCGATCAAGCACTGGAGGAAGTCGATGTCTAAGTATCGGAAGAACGCATTTGTCCGATCTAAGTCTTTGGGCGCGCTTCTAGCAGCCACGATGCTAGCCTCTCCGTCAGGAGCGCAAGAGAGCGATGTCGCTACGACCACCGGCGGGGGCGATGCGAATATCGGCTACGTGACGGGCGATCCCGATACTTGGCCAGCGGAACTCGAGGCTACGGTAGCAGCCGCCGAGAATCACAAGATCCTGCTCGAGAACGATCAGGTTCGCGTTCTGGAAGTGACGCTGGCACCGGGTGAAGTAGAGCCCTTGCATTTCCACCGCTGGCCCAGCGTGTTGTATCTCCAGCAGGCCGGCGACTGGATCGACCGCGATGCCGAGGGCAACGTGATTTTCGATTCACGCAAAGTGCCACCAATGCCCTTTCCGGTGACGCTTTGGAAGGGGCCTGAAGCGCCGCATTCTCCCGTCAACCTGAGCGACGACGTGACGGTCCGTCTCATCCGGGTCGAGATCAAGCCGCAAGAGGCGTGGGCTCCTGGCGGGCCAAGCGATGAATACTCGTTTTTTCCGGCCGACCGCTCGCTCACCCACGCCGAAGACGGGGTCGTCCTCCCCGACGGCAGGTTGTTGGTCGGGGATTGGGATCACGGTCTCGTTACCCTGTCTGCCGACGGCACCAAGACGCCGTTCGGCGATTTCGCGCGAGCGGGCTTCAGGTCGAAGCCGGACCCCATGTGGAACAGCCCGAACGGCGTTTCGTGGGAGCCGGACGGTCGCCATGTGCTGGTCGCCGACATAACCGGCGGACACATTTACCGCGTCGATACCGAGACCGAAGCGGTAACGCGGATTTACGATCACCCCTACGGGGTAAACGCCGTCGTGCGCGACCCGACCGGCGCGATCTGGTTCACGCAGTCGACCGAGAACGCAGAAGGCGAAGGCAGCGAAGCGCGGATGTTCGCTGCGGCCGACAAGCCGCTTGGCGACGGGGCTGTTTTCCGGATCGCGCCCGAACAGGTTGGCAAGCCCGAGCCAGTTGCCATCAAGGTGGCCGACGGGCTCGACTTCGCCAATGGTATCGCCTTCGACGGGGCGCGGGCGCGACTATATGTCGCCGAAATCGTGCGGAGCCGCATTCTCAGCTTTGCGGTGGATCAGGCGACGGGCGAATTGAGCGAGCGCCGCGTCCTCGCGACCCTTCCCACGCCCGATAATATCGAGCTGGATCGCGATGGCATGCTGTGGGTCGCCAGCCCCTTCGCGAACACCGTTTACGTGGTCGATCCCGATACCGGCGATCGCCGTACGGTGTTCAATCCTGCGCCCGAGACAAGCGCTCGCATCGTCACCGAGACTTATCGACGGTTCGATGCTGGCGAACCGATCCTTTCACTCCTGACACCGGAGATGTGGGGCCCGATGCCCGGCCTGCTTACCGGGATCATCCTCGCACCGGATGGGACGGTTTACGTCTCGAACCTCGGCGATGCGCTGGTGAAGCTCGAACGAGCCGATACGGCCCAAGTCGATCCCTCTCTGGCCAGCGTGCTGACCAACCGGACCGAGGTTGTTCTTGAGGCGATCAAGTCAGGAAACACCGAGCCGATCCTCTCGCTTTACACCGACGATGCCCTCTATTCGCCGTCGGGGGATATGCTGCTGAGCGACCGGACGGCACTCGCTGCCTTCTGGGAAGGCGTTGCCGCAAGCGAGGCCGCCGATGCGACGCTCGAAGTCGTCTCGATCGAGCGCCTCGGGCCAAATGCGTTCACCGAATTGCAGAAATACGAAGTGTTCGACGCCCAGGGCGGCTCACTCTTCGGTGGTTATGCCTTGCTGCTGTGGGTTCGCGAGGATGGCCACTGGCGGATGGCTGCGGATGTCTCGAACGAAGGGAGGCCCTGAGATGGCCGCTTTCGAGGGAAAGGTCGCCATTGTCACCGGTGCAAGCAGCGGGATCGGCAAGGCAACGGCGCTGATTCTGGCCGAGCGCGGAGCCACGGTCGTGGTCGCGGCGCGCCGCACGGAGGTGCTCGACGAACTGGTCGCGCAGATCGAACAGGCGGGAGGCAAGGCAAGCGCTGTCGTCACCGATGTCGCACAGGCCAGCGACGTCGAAGCGATGGTGGCGCATGCGGTAGACACGCATGGACGGCTCGATCTTGCCGTCAACAACGCGGGCATCGGTGCCGAGGTCTATCCGCTGATCGACACGCCAGACGATTACTGGGACCGCGTGATGGCGGTAAACCTTCGCGGCAATTTCCTGTGTCTCAAGCATGAAGCGCGCGCTATGCTGGCGGCGGGCAATGGCGGATCGATCGTCAATATCGGATCGGTCAACACGTTCCTGGGTTGCCCCGGAGCCAGCACATACACCGCGTCCAAGGCCGGCCAGTTGGGGCTGACGACCTCCGCCTCCGCAGAGCTGGCCGAACACGGCATACGCGTGAATCTGCTGTGCCCCGGCGTCATTCACACGCCGCTGCACGAACAGATCAAGGGCAATCTCGGCGCCGAAGCCTTCGATGGCATTCGTCAGCGCAAACATATGCGGCGCTTCGGGGAGCCAGAGGAAATAGCGCGCTGCATCGCCTTCCTCTGCTCCGAAGATGCCAGCTTCGTGACCGGCACTACACTGACACCCGACGGCGGCTTCCACCTATCTTTGTAAGGAGCACACCATGACCAGGGCACTGGAGATCGTGCAGCAATTCTATGCTGCCGTCGGCACTGGCGACAAGGACACAGCTGCATCGCTGATGGCCGATGACGTCCGCTGGATGGAGGCGGAGAACTTCCCGCTGGCGGACCGCAATCCCTATGTCGGCGCGCAGGCCGTGCTCGAAGGCGTCTTCGCGCGGTTGGGCGACGTGCTGGACGATTTCGGCGTCGAGCCGGGACGTTTCATCGCGGACGAGACCAGCGTCGTGATGGAAGGCCGTTACACCGGCACCGGGAAGGCGACCGGGCAGCCCTGCAACCCGCAGGTTGTCCATGTCTGGACTGTCGAGGATGGCAAGATCGCTACCTTCCAGCAGCATATTGATACACTCGCTGTCGCGCGGGCCACCGGCAAAGCGCCATGAGCGAGGCGGTCGCCCCGATTACTGCGAAAGACAGGGTCGGGGAGCTCGACGTGCTGCGAGGCTTCGCCTTGCTCGGAGTAATGACGATCAACCTGTGGGAATTTGGCGGCGAGAGCGTCACCATCACCGCCGATCAACTTGCCGCATTACCCAACGCCGCGCTCAACAGCTCGATCGAATTCTGGCTGCGCCTGTTCGTTTCCGACAAGGCCAACACCCTGTTCGCCTGCCTGTTCGGCATGGGGTTCTGGATTCAAATGGAGCGCCTGGAAGCACGCGGCGCACCGTTCCGCTCGATCTACTTCCGGCGTGCCGGCATCCTCCTGATCTTCGGCTGGCTGCACTTCTTTCTGCTGTTTTCCTGGGATGTCCTGCATGTCTACGGGATCGCCGCTTTCATCCTGCTGTTCAGTCGCAAGCTGTCAGCGCGCACGATGCTGGTCGTCGGAGGGGCGCTGCTCCTGTTTGCCAAGCCTCTGATCTCCGGTGTTTTCGAGTGGTCCGGCGTTTCGGTCACGCTCGATGCGATCACTTCCGCCGATAGCGAAGTCTTGGCCCGCCAGGCCGCAGCGCAGTCAGGCGATTTTGTCACCTTCATGGGCTTGATGGCGGAAAACAACTGGCTCGGCTGGATCATGAACGGCGGCCCCGTTGCCTGGATCGCATACGCTACCGGGAGGTTTTATATCGGCGCGTGGATCGCGCGAAAGGGGTGGATCCAAAACGCCTCGACGAATCTCGCGCCGTTCCGCCGGGTATTGTGGCCCACCCTGGTGCTTGGCCTTGCGCTGGAAGCGACCCATCTCCTTACCGAGAATGCCGAGCCGGGCACCACGCTCTCGGCGATCAGCGCATGGGGCGGCATTCTTCACGCCTTGGCGACGCCGCTGATTGCAATCGGCTACGGCTGCGCGCTCATTCTCCTTTTCAATGGCCGGTCCGCCAAGTGGCTTCTCGCCCCGTTCGGAGCGGTGGGGCGGATGGCGCTGACCAACTATGTGCTTCAGAGCATTGCGATTGTCCTGATCCTCACCGGGGTCGGGCCTGGACTCGCCTTGGCTGGCAAGGCCGGCATCGCCACCTTCCTGCCACTGGTGGCGATTTTCTACGGGGCGCAAGTTCTGATCAGCAATTTCTGGCTCAAGCGCTTCTCTTACGGCCCGCTCGAATGGGTCTGGCGCGCGCTAACCTATGGTGAGCGGCCCGCGATGCGGCGATCGACCTCCGCCATGATCGCGCAATAGCCAGCGCCCCGCTTTCTGCCAGTCCACGTGCCCCGCCCATCTCGCTCTCATCGAGATGTGAGAGCGTTTCTCCTGTGAAGAGGAGAACGGCAAACCAAGCCGCTGCTGCGAACATGAGGGATCCGCCACGTGCCGGACGGGCACCTGGGGTGTTTGTCGTTCCGGCAAATCGCCCCATCGCATCCGAGCAAATATGACGATCGAAACGACCGCTTTGGTCCTTTTAAGTGCAGCCACGAATGACCGAGATTAGGGCGCAAAACAGTCATAGTGTGAAGTGTAATCGGGCCCGCTGGCAAGCCACGGTCAAGCGACTGCTTCACTCTTGAGCTTCTCAAGCCTTACCGAGCATATATCATGGACAACGCGGCCGAGCTCCTCGACCTGCTCTCCGAGCCATTCGAGTTCCTCCTTGGTGATGCGGTAGTGCTGTGAGTAGCGGGCCTTCACGTAGGCTTCTTTGAGCTTTTCAAAGCGCGCCCGATCGCGGCGCGTATCGCGTGGCCAGACATAGGTGAGGCGTGGATCAATCCTCTCCGCTTGGGTGCGCAGAAAACCGAGGTTGTGCACGTGCGGCGTGTAGAAGGTGCAGACCAAAAGCACGCAGTGATAGAGGAATTCGGCGGATTGATGCATGTCAAACGCTGCCGGTTTTAGAAACCCTCGCTCTCGACCCACCTTTGATAGCTCGTATCGCTGCATCGCGGTTGGAAACCACTCGTCGAAATACTCCTGCGCCATCGCGAGTGCCTGCTCGGGCGTTTTGGGCTTAGGCTTATGCAGTTCGGTGTCGTCTGCCTGGTAGAGCGCCACCCCGTCTTTCGCGACATCCATGAAGAAGTAGCGCCCGTGCGCGAGGCCGTCGTTCACTTCCTGCAATGTGTGGACGATAAAATTCACCGGCGTGTTGAGGGTCTTGGTGACGCCGTATTCGCGCATCAGCCGGTCATCGAGCTTGGACCAGTACTTGATGCGGTCAACCAGACGCTTGTCATTGACGATAACAAGCAGATCATAGTCAGACTGGTAGCCCTTTGCAGTATGGGGTTCATCGACCCATGTTCCGCGTGCATAGCTGCCGTACAGAATGACCTTGAGGATGCGCCCGGCCTTCTTCCAGTCGTGCCTCGCCAGCGCGAAGGCGTCATCGAATTCTTCGAAGATAAGCTGCACCACGCGCTCAAGCTCGCGCTGTTTTTGCGGTGGCAGATGATCGAGTTCGGTGCGCATTACACAACCTCTAGCAAGCAGTTGGAATAGTTGCACCTATAGACTGGCGCGTCGGCAATTCGCCCTGCTCCAGAGCGCATCTCTCCTCCTTCCCAACTGAAGCATTTGACCAAGGTCTGCGCGTCTTTGCGCGCGAAGTTGCCGTGAAGACACCGAGGCGCGCTTCCAATGGCCTATTGGCCATTTTCCGCCTCATCATGTTGTGGCTCCCGACGAATAAGCTCGTCGGACAGGTGCTTTCCCGTTTCCATTCTGCGGGCCAGCGCCTCGACGAGATGACTGAAGCGTTTCTCGGCGTCGGCCCGCGCAGCAGCAGAGGCACCGGCACCAAGCGCGGGCGTGACTTCGAGCCAGCGCCGCAGGTAAAGAGCAAACGCCTCATTTCCGACCTCGACGTGATAGTCGAGCTTGTCGATCTGACGCGAAATCCGGTCGAGGCGCCGAGAGAATGCCGCCTCGAGTCTCTCCGATCCATCGGGCGACAAGAACGAAGCGATCGCGGCTTCCACCACCGAAGCCTGCGATACCCGCTTGCGTCCGGCAAAGTCGGCCAGTTGCCGCGAGAGAGCGGGCGGCAGGCGGAAAGTGTGCTTGATGCGGTTGCCTTTGCTCACAATTCGATCCCGTCATCGGGATCGAGCGCCGCCCGCTGCGCATTGGCGCGCATCTGGTCGGCGATCCGGCGGTTTCTGCCCGTCTCTTCGTCGTCGCGCCGGTCGTCGAACTCGAATTCATTGCGCGGTGGCGGTGGCGCGGGCGCTATATCCTCGTGCTGGGGTAGTTCGGGCTCGCGCCGGACACCGCCATCGGCAACCGTGTCGCGATCTTCCGGCTCAGCGTCATCCGACGCGACAAGCGGTTGCTTGGGTGCGCGCGCAATCACCCCTTCCCATTCTCCGGCGCCGGGCTGACTGGGCGATTGTTCGGCTACCGGCGGTGGCTCGACCCGTTTCGCCAATCTGGGATCGGCATAGTAGCGCGCCTTCTTCGCCCGGATCGGATGCGCGCCTGCGAGCATCACGATCTCATCGGTATCGGGCAGCTGCATGATCTCACCCTGGGTGAGCAAGGCCCGGGCCGTTTCGCTGCGTGAGACCATCAGATGGCCAAGCCATGGCGAGAGCCGGTGCCCGGCGTAATTCTTCATCGCGCGCAGTTCGGTCGCGGTGCCAAGCGATTCAGAAATGCGCTTCGCCGTGCGCTCGTCATTGGTCGCAAAGCAGACCCGGACATGACAATTATCGAGGATCGCGTTGTTCTGACCGTAAGCCTTCTCGATCTGGTTGAGCGATTGCGCGATCAGGAATGCCTTGATGCCGTAGCCTGCCATGAAGGCAAGCGCGCTTTCGAAAAAGTCGAGACGACCGAGCGCCGGAAATTCGTCAAGCATCAGCAGCAATCGGCGTCGATCCGATCCTTCGTTCAGGTCTTCGGTCAGGCGGCGGCCCAGCTGGTTGAGAATGAGCCGGATAAGCGGCTTGGTGCGGCTGATGTCGGACGGCGGCACGACGAGATAGAGTGTGACGGGGCGCGCCGGATCGACGAGATCGGCGATCCGCCAGTCGCATTGCCGCGTGACTTTGGCGATCACCGGATCGCGGTAGAGACCAAGGAAAGACATCGCGGTTGAGAGGACGCCCGAACGCTCATTCTCCGACTTGTTAAGCAGTTCGCGTGCGGCGCTCGCCACAACCGGGTGGACGCCTTCCGCTCCCAGATGCTGCGTTGCCATCATTGCGGTGAGCGTCGTCTCGATCGAGCGTTTCGGGTCGGACAGGAACGACGCCACTCCGGCCAGGGTCTTGTCAGGCTCGGCATAAAGAACATGGAGGATCGCTCCGACCAGCAAGGCATGGCTTGTCTTTTCCCAATGGTTGCGGCGTTCGAGTGAGCCTTCGGGATCGACCAGCACGTCGGCGATGTTCTGGACGTCGCGCACTTCGTTAATTCCCCGGCGCACCTCCATCAGCGGATTGTACGGCGCAGAGGCTTCATTGGTCGGATCGAACAGCAGGACCCGACTGAAACGCGAACGGAAGCCTGCGGTGAGATCCCAGTTTTCGCCTTTGATGTCGTGAACGATGGCCGAATGCGGCCAGGTCAGCAGCGTCGGGACAACGAGGCCGACACCTTTGCCGCTGCGCGTCGGGGCGAAACACAGCACATGCTCGGGTCCGTCATGCCGTAAATAGAGATTGGCATGGCGACCGATCACTGCGCCTTTGCCGCCGAGTAGCCCTTCGCGGGCGATCTCGGAGCGGGTTGCCCAGCGCGCGGAGCCATAGGTCGCGCTGGTCCGGGCCTCGCGGGCACGCCAGACCGACATGGCGATTGCCACAACCACCGCAATCAGACCGCCCGATGCGGCGATCATCCCGCCGGTTTCGAATATTCGCGGAGCATAGGCCTCGAAGCTGAACCACCACCAGAAGATCGAATATGGCGGATAGACCGGCTGACCAAACGCGGTGAACCATGCTGGACCGAGCTCTTGCTGGTAGCCGAGCGTTGCAGCAGTCCATTGGGTGGCCGCCCAGACTCCTGCAAGCGCCAGCGCAAATACGGCCAGGATCTGGCCCCACAGGATCTTGGTTGCCGACACAGTCGCCTCCTTTCGCTCAATAACAGGAGGCAGTTGTAACGCCGGTATCAAGTTCGAATGCGTGTGATCGGGGTCCAGCGTAGCCAAAGAAGCAGGAGGCGGGGTCGTGGCAAGACGGATCAATCCAGCGCGGCTGGCACGGAACCCGCTTGCTGGACCCTGTGCCGGATAAGACAACAAGGCTATGATTTGCGAACGAAACCCGACATGTTAAGTCGTTCCAGTATCATGGTATCCGAGAGACCAACGACCACTCCTGCGATTGTCGTGCAGCTTTTGCTAGGCATGGCACTCTTTGGCAGTGCAACGCCGCTCAGCAAGTTAATCGGGCAGCAGTTCTCGGTCTTCACAGCGTCATGCATGCGCATGCTGATCGCTTGTCTGGTCCTTGCTCCATTCACATGGTTGCTGACGAAAAGGTTTGCTCGTGCGAAGCGGTCGGACTGGTTGGTGATTGTCGCGATCTCATTATTCGGGATGGTCGGTTTCACCGCAGCCATGCTTTTTGGCATGCGTCTCACCACAGGCGTGATCGGCTCCACGATCATGAGCGCGACACCGGCAGTGACTGCCGCCGCGGCCGTAGTTTTCTTCGGTGCCGCAATGAACTGGCGCACATCAGGAGCATTGGCCCTTGCGATCGCGGGGATCGTAATGATCAATCTGCTGCGAACCGGGGGAAGCGGAGCCACCGAAGCGCCGATCCTTGGCGCAGCGCTTGTCGCAATGGCTGTGTGCTTCGAGGCAGCCTACACCCTGCTTGCGCGCAAACTGTCCGACGGGATCAGCTCACTGGAAGCCACTCTGGCAGCATCGCTCATTGCCGCTTTGCTCTTCGTTGCTCTGGCTTTTGTTTTCGACTCTCGACCGTTTGATTTTTCCGGCATAGGTCGGGATGGTTATTTTGCGCTGGCCTTTTGGGGTGCGGCCACAGGAGGGCTCGCTCCTGTTCTATGGTATAATGGTGCCCGCAAAGCGCCAGGAGCACTCACGGCAGGTGCGATGGCAGTCATGCCCCTTAGCGCGCTTGTCCTATCTTACGTCCTACTTGGCGAATCCTTTCGCTGGTCTCACCTTTTGGGCTTCGGGTTGGTTTTCGCAGGGCTTGTCCTGATGATAGTCGAGCATGCGAAATCGGCGGATTAATGAGAATGAGATGTTCGTCCCACCCAACCCCTGAGACAGAATGAGCGTCTAGAACCTACGCGGCCTCCCATGTAAATTCAGGACTACCCGACCAGGTCAGACGGTACATGGCGCCCTGAGTCACCGACTGAACGACATTGGGCCATAGCGCCGCGATGCAAATCCCTTCCGGATGGCGAACCGAGGGATAGATGATGCCGTTGTGACCCTCGGCACGAGCCTGCGCCGCCAGCGCGTTGCCGACCGGATAACCCTTTTCAGCATTTGGATGGAGGCCGGGATGATCGGACGTGCCGCGCAGGTCGACAAAGATGCCGGACATACTTGCAATCATCTCGCCATATTCCACCACGGCATTGAAATCGGCTGCATCCGCCAACGCCTGAGTCAGGTGATGTCCGACCTCGGCGAGGCAGGTTTCGACCGCCAGGGCCGCGTACCAAGCCCCACGATCCGCGGGGTTAAATCGCCCCGGCTCGCGTGGTTTGGCGTAAGCGAAACTCGCATTGATGAACTTGGCATGCGGCACGCCGTGCACCAATTCTTCGGCGCTAAGGCCGCCATGGCCGCGCTCCTCGGCTATCAGGCGCGAGCTAGTCGCCCCTTCGATCTCCGCAAGCAGCGTAAGTTCATCGTCATCGTCAGTGAGCGGCGCCATCGCCGCGTCGCGCAGGCGCGCACTCGAAACCAGCCGAATGGTGCGCTCGAACGCTTCTCGTTTGGTAGCCAGATCGGCCGACGGCGGTTCGGGATCGCTCTCAGAGCCCGCCACGAAGCGCGTCAATATACTGGCGGGTTTCGAGCATACGCGGGATACCGCCTTCGATCATTGCCTGGACTGGCGAAAGCCGGTCGAACACAGGTGCCGTATTGACGAGCCTGGGCCAGCGGTCGGCCATGTCGTCGGCAAACAGCAGATGCAGCCCCTTGAACAAGCCGATCAACGCCGAAGCGCGCGTCAACTGGTCCTGGCTAAGCGCGCCTTCCCAAGTTCCGGCCTTCATCCGGTCCCAGGTACTTTCAGAGACACCGAGCAGCGCAGCGCCCTCGGCATTACTGCCACCCCAAGCGTCGACAAGTCGCAGAACGGCTTTGACTGCCGCGCCCGTCAGGCGGTCACGATCATCACTGGCCGCGAAGGTCTGAATGCCTCGCGGTGCTTCGGCTTGCTCTAATGCTATACTTGCCATATCGCATCTCCTGACGCTTGTTTACGCATCACATGGTGTTTCGTCAAGGACAGATTTGTCTGCACAGCCCCGTCAGACAGAAGGCCCCCGTGAGCGCGTGAAGCTCCAGTCAACACTGCCGCGCTCGTTGACCCTGCCTGCGACCGTCTGGCCCAGATGGCGCTCCAGATCCTGCCGCCAGGGGACGAGTTGGAAACCCACACCGTTGTCGATCATCGCGAACCGGCCCGAAGCGAGTGTGACGCGTTCCCGATACACGCCTGCGACATGATCCCCGGAAGTCGCGCTCTGCATGGTGCTTCCGTGACGCGAGGCGAGCGCATCGCTCGCATTGGCCAGGTCCCGGTCACGCAAAGTGCCAAGCAGATTGCGAGCATAGACGATCTTTTGCCCCTGACGCTTGGCTAAGCCTTGCTCCAGGAGGACATCGGCCCGTTTAGCCAATGCCTCGCGTACCTCCGACCCGAACCCGCCTGCCACGGTTTTGAGGCGGGGCGATACGAGTTGCCGATCAAGCCAGGTCGCACCGCCTGCACCGATCTGTCTTTCGAGAGTGAAGTCGGAGCGAACAAGCAGGCTCATCTGCTGCCGGCCTTTCCGATCGGTCCATGCGCTCGTCTCCACGATGGCACCTGGCGCGGCATCACCTGTCCGCTCGAGGTCGGGAAAACGCAGGTGATGAATGCGCCCATCGGCCCCGTCGACGATGGCAAAGGCCTTGCCAGTAAGCTCGTCATGCAGCCCGCGCTCGACGAGCCTGCCAATCACACGCTCACCGTTCGCTTCGTCATGCAAAGCCAGCCGCGCCGGGTCCGCATCAAAGCCTTTGCCGGTCATGGCCCGGTGCATCGTTTTGATGATGTCGCCGCGTTCTCCAAGTGCCCGAAGCGTGGGCTCGATATCGGATGCCAGCGTCCAGCTTGCTGGTCCCACCTGCTCAGCCAGTCCCATGCGTTCGAGCACCTGGGCGCGACCAATCAAGATCGAGCGATCCCTACGTGCGTCCGAACCGGCTTCGGGCCGCAGATCGATCTCGCCAAACGCGCCGCGTTGCTTGTGCAGGCGGCGATCGAGACTGGTCCAGCGTTCAGCGTCAACCTCGCGCGCCAGAGCATTGAGGATATCACGTTCGCTGCGCGGTCCCAGCTCGATGGTCACGCGTTCCTCGGCGCGGGCGCGCATCCCCTCGCTGATATAGGCGCGGTCGATCACAAGGTCCTCGCCGCCTGTCGCGACGCCGCGAACCAGCACATGGATATGCGGATTGTCGGTGTTCCAGTGATCGACGGCCACCCAGTCAAGCCTGGTGTCGAGATCGCTGGCCATATCGGTCATCAATTCACGCGTGAAGGCGCGCAGGTCGCCCATCTCGTTGGCATCCTCAGGAGAGACGATGAAGCGGAAGTGGTGCCGGTCGTCCTCGCAGCGATCGGCAAAGCTATCCCCATCGGCCTGGTCGGAAGCGACATCGAACATCTGGCCATGCGATCCATCCTTCGTGACACCATCGCGCTCAAGATAGGAGATGTGACGCGCGAGCGGCGCCGAGCGGAAACGCGCACCCCCATGCCGCACAACGCGGGCCTTGATCACCACACGGCGCTGGACGGGACTTCGGCGGAGTCCGAGTGCCGCGTGTCTGCCCCGACCGAAATGGCCCGTTCCCGTCCGACCCTTGCCTTGGTGAAGCGGTGTGTGGCCGGCCCGTCGAGATGACTGAAGAACGCGGCCGACCAGCGTACTGGCTTTGCGATATTGGCGCTCCCCGCTGTCGCCCGAGCGACCCGGCCTGACGTTGAAATCCTCGTCAGCCATGCTCAAAATTGACGAGCGACGGCGCATTTAGCGCTGAAAAATATGCAGAATTTGAAGGAACCGACAGCAGAGCAATGCCGGAGACGGCGCTAATTACCCAGAAAAACCAACCACATGCAGCCCGGACGACGGCGCTGCTTTTATCTCGCCATCCTCTCTTACCCTTTCTGACCAGCCCGCAACCCGTTCGCAAAACTTCGCTAGCGGACGACGCAGAACGCAGGGATGCCCGCCTGGCTGTCATTGGTCGGCAACTGTCGATATGGGCGCGAAAAGATCATGCGCGGGCCGTACCGGGCGGACAAAAGCGGTGCCCGAGGCCTCCGGGAGACCCCGATCGCCGGGGGCATAATCCGAAGTGGAAACAGGTGCATCGGGCGCGCCCGGAGCGTCCGCAGAGTGTGAACCCGCCGCGACGAAGATGCGCTCGATCTGCAGCAGGGGCGCAATCTTCGCGACATAGCGGCGGGTTTCGAGGGGGAGCGAACGCCGTCCTGCAAGCCAGGCCTCGTAGCGCCCCGGCCCCGCATTATAAGCTGCAAGGAAGCCAGCTACACCGTAGCGGTCATACATTTCGCGCAAGTACGATGTGCCCGCGAGGATATTGTCGCGCGGGTCGAAAGGATCGCTGCCGAGCGAGTACCGATCGCGCTGGCGCGCCCAGGTGCCAGGCATGAGCTGCATCAATCCCATCGCGCCTGCCGACGACACTGCGCGCGTCCGGCCCGCACTTTCAATGCGGATCACGGCATAAATCCAGTGCTCGGGAATGCCGAAGCGCTGCGAGGCCTCGCGCACATGTGCTGCAATATCGATCGAATCTGGGTGCGTTTGCGCTGCGCGCGATTGCCCGCTCGCTTGCAGAGGATACGCGAGCGCCAGCGCGGCGAGAAGCGCGGTTAGTGCGATACCGAGGCGCACGGTTCAAGCCTTGCTGGCGCGCTGCGCAGGGCGCGACCACGTCAGAACGTGGGAGCCGTCATCGGATGCGAACAGATTGGCGCGTATTGGCCGGGCGAATGCCGGATCGTCGATCAGCACCGCGACAAAGTCGCCGGCTTTGTCGCCGACGCGCTTCCAGCCCGCACCAATTTCGTAGACGGCGTCATTGTCACCCACCATGATCCGGTAGTCCGGCGCATTCTCGGTTTCGGACGGTTGCGCAGGTACGAGGGCGAGCCTTGTATCGAGTGTGAGCGTCTGCAAGCGCCCTTCGAAGCCATCGCGGGTCGCTGTGAATGTGCCGATATATGTCATTGATCGTCTCCTTGGTTGTTGATTGAGGTTGCGGTGATGCTTGGCTGCGCGAACCAGATATGCGCGCCGTCACCGTGCTCGTCGGTCCAGACAGGGCTGGCCCGGCCAAGCAAGTGATCGCGCGCGATGGGTCCGAAATAGCGCCCGTCGAAGCTGCCTGACGCGCGCCGGTTCATGACGAATATCTGGCCTGCTGCGATGGTCCGGCAGCCTTGCCAGACCGGCAGAGCGCGCCCGATACTGTCTGCCGAGCGCGCCACACCGGCGCGCGCACGATTGATGGTGATGGTCAGACCCTGCCTGCAGACAGTGTCGCCGGGACGTGCCGCGATTTCCTTCAGCAGCGGAATTCCCGTCGGCAGATAACCGCGTGTCGCAAGGTAATCGCGCAGCCGAGGCGGCGGATCAATCGCCACGCGCTCGCCAACCTGCAGACCTGCCGTACCGCGGATATGATACAGTCCCGTCGGCACGCTGGCGGTCGCATTCCAGATCAGAACGCGCGAGAGTGGCAGCACGGCGCTGACCAATGCGGCAGCACAGACAGTGCCCGCGATGAGGACCGTTCGACGCTTCATGGCCGAAGATTCCGGTAGCGCAGCCAGACGCGGTGCCGGTCTGGATGATAGGCGCGTGGCGGCATTCCAGCTGCAAGCCGGTTGTGCATGTGCCGCCAGTGGTCGGGCGCTACCTCACATGGATCGGTGCCACCTGCATCGATTGCATCGATCAGGCCAAGGACCTGGCGCACCTTTGGCCAGCCCCGGACCGAGAGCAGTATCTCTGCGCCCGGATCGACTTGCGGAAGCGTGGAATAGGTGTCGCCAGCTGCGACCGCGCGCGCAATTGCGAGAGCCGAATGGATGGTGCCATATTCGTTGGACGCCCAGCGCACGAAAGCGAAGAGCTGCCCCGGCTTATAGCTTTCGACCCGTGTCCTGCGATCGATGATGCGCTGACCGACCGGCTTGCCGAAACGCAGCCAGTCTTCGCGCAGGCCTTCCTGCCACACCAGAGTGACGTGGGTCAGCGGCGGATCGCCATCACACCGCACGGCGCTGCTGCGCGGCGGTGCCAGCCAGTCGGCCGTGCACAGGCGCGGCGACGTTAGCAGGAATCGATAAGATTCCTTGTTAGGATAGTTAAGGAGCTCGCAAGGCCAGCATTTCTGCGGGTTTGCGCTGCATTTCGGTTCCCGATAGTCCGAACTTGCGGTTCCTGATAGTCCGTGCGCGGGGGTTCCTGATAGTCCGAACATCACACCGACTTGTCCACAGGGGGCAGGCCGATCCGCCGACGGGCGACATCGAAGGGATCGACGGGAATTGCCACGAAGCTCAGCCGCTCGCGGCCCAGCTGGTGGTCGAGCGAGAGGGTATAGCCCGGGAGCGGTTGGCGCCGGACGATTGCGCGCATCTCGAAAGCGAACCGTTTGAGCGGTGAAAGCGCACCAGATTTGAGGTGAAGATGGGCAATGTCGAAGCTCCATCCGCCCTTTTGTTTGCCGCCATGTTTGCGCACGATCCGGTATAGCCAGCGCTCCAGGCCCCCGGTCAGCGTGAAATAGGCCGGGTCGATCGTGAGTACGAGCGCTCGGTCGATGACCGCTTCATAGAGCCAGTCCGGCACGATCATCTCGATGCCGAGCGCGCGGCCATTGCCATCGAGGCATTCGCGCCATTCGTTGATCCAGGAAAAGCGGTGGCGACGGCGTCCGCCCAGCTGGCGGATCGATGTCGCGATGCTGGTCGATTGCAGCCTGTCGAGCGCGGCTTTCAGTCGCTCATAGGCGGCCTTGGCGGTACCGCGGCGGGTAAAGGCGAGGATTTCATGCGGGGTGGCGGCAATGAGCCGCGACGTCGGCTTTCCGGCATCGCGCGCCTCGACGATCTGGCTGGCCACCCAGATCAGCACATCGGCGTCCCATATGGTTGCCATGCCATGTTCGGCAGTTGCCTCGACAAGAATTGAGATGTCGCCCATGCGAAAGTCGATGGGCTTCACCCGCTTCGATTTGGCGAGGCTGAAAAAGGGCCATGCCATCAGGTCCTGCGCATCGCGCGCCGCGATTGCTGCGGAGGTTCCGACGAACAGATCGAGCTGCTGTGCTGCGCTGGCAAAGGTCGTGCGGGCCGTCATTGAACAGGCCCTCAGCGCCGAACCGGGCCGGTGTAGCCGTCAATCCTTTTAGCGGGATGGACCACGCCCTTGCCCGGATCGCTGGTCGAGCGGCGCAGCCCTTGTTCGGCCCAGGCATCGAGATCCTCGCGCCGGTAGACGATCCGCCCGCCCAGCTTGTGGTAAGCGGGACCGGTCCCGTAGCAGCGGTGTTTTTCCAGCGTACGCGGCGATAGGCCCAGATGAACGGCAGCATCGGGCGTTCGCAGAAAACGGGGGCGAACTGGTTCTGGAACGGCGGTCATGGGTAATCTCCGCAAAACATGGGGTGGATGGTGCGGCGAGCTGCCGCTTGTTGCAGAGAGTGATGGCGGGCAATTGGTCCCATGGGGGAGCGACAGAACTACGCGAGAACAATTGTCGCCCGTGCCTTGCTGCCCTGCCGCCAAATATGTGTCGCTGACCGTGCGGACGCACGAGAGTCCATCGTCCACCCGATCATGAGCGATGCCCCCAACAAGCTCCGCACCGCGAACAAGGCGGCGGCAAAGGATCGCGTGCGGAGCCAGGGACCGGGACTTGTCGGTCCCGCCAGCTTCGCGCCGGTCCGACCCGCTGCCGGTTCGCAGTGCGCGCGGGGCCCAAAACGAATATGCCGCGCCCTCAGGAGCGCTGCTGGAGGCAGCGCGGGACAGAGCGCGTCCCCAGCCCCGCTCCGCTTTTCGCAGCCATCCCTCCTGCATGCGGACACGCAAAAAGGCAGGAACCGGAGAAGGCTCCTGCCCAATCGCGCGTCAGAACTCGAGCATCGCACCGGGCACAGTATGCACTATGCGGCTTGCCAGATGCGCCGGCAGCGCATTGTAGTCGCCCTCATCGAAGGCGAAGTGACCGAGATCGTCATCCTCGACGACGTGCTGGTCAAAGAAGCTGTGCAAAGCACGCCGTTCGGCAACAGCCAGAGCTGCGAAATAGCTGTCCGAGCTCTGTACAGATTGAGTGAGTGTAGCCATGATATCCTCCTGATGTCTGCCTTGAAACGGCAGGAGGACCGGCAGACGGGCGTGCAGGTACCGGGTCACAGGATCGCCCGCACGGGCGACCACGAAGTGGCGTTGGGGGAAACGATTTTGTCGAACTGCAGCGCAGCTAAAGGAGGCAAAATGGTGGGGCCCCGCCGTCCTTGATGCGGTGGCTGCACGCCCGTCATGATCAGATTTCCGTGGGTCAGCCCCTCCCCGCTCTTACGCTCCTGAACAACACAAGAAGGGGCCCTGTCCGGTGAGGACAGGACCCCTTCGGGAGAGATCGACTGGGAGAGATCAGTCGATTTCGGGAGCGTCGCGATTATCGCTCTCGCCGCCAGATTCACCGCTCTGAGGGTTGCCGCGCGAGAGAAAGTCGACCTTGTCGGCGAGAATCTCGCAGCCGTACCGCTTCACGCCGTCCTGATCGTCCCACTGGGTGTAGTGCAGGCGGCCCTGTACCGACACCAGCTGGCCTTTCGAGCAATACTGCCCGACCGTCTTGGCGAGGCCGTTGAAGCAGGTCACGCGGTGAAATTCGCTGTCCTTGGCGGTGTAGCCGTTTTCATCCTTGTAGGTCTTGCCGTCCTTGTCGCGAGCGGGGCGATCGGTAACGACGGTGATCCCGGTGACGCTGGTCCCGCTCTTGGTTTCCCGTGTTTCGGGATCACGGGCAATGCGGCCGGTGAGGATAACGATATTGGTCATGATAAATTCTCCTTCAGCTCTCAACCCGGAAACCATTTCCGGCTTGCGACCGTCGATGAGAAACAGGGCATGGGAGGACTGCACCGCAGGCGCGCAGCGCCAAGGGAAACCCATTTACGCCGGGTGGTGCGGGCAGCCCGCGCAGCGGGCAACACGGCCGGAAAGAAAATGGGTTGCCGGGCTCAGCTGACCTGGTTCAGACAGGTTCGCATGAAAAGCCGGACTGGGTTCGGAGTGGGCATGAAGGCAGCGCAATGGTCCAACGCTTTATTCGCAGGCCGCGGTCCCTCCGCTTGCAGCAAGAAGGTCCATGAAATTGCGGGCAGCGCCGCAATCATCAGGATCCTCGAACTCAGCTCAAGGTCAGAGGCAGACCCAAGCCTATGAGGCAACCCCCACCAAGCGAAGCGCTTCACCCGGTCTTGCTCAAAGCCGAAATCGACCCGGCAGCGCTCGATACCCAAGGCCATCATCTCGGGGCTAACCGGCGACACATCGGTTGCAAGGACATGACGTAAAAGGAGATCACTGCGAGTTACGGTGACAAGCTAGCCTTTTTCATTTCTGCGCCATCAGGCGTTACGTTGCTTGCATCAGAGCGTTCGGTACTATCGCGTTTGTCACATGCGGCTCCCACAGCTTCTTGCGGTCCACAGGGCAGCGCGCCGCCTTCATCTTCCCATCGCAAAAGGTCTCTATCCTTCTTCTCGATCACCATATGGAATTCTCCAAATTGAAGCGGCGACGCAGCAGTCAATCATCGCACCGGGCAGAGGCCGAGCGTCTACAGCACCAGTATTATCATAGCTCCGATAGCACTGTTCCGGTCGCCCGTTCGGGAGGGGGATGACACTTGCACGACACAATATTCTTTCAGATCGCGGCTCTCCTGAAAATTGCCTCGTGCAGAAGAAACCCCGCGCATGAGCGTATCATACGCGGGGTTTCAAAGCGGCCCAATTGCACCTGCGACCCGCAGGGCTCCGGGGGGACGTCGGGACCGCCTGTTCGGTGAGCGATGTAAAAGACGCTCGATGTTCTTTCCCGCTCGCGTCACATGTCTTTCATGTCGTGATCCGGCATCGTCCGCATATCGTGACCTGCATGCGGGTCGGCGGGCTCGGCTGTCGGCGTGACCGCGCTGGCATCTGCCGGTAAAATTGGCGTCACTGGTGCCGCGCGCGAGTTGCCGGAGCGCGGCCTGGTTGAGGCCTCGCCCATGCTCTCAGGGGAAGTTCCTGCGGTCACTGACTGCGTCTCGCGGTTAGCATCCGAGGAATTTTTCGGACCCTCAACATCGAGGGAAGCTGTGGCAGCCGATGGCGCAGCTCCTATGCCCATTGGCGCCTGCGCGTCAGGCGCCGAAACCTGCGCTTCGTCACACCCGGCGAGGAAAAACAGGGCAGCCACGGCTGGAACGAGACCGGTGGCTGTCATCTTCGATTTGCTTTTACGCATCATACTATCCTCTACAGCCAAGATATGCCGAGATGGTTCTGGCCATGCGCCAGTTCGCCTCCGAGGAACCCCTGGGCGAGAATGAGCACAGCCATCGAAGCAAGCGCAATGCGCAGCATCGTCCGGCTTTCCGGGCGGCGGTGCGCGAGCGCGGCGAGTACAACACCCAGAACGGCAATGAGCATGCCGTTCCAGCGATGGAGCTGCATTGCCGTATCCCCGCCAAACCACAGTCCGGTGTGTATCCACCCGAATATGGCCGCAATGACGGCGCCGCCCGCACCGCCGTAAATGAGCACGCGTACCGCAGGCTCCAAGCCGGCCCCTCTTCGCTTACCGACGAAGAGCTCGGCCAGCGCGGCCATCAGAAACAGGGCAATCGGGAAATGTACCGTGGCGGGATGCAATCTCTTGAGCACACCAACGAAGCCCTCCTCGTTCACATTGGCGGTCTCTCCCGATGCTTCGTCGTGCCCGCCGGAAGCATGAGCGTCACCCGAAGCGCCATTCGATAGCTCCTGGGCTTCACCGGAATTGTTCACTGGACTGGCTGTCGCAGGCGCAGCTGCGCTCTCGGCCCCGCCATGCGCTTCGTCGCCATGCGCGTGGACCGGGCTGACCCAAAGAAGACTTGCGCAAACAAGCGCCAACAGTTGGATTGGCTTCATATTGACGAGTGCCCTTTCTAGGCGGCTTTCCGCTGCCCTACAGATTGTTACGCATCTGGAGATCTCACCCCTCAAAACAGTTTTCTGAGGGTGGGCCAGCGCAGGAGTTATGCGATTTTGTGTGCTCGGGCGATTGCACGTCTGTCCGAATTGCGACCCATTGCAGCGAGCGAAGCCCGGGGGAGCGTCAGCACCGATCCGGGCCGCCGGTTCCTAGTCTTGCTGCGCCATATCCTGCTGGGCAGCCATCTGCTCCATCATATCGTGCATCATCGTCATGCGCTGGTGACAGGCCGCCATCATATCGGCGTTGCCCCCCTGCATCATGCCCGCCATGTGCTCCTGCATCTTTTCGCGGTGCTCGGCCGTCAGCCTTTGGCGTTCGGCGGGATCGCTCGCGGCGCGGGCCTGCTGCATCAGCGCGCGCATTTCAGCCATCTTCTCACGATGGGCTGTCATGGCCTCGGAATCCTGCATCATGTGGCCACTGTGATCCTGCTGCTGTGCTACAGCTTGATTTGCATGGTCATGCTGCTGCTGTGCCATTACCGGGGAGGCTGTCAGGCCAGTGGCGAGCAAGAGGGCCAAGGCTGTGCGGTTCATGGTCGAATTCCCTTCTTTGGTCAGGTGGTGGATGCCTTGTGCATTCATCACCTTTACGCAGCGAACGTCGCTCCCCCTCAAACAATCACGCAAGAGATGGTGGCGGCGAAGGGCAGGCCAACAGCCGAGCCGGTTGCAGCATTACTGATTTTCAGCCACGTTTCCGGCACAAGCCAAGAGAAAAGAAGGAGACGGTCATGGTATCAGAAAAGCCGCCGGGAATGCTGCGATGAGCGCGGTCAACGAAGACGGCAGCTGGGAAGTCCCGGAACCGGACAAGGCCGAACTGGTGCAGATGCGCATTCGGCTCATCACGCTCGAAAACATCGTTCTTGGCCTGCTGTCCGGAGCGAGCAGTGAGCAGATCGAACAGATCAGAAAGCGCGCGGACATGATTGAACCGCGTCCCGAGGCGAGCAGGCACCCTCTTACCGAACTGGCAGCAAATGACATGCGCAAATTTCTTGACCGTGCTGCTCGGCTTACCGACAACGCGGATCATGGAGAGGCTGAGTAATCCGGCAATGCAAACGCGATCGAGGACCGAAAATGCAGGCCAGGAGCGGCTTTGCGATGCACATATCTGTGGAATCATGGCAAGGTGACCAGAACCCATTGGCTAGTCTATATTTGCGGCAGCTTGATCGCGTTCGTCTGGGAAATCTACCAGATGCCGTTTTTCGTTCCGGGCAATCTCGAACCCTATGAACAGACCATTCGTTGCGGCATTGCGAGCCTGGGCGATGGACTTATCCTGCTCGCAGCGTACACGCTCGCAGCCATGAAGGGCGGGCGCGCCTGGTTTCGCCAAGGCGCCAGGATATCTTATGCAATATACTTCGGTTTCGGCCTTGTCGTTGCAATCGCTGTCGAAATCATGGCGACGTCGCTACCGTCAGACAGCCTGCTGAGCTGGCGCTATAGCGATCTGATGCCCCATGAACCATTGACCGGCATGGCTCTGATCCCGATCGCGATGTGGACGATCGTGCCTGCGCTGACGATCCTTCTGGTTCGGTTTGCTCAAACCGAGCGCAACTGAACTGAAAGCAGTCTCAACGAGCGACTTGGCCATGTCTCGCCCGGCGCTTAGTCCTCGGGAACCTGTTGGCCAGCAAGACGAAGCCCGAGATCGCGATAATTGTCCCGCCGATGCCGAACAGCAAAAGCCACCAGCTGTTGATCCGGTCGCGCTGCGTCCAGTCCATGATGTGCAGCCCCCAGATGAAATCGAAGAACCGCCACGTGTCGCTTCGCGCGGAGAGGACCGCACCGCTCGATGCATCGACATAGACGCGCGTGTTAGCCACGTCATTATAGGTGATTTGCCATGCAGGAAACGGGCCCCTGAATTCGGTGCCAACGCTTTCGTCGACCAGGCGCGCCGCATGGATGGATGTTTGCGGACCGACCCAGGCGCGCCGCGCAATTGAACGTGCCGTGGCTGCGGGAATGGGAGATAATATCCGACCGCTTTGTGGCTCATGCAGGCTCACCGCGCCATCGGCTCGCCGCACCTCAGTAACAGTCTTGCCATCAAGAACCCGGGTCGTGATTGCGGTAATGTCATCGCTGTCGGACAGCCATCGCGGGATGGCGGCATCGTCGGGAAGCGTCTGTGCTGCGCGCGAGATGACATGCTCGGATCGCACTTCCTCCAGATCGAGAAAGGACATCAAAGCTCCGGTGCCCATCCACAAAAGCACCTGGAGGCCGACGAAGATCGCCAGCCATTTGTGCAGCTTGCTGCCCAGGACATGCAGGCGCAGCTTGAACGAGCGTTTCGCCACTCGGTTGCCCCCTCGCACTCCGATCAGCGGTTGCGCGGCGCGCGCGACGAGGAATGATATTGCACGATCTTCCAGCCATCGGCGTCATGGGCAAGTACGGATGTGGCCACGCCCTCGCGCTCGATAACCCGACCATCCGTCAGTTCGATCCGGTAGGTGTAGGTTTCGCGCCCGTAAGCGAGATGTCCCATGCGGGTGACCGCGACGGTCGGATCACCGAAGGTGAAACTTGCAATTGCATCCAGTTCGGGCCCGAGATGATGCTCCATGTAATGCGTGAAGCTACCTTCGTCCTTGCCGTTCTCGTAAACGAAAGATTCGTCGGCAAAAAGAGCGTCCATTGCGTCACCGTCGCGGGCAACCAAGGCCTCACGGTAGGCGACCAGAGCCGCTTCTGCACCGGCGACATCGTCGTTCATGGCCGCCATGTGATCGGCATGGTTCATGCCTTGCGCCGAATGGTCCATCTCCATCGCTTCAGCTTGTTCCTGATGCGCCGAATGATCCATGGTCTGCGCCATCGCCGGTACTGCGGAAACTGCGAGGGCCGAAGCCATCAAACCTTGAATGATCATCGAATTCTTCATTAGTCTTTCCTTTTTTTAGAACCAGAACCGGACACCGACGACATAGTTCGTCACGCTCGGGTCTTCGCCGGCCGCACGGGCATAGGCGGCACTATCGCCTATCCGCCATTCCTGAGAGACGCCGATATACGGCGCGAATTCGCGTGCGAATTCATAGCGCAGGCGAAGGCCTGCTTCGATTCGGTCGATCCCCGCGCCAACTCCCAGCTCCGGAATATCCTGAGCCGAAAGTGCAAGTTCCGCGCGCGGCTGAAGGATCAACCGCTGGGTGATGCGCTGGTCAAGTTCGCCCTCGATGCGGGCCGTCACATCGCCCTTGCTGGAAATAAACGCCGCAGCATCGACTTCGAACTTGTAAGGGGCAATACCCTGGATGCCGATCACCGCATGGGTGCGTTCAGGTCCGGTCAAGTCTTGTCGGACACCAGCCTGGAAGTCGAAAAAGGGTGCGATGGCGCGGCTCCACAGAGCCTGCACCTCGGCCCCTTCGATCGGTTCGCCGAAGCTGCCCTCGCCTTCCGATTTGAACCAGAACTTATTGATATCGCCGCCGTAATAACCCTGAACGTCCCAAAGATAGCCGTCCGCGCCTTCGCGCGCCCGGTATTCCACGCGGTCGCCCTGTATCCATAGCCGCATGCCGCCATCGGTTTCGCGGACCAGCTCCTGCCGGGCTTCGTTCATGGCTTCCTCGCCCCAAATTGCAATACCGGCGCGCGCGGGGCCGCTGCCAGCTTCGGGCGGAGGCGGGAGGAGCGGGATCATATCGTCGGCAGACCCTTGCATTGCGGAATGATCCATTCCCTGCATGGCTGGTGACGGCGCGGAAACCTGGCCCATCTGACTGTGGTCCATCTGGCTGTGGTCCATCTGGCTGTGGTCCATCTCGCTCTGGCTCGCCTGGCCTTGAGGCATATCGCCATGATTCATCTGGCTGTGATCCATTTCCATGGATTCCTGACCGGACTGCGCCATGGGCATCTCCATGCCCGAACTTTCTTCACCTTCGGCCATCGCCCCTTGGCTCATCTGCGAATGATCCATGGTTCCGTGATCCATCGCCGGTTGGTCGCTGGCGGTCGGCTCGCAAGCGCCGTCCGCAACGGCATGGCCCATGTCCCGATGGCGCTGCGCTTCCTGCGCACACCTGTCCGCAGCATCCTGGCCCGTGACCGGCTGAGCCCCGGGCTGGGGTTGACTGGTGTCATGCCCGGCATGCTGTGCCGAAGCCGGTGCCGACAGCATCGTTCCGGCAGCGAGCGAGGCAAGCAGGCTTGCTAGAAAAGTCTTCATGCTTCGCTCCCGTCCGGATTGGCGACCGTGACGATCTGAAACATCCCGGCGTGCATGTGGTAAAGAAGATGACAGTGAAAGGCCCAGTCACCCGGCTCGTCGGCAGTCAGGTCGAATTGGGCGCTGCCGCCTGGCTGCAGGATTACCGTGTGCTTCAAGGGCTGGCGATCCGCAGGGGCACCATTGACCAGTTCGAAGAAATGACCGTGGAGATGGATCGGATGCGCCATCATCGTGTCGTTGATGAGCTTGACCCGTACCCGCTCGTCATAGGCAAAGCGGATCGGTTCGTCGGAGACGGCGGAAAACTTCTTGCCGTCGAACGACCACATGTAGCGCTCCATATTGCCGGTCAGATGGATTTCCATCCGCCGGGACGGAGTTCTGCCTTCCTCGTGCGGCCTCAGCGCGCGAAGCTTGCGATAATCGAGCGTGCGATGGGGCACATCGGCAAGGCCAATGCCCGGATCGCCCATGCGATCGACCGGGTTCATCGATACCATGTCGAGGCCCGGGCCGACCTTCACGTCAGGCGGAAGGCGCGACGTATCGCGCATCTGCATGCCAGACATGCCTGCCATCCCCGCCATTGCGTCGCCGTTCGGCGCTCCGCTCGAACCATGATCCATGCCCGCCATGGCACCATCGGTTCCATGATCCATCCCTGACATGTCACCACCAGTGCCTGCACCGTGGTCCATACCGCTCATGCCCATGTCGGCCATGGTGAGCAGCGGCGGATCGCGCAGCGGAGGTATAGCTGCGCGCGCGCCGGGCCTGCTCGCCAGCGTCGCGATGCCCATGCCAGAGCGGTCCATCGACTCCGCCACCAGCGTGTAGGCCGGTTCCTCGCGCGGGGTGACGACAACGTCGTAGGTTTCGGCGACACCGATCTGCAGCTCATCGACCTCGACCGGTTCGACATTCTGTCCATCAGCCTGAACCACTGTCATGGGTAGGCCGGGGATGCGTATATTGAAGAAAGTCATCGCGCCGGCATTAACAAAGCGAAGGCGCACCCGCTCACCCGGCCGGAACAGATACTCCAGATTGTCCAGCGGGCCATGGCCATTCAGAAGATAGGTATAGGCCGCGCTCGATACGTCGAGGATGTCAGTCGGCATCATGCGCATCTTCGCCCACATCCGGCGGTCTTCACCCGACAGCGGATAATCATCAGTCCAGGTGTTCTGGTTGTAGTTGAAGTAGCCTTCGCCCTTCTTGAGCTTGTCGAAGATCGCGTGCGGCGACATGTCGCTGAATTCGCTCAGCACCACGATATATTCGCGGTCGGCCTGCACCGGATCGGGACCTGCGGGATCGACCACGATCGCGCCATAGTGGCCCGCCTGTTCCTGAAGGCCGCTGTGCGAATGCCACCAGTAAGTTCCCGATTGCCGCACGGGAAATTCGGCGGTGAAGGTCTCACCCGGCTTGACGCCGGGGAAGCTCACTCCCGGAACGCCATCGAGCTCAAATGGTACGAGAAGCCCGTGCCAGTGAATGGACGTATCTTCCTCAAGCTGGTTATGCACGTTTAGCCGGACCGTCGTTCCTTCCTGCAGGCGCAGGAGAGGTCCTGGAATACTGCCATTGACAGCGATCGCGCCGCCGCGCCTGTTGCCGCTTGCGAAGGCGGACCGGGCTACGGTGAGGTCGATATTCGGCCCCGCCACCTCGTCCAGTCCCTTACGGGCATTTCCCGCCAGGAGGTCACCGCCGCGCGCCCAGGCCGGCATTGCTCCGGCAAGGCCAAGCAGGCCCATCCCGCCTGCTCCCGTACCAAGGAATTTGCGTCGATTTACGGAAATCATTGAATGCGGCTCCTGATGTGACATACACCCACCCTTACGCGCCTGTCAGCTGTACCCCTCAAAGTTTTTGACCCGTTCTCTCAGCCGGTTGCGCGCACGATATATGCGCGTCTCGATCGCCTTCTCGGTCGTGCCGAGCAACGCGGCGGCTTCGGCCTGGCTTCGGCCTTCGACACTTACGAGCACAAGCGCTTCGCGCAGGCGTATGGGCAACCGCCCGATCTCCGCCTCGACGAGCCTGAGTTGCTCACGGCTCGCTGCAAGGTTTTCGGGATCGGGCGTGTCGTCGGCCACCGCCTGTACCTCGTCGGAACTCGGAAAACCGAAGAAACCGACGACCTTCCTTCGGCGAAGTCGGTCGCGACACCGGTTCAGGACAATTGTTGTAAGATAAGGGCCGACGGGCTTGGAGGCATCGAGACGATGCCGGGTGAGCCAGACCGATGCGAGGCTATCCTGGACCACGTCCTGAGCGGAGGAGGAAGACCCCAGCATGCGCGTCGCCAGCGCAATCAGCCGCGCGATGTGGGCTTCGACAAGAGACGAAAACGCCTGCCTGCTGCCGGCCACGACCTGCGCGACAAGTATTTGTTCTGAATTGCCCCCCTTTTTTACCGGCATGCGGGGTCAGCTGCGCGGGCTGTCGGTGAGAGCTTTGGACACTTGCTGGTCAAATCGTCTTTGCTGATCGGGGTCGAGAATTTCACGCATGTCGAAGACATGGCGGACCGTTGCTTTTTGGAGATCGCCCATGCGTGCATGAACCTCGTCGATGGCCGCCCCCACCCTGGGTCCGTATTCGTGTTCGGCTTCCATCGCCTGCGCGAGTTGGGCGTTGGCAGCGCGCGCAGAGGCCTCGAGCCTGGCCCGTTCCACAGCGAAGCGCGCTTCGAGTGTCTCAAGGCGTTGCTTCTGCTCGTTTGTTAGTGTGAGTTCATCATGCACGAACGCATGTAGGCCCGTATCAGCATCGTGATTGGCCCAGCGATCTGCGGCGAGCGCACCGAGACAACCGGCGAGCGCCGCGAGCAGCACCGCGAGGGCAATATGCAATTTCTTCAATGTCTAGCGCTCCACATGCAGCAGCTCGGAGGGCGAGAGCCGCTCTCCGACAATGATGCTATCTGCTATGCCAGGTTGGGAACCAGCAAATTGTGCAGGCCACCCGCTGGTGCCTGCACCGGCTCCCAGGCCGACGACGAACAGGCCCGCGAACAAGGCCATCCTGCGGCGTCTTTCAACGATTTCGCCAAGCTGGCCTGCCCGTTGCCACACGCCGGTCATGAAATCGTCCGGAACTTTGAAGGAGTCCTGTGTGCCCAGCGTCCCAAGCATCGCATCGAGTGTCTGATTGTTACGCATCCATTGCTCCTGTCGGTTGCCCGCTTCCTATACGCGATAGAATACCCGAACCCTTAAGTTTCTTTTTTGAGGGCTGCGGCCCGGCTGTGCGTATCAGAACGTGCAACGAACAATAGCGAAGGTTGTTTGAACAGATCGGAAATTATGTGGTGAAAAATGCACGCCTCACAAAAGTGGAACGGGAGTTCACTCCTCTGCTTGGCCACAGCTGGCTCACACCGCTCTACGATCGTGCGATTGGCGTTTTCACGCGCGAGGCGAAATGGCGCCGGGAGATCGTCAAACAGGCTCGAGTAAAACCTGGCGACAAGGTCATGGATGTAGGTTGCGGCACGGGGACGTTGTTGCGAGCCTTCATGACCAGCTGCCCCCAAGCAGATTTATTAGGCGTAGAACCCGATCCGGCAGCGCTTGCGATCGCACGGCGCAAGCTTGGTCCTGCTGCGGGCCTCGTTCGATGGCACAACGGATTTCTCGACAGTCTCGACCTTTCGGGTGATCGGCGACCCGATACGATCGTCAGCTCGCTTGTTTTGCACCAGGTTCCCGTGTCGCAGAAGCGCGCGATCCTCGAGCAAATGGAGGCCTTGCTAGCTCCTGGCGGCATGGTGCTGATCGCTGATTACATGCGCCAGGACCATCCGCTCATGCGCGCAATGTTCCGCGCGACCGTTCAGCTTCTCGACGGTTTACCAGACACCCAGCCGAGCGCTGACGGAGCAGTCGAGAAATTGCTAGGCGAAATTTTCGCAAGCGCAGAGCTGCTCGCTCAGATCCATACCGCAACCGGAACCATTTCGCTCTGGCGCGGCTCCAAGAAAGGCATGTAACATGATCAAAGACAATCCATCGAAGCCGCTGCGGCGTTCGCTGACGGCATCGGTTCTTCTCACGCTTGCGGCCTGCTCGAATGCCGCACAGGCCGCCACCTACACGATGTTCAGGGACCCGGGATGTGGTTGCTGCCTGAGCTGGGCAGGACATGTCGAGGGCGGCATGGAAGCAGAAGTGGCTTCGGTCGATACTGACGATATGAGTGCGCTCAAGGCAGCCAAGGGCGTACCGCAGGATATGTGGTCGTGCCACACAATGGAAGTCGAGGGCTACATCATCGAAGGTCATGTGCCCGCCGAAGCGATCGCGCGGCTCCTGCGCGAAAGGCCCGAGGGCGTGACCGGCCTCGCCGTTCCCGGAATGCCGCTAGGCTCCCCCGGCATGGAAATGGGCGATCGAGTGCAGCCCTATGAGGTCATCGCTTTCGGTCCGGACGGCCAGAAAGTCTTCGCATCCTATCCGTAAACGCCGACCAGCCCAGATGACGGTAATTCAACAGGAGAACCATGATGTCAGAGCGTTCGCTCAAATCCTCGATCATCGCCTGGGGCTGGACACTCAGCCTGTTTCTGCTCGTCAGCTATTTGATCTGCATAGCTTTCGGCCTGCTCGCGCCCGAACGGTTCCATATGCATGAGGCCTGGGAACCGCTGCTTCCCGGATACGAATGGCTGACTCTGCCTGGATTTCTCGCAGGCGCAATCGGCAGCTTCTTATATGGGTGGTACATCGCGGTGATCGTGGTGCCGTTATACCGGTACTTCAGATAACGCTTGAGGAAATCAGACTGGCTTGAAACGGCGCTCTATCGATCGGAACAAGCACTTGGTTCCACGCGGGTGTCGGATGCGACAAAAGAAGGCTGGCGACACCAATCAGAATGACGCCTCGACAGGAGACGAACAATTTCGCGATATCGATCCAGCGACGATAGACGGGGTCTGCTCCTGCACACCGCCATAGGCGCAGTCATGGGTTTCGCGATCCTTCATCCGGTGACGACACTTGTCTACTGGTATGAATTCGGTGCCTCGAATATTGCCGCCCAAAGCAACGCGCTCGCTTTTCTGCTTGACCGTCTGTCTTCGGCATTCGCGTTTGAAATGCTAACGATGAGCGCTGTGTATGTGGCGTTGGGCGCTGCGATCGGGCTGGGGTTTGGTATTTATCACAGCCGCCTTTTGGATGAACGCTCGAAAGTTCGTTTCCTCGAACGCGAGCTTGAAGAAGAGCTACCTTTGCTCATTGCCCGGGGCGAAGGAGAGCATGTCGAGTTCAAGTCGTCTATGCGTTGGGACAGACGCGAAGAGCGCGTAAACCGGCGCCTGCAGCAGGTTGTCGTGAAGACAATAGCGGGTTTTCTCAACCATGAAGGTGGCACGCTCTTGATCGGCGTGGAAGATGACGGGACTGTTGCGGGCATTGAAGCGGATATGCGAACGCTCAAGCACGCGAACCAGGATGGATTCGAACGACTTTTGATGGACACTGCAAGAGACGCCCTGGGCGGGGATGCTTGTGCCCTGGTCCATAGTCGTTTCCATGGGCTTGGCGGGCTGACCGTTTGCAGGGTGATCGTCGAGAAAAGCGTGCATCCGGTCTACTACACCGAAGGGGGTGTCGCTCATCTCATGCTGCGCACCGGAAACAGTACCCGGGAGCTGGATGTTCGCGAAGCTCAGGCGCACCTTCAACGAAGAGAAGCCGGGCCGATGTAACTATAACCCGGTCGCACACAGGCGCCTGGAGTCTCGCAGAATCTTTTTTGAGGGGTGAAGCCCTGCCGAACGTACTGTTCGGCAATGATGTTTCTCGAACGGGAGGACATCCATAGGGGAATGTATTGCAAGACCATGGTCACGATCGAACGGGCAATACCGCAGGCTCCATAACGCTGCTGGGCGGCATCGCCATGGGCACCGGCGTTATGATCGGTGCAGGCATCTTCGCACTCACCGGGCAGATCGCCGAACTTGCCGGCCCCCTCTTTCCGCTATCCTTTATCGCCGGGGCGCTGGTCACTTCATTGTCGGCCCACAGCTACATCAAGATGTCGAACAAATGGCCCTCATCGGGCGGCATCGCGATGATTTTGCAAAAAGCATACGGGCCCGGCGTCATCGCCGCATCAGCCTCGCTGCTGATGGCGCTGTCTATGGTCATCAACGAAAGTCTCGTGGCAAGGACCTTCGCAACATATGCGCTGCGTCCGTTCGATCTCGAGAGCAGCGGATGGCTCGTTTCTCTGGTAGCGCTCGCTCTCATTATCTTTGCCTATTTCGTCAATGCAGCGGGCAACAAGTCGGTTAGCGGGTTTTCACTTATCATGTCGGCGATCAAGATCGGCGGCATTGCGCTATTTGCAGTAGCTGCGATCTGGGTGAGCGGTTTTTCATCAGGAGCATTCTCGCAGCCTGTAGCGCTGACCAACGCAGAAGCCCTGGTCGCCTCGGTTGCCTTTTCGATTCTCGCTTTCAAGGGCTTTACCACGATCACCAATAGTGGCGGCGAAATCGTCGATCCGCACAAGAATGTAGGCCGCACGATCATGATCTCGATTGGCATCTGCATCGTGGTCTATCTGCTCGTCGCTGTTGCGGTGGGCTCAAGCCTCAGCATCTCCGAGATTATCGAAGCACGCGATTATTCACTGGCGGCGGCGGCGCGCCCGGCACTTGGCGATCTCGGTTTCTATTTCACCGTCGCGATCGCGATCGCTGCCACCACGTCGGGCGTCATCGCGAGTGTTTTTGCGGTGTCGCGGATGCTGACGATGCTGACCGATATGAAGATGATCCCGCATAGCCATTTCGGCATGAGCGGCGGGATCCGCAGCCACATGCTGGTCTATACGGTTGTCGTTGCCGGAACGCTGGCCGTATTGTTCGATCTTTCCCGTATCGCATCGCTGGGCGCCTTCTTCTATCTCGTCATGGACATGCTGGTTCACTGGGGCGTCCTGCGCCACCTGCGCGGAAAAGTCGGCGCACGCGCCTCGGTGCTTCTCGCTGCACTCGCAGCCGATGGCGTGGTCCTGGCAGCTTTCACTGTCGCGAAATTGCGCAGCGATCCTGCCGTCGTGGCCTACGCCGTGATCGGGATCGCCGCCGTTTTTCTTGGCCAATGGTTCTACCTCTCGCGCAATCCCGGCGCACCAGCATCGCCCGAGAACGATGGAACGGGAGAGGCGAGTTGACCATGCACTTCCTTTCCAGGTGGGAAGCTCTCGAGGCGGGCTCCACTGCACAACCGTGCCCGGCTTGCGCATTGCCCAGTAGCGCCATCACGAAAAACAAACGGAGCGAATTATGACGACCCGAACAGCGACGGTTTACCGCATGGTGATGGAGGATCACGTTTGCCCCTATGGTCTCAAGACGATCGATCTCCTCAAGCGACAGGGATTCGAGATCGACGACAATCACCTGACAAGCAGGGAAGAGACCGACGCGTTTAAAGACAAGCACGAGGTCGAGACCACGCCCCAAACCTTTATCGAAGACAGGCGCATCGGTGGCTATGACGATGTGCGCGAATTCTTCGGCAAGAGCCGCTCGCAGCCCAAGGAGGGCGAAACCAGCTATCAGCCGGTCATCGCGATTTTCGCGGTAGCTCTGCTGCTCGCGCTCGGGCTGAGCTGGGCGTTCTTCGACAATCTCTTTACCGTGCGCGCGGCAGAATGGTTCGTGAGCCTGTCGATGACCTTGCTGGCTGTCCAGAAGCTGCAAGACGTGCGCAGCTTCTCGACCATGTTCCTCAACTACGATCTGCTGGCCAAACGCTGGGTCCCCTATGGCTTCGTCTATCCGTTCGGTGAAGCCGCCGCAGGTATTCTCATGACCGCTGGCGCACTGACCTGGCTTTCTGCTCCGCTAGCACTGTTTATCGGGACTATCGGCGCTGTCAGCGTATTCAAGGCGGTCTATATCGATAAGCGCGAGCTCAAATGCGCCTGCGTCGGTGGCAGCAGCAACGTGCCGCTTGGCTTCGTCTCATTGACCGAGAACATGTTCATGATGGGCATGGGTCTGTGGATGGGCGCAAAGGTCTTCCTATGATCATTGCGCTCATCCTTGCCGTCGCTCTGTTCCTCTTGGCTATCGCCTCACACCTCGCGATCCTTGGTGTCGGCCACCGCCTCCTTGGTCGCAGGCGAGACACGCTGGCCAAACTTGGCGTCTCGCTGCTCGTCCTCAGTTCGCATTTTCTGGTCGCAATCCTTTTCGCGGTCGGCTTCTGGCTGGGCGCGGAATGGGATCTTGGAGGGTTCGACAAGGCCCCGACAATGGACTGGATGGACTACTTTTATTTCTCGCTCATCAACGTGACCACGCTTGGTCTGGGCGACATCTATCCGACCGACCACCTGAGGGTGCTCGCCGGCATCGAAGCCCTGACAGGCTTCGCACTCATCAGCTGCTCGGCGCAGCTATTCTGGACCATGATGCATGAAGGAGAAAAAGCATGACTGAGAAGACGCGCCACTCGGACAAGGGAGGGGGAGGCAGCTACTGGCGGTTCATGGCCATGGTTTCGACCTCAACCGTGATCATGTTCTTCCTGATGTATGCCAACACCTTCACCGTTGACGATATCTTCTGGAGCGAAACCCGGTTCTGGATGATGTTCGTCATGGGCGGAATGATGATGATCGTGATGCTCCTTTTTATGTGGGGCATGTACAAGGACCGGACTAAGAACTTCATCATTCTTGGCGTCGGTGCCGTCGTGTTCGCCCTCGCTCTGTGGTTGGTGCGCAGTCAGACCACCGTCGACGACACCGAATATATGGCAGCGATGATCCCGCATCACTCGATCGCGATCATGACCAGCGAACGCGCAAGCCTGAAGGATCCTAGAGTGCGCGAACTCGCACAGGCCATCATCGTCGCCCAGCGCCGCGAAATCGCCGAGATGAAATATCTGATCAACGATATCGAGCAGAACGGCCCGCGGACCGAAGAACGCCTGCCAGAGGAGATGCAGCAATGAAAAACTTCGCGCTTATAGCGGCCATCGCATTGCCGCTCGCCGCCTGCAATTCCAACACGGCCCCAGGCAATGACCGCGAGGCACAGCTAGATCCGCCCGCAATTGCGGCCCCCATTAAGAATGCAGCCAGTGCGCTGGCAAATGTCAGCCCCGGCCTAATGCTTCCCGAAACCATGAATGGCGCAGATATCGCTGCGCTGGGCGCGGAGAATTCCTGTCAGTTTCGTCTGACCGAAATTGCTTTCCCGTCCTTCGTCTACGACGATAGCGGCCAGGGTGCGGTCAAGATCAACGGTACCCTTATTCCGGTCACTGCCGATGGCCCGGACAGCTATTCGAACGGCGAGCTTCGCATCAGGACGCGCATGCTGGATGATGAAGGCGATGCGGGCCTGCAGATGCAGGAGATGATCGTGGCTGCGCCGAGAGCCAAGGATGAATTCGGCTTCTGGGGCTATACCACCTGTCCCGGCGGCGGAACCTGATTGAAGCAGGGCGGACGGGCGAGCGATGGCTCGCCCGTCCGCCCGCTCAAGCTGATTTTTCTTGCAGACATCATTTCTGAAAAGGAGCGATCCCATGCCCGATACCAGGCCGATTGCTGTCTTCGGTGCCGGCGGTAAAGCAGGCACCGAGCTTTTGAAGCATGCCTTTGGCCGTGACGTACCGATCCGCGCCTTTGAACACAATCTGCCCGAGCCGAGCGAGCGTATAGGCGAGTTCGAATATATCGACTGCGATGTTCTGTCGGATGATTTCGCACAGCAGCTCGATGGATGCCGCGCGGTGATTTCCACTCTCGGTGTCGGGTTTGGTCCAAGCAATGCCATTGATCCGCCACCGCTTTATACCGAAGGAACGCGGAATCTGCTCGAAGCGATGAAGCAAACCGACATAGACCGAATTGCCGTGATCTCCGCAGCGTTCGTGGAACACCAGTCGAGCGTTCCTGCCTGGTTTGAGCTGACGGCCAAGCCTGCACTGTTCAACATCCTGGAACAGATGCGTGCAATGGAGGCGATGCTGAGTGACGCTCCGGATGTCAGATGGACTGCTGCGCGGCCCGGCTGGTTGCTTGACGAACCCTATACCGGCGAAGCGGTGATTACCGACGAACGTCTGGCAGATGGTTGCTTTAGATGCCGTCATGCGGATCTTGCAGCAAGCCTTCTCGAGTTTGTACTCGAAGACACCTGGATCAACGCAAAGCCTGCCATCGGTCGGCCCGAAAACGAGAGCTTGGAGAGCCCTGCCGCCATCAAAGCCGAGCTGGGGATCGATTAAGCCTGGTACCAACGATTGAGGCGAATCGGACTGAACATCACAAATTTCGAGTAGGACACAAGGAAGCCGTATGTATTTCGAGACGATCAAGACCCCGGGTCTTTCGCAACTTTCCTACATTATCGGTGCCGGCGGGCAGGCTGCGGTCATAGATCCGCGCCGAGACTGCGAAGTCTATGTCGACAAGGCCCGCGCCGAAGGACTGGAGATCACCCATATCTTCGAGACCCATCGCAATGAGGACCTCATCAGCGGATCGCCGATCCTTTCCGAAATGACCGGCGCGAGGGTCTATCACGGGCCCAATCCAGCAGGCGAAGTCGTGTTTGCCGAGACTGCGCGCGAAGGCGATTGCTTTGAACTGGGACAACTGAGAATCGAAGTGCTCGAAACGCCCGGTCACACTGACGACCATCTCGCCTTTGTTATCCATGACAGCGAATATTCCGAAGGACCGGTTGGCGTCTTCACCGGCGATGCGCTGTTTGTCGGCGATGTCGGGCGAACCGATTTCTATCCCGAACGCAAGGAGGAAGTTGCCGGGCTGCTGTACGATTCCCTGCAAAAGATTTGCCGTCTCGGAGACCAGGCAATCATTTACCCGGCGCATGGCGCGGGTTCGGTCTGCGGATCGGGTATGGCGGACCGGGAATTCTCCACGGTCGGCCACGAGCGCCGCAACAATCCGCGCCTGCGCATCTTTGATCGCGACGAGTTCATTCAGGCGAAAATTGCAGAGCACCATTACCAGCCGCCGTATTTCCGGTTGATGGAGCGGCTTAATCTGGAGGGCGCAGATGCTGCGCCGCGCATCATGCGCCCCCGCCGGATGGGGCTCCAGCAAATTACCAAGAGCGGCGCTGACCACCTGATCGACGTTCGTGAACCGCTTGGCTATGCCGGCGGCCACCTGCCGGGCGCGATGTGCCTTCCGGTGGGAATGATCCCGGCTTTCGCCGGGTGGTTCATCACCGAGGGCGAGACGATAGCGCTGGTCGCCTCCGAAGAAGACCAGCTTGCCGAGGCGATGGCGCATCTGGTGCGCATCGGTTTTGACAACATCATTGGTGGTTACGTGGGCGTCGTTCCTGCAGCTGCACAGGGCGCGGCGATGCGCAGCGTTCCCATGATCAACACCGATGAAGTCGCGCAAAGACTCGACCAGAACGGCGGCCAATGGACCTTGCTCGATGTGCGTGATCTCGAGGAGCGCCAGCAAACCAGTATCGATGGCTCAGAACATATCTACGTCGGCGAGCTGAATACCCGCTGGAAAGAGCTAAAGCAGGATCATCACTACACGCTGATGTGCGCCAGCGGGATGCGCGCGAGCGTTGCTGCGGGCTGGCTGGCCAGCAAGGGTTTCGAGCACCTCGACATCTATCTTGGTTCCATGGGGGCGTGGAAGAACGCGTCCGGCTGAAGCGCGTAGCTTGAAGCGCGAAACTCTTGCAAAGCACGTCAAAATCTTTTGCGAGATTTTGCTCGTATGTGGCGGGTCAGCGTGCTCGTCGCTCAACTAGCGGCGCGACCGAGCGCCGTATCCATTGAATGACTTCCTGGTCCGCGAACGAAGACAAATGCCAGCGCCCCCAGGATAGCGATATTCTTGAGTAGCGGGCCTGTGTGGCCAGGGGCGATATGGATCGCGAAAGTTATCGGAACGAGAGTGAGAAATAGCGCGGTGCATGAGAGCCGAGTCATCCACCCCAAGGCCAGCGATGTGCCTGCACCGATGAACACCAAGCCAGACAGCCACAAAAGGATGGACGCATCACCAATTAAAACAACATGATCTTTCCATGGCGACAATGCCATCCGGTCGAGCATATATTCATGCGCAAGAAAATGCCCCACTCCGCCGATGACGAATATGAGGCTCAAAGAGAGGCGGAAGACCGGATCGATCAATCGCACTTTTGTGGCCCATGTCGCTAGGTTGTTTTCGACATTCCGGATCATAATGTACCCTCCACCCTCAGGTTGATGCATCGACGGCAAACTTACTGGGTGCGTGGACCTGTTTCTTCGGGCGGTGTTTGCGGTTCACCCAAAACGTTGACCGGCAGTTTCAGATAGATCGTGCCGTTTTCTTCTGCGCCAGGCATGTTCCCACCACGAATGTTGATCTGGATTGATGGCAGGATGAGACGTGGCATACCCAGCTGTTCGTCGCGCTCCTCTCGCATGGCCACAAATGCATCCTCGCCGATCCCGGCGTGGACATGGATGTTGCTGTGCTTTTGGTCTTGTACCGTAGTTTCCCACCGATGCTCCGAGCGGCCTTCCGGTAGGTAGTCGTGACACATAAACAGCCGCGTCTCGCCTGGTAGCTCGAAGATCCGGCGAATAGAGCGATAGAGCGTACGTGCATCGCCGCCGGGAAAGTCGGCGCGCGCCGTGCCGTAATCGGGCATGAACAGCGTATCGCCGACAAAGGCGGCATCGCCGATAACATAAGTCAAGCACGCGGGCGTATGTCCCGGCGTATGGAGTGCCCGAGCCGATATGGTGCCCAGGTCGAAGCTGTCATTATCGGCAAACAAATGGTCGAACTGGCGCCCATCGCGCGGCAGGTCCACCCCGGCATTGAAGATCGGACCGAAGGTATTCTGCGTGACGGTGATCTGGCTGCCGATAGCGAGTCTGCCGCCTAGCGCGCTGCGAATGTAAGGTGCGGCGGACAGGTGATCGGCATGGACATGGGTTTCCAGTATCCACTCACATTTGAAACCCTTCTCCCGGACGAAATCGATCACCTTATCGGCGGACTTTGTCGCGGTTCGTGCCGCTGCGGCATCGAAATCGAGCACCGGATCGATCACCGCGCACACCTTGGCCGCGGGATCGGACACGACATAGGTCACCGTATTGGTATTTGTGTCGAAAAATGCCTCTACGTCAGGTTTCATCGAAAGCTCTTTTTGTATGCAGGTTGAAGGCGGGTCGGAGTGATCAGTCCTGCGCTCGGTCGACGTAATTACGGACAAAATCTTCCAGCGCCGGTTCATCGCAAACGAAGCCCATATCCGCCGCTTGCTGCAGCGTCGCGTCGCCGCCCATTCCCTGTTGCGCCGCCAGATGCATCATTGTGAAGGCCCCTGCGCGCTTGCCCGAAGCGCAATGGACCAGCACCGGCTTCGGGAGCGCTTCGACGCTGGCCCTGAATTCATCGACGAGTTCATCCGACATGGCGCCGCCCGCCACCGGCAGGTGACGATATTCGAGGCCAAGCGATGCCACAACTTCACCTTCCCGGTCCGGGGCGATTGGCTGATCCGCCTCATCCTGGCAGCGCAGGTTGACGACGGCTTTGTAACCATCCTCCGCCAAGGCGCGCAGGTCGCCCTCGGAAGGCGGAGCAGCCGAGACAGCGAAACTGTCGTTGAGGGTCTTGATGTGGGTCATAAGGAATATCCTGGATCTGGCTCAAAGCTCCCGGCCCGCAATAGCGCGGGGGCAGATTACGATTGACTTTATATGCACACCTTCGCATATATGCAAGTATGCAAGCCGAAGATATTCGCAAACAAGCCGAAAAGGCGGTGACCCTGCTCAAGGCATTGGGCAGCCACAACCGCCTGATGATCGCCTGCCAGCTTGTGGAGGGCGAGCGCAGCGTGGGCGAGCTGGCCAATTTGCTGGAGATCGGTGAAACCGTCGTCTCGCAGCATCTTTCGCTGATGCGCAAGGACGGTTTGGTCGCAGCGCGGCGAGACGGTCGCTCAATCCACTATTCCCTGTCCGGCGATGCGACACGGCGTGTGCTGGAAACGCTTTACGCCATCTATTGCAGTCCGGACGGCGAAGCCGGCAGCAGGCCCGGCGAGACAAGTTAATGACGGCTGCGCCCGCCTGATGGATATCGGTCTTGTTCAGGCGTCATTGTCGCTAGCCTCAGGGCTCCTCGTGGGGTTCTCGCTGGGTTTGATCGGCGGCGGGGGATCGATCCTCGCCGTGCCGCTATTGATCTATGTTGTCGGCGTTCGCGACACACATGTCGCAATCGCCACATCCGCTGCCGCCGTGGCCGCGAGCGCCTTGGCCAACCTGCTGTTACATGCCCGTGGCGGCAGTGTGAAATGGCGTTGCGCAAGTCTTTTCGCGGCATTCGGTATTATCGGTGCAGCGGCGGGATCGACTATGGGGAAGATGACACAGGGCGATCTCCTGCTGGGCCTGTTCGGCTTGGTGATGATCATTGTCGGCCTGTCGATGATACGCGAAAAATCGGGTGGGTCCGACCCGGATGTCCGCCTTACCGCAGCGACCGCATTGCGGTTGACCCCGCGGCTGGCGGCCGGTGGGTTTGTTGTCGGCGCACTGTCCGGCTTTTTCGGTATCGGCGGCGGGTTCCTGGTGGTGCCGGGCCTGGTTGCCGCGACGGCCATGCCGATCCTCAATGCGATCGGCTCTTCGCTAGTCTCCGTAACCGCTTTCGGCGCCACCACGGCCGCCAATTACGCATTGGACGGGCTGATCAATTGGCCGATCGCCGGGTTCTTCATTGGCGGAGGCGCGATGGGGGGCTGGCTGGGAACCTGGGCCTCGCACAGCCTCGCGGCGCGCAAGCGGACGCTAACATACATTTTCTCTGCAGTCGTGATCCTTGTCGGTGTGTTCGTCACCGGCGAATGGGTAACGACGGCTTTGTTGTGATCGCCGCCATTCGGCGTCATGTGTCCAGGCGCAGGCTCCGCAGCCGCAGCGCATTCGCGATCACCGATACAGAAGAGAGGCTCATGGCCGCCGCCGCGATCATGGGACTCAGCAGCAATCCGAAGAACGGAAACAGCACGCCTGCGGCGACCGGAATGCCAAGCGTGTTATAACCAAACGCGAAGAACAGGTTCTGCCGGATGTTGCGCATCGTTGAGCGCGACAGCACGATGGCCTGGACTACCCCTGTCAAATCACCGCGCACCAGAGTCACGCCTGCGCTCTCAATCGCCACATCGGTGCCGGTACCCATGGCGATTCCGACATCTGCAGCGGCCAGCGCGGGGGCATCGTTGATGCCGTCTCCGGCCATACCGACGCGGCGGCCTTGTGCCTTCAGCTCCTCAATCTTGCTGTGCTTGTCTTCCGGAGAGACATTGGCATGCACCTCGTCGATCCCCATTTCGCGCGCCACCGCTTCGGCTGTGCCACGGCTATCGCCGGTGAGCATCACCACCCGGATGTCGCGCGAATGAAGCGCCGCAATCGCCGCAGCGCTGGTCGGCTTGATCGGATCGGCTACCGCAATGAGACCTGCCGGACGGCCATCGAACGCGACGAACATAACTGTCTGGCCCTGCTTGCGACCGCCCTCCGCCGAGCCAAGCCAGACGTCATCGTCGATACCGACACGTCGCATCATCTTCTCATTGCCGATAGCAACGCGGCGGTCCTGCACGCTGGCCTCGACACCTTCGCCGGTGGTCGAGGCGAGGTCTGTGGCCTCGGCCGGCGATACGCCGCGCGCTTTTGCGCCTTCGACGATCGCATGGGCCAGCGGATGCTCGCTTCCCATCTCGACACCCGCGACCGCGGCCAGGAATTCGGTTTCGTCAATTCCGTTTGCAGGTGTCACTGCCACCAGGTCGGGTTTGCCCATCGTCAGCGTGCCTGTCTTGTCGACCACCAGCGTATCGATCTTCTCCAATGTTTCGAGCGCCTCGGCGTTACGGATCAGAATGCCATGCTGCGCGCCCTTACCGGTACCGGTCATGATCGACATCGGCGTGGCAAGCCCAAGCGCGCACGGACAGGCGATGATCAAGACTGCGATGGCATTGACCAGCGCATAGGCCAGCGCGGGCGCGGGGCCCCAGATAGCCCAGACTATGAACGTGACGATGGCGATCACCACCACGGCGGGCACGAACCAGCCCGCCACCTGATCCGCCAAGCGCTGGATCGGTGCGCGGCTGCGCTGCGCTTCGGCTACCATCTGGACGATCTTGGACAGCATCGTGTCCTTGCCTACACCGGTGGCGCGCATGACAAAGCCGCCGGTCTGATTGACTGTCCCGCCTATAACTGTGTCGCCGGTTTTCTTGGCGACGGGCAGCGGTTCACCACTGATCATGGATTCATCGATTGCGCTCGAACCCTCCTCAATCTCGCCATCGACGGGCACTTTGTCGCCGGGACGGACGCGCAGACGATCACCGGTGGCCAGCTGATCGAGCGGCACCTCGCGCTCGTCGCCGGACCCGAAGATTTTGACCGCGCTTGGCGGAGCCAGTTCGAGCAGCGCGCGCAATGCGCTGGAGGTCGAGCCCCTTGCCTTGAGCTCGAGGACCTGCCCCAGCAAGACCAACGTCGTGATGACAGCCGCGGCCTCAAAGTAGACCCCGACCCGCCCCGAATGGTCATGAAACGCGGGCGGGAAAATATGCGGTGCAATCGTTGCCACCACGCTGAAAATGTAGGCGATCGCCACGCCGAACCCGATCAGCGTGAACATGTTGAGATTGCGCGTCTTCAGCGACTCGACGGCGCGGGTGAAAAACGGCCAGGCTCCCCACAGAACGACGGGGGTAGCGAGAGCGAACTGCGCCCATTGTGCATAGGCAGATTCGATAAGCTGGTCGAAACTGATCCAGGGAACCATGTCGCCCATTGCATAGACGAACAATGGCAGCGTCAGGAGCGCGCTCCACCAAAAGCGGCGACGCATATCGATCAGTTCAGGGTCTGGTCCATCGTCGAGCGAGACCATCTCCGGTTCGAGCGCCATTCCGCAAATCGGGCACGAACCGGGGCCGGGCTGCCGGATTTCAGGGTGCATTGGGCAAGTATAAATCGTCCCCTCAGGCACCTCTTCGACCGCATTGAGGTGCGCGCCCGACAGGTAGAGTTCGGGATCAGCAAGGAACTTGTCGTGGCAGCGCGAAGAACAGAAATAGTGCTCGGCGCCTTCATACGGCGCAATGTGCTTCGCGCCGTCGATCGCAACGCTCATGCCGCATACCGGGTCGATGGCAGTGCCCTCGATTACGCTTTCATCCTTGCTCACAACATTTCCTTCCTAGCTGTTCATGACGACGAATTGCCCCATCATACCTGCATCCTCGTGCTCGAGGATGTGGCAATGGTACATGTAGGGCAGGTCCGGGTCGGTGTTTTCCTCGAAGCGGACCAGTACGCGCACCTGTTCGCGCGGGTTCACCACCACGGTGTCCTTGTATCCCGTTTCCAGCGGCGGCGGCGCGCGGCCATTGCGCTCGATCACGCGAAACTGCGTATTATGGATATGGAAGGGGTGCGCCATCATCGAAGCGTTGGCGATCTCCCATATTTCCCATTGTCCGACCGGCACGCGTTCGTTGATGACATCCATGTCCATCGCCGCGTCATTGATCGACATTCCCCCGCCCATCATACCCATATCGATCACAAACCGGCGGGTTCGCACGGCGAGCGATGGATCGGGCACACCAAGCGGAGCAAGTTCGGCCGGCAGCCTGACAGACCGAGCCGTATCTGCGGGCCTGATGTCGAGAATGCGAAATACCCCGCCGGAAGGATCACCGTCATTTCCACGGCCCATCATCCCTCCGCCCATCATGCCGCGGCCCTGTCCGCCCATCATGCCCATCATGTTGTCCGGGCTGCTGGCGACAAGGCGCAGCGGGCGTCCTTCGGCGAGATCAAGGATGATCTGCGCCCGCTCCCCCGGCGCAAGCCTGAGCGACCGGACAGGATGGGGTCGATCAAGCAAGCCGCCGTCGCTCGCAATAAGCTGCATCGGTGCACCGCCCTCAAGCGAGAAATCATAGAACCGTGCGTTCGATCCGTTGAGAAGGCGCAGACGGAGCTGTCCGGTCGCTGCGTCAAAGACAGCGTCTTCGGTGCCGTTGACGTAAATCCGGTTGCCACGAACGCCCATCATGCGCGCTTGCATTCCGCTTGGGTAAATCAGTTGACCGGACCCATCGATCATCCGGTCCTGGACGATCAGCGGAATGTCGTCGATGCCATATTCGCTCGGCAGACCGAGGCGCTCTTCTTGATCGTCGCGCACATAGATCGGCGCGGCAAGTCCGGCATAAACCTGCGACCCGGCTCTGCGGTGCAGATGCGAATGATACCAGTAGAGCGAGGCGCGCTGGCGCACTTCGAAAGACGGGCTCCACCTCTCGCCTGGGCAGATCAGTTGATGCGGTCCGCCATCGGCAGAGGCGGGGAGTTCGAACCCGTGCCAATGGACCGTGGCGCCTTCGGCCAGATTATTGTCGATGTGGAAGCGCACCCGTTCGCCGCGGCGCATTTCCAGTGTCGGCCCGAGATAGGGTGCGTCAATGCCGATCGTGGGTGAGGCGACGCCAGCCACGAATTCCTTCTGGCCCGAGGTCAAGGAGAGGCGAAAAACACGCTCGCCCTGTTCGATCCGGCCCACCTGCAACGGCGGTATGGCGAGCGGGTTGGAACCGCCAGTGCTGCCCTGCAAAAGCTTGTTGGGTGCCTCGCACGCTGCAAGCGGCATGACCGCAAATCCCGCTGCGGCCAGGCCCGCGTGCTTCAGCAATGCACGACGCTCGATGGGGAATACCTGGCCTTTGCGGTTCATGATAGCGTTGCTCCTCGAGGGCGACACCGGATTTGTCCGACGCCGCCCCATCGTTTCACTGCTTCGTGATCGACGTGATCACACTGCCTTCAGGACCAGTACGAAACTCGAAGGAAATTCCCTCACCGACGCTGACATCACTCCGCAGTTGCTCGTCTGCCTCGAACGCCATCGTCATTGCCGGCCAGTCAATTGCGGCGACCGGGCCATGCTCGACGGTGATCGTGCCAGCTTCGCCATCGATGGCGGTGACGGTTCCCTCAGCGCTGGCGGTCTGCATCATGTCACCAGGGTCCATTGCCGACATGTCCTGATCATCCATCATCATGCCATCTTCAGCCATCGGCATATCGTTCATCTCAGCCATATCCTGGCCGGAATCACAGGCTGCCAGCGCCAGCGGGGCGGCCAATGAGGTCAAGAGGGTTGTGGTACGCATTTTTCTTCTCCTTCGGAGTGGTTTGGCCGATCTGGCCGGGGACGCCGCAACAACAGATATGCGGCGGGAAGTACAAACATGGACAAAAGCGGAGCTGTGATCATTCCGCCGATCATCGGCGCGACGATTCGGCTCATCACTTCGGAGCCAGCCCCAGTGCCGATCAGGATCGGGAACAGACCGGCCAAGAGAACCGCCACGGTCATCGCCTTGGGCCTCACTCGCAGCAAGGCGCCTTCGCGGATGGCGGCAGAGACTTCCTCTGCATCTGCATTCTCGCCGCGCCGGTCCAACGCGGCTTTCAGGTAGATCAGCATGATGACGCCGAATTCCGCAGACACACCGGCCAGCGCAATAAAGCCGACAGCGGTTGCGACGGACTGGTTGTACCCCATCAGGTAAAGCAGCCAGAAGCCACCGGTCAGCGCGAATGGCAACGTGCCCATGATGAGCAGCGCCTCGTCGAACCGGCGGAAGATCAGATAGAGCAGCAGAAATATGATTGCGAGCGTCGCCGGGACGACAATCTGCAGGCGTTCATAGGCACGTGTGAGATATTCGAATTGCCCGGCATAGGACAGGCTGACACCCGCTGGCAGATCGACTTCTGCGGCGATGACTTCCTGCAAATCGCCAACCACCGAGGTAAGATCGCGTCCGCGCACATCAATGTAGACATAGCTTGTCGGTCGGCCCTGCTCGCTCTTGAGCATGGGCGGGCCGCTGGTCACGCTGACAGCAGCCACGGTGCCAAGCGTAATCTGCTGACCCGACGGGGTGAGAACCGGCAGGTTACGCAGCTCGTCCACGCTGTCACGAATTTCGCGCGGATACCGCACGTTGATCGGATATCGCGCCAGCCCCTCCACGCTGCGGGCCACGTTTGCACCGCCGATTGCGCCAGATACGATCTGCTGGACGTCGGCGATGTTGAGGCCGTAGCGGGCTGCTTCCAGCCGGTCGATATCGACATCGACATAGCGGCCTCCCGATAGCCGTTCGGCCAGTGCAGAGCTCACGCCCGGAACGTTCTTGGCGGCTTGTTCGACCTGGAGCGCAACTCGTTCGAGCTCGCCCAGGTCTTCTCCGGAAACCTTGATCCCTATCGGGCTCTTGATCCCTGTAGCGAGCATGTCGATCCGGTTGCGAATTGGCGGGACCCAGACATTGGCGAGGCCGGGCACCTGCACGGCACGATCCAGTTCCTCGACCAGCATGTCGGGCGTCATGCCCTCGCGCCATTCCTCGCGCGGTTTGAAGCGGATGGTTGTCTCGAACATGGTGAGCGGGGCGGGGTCGGTGGCGGTGTCGGCACGGCCGGCCTTGCCGAACACGGTTTCGACTTCCGGTACGGTCATGATCAGCCGGTCGGTGCGCTGGAGCAGCGCCGACGCCTCGCCGGGTGACAGTCCGGGCAGGGCGCTGGGCATGTAGAGAAGGTCGCCTTCATCGAGCGGTGGGAGAAACTCACCGCCGAGCCGGGAAAAGGGAACAAGCGTCGTCAAGAAGATCAGACCGGCGATGGCCAGCGTGGTCTTGGGGCGGCGCATAACCCAGTCGAGACCGGGTCGGTAAGCGCGGGTCAGCACGCGGTTAACCGGATTGCTGTCCTCTGCAGGGATCTTACCCCGGATCAGCCAACCCATCAGTACTGGAACCAGAGTGATTGAAAGGATCGCGGCAGCAGCCATGGCATAGGTCTTGGTGAAGGCGAGCGGCGCGAAGAGCCGTCCTTCCTGCGCCTGCAGGGTAAATACCGGCAGGAACGACAAGGTGATGATCAGCAGGCTGAAGAACAACGCCGGGCCGACTTCCTTCGAGGCATCGGTGACGATACGCCATCGCTCGTTGACGGACAGAACCGCATCGGGATTTTCCTCAGTCCACCGTTCGATGTGTTTATGGGCATTCTCGATCATGACCACCGCCGCATCGACCATCGCCCCGATCGCGATGGCTATACCGCCGAGCGACATGATATTGGCGTTCACTCCCTGAAAGCGCATTACGAGGAAGGCCGCGAGCACACCCATAGGCAGCGTCACGACCGCGACCAGAGCCGAGCGCGCGTGCCACAGGAACAAAAGGCACACCAAGGCCACGACGATAAATTCCTCGATCAGCTTGGTGGTCAGGTTTTCGACCGATGCGTCGATCAGTTGCGAGCGGTCATAGGTGGTGACAATCTCCACCCCTTCGGGAAGGCTCGCCTGCAATTGTTCGAGTTTGGCTTCCACTGCCGTAATCGCGCTCCGCGCGTCGGCTCCCTGCCGCAGGATGACGATACCGCCTGCAACCTCGCCTTCACCGTTCAGCTCGGCGATGCCGCGCCGCAGTTCCGGACCGATCTGGACATTCGCGACATCGCCGAGCGTGACCGGCACGCCGCCCGCTTCGGCGCGCAGCGGAATGCTGCGGAAATCCGCCAGAGTTCCGAGATAACCCGATGCACGGACCATATATTCCGCTTCGCCCATCTCGACAATTGAGCCGCCAGTTTCCTGATTGCCCGCCTGAACTGCCCTGACAACCTGCGCATGCGTCACACCCAGCGAGGCCATACGGTAGGGATCGAGAACGATCTGGTATTGTTTGACCATGCCGCCAACGCTGGCGACCTCGGCGATCCCGGGTATGGTCTGCAACTCGTAGCGCAGGAACCAGTCCTGCAAGCTGCGCAGCCCGGCAAGGTCGTGTCCGCCGCTACGGTCCACCAGTGCATATTCGTAGATCCAGCCGACCCCGGTGGCATCGGGCCCGAGCGTACTCTGAACTACTTCGGGCAGCCGATTCTGGACCTGGTTGAGATATTCGAGAACCCGCGAGCGCGCCCAGTAAAGATCGGTTCCGTCTTCGAAGATGACATAGACATAGCTGTCGCCGAAGAAGGAATAGCCGCGCACTGTTTCGGCGCCGGGGACCGACAGCATGGTTGTGGCCATCGGGTAGGTCACCTGATCCTCGACAATTCGGGGAGCTTGTCCCGGATAGTTCGAGCGGATCACCACCTGCACGTCGGACAGATCGGGCAATGCATCGACCGGTGTTGTCCTCACAGCCCAGAAACCGGCCAATGCCAGCCCGATCGCCGCCAACACCACGAAGAAGCGATTGGCAATCGAGCTATCGATAATGCGCGCAATCATTGGCCGGTCTTTCGGATCGAGACAATGCGGGGCCCGGTGTCGGCCTGCGCAAATGTGAAGGAAACCCGGTCACCGCGCGCGAAACCGCGCAGTTGCTCTGGCCCCTCGGTGGCGAAAGGCATGGTCATCGCTGGCCATTCGAGTGCAGGCACCGGGCCGTGCCGCAGGGTCACACTGCTTGAGGTGATACGCTCAATTGTACCGGTTGCCCTATAGGTTTGCGGCTCGTCGGCCTCGCTTGACGTCTGGTCTCGGGTCGCCGCCGATGGGGCCTGATCGACAGGACGCACATCGATACCGGTAAGACTGGCTTCGGAGTCGAGCAGGAACTGGCCCGAAGTAACGACCTGCTCGCCCGCAGCAAGGCCAGCAAGGACTTCGGTGCGCCCGTTCGCTTCGCGGCCGATGCGAATTTCTGCGGGGCGATAGCCGCCGCTTTCCTGTGCAATCATCACAAGAGTCCGCTCGCCAGTGCGAATGACCGCTTCCGAAGGAACCAGCAACGTCTCACGTCGCTCAGGTGCCAATGTGACTTGCGCGAACATGCCCGGTTTGAGCCGAAGCCCTAGATTAAGCATGGCGGCCCGCACGGTAATCGTCCTGCTTGTGTCCTGCGCGCTCGGCAGGATGGCGATGATCCGTCCAGCAAATCGCTCGCCAGGAAAAGCTGTGAGCGTCGCGCTGACCGGCTGCCCGACGCGGGCGCTTCCGGCCAATGCCTCGGGTACAGCGGCTTCGAGCCAGATCGGGCTGTAGCCGCTAATTTCGGCAAGGCTTTGGCCTGCCATGACGGTCATGCCCGGCCTTATACCGAGCGATGTGATTGCGCCCGATTGCGGCGCGGTGACGGTAATCGTCGATTGAGGTCTGCCGCTTCGAGCGACTGAGGAGATCACGCCTTCCGGCATACCGAGCAGTCGCAACCGTTGGCGGGCAGCATTGGTAAGCGCCGCGTCTCCTGTTGCCGCTACGGCAAGGAATTCCTGCTGGGCACCGCCCCATTCGGGGATCAGCAGATCGACGATCGGTGCACCTCTTGTAATCAGGTCTTGCGGCGCGTGACCATATGTCCGCTGCACAAAGCCGCCCGCGCGCGGCTGCACGATCGCTACTTCGCTACCGTTATAGGCGAGCGTGCCAGTCACACTCACATCCGGTTCCAACACGCCGTATTCGGCCTCGGCAGTGCGAATTCCGAAATTCTGCACTTGGGTCGAGCTGATACTGACGCCCTCGCCCGCCTGCGCTCCGCCTCCGGCACATTTTGGGACCAGTTGCATATCCATGAACGGAGATTTGCCCGGCTCATCGAAGCGCTGGTCGGGCACCATCGGGTCGTACCAGTAAAGCACTTCGTCGCAGCCGGTGTCGGCACCGAGCTCTTCGCCGCTGCTATCTCCGCCGAGCATCGACAAGCCGTATCCGGTCGCCAGACTGACAAGGGCGATGGCTGCGGCGGTCGCATAAGTGCGCTGGCGCGGCGTAAAACGTTCGAAAGCGGCGTTCATGGCCTGTCCTCCCCATATGTAAGACGTAGAGTTGCAGCGGCTTCGACAGCCATCTGTTCGCGTTCAAGGATCTCGAGTTCGAGCAATGCCAGCGCAGATTTGGCCGCGATCACATCGACGAGGTCTGCACGGCCAGCAGCGAAGCTGGCGGTCTCGAGCTCGGCACGGTCGCGCGCGAGCGGAAGAAGCTGATCACGCGCACGTTCCCACTGCTGCAGTGCGCTGCGCCACGCAGCCAGATCGGCTTCGAACCGGGCCCTGATCACTCTCAGGCGATCGACGCGCTCGGCCGAGGCGGCAGCGGCGTCTGCTTCGGCTGCCGCGATGCGCGGGTTCTGCCGCCTGTCGGTGAAGATGGGTAAAGTGACCGATCCCATGACCGATACGGCACTGCCGAAATCGGGATTACGGTGGCCATAAGTCACGCTGACACCGAAATCAGGTCGCTTTTCAGCGCGTGCCAGATCGGCTGCAGCTTCGGCACGTCGCTGCTCGGCATCCGCCAGACGCAATTCCGGATTGGCCTCCAACGCGAACCGAAGCTCTTCCGGGTCCACGGTAACTTGGGGAGCGCCCCCCGCAGCGACGGGCTCGCTTCCGGCGATATATCGCTGCAGCCGGGCACGCGCGGCTGCGCGCGCGGCCTCGATCCGGGTAATGGCATCCTCGATTTCGAGAAGCTCGCGCCGGATCGCAAGGCTTTCGGCAGGTCTGGCCGATCCCGAAGCGACGGCACTGACTGCGACCGGAACGAAGTCCCTTAAGCTGTCCAGAGAGTCGCGCGCAAGAGCGAGGCGCTGCTGAGCATAATACAGGCCAATCCAAGCCGTCCCGGCCTCGGCGAGGATGGAACGTTCGGACAAGCCAAGACGGGCTTCGGCAATACCGATTTCGGATCCGGCAAGGCCGTATCGTGCTCGCCGCCTGGCAAGATTGGGAATTTCCTGCTCGATGCCCACCGCGAGCTGCGTCGGCAATTGCGCATACGGATTAAATGCAGCGGGTCCGGTGACCGGCAAGTTCATCACGCCTGCACGAACGCGTGGATCGGGCAATTCGTCCGCTGCGTCCGCAGCATCGCGCCTCGCCTGTACACGCAAAGCGCCCGCTTCAAGCATGGGCTGTTCCGCCCGCGCCGCCGCAAGGGTTTCTTCATAGCCGACCGACTGCGCTTGGGCAGCCTGCGCGACCAGCAGGGCCGAAAACGGCACCCAACCAATTCGCCAGTTCATAAATCTCACTCGTGCAGAGCGAGCTGACGACATAACATGCCGCACCGGCGAAGACCGGTTCGTGCGGCTGCATCGTTCGTCAGTCTCGCAAAAGTCGCAACGCGCCTTCAGGGAAAACTAGACGGTGAGGATTGGTTTTGGAGGAGGCGATTCCGGTCGCGGTGGATCTGTTTCAAACCACGGGGCCGCAGAAACAAGGTAGCTCGGTACCAAACGAAGGGGCGCACCCTCCATTTCAGTCGCATTCGACAGAGCCAAAGGCGGCAAGCAATTCATGGCAATCACGCAATCGAGCGTCATGCTGGAACATGGTCCTGCCGGATCGGTGGATGTATCGTTATCGGCCATCTCGGCACAGTCGCTCATCTCCGCCGCCTCGATCTGAGGAAGGGCTGCCGCATTCGCTCCAACCTGGACAAAGAGTCCGAAGCCAAAAAGGATCAAGGTCAAGGTACGAATGAACTTCACCGGCCCGAGATAGTCGGGGGCGAGGCGATTGACAAGTAACGAGCGATTGCGGACGGGGACCGATCAGATCGCCCCGTCCGCTTTATCCGCGTAAAATCAATAGTCTTGTGCGACTAGCAGCATCCCGCCGAAGCTGGCTCCGAACTGGCCTCCGATACCTCGCGCACGAGGTCGCCGGTTTCCTTCTCAGCTGCGCTTCTGGCGATATCGGCCTGCGCAACGATGCCGCAGCATTTGCCTTCGTCATCGACCACCGGAAGCCGCCGAACCTGATTGTCTTCCATCTTGGTGCAGCATTCGTCGACGCTTGCATCGGCGGTGACAGTAACAGGTGATGATGTCATCACCTCCTCAACGCGTTGGTCGGAGGAATTGCCTTTGGCAACACAGCGGCAGGCGATGTCCCTGTCGGTCACCACGCCCACCAACGCACCGGAATCATCGACAACGGGGATTTGGCCGCAATCATTATCGACCATCAGTAAAGCTGCCTCTTGCACGGTGCTCGATGGATTGCAGCATGCGGGGTTCGATGTCATTACGTCTTGGGCCTTCATGTCGCCTCCTACTCTTCGAAAATTGTAGTTTGATATGACAGAACTACGGTCTCCCCTTACCATGTGTTCCTATTTCAAAGCCGACTCGTTGGTCTTTCGCGCTGGTCCGTATTATCGGCTGCCGAGGAAACCCGAGGCTCGGCAGGAAGGGTGCCGTTAGTTAAATCCAATGCCCGCTCGCTGCGGAAATTGCTCTCGATGTGAGGGAAATCGATCGTTATTTCGTAACAGGGAGAAGGACTGCGTTTTCCCGCACGCTTTCGGGTTGGAAACTCTGTTAGATTGAGGTTTTTAGGCACCGCTCAAGGGTCGTGAGGTCGTTCAAAGTCGAAGCAAGGATCATATCTTGACTGACAACTCCGATAAACCTGTCGTGATCGTTACTGGCTCGAGCGGCTATATCGGCTCAGCCATCGTAAAGAAGCTTGCAGCGAGATACCGCGTGATCGGATTCGACCGCGACGCCGCTCCCCATCCCCCGGCAGAGGCCGAATGCGTCTGTGTCGATGTCACCGACCAGGCGAGCATCGATGCCGCCTTCGAACGCGTTCGAACCGCCTATGGCAAAAGGATCGCCTCCTTCGTCCACCTTGCTGCCTATTTCGATCTTACCGGTGAACCGAACCCCAAATATGACGAGGTTACGGTCATGGGAACCGGCCGATTGCTCGAAGCGCTGCAGGATTTCGATATCGACCAGTTCGTGTTTGTCAGCACGATGCTGGTCCATGCCCCCATCAGGGGCGGCGGGCTGATCGACGAGACTTCGCCGCTGGACACGGATCTGCCCTACCGCGAATCGAAAGTCCGCACCGAGCAGTTGATCCGCGAGAAGCGTGGCGACATCCATGCGGTCTTCGTGCGGCCTGCGGGCGTATACGACGATGAAGGCCATTCGGCGTTTCTTGCCCAGCAGATCGCGCGCATTTACGAAAAACGGCCGAGCGCCCGCGTCTATCCCGGTGACCTCGACACCGGACAGCCATATTTGCACCTTGAGGATTTGCTCGACGGGATCGAGCGCATCGTCGACCGGCGGAGCGAGCTTCCCAGTGAATGGCCGGTTCTTCTCGGCGAAGATGACGTGATGTCCTATGGCGAACTGCAAAAGTCGCTTGGACGCCTGATCCACGATGAGGACTGGACGACGCGCACGGTGCCGAAGGGACTCGCCAAGACCGGTGCCTGGGTCGAAAACGAAGTGCTTGGCGAAGAGGCTTTCATTCGGCCGTGGATGGTGGACATTTCGGACGACCACTACGAACTCGATCTCAGCAATGCGCGGGAAAGGCTGGACTGGACGCCGCAGCACAGGCTGAGGACCGCGCTCCCGCGGATCGTCGAAGGTCTGAAAGCCGATCCTTCGGCCTGGTATGGCGAGAACAAGCTCAATGCCGCGCGGGTGGCCGGCAGCAATTTCGATGAAGCCGATGAGGCAGAGCCTGCCCCGCTAAGCGAAGATGCTCTGGCGGACCACGCCGGTCACATGCGCAAGATGCATTTCAACATGCTCTGGGTTCATTGGTTTACGATGTTGCTCGGCCTCTGGCTCGCGACCACCCCGTTTGTCTTCGGGACCTTCGACCAGAGCGAATTTACCGCTGCAGTCACGCGCATAACCGAGGATCGCGATCTTTGGGACCCGGCGCTGCGAAGCTGGCTGACAGCCTGGAACGATGTCGTGAGCGGCATCCTGATCATGGTCTTTGCGGCCATCTCGCTCTCGCCGCGCGGAGGTTGGGCGCAATGGGCCAACACCTGCATCGGCATCTGGCTGCTCGGCGCCCCGCTGGTGTTCTGGACGCCCGATGCCGCCGTCTATGCCAACGATACCTTTGTCGGCGCGCTGGTGATCGCCTTTACCATTCTCGTACCGATGATGCCCGGCATGGCACCCGAAGGCATGATGGATGATACCGACGTACCGCCGGGCTGGACCTATTCGCCTTCTACCTATGTCCAGCGCATGCCGATCATTATCCTCGGCGCCGTCGGTTTCTTTCTTTCACGTATCCTCACGGCATATCAGCTCGGCCATATCGACGGCGTGTGGGAGCCGTTCTTCGCTTCGCCAAGCGCGCTCAACGGGACCGAATACATCATTACCTCCGATGTCTCCAAGGCCTGGCCGGTGGCCGATGGCGGCATCGGTGCGATGAGCTACATGTTCGAGATCCTGATGGGCGTCATGGGCGGCAGGGCCCGCTGGCGGACCATGCCCTGGATGGTGACACTGTTCGGCATCGTCGTCGTGCCCCTCGGCGTGATCAGCATCTACTTCATCATCATCCAGCCGATCATGATCGGCACCTATTGCACGATCTGCCTCATGGCGGCGGCCGCGATGCTGATCATGATCCCCTATTCGCTCGACGAGCTGGTCGCGATGGGCCAGTTCCTGGTTCTCAACACGCGGCGCGGGCGACCGTTCTGGCGCTCGTTCTTCCGCGGCGACGCGCTGCCAGGCGGCAGCAAGGACTCACATCCCGGTTTCGATGCTCCGCTCGCGGCGATCGGCGGTTCGGCGGCGCGCGGGGTCACGGTCCCATGGACATTGGCCATCAGTGTGCTGATCGGTGCTTTCCTGATGTTCTCCAGGCTCGTTCTTGGGAATGTACCGCCTCTTGCTGACAGCGACCATCTGGTCGGCGCGCTGGTCATCACGGTATCGGTAATTGCCATGGCGGAGGTCGCAAGGCCATTGCGCTTTCTCAACGTCGCGTTCGGTGCCTGGCTCATCGTGGCTCCGTGGCTTATGGACGGAGGCGCCAGTACTGTTGGCAACGTTGTCGGTACGATGCTCGGAGCGCTTCTGATTGTACTGAGCCTGCCAAGAGGGCGTCGGAGCGACGAACATTACGGAAGTTGGGACCGGTTCGTTGTTTAGCGGATCGGCATGGCGATGGTGGAGCCAATGCAATAGGATGGTGAGCTTTGGAGCCTATTAATACGGGTAGGCCCGAAGCAGTGTGGCGGGGCGCGCATCCCGCCCTGTGGATCGCCATTTTCGGCGGACTGATTGCCTTCGCCTGGGAAATGTTCCAGCTCCCGTTCTACAGCACTGACGGGCTTGGTCCTGTTGAAGCCGCATACCGATGTGGTCTGGCATCGTTCGGTGACGCGGGTATCATGGTGGCGGCCTATCTGGGCGCCTCGTTGGGAAACCGCCGAACACCTTGGCTTGTCGACTGGCCAATATCCCGCTTCCTTATCTATCTCGCCATCGGTCTCGCGATAACATCCGTGGTCGAAATATTGGCCGTTGGGGCTGCCTGGGGCTGGACCTACAGTCCCACTATGCCGCTAGTCCCTGGGACAAAGATCGGACTCGTTCCCATAATCATGTGGGTTCTTGTCCCGACCGCGACCCTTTGGCTCTCACGAAAAATGGGACTTGGGTCAGCCTAGTCGAAGCGAGCGAAAGTGATTCCTAATGAGCAGCGGTCGCCGGGATGAGCAGCGCGACGAATTGCATCAAGACTGTCACCATCAGGAGAGACAATCGTTACCCGGCCGCCGAAAACATCACCGTCTCCGGAGTCCACCGCAAGGATGGTTTTGATGGACCAGTACTCATGCGGTCACCTGCAATAATTGAAAGCGGTTGGCCTTCAATGGGCTTTGAAAGGAAGTTAGCGTAAGCCAGCAGAGGTCGTGCTATCACGTAACTGCCTGTCGGAGTCCCTTCTCAAGCAGAGCGCAACTCACCGCGCGCTTGACCGAATACCTCAATACTGCCCCAAATTGCTAGGCTGGCCATAATGGCGGCCACGACCAGGTCGGGCCACGCGCGCCCGGTTCCGAAGACACCCAGCGCCGCGCCCAGAACCGCTACATTGCCGATCGCGTCGTTGCGCGAGCAAATCCACACCGAGCGCATGTTGGCATCACCCGTGCGAAACCGGAACAACATCGCGGCAACTGCGAGATTCACCGCAAGCGCGACGGTTCCGATAATGCCCATGGTCCCGGCGTCCGGCGAGGCACCGACAAAGAAACCCCAGATCGCGGAGCCAAGCACCCATAGCCCGAACGCCAGCATGGTCGCTGCTTTGGCAATGGCTGCGCAAGCGCGCCACGCAAGCGCCATTCCGGCAACGCAGAGACTTATGGCGTAATTTGCCGCATCGCCCAGAAAATCGAGTGCGTCAGCCTGCAATGCACGCGAATCAGCAGCAAGGCCCGCCACGATTTCGACGCTGAACATAACCGCATTGAGAATGAGAGCGATCCACAGGATACGGCGCCACAGCGGATCATTATTCGCCTCGACGTCCTCGACAGGACCGCAGCAATTTTTTCCCATTCGCTCGACTCCTTGTGTCGAATCGATTTATACACCTTGTAGTCGCTACAAGGTCAAGCGATCGAGGGAAGCCTATGCGGATCGGTGAACTCGCCCGCGCGGCGGGCGTAAAAGCGGAAACCATCCGTTACTATGAACGCGAGGGCGTTCTCGCGTCCCCGCCCCGCACACAGGCCAACTATCGCGACTACAGTCCTAAGGACGCCCGGAGGCTGAATTTCATTCGCCGCGCGCGCGACCTGGGGTTTTCCATGACGCGCATTCGCGAACTTCTCGAACTGGCCGACGACCGGTCGCGGGCCTGCCATGCGGTCGACACGCTGGCACGAGCGCACCTGGGCGAAGTCAACCGCAAGATTGCCGATCTGGAGGCTCTCCGAAGGGAACTGCGCCGGATGCTGGAAAACTGCGAGCAAGGAACGGTCGGCACCTGTCTGGTCATTGAAGCGCTCGCCGAGGGGACTGAAGCGTGAACGCGATATGGATCTATCCCCTTGCCGCGCTCGCCGAGATTGCGGGGTGCTTTGCGTTCTGGGCCTGGTTCAGAATGGACAGGAGCGCCTGGTGGCTCCTTCCCGGAGTATTGGCGCTCGTGTTGTTCGCCTATCTCCTTGCTCGCATTGAGGCGGATGCTGCAGGGCGAGCCTTCGCCGCCTATGGCGGCGTCTATATCACCGCGTCGCTTGGCTGGCTCTGGCTCGTCGAAGATACACAGCCGGATCGCTGGGATCTGCTAGGAGCATTGATCTGCCTCGGCGGTGCCACAGTCATCCTTTTCGCGCCACGCGTGGCCTGAAAGATCGCGACGAATCCCTGATACTGAAAACACCGGTCGACTTTTCAGGGATACGATTGTCGTTCGAGAACCAGGATTCGCGGACGAGCTCACCCCCAGGCGTCCGCAACAGTCTTGGTGGGGAGTTCCGCCCTGCCCAATCCCGTCTGGCATTCGATCTAGGGTCAGCTTTCATCTCAGTTCTCGCCTCCAAGCACGCAAAATGAAGGGGGCGCGAACATCAACGCCAAAAGCCTCACGCGGAGTTTAAAAACTGACCCGAGCACCACCCACAATGCGCCGCGGAACCCCTGGTCGCAGACCGAACGGGCGCCTGCTCACGGCGTATTGATTGTCGAGAACATTGTCGACGCGCGCAAACAGGGAGAACTTGTCAGTCAGCGCGTAACTTCCCGCAATATCGAAGACGATGCGATCATCGATCCTCTCGTTTTCAGCAACGGCTCCGCTTCCTGGATTGTCGCGCAACTCGGAAACGTAGTTGGCGCCAACGGTAGCCGCCGCACGTCCCATGTTTACCCCCGCTTCGACATAGAGCTGATGGCGCGCGATGTACGGCAGGTCATCGCCTTCGTTTACGTCGCCAAAAAATTCGCTGTCGAAGCTGCTGTCGAATTCTGCATCCGTGAACGTGTAGGCAAGCGAGAGCGGGAACGAGACCGAATTGGAAAGGCGAGGTTCAACCGCCGCCGACAGTTCCAGCCCTTTGACCGTAACCGCGCCGCCATTGAACTGATCGCCAATATCACCGACGCTGCAGCCCACGGATTGAGTGCAGTTGCCCAGAAGGTTCGAGTAGTCGTTGTAGAAGCCGATCGCGGAGACCTGGACCTTGTCGCTCCGATAGCGGACCCCGGCTTCGTAGTTCCAGCTTTCCTCGGCCCGTGCATCAGGATTGCCTGGACCGGGAGGTGAGAAACCGCGCGACACACCTGCCAGCAATATGGCATCACCCAACTCGTAGGTGGCGCCAAGACCTGGCAACCACTGATCGATATTGGTCTGACGGACACGTGTCGGCCCATTTGAGCGATCCGGGTCCGACCCGGCATAGTCGAGCCGGGTCAGGTCAATCCCTTCATACCTCAAGCCGGGAGTCAGTGTCAGGGCACCGATCTCGATCCGGTCCTCGATATAGAACGCGATCGCCTTTGCTTTCGCTTCCCGGTTGGCTTGCTGACCAAGATCGGTCTGCCGTTCGAAGACGAGATCACCCCCGATCTGTGAGTAGAATTCCTCGTTTTGCAGCCTGTCTTCCTCATCCTCGTGGTAGCGGACAGATACGGCAAGGTTGTGCCTCGCGCCGCCCATCTCGAAGGGGCGCTCAAGCGAAATCTGAGCGCCTTCGCTGCGATAGACGCGGTTGTTGTTCCGTATGCGAACCGCGCCCTCGAAGCTATCCGCCCCGCGCAAGATGCTAAGCGCCCCGGCATTGTCCTCTGGATTAACGAAAACCGAGCTAATTGAATCGAAGCTGCCATCGCCGTCGAAGTCGATATCCTGGAGCTTGGACCAGCTGCGGGCAAAGTCGTTCCGGTACAGCGTAGCTGTGATCCTCGTTCCGTCAGAAAATGCCAAGCTGCCGGTAACGCGATATTGATCGTGCTCACCGGAAAAAGCGTCGCGCTGGCTTGCCGCATAGCGACGATAGGGCTCCGCGGCGAAATCGGTGTCGGCAAGTCCAAGGTACGTCTCGTTGGCTTCAAGGTCCGATCGGCCATAGACGAATTCCAGTCGCGCCTCGACAGGCGCGTCCGGTGCTGTGTGAACAGCCAAGCGTCCACGGTAATCCTGTCGCTCGAAACCGGTGTCGGCGTCGGGAAGCCCATCAATCGTCTTGAAGCCGTCGCTGCCCTGCTGGTAGGTTTCAAGCAGCGCGCCGACGTAGTCCGTGTCTCCACCGACCCAGGCCTGTCCCTGATAATAGTCGCGCGACCCGTATTGCCCGGAAGCGTAGCCAGCCAGCCCGTCGGTCGGAATGTCGGTCGACCGAAGATTGACCGCCCCGCCGATCGTACGGGGCCCATAGCGAATGGCGGCAGCCCCTTTCGTGACTTCGACCGCCTGCATGCGCCCGATGGCCGGGAAATAATACGCTGCCGGCGCGGCATAGGGAGCAGGCGCGATCAGCACGCCGTCTTCCATGAGCGTGATGTTGCTCGAACGCTCGACCGGGCTGCCGCGCAGACCGATATTCGGGAATAAGCCGAACCCGTCTTCCTCCTGCGTGTTGACGCCGGGGACCTGTCGCAGAACGCGATTTACATCCCCGTGATCGAACCGGCGCAGATCCTCGCTGTCGATAAGATCGGCCGATCCCGCGATACGGTAGGGATCGATCCGGCCGCCGACCACAATGATCGAATCCACCGGGTTCTCCCGGCGCTCGTCTGCAATCTGTTCGGCGCGCACCTCTCCGTCATCAGGCCCGGTAGTCTCTTGTGCCACCGCCGGTGCGGACAAAGCGATTGCGAGGGACGAGACGGCAGTACGATACATAAAAACTTCCTGTTCTCCGAGTGTGGAAATCCGGGCCCTAACCTTATTGCACTTGCCTCGCAAGAGCAAAAACACGCTTTGGGAAAACTTCTCGGCAGCGCTCGTGCGGGTAGCTGTGCAGCGCAGCGCGGGGGATTTGCGACACCGATGAGGCAAGGATGTGGTAATTTACCTGAGCTTCAAAGAGTAAGCCTGCGGTCGGCTGTTTTCCTTTGTAACCGAGCAACTGCAACGCTTTTAACACCTTGCGCAGCGCGGTCCTTTTTGCACGAGCAGGGCCAGGCCGATGGCAAGCCCGACAATCCTCGCAAGCCTGAGTTAGGGTTGTTCAACGAACACTCGTACGCACCCAAACCTTGCGGCCGAGCTTTGACGGCCCGGGTTTCCGGTTTTTCAGCAATTATCGTGGTCTGCAGACGTCATCGAATACGCACACAAATCTAAGGCTGATGGGGTCCGCCAACTTCATGCGGATGTGCGGTTTGATGCGCGGGAACGAGATCGGCTTCGCAGTCCGTTTCAAAGCACGCTTCGAATGTCGCATGCTCAATTTGAAATTCTTCTTTCAACATCGACCTAGCCCGGCCCTTCACTTTCTCGAATTGCTCAAGTGAAGCGCCTTCAGGGGTTACATGCGTTTCCAGCGCCCGGTGATGCTCGCCGATCGACCAAACATGAACATGATGTACTCCGTCGATCCCATCCAACTTTTCGAGTGCCAAAACGATCCGATCAAACTCCAGCTCGTCGGGAACCGCGCCCATCAAGAGCCGGACTGTCCGCGGCATCAGGGTCACCCCCTGCCAGATGACATAACCGGCGATGATCAGGGTGATGATCAGATCCGCGATGTAGAGATCGTATAGCAGGATCAGCGCGCCAGCAACGATCACACCGACCGACGCGAGAGCATCGGAGACGTTGTGCAGAAAGGCCGCCTTCATGTTGATGCTGTCATGCGAACCGCGATAGACGATGAAGGCAGTCACCAGATCGATGACCAGCGCTATGCCCGCCACGCCTATGACGGTCCATCCCTCGACCGGTTGGGGATCGGCGAACCGGTTGATTGCCTCCACCAACAGGTAGAAGCCGATGATAAGCAGCGTCGTGAGGTTGATGAGTGCGGCGACGACTTCGCCTTGCGCATAACCGAAGGTCATAAGTTTGTCGGCGGGTCGCCGCCCGATTTTGCGCGCGAACCAGGCCAGGCCAAGCGAAGCCGCATCGCTGAAATTGTGCAAGGCGTCGGCTATGAGCGCGAGCGACCCTGAGACGATCCCGCCAATGATTTGGGCAACTGTAAGCAAAACGTTGATCGCCACTGCAAAGATCAGCTGGCGATCGCTGAGATTTTCTTCGCCGTGACTATGTCCGGCGTGACCGTGGGATTGCTCCATTACTCGCGTCCCATTGTGAAGGGTTCAATGCTAAACGCGACTGCCGGTCGCTCTGCGGGATGCTCCAAACCCGAATTCGGAAGATCCACCGCGTCTGATAATTCATCAAGCCCGGCGAAAATGAGTGCGAGAAGGGCGAACCCGACGAGAAAAACAAGAAGCGATTTGAAGTGCCCCGCTGTGTGTGCCGCTTGATGAAGAAGCAAAGCTCTTACCGCCGCAGCCAGGAGCAACCCTGCAAGGACGGTGAGGAGCCAAGGCAGCCCGAAACTATCGACACTGTGTACCATCCAGAATGCCAACAGCGCAGAACCGATGAAGGCCAGAGCGAGACCGACCTGTAGCGCGATGCGGTCCATTCGGCTTGAGCTAGCGGCTATGAACCTGGAGCCAATCTGACGACTGACCAAGACATTCGCCATGGCCAACCCTGCCGCGGTGACTATTGCCAAAGTCACGGAAGCGGCTGCTGCAATACCGAGGGTCAAACCATAGCCGATCAGATCGACGATGGAGAAGATCGACGATACAGCAACATTGGACAAATCCTCGTCATGATCATGCTGCTTTCTTTTGCCGTCCGCGAAACGGCCTCTGAGATAGCCGGCTGCCTTGCACAGAAGAACATAGGCTCCTCCACCGAGCAAAAAGAGCACAGGGATGGCCCAGCTGTCGACTGCCGATTGGACGAACGGCGTAACCGCTAGCGCAGCGGTCGCAAACAGAACGCCCGCAGCAGCAGGATACAACAGATCGGACCGGCGCAATCCCGCCCCCACACGTTCGACCCACAACGTCCCTACGACCAAGCCGGTGCTTGCGAATATCGCAAGAAGCAAAACATGCGATCGGCTTTGTGTCTCAAAGATAGTGTCGAAAAGGCTCATTAGCTTTTCAAACCCCGTACCGCCGGAAGTTCGTCTGCGACTTTCTTCCGCGCGACAGGCAAATCTCCATCAAAATCTTTTCGGGGAGATGTCCTCATAAGCAAGGGCTGATCGTCATGATCCTCTTCGCGGTGGCTATGGCCGCTCCGTTCACCCTGATCTCGGTTGTCATTGCTCATCCGGCTCCTCCGGAGACTTGCAAAGGCTTCACCCACAGGAATATTACGGCAATAAAAGCCGCATTGGCTGCCCAGAACGCGAAGATGTGCCATCGACCAAAGCCTCTTTTCTCTTCGTCTCCCAACGAAAGAAAGAGAGCGTATAGCGCGGCCATCAGCACGACGAACGCGAGACTGACCCAGAAGAGTTGAAAATTCTCGATCGGCGTTCCGATGATGGTGAGCGGGATGAAGGCGAGCGTCATGGTCACGACATGGTCGCCGATCACGCTTGTGCTGGCGGAGGTCACCTGACCGGAGCGCGCGACGCTCCAGGTCGTGAACACCTCGGGCAGCGATGCGACGGCGGCAGTGATGAAAAGACCGCCGACGATATTCGGGATGCCGAGTGCGCTCACGATCCTTTCGGTCGAGAATACGGTGAAGTAGGCCCCGACCGCCAGGGCGCCGACGCCCGCTATGGCCATCCATTTCTCCTTTAGACTCCACTCTACCTCCTCTCCCTTCTCTCGGCCCCGAACGAGAGCCTGAAGGAGATAGGCGAGATACGCGATCAGCAGCAGCCATCCATCGATCGGCTGCAACCCGCGCCAAGGGGCGGGAAGCGTCAGTAGAGCGAAGACCGCGAGGATCGCCAGGTAAGGCAGCGCCTGGACGGTAAGAGCCCCCTTATCGACCGCGACGTAATGATCACGACGATGCTTCTTGTGCTCCTTGTCAGCACCTTCAAGGGCCCCTTTACGGGTCGCCAGATAAGCGGTCGTCACGATCACCGGAATCACCAGAACGGTCGAACCCAGCATGGCGCCAAGGCCGATATCGGACACATCACGAGCAGCGCTCGTCACATTGATGCCCATCTCTGGCGAAGCGGCGGCTAGACCTAAAAAGGAGCCCCCCGCCGCGACGGAGAACCCCCATTGCTTGCGTAATTTCTTGAGCGGTGCGGACAGGCGTTCCGCGCCCCAATGAGCGGCCCAGACGGCGGCGAGGAGAACCGCTGCCCAGACCGCGATCACTTGCGCCAGCCCTCGTGCTCTGTGCCCTCTTCCTCATGGATGTCCATATGCGCATCGCGCAGGATCTCGATGCCGCCGTAGATCGCTATGCAGGCCACACCGATCCCGACGACGAGATCGGGCCAATTCGATCCGGTGAAAAACACTACGATACCCGCTATGATAATCCCGCCGTTCGAAACGAAATCATTCAAACTGAACGTGGTGGCTGCACGTAAATTGACATCCTTATTCTGCAAACGTTTCAGCAGGTAAAGGCACCAGAGGTTCACCGCACCGGCAACCAGCGCCATCACCATCATGACGCCGCCGATCGGATCCGAACCCTCCATGAAGCGCCGGATGGCATCGAGAATCACACCGCCTGCGAACACAAGCAGCATGACCCCGGAAAAACGCGCGGCTCCGCGCTTCCAGACCCGGGAGCGGGTGAGCGCAAGCAGGCTCAATGCATAGACAATCGCGTCCGACGAATTGTCGAGCCCATTGGCAATCAGCGCGTTGGAATCGCCGATTACCCCGGTGATGAAAAACCCTATCGCAATCGCCACATTGAGCCAGAAAACGATCCAGAGAGTGCGGCGCTTTTCGGCCGAATCGAGGTTGAGTTCGCCTTCGCCGCTCATGACGCATTCCTTCCGTCTCTCGCCCAGCTTTCGGCGGCAACCCGCTCGACAGGTGTGAAAAACCTCATCTCCGCGCGGAATAGCGGATCGAAAAGCTTGGTGCCCCACTCTTCCCAACTACTATCGCCGACCATCGCGATCCGGCCGAAGCTGTCCTTGTGCTTCGCATCGAATTTCAGGTCGCGCCAGAGACCGCCCATATCCCAGCCAGAAAAGTCGGGAGCAAGTTCGATAAGCATCGGAACCGTCCCAGGAACTCGCGCCGCGACGCGCTCGAAAAACGGAACGAAGCGGTCATAGTCGCTATCGGAAAGCGTTCCGTCCGCCCTGATGAGCAACAGACCGTTATCTTCGATTGCGGTGAGCATGGCGATTTCTCCTCTTGAATGTTCCGCGCGACCGTCGAGCGGCTTTGGCGCGTCCTCTGGACAGCGGTAAAAGATGCGCTCGAAACCTCGATAGTTGCAGGTGAAGGGCCGTCCCGGGCTACAATCTTCGATCGTAAGATGGCGCACTTGCATTGGCCGCGCATGCCGTTCGAAGGGCTTATGGTCATGGTATATGCGATGGCCTCACCCTCATCGCGCCAGATGCCGACAGCGGACAGATCACCGTCCGAAGGTTGCACCTCTGCATAGAAGCCATCGGCGAAAAACACCCACGCCGTGCCCGTATCGCAGCCGGGCGTTCTGCCGAGGCTCCGCGCGCCCGCAATTGAGTCCGATACCGGATCGCTTCGAGACTTGTCAGTCCCGAAGCGATCTGAGGCAGACAAATTGACCTAGCTAACTTCAATTAGCCCTCCCCTTCAAGTAACATCCCGAAGTTCTTTACGTTCCTCAGGCGTGACGTTGCGACGCAGGCGGTCCCACCATCTTTGGCGCCAGCTTCGCTTCTCCTTGCCATCATCGAGTACCAGGCGAGCGATCGCTGGCAAAACGAACAGCGTGAGCGCAGTGGCTGTGATCAGCCCGCCGATAACCACCGTAGCCAAGGGACGTTGCACCTCAGCACCTGTTCCTGTGGCAATCGCCATCGGCACAAAACCCAGCGACGCCACCAACGCGGTCATGAGCACCGGTCGCAGTCGCGCCAGCGCGCCATCGGCAATCGCCTCATCCAGTGACATCCCGCTGTCGAGTCGCTGCCGGATCGCGGTCATCATGACGAGACCGTTGAGCACCGCCACGCCGGAAAGCGCGATAAAGCCGACCGCTGCCGACACCGAGAATGGCAAGCCTCGCAGCGCCAGAGCGAACACCCCGCCAGCCAAGGCCATGGGAATGGCACTGAACACGGCAAGCGCTGGAACCCATCCACCCAAAGCCATGAACAGCAAGAGGAGAACCAGAGCGAAGGCAATCGGGACGACGATGGTGAGCCGCGCCTGCGCTTCCTGCAGGTTCTGATACTGTCCGCCCCATTCGATGAAGGAGGCCGGCGGCATATCGACGCCGGTCGAAACCCTTTCCTGCGCTTCCTCAACAAAGGAGCCGAGATCGCGCTCGCGTACGTTGGCCGAGACGATCACAAGCCTTCGGCCCTGCTCTCGCCGAACCTCGGCAAGGCCATCGACGACCTGAAAATCGGCCAATGTCCGCAAAGGAACGGTGACCCCGTTTTCAAGCACGATCGGGAGCGCGCCGAGCTGGTCGAAATCGTCGCGCGTAGCATCCTCGAGGCGCACGACAACATCGAAACGGCGATCGCCCTCGAACACCAGTCCTGCTGGCCGCCCGCCGAGCGCGATAGCAACCGACTGTGCCACTTCCTCGACGGTCAGACCATAGCGCGCGATGGTCGGGCGATCGAAGGCGATGTCCAGCGTAGGAAAGCCGGTCACCTGCTGCACCTTCACGTCCGCGGCGCCTTCGACACCTCCAAGCACGCCCGCGACCTCGCCCGCAGCTTCGGTGAGCGCAGTGAGGTCATCGCCGTAGAGCTTGACCGCGACATCGCCGCGCACACCGGCGATCAGCTCGTTGAAGCGCAGCTCGATAGGCTGGCTGAACTCGTAGAGATTGCCGATGAGGCCTCCGAGCGCGCTTTCCATTTCACCAACAAGCTCATCTTTCGGCAAATCGGGATCGGGCCATTCGTCGCGAGGCTTCAGGATGACATAAGCGTCCGAAGCATTGGGGGGCATTGGATCGCTGGCGACTTCGGCCGTGCCCGTCCGTGAGAACACAAGATCAACTTGGGGAAACTCTTCGAGCCGGTCTTCGACCCGCCGCTGCATCGCCAGCGAGCGTTCGAGCGATGTCGAGGGGATGCGCAAGGATTGCACCGCGATGTCGCGTTCATCGAGCTGCGGGGTGAACTCGCTGCCCAGAAAGCCGAACACAAAAACCGCTACTGTGAAGAGACCAACCCCGGCACCAATCATCGGCCAGGGCCGCGCAATGACCTTGCGCACGGCGGGACCGTAGCGCTCTTTGGCCCAGCGAATGGGCTTCACCTCCTTTTCGGTCAGCTTCTTGTTGAGCAGGACCGCAATCATCGCTGGCACGAAGGTCAATGAAAGAACGAAGGCCGAAGCCAGCGCGAGCATCATCGTGATCGCCATGGGCGAGAACGTCTTGCCCTCGACCCCGGTAAAGGTCAGCAGCGGCGCGAAGACGAGGAAGATAATCGCCTGACCGTAGACGGTCGGTTTGATCATTTCCTGCGCTGCGAGACGCGTTTCGGTCAGCCGCTCACCCAAGGTAAGCAAGCGTCCTTCGCGATGTTGCCGGGCCGCAAGCCGGGCGACGCTGTTCTCGACAATGATGACCGCACCATCGACGATCAGCCCGAAGTCGAGCGCGCCCAGGCTCATCAGATTACCTGAGACACCAAGCCGGTTCATCCCCACCGCTGCCATCAGCATCGAAACGGGAATGACCAGTGCGGTGATTATGGCGGCGCGGATATTGCCGAGCAAGAGGAACAGGACGGCGATCACGAGCAATGCGCCTTCGAGCAGGTTCTTTTCGACGGTGGAGATCGTCGCATCGACTAGTGAGGAACGATTGTAGACAATCTCAGCGACAACTCCGTCCGGAAGCGATGCGCGGACCTCTTCAAGTCTCTCGGCAGCACCAGCCGCAACGGTCCGGCTGTTCTCGCCCGCGCGCATCAACACGGTTCCCACCACCGCCTCTTCACCGTTCAGTGAAGCAGCACCGGTTCGCAGGTCGCCGCCGATCTCCACATCGGCCACATCGCCGATGCGGATGGGCACGCCCTCGCGGGTCGCAATGACGGCTTCTTCGATGTCGGCAATGCTGCCCAGCCTCGCGTCCACGCGGACAAGCAGGGCTTCGTCGGCACGATCGACGAAATTGGCGCCTGCCGCCAGATTGGCGGCTTCTAGAGCATCGATGAGTGAGTCGAATGACAGGCCATAGCCGGTGAGACGTGCCGGATCGGGCTGAACAAGGAATTGCTTTTCGAACCCGCCAATCGAATCCACGCCGGCCACGCCGTCGATCGAGCGCATCAACGGCGCGACCACCCAATCCTGCACAGTGCGCAGATAGGCCGCCTTAGCCACCTCACTCTCGAGGCGGTCGCCGCGTTCGGTGATGAAGCTGCCATCGGACTGCCAGCCTGTGCGGCCACCAGTGGTCGCACCCTTGCCACCGGGATGCTCATACTCGATCGTATACATCAGCACTTCGCCAAGGCCGGTGGAGATCGGCCCCATGGTAGGCTCCGCTCCTTCGGGCAATGAAGCGCCAATCGGCGCGAGCCGTTCGTTCACCTGCTGCCGGGCGAAGTAGAGGTCGGTGCCCTCCTCGAAAATCGCGGTGACCTGGCTGAAGCCGTTGCGCGAAATCGATCGTGTCATCTCCAGGCCTTCGATCCCGGCAAGTCCGGTTTCGATGGGGAAGGTCACCTGCGTCTCGACCTGCGAAGGTGAGAGCGCGGCAGCGCTGGTGTTGATCTGGACCTGCGTGTTGGTGATGTCGGGAACCGCGTCGATCGGCAGGCGCACCAGATTGAACGCTCCGTAGATCGCTGCGAACACGGTCAGGACGATGATCGCCCAGCGGAAACGAACGGCGACATCGAGGATGACTCCGATCGGGCCGTGACGGTGGCTACCTTCGTCCGAAGACATGGGAGAAGATGCCGTGGTTTGATCAATGGCCATGTTCTGCGCCCTCCTTTTCGAGCTCGGACTTCAACAGGAAGGCATTGGCAGTCGCGATCCGCTGACCGGGCTCGAGCCCGGAGAGGATCGTCACCATTCCGGCAGACCGGCTGCCGATCTCGACCTCCCGAGCCTGAAATCCGCGTCGTGTCCGCACGAAGACAACATCGCGTCCTTCGAGCACCTGCACAGCATCTTCGGGTACCGCGATACGGCTCTGGTCCAATTCGCCCGAGGGGCGAATACGCGCCTGAAGGAACGATCCGGGCTGCAGACCGGGAACGGCGCGCGTCAAGGTAAGAACCGCTGTCGCGCTACGGCTCTCGGCATCGAGCGAAGGCGTTACCGACCGGACGCGAGCGCCGATCTCCCTTCCATCGCCGAGGATCAACGCAGCCTCGTCGCCAGGCTGGATGCGTGAAGCATCTTCGGAAGGCAGCGCAACCTCGATCTGCAAGCCGCTGGGATTGACCACGCTGTAAAGCTCCTCCCCGGCGTCGACGAACGAGCCGAGCACGATTGGAGCGGCGGTCACACGGCCCGAAAGCGGACTGGTGACAGCGAGCGAGCGTCCATCGCCGCTCACGCCTGCCGCGGCGACGGCCGCCTGCGACCGGTTCAGTTCGGAACGGGCAACGTCAAGATTGGCGCGCGCCGCTTCGAGATCCTGGCGTGCGGTCACGTTGGCTTCGAATAGCCGGCGCTCCCGTTCATAGGCCGCCGAAAGCTCGGTTACGCGGGCGCGGGCGGCACTAAGCTGGGAAGCGAGTGCAGCCGCATCGGCGCTTTCGATCCGAGCGACGGTCTCGCCCTGCCGGACATAATCGCCAAGCGTCTTGCCAACGCTGCGCACGACACCGGAAGCCCGTGCATCGATGCGTGCGCTGGCGGTCGGACTTGCCGCAACCGTTGCAGGAAATACGAGTTCGACAGCGGCACCCGTTTGCACCGCTGCGACCTCGATCTCGGCGGTGCGGATCTGCTCTTGCTCGATTAGCACGAGCCCCTCGGGCAGTTCTGTCTCTGCGACCTCTTCGTCCGCGTGGGTGTCGACCTGGCTGTCAGGCCAGAACATCAGCATCAAGGCCGAAACAAGTATGACAATTCCGGCGATGATCGCCAGTCTTTTGCGGTTCATTTTGGTATTCCTCATTGTGCGGCCAGCCTGATCAGTTCGGCGGCAGCTTGTCCCCGGTCTTCTTGCGCAGCAATCAACGCCTCGCGAATGGCATCGCGCGCTTCGGCTGCGCTCAACACTTCGATCAACGGAAAACGGCCATTGCGATAACCGATGCGGACGAGCCGAAGAGCCTCCTCGGCCTGGGGGAGTGATGTCGTGGAAAGCGTCTCGACGCGCGCTTCGGCAGCAAGATATTGCGATCGTGCGCGCGTCACGGCTTGCTCGAAATCGGCCAACGCTACAGCCTCGCGAGCATTGGCGGCGCGCAGCCTTGCTTCGGCTGCAGCGATATTGCCCTGATTACGATTCAAGAAGGGAAGCGGGATCGAGACACCGAGAAGAAAGGCACTGTCATTGCTTTCCTCGAAGCGTCGAACACCGGCGGAAACGACGGGATCGGGAATGCGCAGGCTGCGCTCACGATCGATCTCGGCGGCGGCGGCGGTGCTTTCCGCACGCGCCACTCGCAATTGCAGACCGCTTGCTGTCGCCATTACAGCACCGGGCGGTTCGATCCCGGGGAACCTGCTCGGAACAAGCGGCGGCGCCCCCTGATCGCCCCATAGCGAGGCGAGGGCCGTTCGGGCTGCAAGACTTGTCGCTTCGGCGGCCTGAAGTTCGGCTTGCGCTTCCGCCAAGGCCGCTTCGGCCCGAAGAGCACGGAGCGGGGGCTCGCGCCCGACTTCTACGAGGAGACCGGCAATGCGGGCGAGCTCTTCGTTTCGCTCAACCACATCGAGGGCCAGTTCGACGCGCGAGGCTGCTGCAGCCGCTGCTACGTAGCGTTCACGGACAAGAAATCCGAGTTCGGCCCCCGCAAGGTCAGCCCGCAGATCCGCCAGCTGTGCCTGCGCCCGGGCAGCCTCGACGCGTGTGCCGCGTTTACCTCCAAGTTCGAGCCGCTGTCCGACAGCAAGCGTATATTCGGTGGCGCTTAGCCCGGAGAAGGCCCCACTCCCGGCGATGTTCTCGACCTCGAGCGATATTTCAGGGTTGGGCCGCAACCGCGCCTGTCCGACAAGAGCCTGCGCCGCCTCGGCTTCCGCTCGAGGGCCGACGATGCGCGGGTTTAACTCGGTGTTAGCGGGTTCGGCAACCACGCCTGTCCGGCCCAACGCCTCGTCGAGCGTCAGAAGCTCCCGCTCCTGCGCTGCCACAGGCGTGACAATTGCGGCGAGGGTTAGCCCTGCTATCAGGGCCCCTCGCCATTTGATGGCTGGCATTTTTCAAAACTCTCTCTGCTGACAAATCGAAATGCGCTGCGTCAAGCAGCGCAGTGACGGTCGTCAGGCGCGAGGAGGGCGTTTGGGTAAATTGCTCGCATCGCCGAATAATTCTTCGGCCATATGCGACCCAACCGTGATGTTAAGCCGGTCGGGCATGTCGTTTAAAAGCTTCGATTTCAGTGCTGCGGCGACGTGATGGCAATGCCCGTGGGCGCATTCCTGCTGCTCCGGGCTTTCGTTTTGCGGGCTCTCGTCCGCATCAATGTCGAACATCTGGACCGAATAGGCTATTTCTGACAGCTCGTCCGCACATTGCGCTGCTTCGACCGCCGGAGACGCCATCAGCGCTGCGACCGCCAAAAGGGCGGCGACAATCCTGACGGGAATCAAGGCGTTCAGATCGAACATCCTGTGGCCCCTAACAAGGTGAAACGAAAGTTGAAACAAAAATCTTCTCGGTTGCTGTAATGTGATATTGTCACGAAGCGTCCGGACAATGAATATTGTTCGAGTAGTTTCTTTTTCGACCAAATTCCATGGAATGAATGCAGCGTTCTTATAAGGCGAAAGCTGATTAATATTCAAATTACCCAAGTTCCGTCATAATCAGCCATCCAATCCTAGATCACGACATCAGAATCTGGATTATCACGATGATAACGCTTCCAGCGACTGGAGGTGCAAGCACTTTTTTTGCTGTCTGGGTTCGGTGTCCATAGTCCCATTATAGCTTTCGCGTCAGCGACCCGCGGAAGAGGCGGCTGGGTTTCGAGAAAGCGTTTCGATGATTTTGCATTCGGAAACCTCGCCGCCCGTGCAGGCCGCGACCACACTTCTCAGTTCGGAACGAAGCGCTTGTAGCCGACTGATGCGCTCGTCCACGGCTCGAAGGTGCCGCAAAGCGATGTCACCCGCCTCGTCACAGCTCTGATCCGGTCTCGCCTTCACGCTTAAAAGCGAGCGTGTTTCATCGATCGAAAACCCCAATTTTCGAGCATGCCGAATAAAGGAAAGGCGCTCGACGTCCTGCTCTTTGTAGGTTCGCTGCCCCGCTGCCGTACGCGCGGCTTCGGGCATCAGTCCGATATCCTCATAAAACCTTATCGTATTGACCTTGGTGCCCGTCGCCTTCGAAAGACCTCCGATAAGCATGAACTCACTCCTCCAGCTCCGAAACCGCGAACCATTCGCAATTTTGGCTTGCTCCTACAGTTGCTAGAGGTGTTACCTACTGGCTTATGTTGGAAAACGAAACATCGGATTGCGGTTGCACAGGCGATACGCAAAGAGCAGGTGCAGACCCGGCCTATCGCCGCGCCCTTTGGATCGTCGTATTGCTCAATCTGGGCTTTGGCGTTTTCGAGGTCTTCGGCGGGTTTCTGGCGGACAGCCAAGCGCTCAAGGCCGACGCCCTCGACTTCATCGGCGATGGATCGATCACGCTCATCGGCATCCTCGCTCTTGCGTGGAGTGCCCGCACGCGCGCCCGGGTCGCGCTGACACAGGGCCTGTTTCTGGGCGCACTGGGCCTTGGAGTAATCGGTCTGGCAGTCTGGCGCTCACTGAACGCGGTCGCGCCGGAAGCCGGTTTGATGGGCGGTATCGCGGCTGCAGCACTGGTGGTGAACATTGCGGCGGCGCTTGTGCTGATGCGGTTTCGCGAAGGCGACGCACACGTGTCCGCGATCTGGCTGTTCAGCCGCAATGACGCGATCGCCAATGTCGGAGTGATCATCGCTGCAGCGCTGGTCGCCTGGACCGGGCAAGCCTGGCCGGATCTTTTGGTCGCGGCGATCATCGCGCTGATATTTCTGCATTCGGCTTACCTCATCGTCCGGCGCGCAACCGAGGAACTTCGCGCGCAACATGCTTCAGCTCTCGAAAGGGTCGTCTCCAAATGACGCTACGCGCCTTTGTCGGCCAGCTAATCGCTATTCTGGCGATGGCAGTCGCAATGCCCGCTTCCGCAGACACGCACGACGAAGTCCAAACGAGTTGGCGCCTTCTCGACTACATCGCGGTGGATTACATAGAAGCGGTCGAAGACGGTAAAGTCACCAACGAGCTGGAATATGCCGAAATGCAGGAATTTTCTGCTTCTGTAGTCGAACGCATGGCGGCCCTACCCGCAAATGCGCAACGTGCACAGCTGGTTGCGGATGCAGAGGCGCTTGCCGAGGCAATCTCGGCGAAAGTGGAGCCTGCTGTCGTCGCACGAGACGCGCGCAGGTTGGCAAGCGAGCTGATCGCGGCCTTTCCCGTTCCGCTGGCCCCGGACGCGGTACCCGACCTTGCGCGAGGCGCCGCGCTGTACGCCCAGAGCTGCGCAAGCTGTCATGGGGTAAGCGGAGACGGCGCCGGCCCCGCCGCAGAGGGACTCGATCCCCCACCAATCGCTTTTGACGACGTCGCCCGAGCCCGCGAGCGGAGCGCTTTCGCGCTCTATCAGGTCATTGGACAAGGTCTCGAGGGAACCGCCATGCCGGGCTTTTCCGATCTCCCGGCGGAAGATCGTTGGAGCCTTGCTTATTATTCTGGGTCGATTGCATTTCCGGAGGTAGAGCGGGGAAGACGTATCTGGAATGACGAACCGGCGATCCGGGCACGCATTCCCGATCTCGCTGCTCTATCCGGTCTCACACCGGCAGCCCTCGGCGAGGCGATCGGAACCGAGCGGGCCGATGCCGTCATGGCCTATTTGAGGGCTCATCCTGAAGCCGTGGCGAGCGATACGACCGGCTCACTCGCTCTGGCGCGCGAACGATTGCAGCAAAGTCTTGCCGCTTACGAAGCGGGTAATAAAACCGAGGCGCGCGAACTTGCACTCTCGGCCTATCTCGATGGCTTCGAACCGCTGGAGGCCGTTTTAAGCACGCGCGATGCCGATCTCCTCGCATCTGTCGAAATCGGCATGGCCGAGCTTCGAGCGGCAATCAGCCGCGGTGATCCGGTGGCCGCCGTCGCCGAGAAGGTGAATGCGCTCGACGTTCTTTTCTACCGGGCCGAGACGGTGCTCGCCCCGGCCAATGCCAGCGAAGCGTCGGCATTTTTGGGAGCCTTTGCGATCCTGTTGCGCGAAGGGCTAGAGGCATTGCTGATCGTGATCGCGATGATCGCGTTCCTGCGCAAGGCCGAGAGAACGGAAGTTCTGCCCTTCGTCCATGGCGGATGGCTCTCCGCTCTTGGGGCCGGAGCCCTGACGTGGGTGGCAGCGACCTACCTGATCGGAGTGAGTGGTGCGGGCCGCGAGCTGGTGGAGGGGTTCGGATCGCTTTTTGCCGCTCTCGTCCTGCTGTCGGTCGGCATATGGATGCACGGCAAGTCGCAGGCCGGCGAATGGCAACGCTATATCCGGAAAACCATGCAGCACGCTCTCTCGCGCAGGTCCGCATGGTTTCTGTTCGGGCTGGCCTTCCTCGTGGTTTACCGGGAGGTCTTCGAGACGATCCTGTTCTTCGCAGCGCTCTGGAGTCAGGGCCATACCGACGCGATTCTTGCTGGCGCTGCCGCCGCAATCGTCTTGCTAGCGCTGATTGCGTGGGCGATGCTGCGCTACAGTCGCCGACTGCCAATTGGAACATTCTTCGCGTATAGTTCGGTTCTGATCGGCATTCTTGCCGTCGTCTTGGCCGGGAAGGGTATTTCGGGGCTCCAGGAAGCCGGATTGTTGGGCATCACTCCGCTTCCGAATCTGCCCCGCATACCGATTCTGGGCATCGCACCGGCACTTGAGCCAGTGGCGGCGCAAATTCTCACGCTCGCGCTCATCGCGCTGGGTTATTGGCGCAACAGAATGAAAGGCATGCAATCCGGAACACCGCAGGCCGAAACCGGTTGACGACGCTCCGGGCAAGGGAAGCATTATGATCGACAGACGTTCTATTCTTGGCGGTGCAGTGCTTGGCGCAGGTGCACTGGGAATAGCCGCGTATGCCCGGCGCGACCTGTTGACAGACCGGAATGCGGCGCTTGCTTCGGTAACCGCGCGCTCGCAACTTCTCGTTCCTCCTCTTTATTCAGGGGAACGAGAAGGCGGCGAGAGGGTTTTCGATCTCAATCTGCGCCACGGCGTCTCACATTTTTTTGAAGGGATCGAAACGCCGACCATCGGCATCAACCAACCCTATCTAGGCCCCACACTTGAGATGCACGCCGGCGATACGGTGCGGATGAATGTCACGAGCGATCTGTCCGAAACGGCGACCGTCCACTGGCACGGTTTTCATCTTCCGGCGCGAGCCGATGGCGGACCGCATCAGCCGATCGAGCCAGGAGGGAGCTGGACCGCGCGTTTCGATGTCCGACAGCGCGCAGCGATGTTCTGGTATCATTCGCATGCGCACCGCCGCTCGGGGCCACAGGTCTATCAGGGTCTGGCCGGAATGATCTACGTCCGCGACAGCGCGAGCGAGGCGCTCGACCTTCCAAACGACTATGGCATCGATGATATACCGCTGGTCGTACAGGATCGCGCTTTCGCGCGCGATGGAAGCCTCGTTTATTCCACACGCATGCATAATATCATGATGGGAATGATGGGTGACACGATGCTGGTCAACGGCGTCGTCGAGCCCGTCTTCGAGGCAAAGTCCGATCGTTTGAGGCTGCGACTAGTCAATGGCTCGAACGCACGCTTTTACCGTTTCGGGTTCGACGATGGCCGCAGCTTCCATCAGATCGGAACCGACGGCGGTTTGCTCGCCGCGCCGCTGCCAACCGACAATGTTGTTCTCGCTCCCGGCGAACGCGCGCAGGTAATCGTCGATGTCAGCGATGGAAGGCCGGTTTCGCTGCTTGCGGACGGGCTCGAAATCATGGGCATGGGAAATAGGGGCCGGGGAATGAGAGGGCCCGGGCCCATGCGCGATTCCGACCGGCCGACGGACAATTGGATGATGGGCGACCGAGGCGGCCGTGGCGGTATGATGGGCGAACGGGAGCGTCGCGATGGGATGATGGGCGGCATGATGGATGAAAGGCGTCGCTTTACCGTGCTGGACATCCGGCCGGCCGCAAGCCGCAGGCGGTCGATCGCATTGCCGCGCCAGCTCGCTACCTTGCCTCAGATCGATCCAGGCGACGCGGTCCGGACGCGCCATTTCGTTCTCGATATGGGCATGGGAATGCGCATGATGCGCGGAGGCGGTTTTACAATCAACGGCAAATCGATGGACATGCAGCGTATCGACGAGACAGTGCGGGTCGATACCACCGAAATCTGGCAAGTCGAGAATGCCTCGATGATGGCGCATCCGTTCCACATTCACGATGTGCAGTTCCGTATCCTCGACCGGAACGGCCGGGCACCTGATGCGGCGGAACAGGGACTAAAGGACACGGTTGTCGTCTATCCGGGCGAGACCGTGCGGCTCCTTTTGCGGTTCGAGGACTACACCGACCCGGATTTGCCTTACATGTATCACTGCCACATCCTCGAGCACGAAGACGCCGGCATGATGGGGCAATTCACCGTCACAGCTTGAATCAGTAGCCGAGCAGAAGATCTGCCACCAACAGCCTCCAAGCCCTCACCAATGCGAGAACCATACCATGAAAGCATCCGATCTTCTTGTCGCCGCGTTGGAAGCCGAAGGCGTCGAGTATATCTTCGCGGTTCCGGGCGAAGAAAACCTCGATCTTCTGGAGTCACTGCGGACCTCGTCGATCCGTCTGATCGTTACCCGGCACGAGCAAGGGGCAGGGTTCATGGCGGCAACCTATGGACGTCTTACCGGTAAAGCCGGCGTATGCCTTGCCACGCTGGGGCCAGGGGCGACAAACCTCACGACGCCCGCAGCTTATGCCGCTCTGGGTGCTTTCCCACTGGTCATGATAACTGGCCAAAAACCCATCAAGGTCTCGAAGCAGGCGCAGTTCCAGATCGTCGATGTCGTCTCGCTTTTCACCCCCTTGTGCAAAATGGCGAAGCAGATCGTAAATGGAGAGCGCATTCCCTCGCTCGTGCGAGAAGGTTTCAGGAGGGCCCAGGAAGAGCGGCCCGGAGCAGTTCTGCTGGAGCTGCCTGAAGATATTGCCGAGGAGGAAACCTCCGAACCGGTCGTGGCGCCCCACCCTCGCCAATATGCGGTGGCGGGAGATGCCGCGCTAGACGAAGCTGCCGAGCGTATTCTGGCCGCCGATCGGCCGCTGCTTCTGGTCGGTGCCGGGGCCAACCGGCGTAGCGCTTGTAAGGCGCTCCGAAAGTTCGTCGACGACACTCAATTTCCGTTTTTCAATACGCAAATGGGCAAGGGAGTGCTTGATGAGGCAAGCCCCCTGTATCTTGGAACGGCGGCTCTATCATCGGATGACTATGTTCATTGCGCCATCGATCGTGCCGATCTGATCGTCAATATCGGCCATGACGTGGTCGAGAAACCGCCCTTTTTCATGGAGCCTGACGGACGCACCGTTATCCATGTGAATTACAAGGCCGCAGAGGTCGACCAGGTCTATTTCCCGCAGCTGGAAGTCATTGGCGATATTGCCGGATCTGTCGAGCGACTGGGAAACCGGCTGCGCGGCAAACATCCTAGTGACCCGGCAGCCTACGCCAATGTCCATGAGGACATCGCGGCGCACATCCGCCAAGGCAGCGACGATGGCCGCTTTCCGATGGTGCCCCAGCGCATCGTTGCAGATGTACGGGCGGTCATGGGCCGGGACGACATCGTCGCACTCGACAACGGCATCTACAAGATCTGGTTCGCCCGCAACTATATCGCGCATGAGCCCAACACCATTCTGCTCGACAACGCGTTGGCGACGATGGGAGCGGGTCTCCCCTCGGCGATGATGGCAGCGATGCTCTCGCCCGAGCGCCGCGTGCTCGCCGTATGCGGCGATGGCGGGTTCATGATGAATTCGCAGGAGGTGGAAACCGCGGTCAGGCTCGGCCTCAACCTCGTCGTACTCATCCTCAATGATTCCGCTTACGGTATGATCCGGTGGAAGCAGGAAGAACTTGGCTTTCCCGATTACGGTCTGAGCTTCGCCAACCCCGACTTCGTTACCTATGCGAAGAGTTATGGTGCGACGGGCCACCGGATCGAAAGCAGCGAAGCACTGGTACCGACCTTGAATGAAGGGTTTGAAAGCGGCGGCGTTCACCTTGTCGACTTGCCGGTGGATTACTCCGAGAACCGCAAGGTTCTGATCGATGAACTCAAGGCGATGGAGTGTCCTCAATGACGTGGCAGGTCCTCAATCCCTACGACCAGGAATGCATTGGCAGCGTGGAGCTGGTCGACTGGCCACAAATCGATCGTTGGCTCGACGAGGCGCGCGCGCTGCACGAAGACCGGCAAGCGCGGCTCCCCGCCCATGAACGCATCGCCATCCTGCAGCGCGCCAGCGTGCTGATGCGCGAGCGCGCGGAGACGCTGGCAATGCAGATTGCGCGCGAGGGCGGCAAACCCATCATCGACGCGCGCGTGGAAACCAGTCGCGCCATTCAGAGCGTCGAATTGTGCATACACGAATTATTCGCCAGCGGCGGGCGCGAAATCCCGATGGACCTGACGCAGGCGGGGGCAGGACGCAAAGCCTATACTTTCCGTGAGCCGATCGGGCCGGTCGTGGCGATCTCCGCTTTCAATCATCCTCTGAACCTGATCGCCCATCAGGTGGGACCGGCGGTTGCAAGCGGATGCCCTGTACTGGTGAAACCGGCCAAGGACACGCCCCTTTCCTGCAAGAGCTTCGTCCAAATCCTTTATGAAGCCGGACTCAATGAAAATTGGTGCCGTTTCGTGCCGTGCTCGGACGAGGTCGCCGAAAAAATGGTCACCGATCCGCGAACGGCATTCTTCTCCTTCATCGGTTCGGCCAGAGTTGGCTGGATGCTCCGCTCCAAACTGGCCCCTGGCACTCGTCTGGCGCTGGAACATGGGGGCGCGGCCCCGATCATCGTCGATGACAGCGTTGCGCATGCCAAGGTAATTCCTCCGCTCCTGAAAGGCGGCTTTTATCATTCTGGTCAGGTCTGCGTCTCGGTGCAGCGCGTGTTCGTTCCGCGCGCCGAATTGCCGGACTTCGCTGCCGAGCTCGCTGCGGGAGCAGAAGCACTGACGGTGGGCGATCCGACCAATGCGGAAACTCAATGCGGTCCGCTCATTCGTCCTGCCGAAGTCGACCGCGTCGAGTCCTGGGTCGATGCAGCCGTTCAGGGCGGCGGCAGGCTCGCCGCAGGGGGTAAACGCACGGGTTCCACCCTTTACCAGCCCACGGTCCTTGTCGATCCGCCCGACGACGCCGATGTATCGCGCAAGGAAGTGTTCGGCCCTGTGGTCTGCATTTACGGATACGACGACGTCGATGCTGCGATCGGCCAAGCGAACGCGCTTCCCTACGCCTTTCAGGCGGCTGTGTTTACCGACCGAATGTCCTGGGCCGATTACTGCGTCGAAACGCTGGCCGCGTCAGCCGTAATGGTCAACGATCATACCGCATTTCGCGTCGACTGGATGCCGTTCGCAGGACGTCGTCAGTCGGGTCTCGGAACAGGCGGTATAGGTTATACGATGGCCGATATGAGCGAAGAAAAGATGGTGGTCGTGAATGCACCCTCCAGCGTCCGATGACCTTGAGCGCGGCGAAACGGCTTGCGCCCGTTTTGATTCTGGTCAGCTTCGGCCTCGACCAATTGTCGAAAACCTGGGCACATTCTTTCGTTGGTCCGGGCAACGCGATCGCAGTGTTCCCGGGCTTCAATTTAGTCGCCATCACCAATAGCGGCGTGGCATTCGGATTGGCTGGTGAAGCAGCACCGGCGATCCTTATCGCGATCGGCGTTCTGCTGTCGGGCATGCTCGGGATTTGGCTGATGAGAACCCGATCCCCCATCCATGCGCTCGGCTTGAGCTTGGCGATTGGCGGAGCGCTCGGCAACGTTGCAGACAGGCTGATGTTTGGCGCCGTCAGGGACTTTATCGATTTGTACTGGGACAATTTTCATTGGCCATCATTCAATCTGGCCGACGTCGCGATCGTAGCGGGACTGGGGCTTTTGGTCCTGGTGGGCGAAGACCAGCCTGAAACCAGCGCGAATACGAGCTGATTAAGACCGGACGCAATGAGAAAAGACGAACGCTTCCGCATAGCGCGGAAGGTCGCCACACCAGCACGCTGGCGATGCCGTCTATCACGTCTGAACGCCGCTTGGTCGCGATCTCGGTTGCACCTACAGCAACTGTAGCACCCATCTGTACGTGTAGCTGCGTTGCTTTAGCGCTCACCACAGGAGATTTTCAATGACACTTCAACTTGGCGACACCGCACCCGATTTCGAAGCCGACACAACCGATGGCACGCTCAAATTCCATGAATGGATGGGTGACGACTGGGCGGTGCTGTTCTCGCACCCTGCGGATTTCACTCCTGTTTGCACGACGGAACTTGGTGAGGTTGCCCGCCTCAAGCCTGAATTCGACAAACGCGGCGTCAAAGTGATCGGTCTCAGCGTCGATCCGCTCGAAGATCATCGAGTTTGGGCGGGCGACATTGCCGAAACCCAGGGTCATGCTCTCAACTTTCCGCTGATCGCGGACCCGGATCGTGAAATCGCCGATCTCTATGGAATGATCCATCCACAGGCCGACGACACTCTTACAGTACGCTCGGTCTTCGTAATCGGATCCGATAAAAAGGTGAAACTTACGCTGACCTATCCCGCGAGCACGGGTCGAAATTTCGAAGAGATCCTGCGGGTCATCGATTCGCTGCAACTGACAGCCGACCACAGCGTGGCCACGCCTGTGAACTGGCAGCATGGCGAGGACGTCATCATCGTGCCCTCGCTCAGCGATGAAGAAGCGCGTGAGAAATTCCCCAAAGGCTGGGAGACGGTAAAACCTTATCTGCGCGTCACACCGCAGCCGCAGGATTGATCGCAGCATAAGGGGCAATGCGAGACTTATCGGCGGGAGCATAATCAAAAGCGCGCCGGTTGGTTTTGCCGTGCCTGGCTCGGCACCGATATGCCAAATCGAGAGGACGGTATTGGTCTATGAAACGTTCCATAAAACAGAGCGAAGAACTCATACCGCAAGGGCCCTTCGACAGCACACTCCATTTCCTGAGGCGGCCCTATGACTTCGTAAGCACGGTCTGCTCGCGAACCGGTGGCAATATGTTCGAAACCCGCCTGTTGCTCCGGCGGACTGTGTGTCTGCGCGGCGAAGCTGCGGCCGAGATGTTCTACGATAAAGCGCGAATGTCGCGCGACGGCGCGATGCCGGAACCGGTTCGGGCGACTTTGACTGGCAAGGGCGGAGTCCAGGGTCTGGATGGCGAGCGGCATTTGCGGCGCAAGGAAATGTTCGTGTCGTTGCTGACGCAAGAGCGTGTCGAGGCTCTGGGAGAGAAATTCGAAAAAATGTGGTTGGCCCAGCTCCCGGCATGGACCCGGGAATCGCAGGTAATCTTCTACGAAGCGCTGCATCCCATATTGGCCGAAGCAGTGTGCGACTGGGCCGGAGTGCCACTACCGGCTGAAGAGCGCATCAAGCGAACTCGCGACCTTGTTCTACTCTTCGACCGCGCGGCCGCGCTCGGCTTGGGCCATTTTCAAGCCCGGCGCGCTCGCAGCCGGTCCGAAGCGTGGCTCGCTCGCATCATCAAGGATGTGCGCGATAGCCGTCTGGTCCCACACGCTGAATCCGCGCTGGCTGTGATCGCTGGGCACCGGGATGAGAATGGCGCGCTGCTAAGTCCCAAGATCGCCGCCGTCGAACTGCTGAACGTTCTGCGCCCAACCGTCGCAGCGTCTGTCTATATCACTCTCCTGGCGCATGCTCTCCATTCGTTTCCCGATTTGGCTCCGACCCCTGCATCCGATCGCTCTGAGATGGGCTATTTCGTCCAGGAAGTGCGCCGGTTCTATCCCTTCTTTCCTGCGGTCGCTGCCAGAAGCCGAAAGGACTTCCGGTGGCGAAATGTTCGTTTTCCCGCCGGGCGACGTTTCCTGCTCGACTTGCACGCAACCAACACTGATCCTCATCTCTGGAACGAGCCGGAAACCTTCAATCCGGAGCGCTTTCGCGAGGAAGGCATTTCCGCGTTCGCATTGATCCCTCAGGGCGGCGGCGATGTCCCGAAAAATCATCGCTGCCCCGGCGAGACGGTCGTGCTCGAAGTGATGGAGCGCGCGTTGCGAATGCTTCTTTGCGAAATGGAATATCGGCTTCCCCCGCAGGATCTGCGCATCGATCGTTCCCGGATGCCGGCGCTGCCAGGCAGCAAGATCATTCTCGAGGATATCCGGCGCAGTGAGCGGTCTTTGAAAGAGACTTGAGGAGAGCCGGGAACGCGTTGAGATCTCTCAGAAAGGAACGTCCGATTGCACAGCAGCTAAGACGAAATCGCTCTTTGAGAAGCACCGACGCCTCATGGGAGGGCAACATGATGCTCGGATTTGGCTGGGCACTTCTCGACGCCCAAACAGGAGAGAACCGTCCGCACAGTCATCTGGCACACCAGATCAGTCTTTCGCTGGTCGACTCTTGCAGCATTAACGCTGACCGAGATCTTCGCTTGTCGCCCGGTGAAGCTGTTCTCATCCCTGCCACCACGGTTCACCGCTTGACGCCATCCGGTGCCATCCTGCGAAATCTGTATGTCGATCCGTTTTTCATGGGAACCCGTGACCTCAACAAGAGTGTTGGACTGGAACGGCTTTCGACCGCTGAAGCGAATGCATTGGCTCTGGTTGGATCTGGGAACGAGGCACGCAAATGGATGGAAGGCTTTTTGAACCGGAAGGGTTCGAGCCAAATCGACCCGCGCCTCCGCTCTACGCTGCAACGGATCGAACCCGGGGCGACACCTTCGGAATTGGCCAAAGCCGTCGGTGTTTCGACCACGCGGATGCGGGAAATTGCGGTTCGGGATTTTGGAGTGCCGACAACCAAGCTCCTGCAATGGTTACAGGTTCAGCGTGCCATCGAGAGCTTCGACCAATCTCATAGTGTCGCTGCCGCAGCGGCCGCGGGTGGGTTTTCCGATCAAGCGCATTTTACCCGTCGTTTGGTCGAATGGTTCGGCGTGACGCCATCACAGGGTCTCGCAAAAATCGAGATTACCATCGTGCGTTAAGACACCAGCGAAACGTTCAATACCGGGGCCCTAAGGGAGCGTAGACGGAACCATCGTTTGATGGAGGCTGCAATGGCCGTTTTTCGTTATCTCTATGGCCCGCTCTATTTTTTCGGTTTTGTCGGGGGCGCTACAGCGCTCGTGTCCTCGGATAGTTCGCCGGCCTGGCTGTTCGTTCTGATCATCGCCTCGATCGGGACCTCGCTTGCCGCCGAGCGAATCGCGCCTTTCGAAAACCAGTGGAACTCGAGCCATGGCGATGGCCGTAGAGACATTTTGCATGCCCTCGTGAATGAAGGATCTCTTGTGGCTATGGTGCTGCTTCTTCCGCTCATCACAAGCCTTGTCCCTTGGGAATCAGCCTGGCCAAAGACGCTGCCCTTATGGGCCGATGTAGCAATGGCTATTGTACTCCTCGACGTGGGGATTACCCTTGCCCATTTCGCCAGTCACAGGGTTTCGTTTCTCTGGCGTTTTCACGCCGTGCATCATTCGGTACGCCGCATGTACGGCTTCAACGGGCTACTGAAGCATCCAGTCCACCAGTTCATCGAGGTTACCGCCGGTGCGTTGCCCTGGCTTCTTCTGGGAATCCCTCTCGATGTCGCCGCCGTGGCTTCCTTTGCGGTGCTGATACAGCTCCAGTTACAGCACTCGAACGTCGACATGCGGGTCGGGCCGTTGGCATATATCTGGGCCGTCGCTCCAGTCCATCGGCACCACCACCTCGCATCCGAAACGGACGGCGACGTCAATTTCGGTCTCTTCTTGACGCTCTGGGATGTTCTGCTTGGTACAGCGCGCTTTGGGTCGAGCCAGCATATCAGAGCGGGGGCGATTGGCCTCGCTGGCATCGAAGATTATCCGGATGCCTATCTAGCACAGTTGGCCGAACCATTTAGAAAGCAGGCACAGTCTCTGCCGGAGCTCGGCCCACAAAGCGAGAGACAGGCATGACCGATCAACATGCAGTCTATACGCCGCCAGCCGGTTATCCTATTCTCACGCCACTCTACGATATCGGGGTCCGACTTTCGACCCGCGAAAAAAGGTGGCGTAGAGACCTTGTGGACCTGATTGAGCCCAAGTGTAACGAGGTCCTGCTCGACATTGGGGCGGGTACCGGCAGCCTGGCGCCACTACTGGCCACGAAAAACCCAGCCACCACGTACTTCGGGATCGATCCAGACGAAGATGCGATCCAGATCGCACGAAAGAAAGCGGGGCGAGCTGGAATAGATGCTGAATTCAACCATGAATTATTCTCGGTGGCCACTGTTGCCAAATGGCCAGCGCCGGACATCGCCACACTCTGCCTTGTTCTCCATCAAGTGCCTTATGATGAGAAGCTCCGCTTGCTGTGCGACATAAACGAAGCACTTAAGCCAAGTGGACGCCTGTTCATAGCAGACTACGGCGAGCAGCAATCACGCCTCATGCGTGTCCTGTTCAGAGCAACGATACAGCAGCTCGACGGTGTTTCGGACACGCAGCCAAACGCGGACGGCGCGCTTGTACCGCTTATGGAACAAGCTGGATTTCTCAGCATCACAGAATGCAAGAGATATCAAACCATCACTGGCTTGATATCGATCTACGGAGCGACCAAGACTTCTGCAGATGAATGAGAAGATTGCTCATTTACTCGCTTGGTTTGGAGTGGCCGGTACATGGATTTGCTGACAGAGAGTTTCACCTCTCGCGAGGATTTGTCCCAAGAGGTCCACGACGGTCAACTACGCTGACCCGGCGTGATTTTGCCTCAATCACGAGTCGCTCAAGTACGCCATTGCCGGGAAAGGCGATGACATAGCGCGGGTCCATTTTGAGCATCTGCTCGTTGCGCTTGAAGCCGGCACGGGCTCCGAGCCTCCTATCGAGGTTGAATACCAGTTGCTGGACATTGTGGCGTTCGGCCCAGGAGGCTGCCAACCGGTCAACACCTTTGCTGTCGCCGCCGTGCAGGATGAACATATCCGGAACCCGGTCGCGCACCTTGTCGAGCGTAGCCCATACGTTCGAAGCGAAGGCCTTGGCCTCGTCGGCGCTGGCAAAGGAGGATCGCCCACCGGCGAATATAACTGCAGTGCCCTCAGGACTATGGGCATCCCGGCGCCGCTCAGCCCTCGCGCGCAGGAAATCGCGGGCCTCAACAACCGCAGAGGTCACTTTCCGCGAATGGTTCGAACGCGAACCGACAAATGGCTTCCATGAAGAACCCGTTTCTTCGAGATAAAGCGATGCGGCGACTTCGCGCATCTGTTCAAACGCTATCATGCTTGCCTCGGCTGCCTGAGCGCGTTCGATCTGCTCTTCGAGATTGCTTGAATGGACTTCGGATCCGTCGGCGGCTGCAAGGAGCGCCCGGACTTCATCGCTCGCCCGGTCGAGCTGCGTAGACTTACGGCTGGCAGCACGGTGGAACAGATTGACGAAGCCCCAGGCCACGTCTTCGGCATCCGCTTCGAGCGATGTTCCCGAGAACATGACAAACATGTCGGACCAGACGGCAGCAAGGGTTTGCTCGACTGCTTCCTCGCTTGGGAAATCGGACGGATCGAAAGGTGCAGGCTTGATGGTTAGACCTGCAAGGTCGAGCCCGGCGAGTTGTTGGGTAAAACTATCGTACATGATTAAGCCTCCTGATGTGCTCAGGCGGCAAAGCTTACGAAACCGGAATGTCTCGCTCCTTGTCCGCCGGAGCCCGATCAGGGCCGGAATAAGGGGGCTGGCGCACCGCGAAGCGGGAAACCTGCAAGGCAAGGCTGGCGCGGGCCACACGGGCCGCAGCCTTGCAGGTTGTGCCAGACCACGGCCGGTCCAGGGCCTCTCCCGGCGGACAGGCACGAGGCATGACGTAGTTCCTTTGCCGACATCATCAGCGGGGCCTGCACGAACAACTAGTTTTCGGCTGCCTGCCGATCTCGTGGCCTTCGCGGTGATACATGGATCCGCTCGAATACGCCCTCGCCATTGGAGAAGCGCCCGATCTGACGAATCTCCCCGAACATCTGCAAGAAGTTGCCGGACACCTGGTCAAGCCATCGCTGAGCTCGGCCAGTTCTGGGTCGGTCATAATCGGCTTCCCAGTAGCAGCTGTCATTCCGTTCGACGAGCCAGACGGCTGCGAGACCGCAATAAATGGAAATGCCGCAATCGGCATAGGCATTCCGGAGCAGTATCCGATCTTCGCGTCCACGCCAGCCATCGTGAGGCAAAAGTGAGGGGAAGGCTTGGCGCGCAGTGCTGACAACATCTTCGACCAGGCATTCATATTGCCAGTCGAGGTCGCCCCTCGCTCCGCTCTCGATCAGGCGGAAAGCGACGATGGCCCCTTGCGGGTAGCTGACAGAGCGTCCCATGATGTGCTCCCCTCACGCAACTTCGGCGAGATCATCGCCGAATGCAGAGTCGCTGCGTTCGTCATGGCCGCCAAGACGGAGTAACAGCGATGATGCTTCCTCAGCCTTAGCCGCTGCCATCAGCATGGCCCTGTCGTCCGATTTCAAGAGCTTCAACCAATGCGATATGTAGCTGGCATGATTGTCGAGGTGAGTAACGGGAAGTCCCAGTTCAGCGCCCAAGATCGCCGAGGAAAGCTCGGCTACGAGTTCTTCAGCGGCATAGGCTTCGCTACCGAAACGGTTCTTGAGATCGCGGTCAAGCCGGGACGAATGCCCGGTCCAGTGCGACAGCTCATGGGCAAGTGTCGCGTAGTAATGGTCAAATCCCTCGAACAGGGTGGCAGGCGGCATGGTGATGCGGTCGCGGACCGGCTCGTAATATGCTTCGCTACCCATGTGCCGCAGCTGCGCATCGATCCGCGCAAAGAATGTATCGAGCTTATGCTGACGCCCGGCGGGTTCTACCGGCTCCACGAGTGGCGCGGGACTGTACATGGCCGGAAGGTCATCGCACTGATCCGCATTGAAGATTGCGTAGGACTTGAGGACGCGGCGGGTCTCGGTGTCTTCGCCGCCATCGGGCGTTTCGACTTCCTTTTCGTAGGTCTTGTAGAAGATGGCGATGCTCGACTTCTCACCTTTTCGCACGTGACCGCCAAGTTTTGCGCACTGGCGGTAAGTCATCCAGTAGGGCGAGGCGAAGCCTGATGCCTCGGCCATCATCCACAGCCAGAAGGTATTCATGCCCCGGTATGGCGTGCCGCAGCTGCGCAAAGGGCGGGAGATTGGAACTCCGCGCCAGGGTTTGATCCAAGGCTTGGTGCCCTGTTCAAGCTTTTCGATGATGGTGGCGGTAATCCGTGCTGCCGGAGACTGGGCCGGTGAACGGGAGGCTGGCGAGCGTTTGAGCTTACGCATGAGAAATCTCCTGATTGCCCGGACGAAATTGCACCGGGCCAGATGCCCAAAAGCCCCCTCCCCTCTGATCCTTGCCGATGGCGGAACCCAAGCTGGTCTTAACGAGAAAAGGCGGCCCGCCCCGAAGGGACGGACCGCCTACCGAACGGCTTCAACCTGTCAGGAGGGATCAGGCGGCCTGCTCGGTGATCTCGACATCGCTTTCGTCATTTTCATCAGGATCAACCGTTTCGTCGGGTTCAGCGGTTCCTCGAAAATACATGATGTCCGGAACCCAGGCGAGCGCACGCTCCTTGGTGCCCGCCTCACCGATGAAATTGCCCGAGAAGATGCGTTCGGCAGCGCTGGCAAGCTCAGCCTTCTTGGAAGCCGAATAGCGGCTGACCAATTCAGGCCCGCCCGCAGCGTCAAGCGCCTCGAGCGTCTTTGCTTTCGCCACGCGGTCGAAATAATTTGCCGCAGTCGGCCGCCACCAATGTGCGGTCTCGATTTCAAGCAAGCCGCCGATTGCCTCGTGGAGAGGAGCCGAGCGCTCACCCTCGCAAGCCAGGCTGGCTACGAGCGTGCGCGACACGACATGGCCGAGCCATGCGGACCTTGCTTCATGGGACAGTGCCCGGAAAGCTTCGAACCGTTCGACATCACTTTCGCCAGAGCGCCAGCTCTCGTCGAGACTGCCGGCGAACTCGGCGAGCGCGGCGCTAGCGGGTGCATCCTTGGCCTCAAAACCTGTAACGGGGCCAGTCTCTGCCGAACCTGAGATCGTCGAAGCCTTCTTCGCACGCCAGTCTTGCCCATCAGCATCGGCAAGCGTGAAAACCATGAAGTCGAGCGCGAGCGCAGGATCGTTTGCCACGTGGATAGCCAGTATGTCGCGGCGTTGCATGGCCAAGTCACTTCGTGGGTTTTGGCCACCCTCCCCTCTAACCCATCGCCATGCGGCTGATCGCTGTTCAGACGGCCAGGGCGGGTAGAATGATCGATGCTTTGGAGACCGGCACGAACAGTCGCGTGCGGTAACGAATGATCTCGGTGAAACAGCCCATGGTTTTGTACCAGTCGAGCCGATCAGGCGCGTATCCCGTAAGTTCGAGCCGTTGCTCGCCTCCGACCAGCGAGCGTTTGACCATCAGCGCGTCATGACTGGCAAGAGGCTGCGGCGTGCCGCTCGCCAAAACCAGCTTCCCCAGTTCGTCGGGCAAGGGACCGGCCACCCCTGCCAGTCCGAACGTTTCGGCAATCTTGGCGAGATCGACATCGAGCACTTCGCGCCCGATGATCGACTGGCCGTCCTCGGCAACGAGCCGGGTGACGCAAACATGAGCTCCCGCCAAGCGATTCCAGACCGGCAAAAGCAGCCCGGTTGCGAGGTGAAGGCGCTCGGTCACTGGCGAAGCGGCTGCCTTAACTTCCTCGGTGCACCAGGCCTTGGTGAACTCGGTCACGCCGATCTCCTCCCACAAGCTTTCACCGAGTGCCTCGATCGTCCAGTTAGCCGATTTGAGCGGCCGGAGCAGCCGACGGCGTTCGATCACCGCGCCATCATCGGCAATGAGCCGCCGGGCCGGGACCGAGAGAGCAACCTTGCCCGATCGCGCATTGCGTAACGGGATGGCGTGAAGCGACCCGATCTCGTGCATCCGCACGAGACGCTTCAGTCGGAGCGGGCGTAGGTGGCGTTTCACCCCAAGCGAGACCAGGCGGGTTTCTGCGCCGGTAACAGGATCGGCTCGCAAAAGCTCGTCGCTGAGAACTTCGAAGCTATCGACGCGAACCGTCTCAAGGCCCAGATCGAGAGTTCCAGCTTCGCGCGCTGCCTCGATTCGCGCTTCGACCAACCCCAGATATTCATCGAAGATAGAATTTTGGAGCGCAATCGGCAGAGCAAGGATGCGGTTGAGCCAGCGCTGGATAGTCGGAAGGTTGTCGGTCAGCCCGCCATCGGGATTCTCGAGCCGAAGGCCGGTTCGCTCGACGAAATCGCCGAAGCTCGTCGCCTCCAGCTTGCCATCATACAACAAGTGGAACCAACGGCTGAGTGCATCCCTAGCATAATCGCTTTCGAGATTATCGGCCGGATCGAAGAGGTTCTGACCGCCGGTCTGGCGCTGTCCTCGCGTCAGGGCACCAAGGCTGTCGAGCCTGCGAGCGATGGTCGAGATAAACCGCCGTTCGCCCTTCACATCGGTGGTCACCGGTCGGAACAGCGGGGCCGAGGACTGGTTGGTGCGGTTGGTACGACCGAGCCCCTGGATTGCATTGTCCGCCCGCCAGCCCGGTTCGAGCAGGAAGTGGACGCGGCGCTGCTGGTTCTGGCAGTCGAGATCGGCATGATAGGAACGCCCGGTCCCGCCAGCATCAGAAAAGATGAGGATGCGCTTCGTGCCCTCCATGAAGCTCTGCGCTTCGGCGACATTGGCACTGCCGCTTCGCCGTTCGAGCCGCTGCTGCCCATCCCTGCCGATAACGAGCCTGCGGCTGCGCCCGGTTACTTCGGCGACCGCCCCGGTCCCAAAATGCTCGATGATCGCGTCGAGCGCTGTGGCGATTGGAGGAAGCGCGCAAAGCTGTTCGATCAGCGCATCGCGCGCGGCAATGGCACGCGAGCAAAGAACCGGATTACCGTCGTCATCGCTCATCGCTTCGGAGCGCAGATTGCCGTCCTCGTCGGTAAAGACCTGCATCAGGCGCACCGGGAAGCTCTTGGCGAGATAGTCGATGACGTATTCGCGCGGACTAAGGTCGATATCGAGTGCCTCGCGTTCCTCGTCGCTGAGATCGGCGAGGCGGCGGTCGAGCATGGCCTCAGCGGTCGAAACCAGCTGCACGACCACCGAATGATCTTTACCGAGCGCTTCTTCTATAGCCGGGATGAGACTCGGCAGTTTCATCGACAGAAGCAGCTGCGCAAAGAAGCGCTGCTTTGTGCCTTCAAATTTTGACAGCGCGGCAGCCTTGGCATTGCGATTGAGCGTATCGCCGCTGTCCTCGTCGACGACTCGTGTGGCTTCGAGCGCGTCATCGAGATTGCGGTGAATGATCGCCCAGGCTTCGGCATAGGCGTCGTAGATACTGATCTGCGCTTCGGTCAGGCAGTGTTCTAGGATCTCGTATTCGACCCCGGCAAAAGACAGCGCGCGGGCGAGGTAAAGACCTTGTGCCTTGAGGTCGCGCGCAACGAGTTCCATCGCTGCTACACCACCGGCGCGGATCTCGGTCATGAAGCCTTCATGCGTCGGGAAAGCGGTTTCGGGTCCCCAGAGGCCGAGCCTCGCGGTGTAACCAAGATTAGCGATCTCCGACGCGCCGGTGGCGGAGGCGTAAAGCACGCGGGCGCGCGGCAGATGGTTCTGCAGCCTCAGGCCCGCCATCCCCTGCTCGGAGCCCTTGACCCTGCCGCGCGTGCTCGAAGACCCAAGCGCATTGGCCATGGCATGGGACTCGTCGAAGGCAATCACGCCTCCGAACTCTTCGCCCGTCCAGGCAAGGATCTGGTCGAGGCGCGTGTCTTCGGCGCGGCCCGAGCGCAGTGTCGGATAGGTGACGAACAGAATGCCTTCGGGCAGCGTTACGGGTCGCCCGAGCTTCCAGCGCGCGAGGGGTTGGATATCGAGCGGCAGTCCGCCAAGTGCTTCCCAGTCGCGGCGTGCATCTTCCAGCAGCGCCTCGTTCTTGGTGATCCAGATATGCCGACGTTCGCCCGCGAGCCAACGGTCCATCATCACAGCCGCAATCTGCCGCCCCTTGCCCGCTCCGGTCCCATCGCCAAGGAAGAAGCCCTGCCGATAGGCGTGGCCGTCTTCGGCCAGCTCGAGCATCGTGCCTTCCTGACTCGGTCGGAATCGGGCCGGTAGATCGCGGGCAAATGCCTGGCACGCATAAATCAGCGTCTCGCACTGTGCCGCGGATAGAAGTTTGTCCGCTTTCCAGTTGGCGGGCAGCAGCGGTCGGACATCCGGAACAGGTGCCGCGACCGATCCCATTGCGACCGATTCCACCAGGGGAGTGGGATGCATCGAAGCATCGGCAAACGCTACGCGGCTTGGCCGATATGGGAGATAGATACCTGGCCGTAGGCCCAGATCGCGAGAGCACCATTGCCGGCGGAGGGTTCGAGCAGCGTATCCCGTGATGAAAGCGCCGCGGCTTTCGCAAGCAGCCAGGCCAGCATCGGAGGGGTCGAGAATTGCTGAAGCTCGATCTGGCCTTCGCTGCGCACGTGACGAGGTGGTAGAGCCGCCTCGAGCCAGTCGAAGCGCGCTTCCGCTTCGTGGAAGCCGGTCGTCAGATCGATCCGCGAAGATCCACGCAGCCAGAGCAGGGAGCCTATCTCGATCGCATTGTTGTAGTCGTCGATGGTCCAGGCGCTGCCCCAGTCCTGAACTCCGGTCTCGTCAGCGAACAAAGCGGAAATATCGGCTCGAGTGAGATGACGTCCAGAAGCGAGGCGCTCGGTGATTTTGACGCCGATAGCGCAGGCCAACGGAACGGCCTGAGATTGTCGGTGGGCGGGAAAAAGGTCTGACTGAAACATGGCGAAAAGTCCTCCTGATTGAGGCATCGGGACACGCGCCCTCTGCCGGATCAGGAAATCGAAAAGCCTTCTCTCCTCTCAAACCTTCGCCTTACGGCATAGCCATGCCTGGAGTTCGTCGTTCCAGTCGGTGCCTCGCACAGATGGTTTGCGGACATGGATCGTCCGGCCTTTTCGCGCATAGGCGGATAGGCTCCGTTCGACTGCGAGATCACCACCGTCATCGTAATCGACGAAGAGATGAAGCTCGGTCACGCTGTCGGGAATGCTGACCAGACCGAAGCGCTCATTGCCCAATGTTGCCCATGCGGGGATGCCGGTCAGGGCATAAGCTGACATCGCGCTTTCGATCCCTTCAGCGAGTCCGAGTTTGGCATCCGCCCGGGCGAAGAGCCGAACGGCAGCTTCACCTAGCGAGCCAAGAGCGCGCTTGGGCTTGTCGAAGTCCGCTTTCCTGTGGCGATCCTGTGACAGGAATGTGCGGTGGATGGCGATGGGCCCCATGTCGAGACTGACCGCCGCGATCATGGCGGGCAGGTAGCGGGTGCGTCCTTTGGGGCCCAGCGGTGTTCGTGGATGAAACCGAAGAGCAGAAGAGGCGGCGAGGATGCCGCGGCTCTTGAGATAGGCCTTGGCCGGGCTGGAACGCACAGGCTCCGCTTCGCGCCAGATCCTCAGCGCCGCCGGCGAGAGATTACGTTTTTCAATTGGCTCGAACTGGTCAGCTGACGAAGAGTCCGAGAATAGGATGGAAGCGTTGAAGCCCTCGCGTGCCAGCGCAGCAAGCACTGCCTGCTGATCGCAACCGGCAAAGCAGTGAAAAAGGATGGCTTTGCGACCGAGCGTCACGCCCAACGATGGCGTGCTGTCATCATGTGCAGGACAACAGGCCATGCCCTTCGTGCCCGACCATCTGCCGCCTCGACTTTCGCAGATACGGCGTGCGGTCCCTTCCAGTGTGGGTCTTGTCGCTTCATGAGTGGGCATGGGTTATGCGGTCCTTTTGGCTCGCTCCCCACAGCCTACCTCTGCTCTTACTGGCGTCCGCAGTACCCTGACAGGAAGCGGCGACCGCAATAGCTTGTCGTGTCTGGTCATAGGATGCATGACATATCATGCGCTATTGCATAAATTAACATGATATGTCATGTACTGCCTATGCCACGCGCCTCCAGAGCAGCTAGCGGACTGCCGCCACAAAGCCAGCGAGCTATAACTCAGCTCGGCAAGGACATCGCGCTTGCCCGGCGTCGCCGCAAAATGCCGCAGCGGTTGATGGCGGAACGAATGCTGGTGTCGGTTCAGACACTTCAGCGGCTCGAAGCTGGTGATCCGACAGTTGGTCTCGCAGTCCTTGTGAGCGCATTGCATGTGCTGGGAATGACCCAGCGCCTTGCCAGCTTGGTTGCGCCAGAGAGTGATCGAGCGGGCATAAGCGAGGACCTCTCGCGCTTGCCCGAGCGAACGCATGCAGCCAGCGATGACGAGCTGGATTTCTGATCGGTCATGACAATCGTCCGCTCCTACGTATTCGTCCATCTTCCCGAAGGTCCTGTCCCGGCGGGACTGCTGACGATGACCGACGAACCGCGCAACCAATTTGCAACGTTCGCTTATGGCCGCCGGTATCTTGAGCGTCCTGACCGGATCCCCGTCGATCCGGTGGCCCTTCCGCTGCACGATGCCGGGACCAGCCGGACCTTCCGCACAGAGGAAGGGTTTGCTGTCTTCGGCGGCATCCGCGACGCCGCTCCCGATGGCTGGGGCCAATATCTTATGTACAAGGCTATGGGCGACCGTCTGCCAAGCGAGATCGACCTCATCCTTGCTTCCGGAGAACATCGCGTTGGCGCGCTCGCATTCGGGCCTACTCCGGAGCGACCGGAGCGCATCACTCCATGGGGCGACGGTCCCGCTCCGGGCGAAGAGTTCACCCTCGCTGAACTCGCCGAGGCAGCAGAACGAGCACAACACGTCGACGAGCTCGACGAGAACCTGCGCGCACTGCTTGCTGCCGGTTCGTCGCTTGGCGGCGCGCGTCCGAAGGCGGCAACGCAAATCGGCGATCGACCCTGGATCGCCAAGTTCCAGAAGCGCGGCGACAGCTTTCCTGAATGCCGCGTAGAGCTGGCGACTATGCAGCTGGCCAGCGAATGCGGCCTCAACGTGCCCGCGCTCGATTTCCGCTGTGTCCTGGACCGCGATATCTATCTGATCGAACGGTTCGACCGCGTGCCGCATGGCAACTGGCTCGAACGGCGACCGTTCGCGTCGGGGCTGACCATGCTGGGCGCGCATGAAAGCGAGGTAAGCAGCTACAGTTACGCTGATCTCGCTGGCGCGATACGTCAGCACGGGACGCAGGTCCGCGCAGACCTCCATGAGCTGTTCCGCCGAATGGTGTTCAATATTCTCGTAACGAATGACGATGACCACCTGCGCAATCACGGATTTCTTTTCGACGGAACTGGCTGGCGGTTGTCTCCACTCTACGATGTCGTCCCCAAACCGCAGGTGGGGCTGGAGCGACGCCTTGTGCTGGGCGTTGGTCCGGAAGGACGCAATGCGACCATCGGAAATGCGCTTGCCGGAGCAGCAGTATTCGATCTCGGCCCCGAGGAGGCCTCGGCCATGACCGAAGAGTTGCGCGTGATGGTTGCAGCGCGCTGGCAGCCATTGTTCGAAGAGGCGGGGTTAAGTCCTGCGGACAGAGGCCGCTTTGCCACCTGCTTCCGGTTAGCAATCGAAGATGGCTAGGCAACCTCCCTCTACTTGCCATCACCCAGACCGCGCCTGCCTCAATCAGCATGAACTGATCCGCAAATACCGTTGTGCGGATTGCGGCGCGGTGATGATGTGTGCCTGCGACGAGGTGCGCGGGCATCGCTTTCTGCCGCATCAACTAAGCGAGGGCTGCGAACTCGATACGCAGGAGCGGGTGCCGGTAACGCATGGCTTCCAAGAGGGAGTTTGTAGTGAATGCCGTGGATTGCCCGCCGATCCGGCACCAGCAGCGGCGATCCACGGGCGCACCAGCAAGATCAGGCGGTACTATTGGCGCGAGCTGTTCTTTGCCAAAGAAGCTGCACTGCACGATTGGGACTCAGAGCATCCGGACGCGACTCACGATGAGCGGCGCTCTGCGCAGTCCGCAATAGAAAAAGCGGTGCTGCAGGATATCAAAGAGCTGCACGCGAGCGCACCCAAATATGCTTTCAATGAAAAGTCACAGGCAGAAGTGATCGATCAATACTCGGTCGAAGTGGAACCTCTGCAGGCGACATATGCCAAGGTCGGACGGAAGGGCGCTCAGATCGTAGTTGGCGACGAGATAATCAGCGCCGAAGAATTCGCTTTGCGGCACTATTCCGGGCAGGGCTGGCAAGTCCTGCAGCTTGAAAGCGTTCCCTTCCACGCACTGTTCGGCGTGATGATGTGGATAGTCATCCAGGATCCAATCGACCCTAAGAACCGGATTGTAAGTTTCGGTGATCGTACTGCGTATGAAGAGCGGCGAACGAAGGAACCGATCTGGACACATTTGCCGAGCGACTTTGGGTCTGCAGGCTATGGAATCCGGCGCGCAACAGCGATCGAGAAACATTTCGACGAATTTCTGCACGACGACGATCTTGAGTGGTTATTCGACTATTGGCGGTTCCACAGCGGAAACCTGCGTCAGTATCTCTGGGCACATCGACCGGAGGATGTCGAGCGAGCTCGCAAGTTGCTCGAGATTTTACCACCTCAAACAATCAAAGCCATTCTGCACTATCTCGTGCAAGACTACTGGGGCCGATATCTGGGATGGCCGGACTTGCTACTGCACCGCGAAGGGGAGTTCCGGTTCGTCGAGGTTAAGTCGTCCTCGGACAGGCTGAGCGATGATCAGAAGCGATGGATCGCTGACAATCATGATGTTCTCAAGCTGCCCTTTTCCATAGCCAAGATTCACCGGATCGCCAGCCAGGCCTAGTTGCGATCGTAAGGCGCCCTTCAGCACTCAACGTCGAGAGAATAGCACTTAGTAATTCAAATTTGCTTGGTGATTACCCGGTGATTGCCAGCAAAGTTTTTGAGGTTCGAAATTTCCGATATTAGATAATATTTTCAGCGTTTTAATGTACTTAAGTATATAAAATCTGGTATTTCCGCTTCCGCCGCAAATAGCAGAAGGCCGCCCGGTCGCCCGGACGGCCTTCCATCATGCCGGTTGGCACCGACTATGGATCAGAAGCGCAGGCCGAGCCCGGCCACGACCTGGTCGGTTGTCGCATCGCCGAAATCGCCGCCGATGTCGTCATATTGCGACCGGCGGTATTCGACCCGGCCTTCGAGCGGTCCGGGCAGCTGGATCTGCAGCCCGCCGCCGAACCGCAGACCGCTGGCATTCTCTTCCAGATCGTCGAGCGATCCGGCGCTGGTGAAGGCCTTGGTGTCGAGCGCGGTATACCCGACCTTGCCATAGGCCGCGATCCCCGGGGTGACCGCGAAACCGGCGCGCGCGCCGATGTAATACTGGCCATCGGCATCGAGCCCGTCGCGGGCACCGCCGAAGCTGTCGGGGAATTCGGTCGACCCGCCACTGGTGGACAGTTCGCCCTCGACGCCGACGAAGGCGCTGCCAAGCGAGAGGTCGTAGCCGGCAGTAACGCCGTAAACCGCCGAATCGGCATCGGCGCTGACGCTGCCGTCGCCCGAATCGACATTGAGCCCCTCGTAGCCGGCCAGCGCGCCGACGTAGAAGCCGCCCGGCGCGGTGTTCTGGGCCTGCGCCATGGCAGGGACGGCCAGCATGCCGGTGGCGATGGCGAGCGTTGCGATTGTCTTTTTCATCTCGATTCCTTTCGCGTGCGTTGGGGGGGGGTGCACGGTCAGGCCGCTTGGCGAAGCCGCGCTTGCGCCCCGCTGAACCGCGCGCCAATCCGACACAGGGCGGCGATGGACGACGCCGATTTTCGACCAAGGGTTTTGCCAAGCCGCCCAAAGGCGAGCTAGCCTGCCGCAAAAGGCACAAGGGCCGGCGGAGAGCAAAACATGGCGAACAGGACGGTATTCATTCTCGGGGCATCGCGCGGGATCGGGCTTGGCCTCGTCGAGGAGTTCCTCGCGCGCGGTTGGGGTGTCGTCGCGAGCGAGCGTTCGCATGGCGACGACCTGCACGCGCTGGAATGCGATGCGCTGCGCATTGTGACCTGCGACGTGACCGACCCCGACAGCTATGCCGACCTGGGCCTCGGTGCGGGCGAGCTCGACACGATCATCATCAATGCGGGGATCGGCGGGGCGCGCCACCAGGACGCCATGCAGGCGACCACCGAGGACGTGGCCGAGATCATGATGACCAATGCCTTTGGTCCGGCCCGCGCGGCCAAGACGCTGCTGCCGACGCTGAAGGATAGCGGCACGCTGGCAGTCATGTCCTCGCAGCTGGGTTCGATCGCCGACAGTTCCGGCGGGTTCGAACTCTACCGCACGAGCAAGGCGGCGCTCAACATGCTGGCCAAGGGCATTTCGGTGCAGCTGGCCGAGCCGCGCGGGATCGGCGTGATCGCGCTTCACCCCGGCTGGGTGCAAACCGACATGGGCGGCCCGCAAGCCACGCTGACAGTGGCGGAAAGCGTCAAAGGGATCGCCGATGTGATAGAGGGTGCAGGGGCCGAAAGCGGGTTCCGCTACCTCGACTATAGCGGCAAGACGCTGCCTTTCTGACAGGCCGCGCTAGGCCGCGGACGACCTTCGCGCCGCCAGATGCGGCATGAGTGCGAAAACCACTTGCCCCGCAAGGCCCAGCAGGCCTTCCGATCTGGCCAGTCCATCAAGCCAGGCGGCAACCGTCCCGCCCATGGCGCGCGTCAGTGCCAGTTCGGCGAGCAGGAGCAGCGCCAGTGCGAGCGCCCCGACCGAGAGCGCCCGGCGGCCCGGCGCAAGCGCGAAATGCCGGACGAGCCAAGTAGCCACCAGCCACGATGCGAACAGGATCACGGGCAGCTCAATCGCGCCTGCCATCAATGCGCCCACCTGCGGCACCAGCCAGAACATCCGCACCGCGCCAAGTCCGAGGCCGATTGCAAACACCAGCCCGAAATACGCCAGCGCCGGCTCGGCCAGTCTCACCCCACGATACCCGCGCTGGCCAGCACCGCCAGCGTCAGCAGGTCGGGCGCGATCGCGGTCATCGGGGCGATCTGCACCGGCTTCTCGCTGCCGATCATCATCGGGCCGACCATCGTCTCGCCGCCCAGCTCGCGCAGCAGCTTGGCCGACAGATTGGCCGATTGCAGCCCGGGCATGATGAGCACATTGGCGGGCCCCGACAGGCGGCTGAAGGGATAGAGTTCCATCACCTTGCGGTTGAGCGCGGCATCGGGCGCCATTTCGCCTTCATATTCGAAGTCCACCGCATCGTCCGCATCGAGCAGCGCGACGGCATCGCGCAGATTGCCCAGCCACTGGCCCGACGGATTGCCGAAGGTCGAATAGGACATGAAGGCGACGCGCGGTTCGTGCCCCATGCGGCGGGCAACCGCAGCGGTTTCCTTGGCGATATGCGCCAGCTCGGCGGCGCTGGGGCGTTCGTTGATCGTGGTGTCGGCGAGGAAGGTGGTCTGGTTCTTGCCGATCATCATGTGGATGCCGAACGGCGTCGCACCGGGCTTGGGATCGATCACCCGCGCCACTTCGCGCGCGGTCTGGGCGTAGGTCCGCGTCAATCCGGTGATCATCGCATCGCCATGGTCGAGCGCGACGAGCAGCGCGGCGAAGACGTTGCGTTCCTGATTGACCATCCGCTGCACGTCGCGCTGCGTGTAGCCGCGGCGCTGCAGGCGTTTGTAGAGATAGTCGTTCATTGCCGGCACCTTGTCCGACAGCGCCGAATTCTCGATGATCCAGTCGTCGGGATCGTCCACGCCCAGTTCGCGCAGCTTCTCGAGCACCTTCTCGGTGCGGCCGACGAGGATCGGTTCGCCATAGCCGAAATCGCGGAACTGGATCGCCGCGCGCAGCGCGACATCCTCCTCCGCCTCGGCGAAGACCACGCGCTTGGGATTGGCCTTGGCCTGTTCGTAGATATTGGTCAGCGCCGCGGTGGTGGGATTGAGCCGCGCCTTGAGCGCGAGGCGATAGGCGCCGAAATCCTCGATCGGGGCTTCGGCCACGCCGCTGTCCATCGCTGCCTGCGCAACCGCACTGGAAACGACTTCCATCAGCCGCGGATCGAAGGGTGCGGGAATGATGTATTCCTCGCCGAACTGGTGGCTCACGCCATAGGCCGCCGCCACTTCGTCGGGCACGCGTTCGCGTGCGAGTTCGGCGATGGCATGCGCGGCGGCGATCTTCATTTCCTCGTTGATCGCGGTGGCGCGCACATCGAGCGCACCGCGGAAGATGAAGGGGAAGCCGAGGACATTGTTGACCTGGTTGGGATAGTCGCTGCGTCCGGTGGCGATGATCGCGTCGGGGCGCACCGCCTTGGCATCCTCGGGCATGATCTCGGGCACCGGATTGGCCATGGCGAAGATGATCGGCCTGTCGGCCATCTTGGCGACCCATTCGGGTTTCAGCGCGCCCGCAGCGGACAGGCCGAGGAAGATGTCGGCGCCGACCAGTGCCTCTTCGAGATTTGTCGCTTCGGTGGGCACGGCATGCGCGCTCTTCCACTGGTCGACATTGTCGCGCCCCGGGGTAATCGGCCCGGTACGGTCGCAAACGATCACGTTCTCGTGCGGCACGCCGATCGCCTTGATCAGCGCGGTGCAGGCAAGCGCGCTGGCGCCCGCGCCATTGACCACCATGCGCACATCCTTGAGCTTGCGCCCGGTGAGGTGGCAGGCGTTGATCAGCCCGGCGGCGGCGATGATCGCGGTGCCGTGCTGATCGTCATGCATGACCGGGATGTTCATCCGCTCGCGCAGCGCCTGCTCGATGATGAAACATTCGGGCGCGGCGATGTCTTCCAGATTGATACCGCCGAAACTCGGCTCCATCAGCGCAACCGCTTCGATGAACTTGTCCGGATCCTCGGTATCGAGCTCGATATCGATCGAATCGACATCGGCGAAGCGCTTGAACAGCACCGCCTTGCCTTCCATCACCGGCTTCGAGGCCAGCGCGCCGAGATTGCCGAGGCCGAGAATCGCGGTGCCGTTGGAAATCACCGCGACCAGATTGGACCGCGCGGTGTAGCGTGCCGCATCCGCGGGATTGGCGGCGATCGCTTCGACCGGTGCAGCCACGCCGGGCGAATAGGCCAGGCTCAGATCGCGCTGGCTCGCCATCGGCTTGGAGGCGATGATCTCGATCTTACCCGGGCGGATAGTCTCGTGATAGAACAACGCCTCACGCGTGGTGAAAGCGGATTTTTCGTCGGCCATGGGTGTCCTCGTCTCGCTGCCCCCTGCCCCTAACCGCTCGCGCGGCGAAGTCATAGGGGAAATGGGGCCGCGGCGACTCCCCAATCGCGCGCGCGCTCGCTAGGTCCGGCGCCATGGCCGACACGCCCACTCCGATGATGCAGCAATATCTCGCGCTCAAGCGCGAGGCGGGCGATGCGCTGCTGTTCTACCGCATGGGCGACTTCTTCGAACTATTCTTCGAGGATGCGCGGGTCGCGGCGGGCGTGCTCGATATCGCGCTCACCACACGCGGCGAACATGGCGGGGAACCGGTGCCGATGTGCGGCGTGCCGGTGCATGCCGCCGAGGGCTATCTCGCGCGGCTGATCAAGGGCGGCTGCCGCGTCGCGATCGCCGAACAGACCGAGACGCCCGAGGAAGCGAAGGAACGCGCCCGGCGCGACGGGACCCCGGTGTCCAGGACGCTGGTGGCACGCGATATCGTGCGCTTCGTCACCGCCGGCACGCTGACCGAGGAAGCGCTGCTCGAACCGCGCCGCGCGAACCTGCTGGTGGCCGTCGCCCCGGTGCGCAACGGCGTGGGACTGGCGTCCTGCGATATCTCGACCGGGCGGATGGAGCTCGAACAATGCGCCCCCGATGCGCTCGATGCAGCGCTGGCCCGGTTGGGTGCGAGCGAGATGGTCGCCCCCGATGACTGGGATGCTACCCCCGCCGACATGATCGCCCGGCCGCGCGCCGATTTCCGCAGCGAGGATGGGGAGGCACGGCTCAAGGCGATCCACGGGATCGCCACGCTCGACGGGCTGGGCGATTTTTCGCGCCCGATGCTGGCCGCGGCGGCGGGCCTGATCGCCTATCTCGACCATGCCGGGCGCGGGACGCTGCCGTTCCTGCTGCCACCGGTCGCGCGCGGGACGGGTGCGCATCTGGCGATGGACGCGGCAACGCGGACCAGCCTCGAAATTCTCGAAGCGCAGGGCGGCGGGCGCGCGGGCAGCCTGATCGCCTGCGTCGACCGCTGCGCCACCGGCGCGGGCGCGCGCCAGCTCGCCGAAGACCTGTCCGCCCCGCTGGCGGATCGCGGCGCGATCGAACAACGGCTGGCCAGCGTCCACCATTTCCACGCCGATCCGCTGCTGCGCGCCGATCTGCGCGCGGTGCTGCGGCAGGCGCCCGATATCGGGCGCGCGCTGGGGCGGCTGGTCGCGGGCCGCGGCAGTCCGCGCGATCTGGGCCAGATTCGCGATGGCCTGTCCGAAGCGCGCCGGGTGCGCGCGATGCTGAGCGACAGCGCCGACCTGCCCGCGCTGCTGCAGCGGATGAGCGACGCGCTGGGCGGGCATGCGGCGCTGGTCGACCACCTGGCGCGCGCGCTGGTCCCCGCCCCGCCCACCGAACGCGGCCAGGGCGGCTATGTCGCGAGCGGCTACGACCACGCGCTCGACGCGCTGCGCGAGACCTCGGGCAATGCGCGCAAGGCGATCGCCGCTCTCGAGGCGAAATATCGCGAAGAAACCGGCACCCCCTCGCTCAAGATCAAGCACAACAAGGTGCTCGGCTATTTCATCGAAGTGCCCGCCAAGCACGGCGACAAGCTGATGGCGGCGGACAGCGGCTTCACCCACCGCCAGACCATGGCAGGCGCGGTCCGCTTCAATTCGCTCGGCCTGCACGAGGAAGCAACCCGCATCGCGGAAGCCGGCGCGCATGCGCTCGCGGCCGAGGAAGCACATTTCGAAACGCTCGTCGGCGAAGTGGTGGCCGCGCGCGAAGCGATTGCCGCGACCGCGGCGGCGCTGGCGCGGATCGATGTATCCGCGGCGCTGGCCGAGCGCGCGGTCGAGGGCGACTGGGCCCAGCCCGAAATGCTCGACGAGCCCTGTCTGGAGATTACCGGCGGGCGGCACCCGGTGGTCGACGCGGCGCTGGCGCAAGGCGGCGAGCGCTTCGTCGCCAATGACTGCTCGCTGGGGAGCGACGACCGGCTGTGGCTGATCGGCGGGCCGAACATGGGCGGCAAATCGACTTTCCTGCGGCAGAATGCGCTGATCATGCTGCTGGCACAGGCGGGCAGTTTCGTACCTGCCCGGTCGGCACGCATCGGGCTGGCGGACCGGCTGTTCAGCCGCGTCGGCGCGTCCGACAATCTCGCGCGGGGTCGCTCGACTTTCATGGTCGAGATGGTCGAGACCGCAGCGATCCTCAGCCAGGCCACCGCGCGCAGCTTCGTGATCCTCGACGAGGTTGGCCGCGGCACCTCGACCTATGACGGGATGGCGCTCGCCTGGGCGGTGGTCGAGGCGGTCCATGAGAATTTGCAGTGCCGCTGCCTGTTTGCCACGCATTATCACGAGCTCTCGCGGCTGGCGGACACCTGCGACAAACTGACCCTGCATCATGTCCGCGCGCGCGAATGGAAGGGCGACCTGGTGCTGCTGCACGAGCTTGCAAAGGGCGCCGCGGATCGCAGCTATGGGCTCTCGGTGGCCAAGCTGGCGGGGGTCCCCGCCCCGGTCATCAAACGCGCGCGCGCAGTGCTCGACAAGCTTGAAAAGGGCCGCGAGCAGACCGGCGGGCTCGCTGCGGGGCTGGGTGAACTGCCGCTGTTCGCGGCGACCGCGCAGCAGCAGGACGACAAACCCGATCCAGTGCGGACCGCGCTCGAGACGCTCGACGTCGATGCGCTTTCGCCGCGCGAGGCGCTCGATACGCTCTACGCGCTCAAGGCGCAGGCGAGCGAAACGGACACTTAACCGGCTTTCGTATAGGGTGCGCCGCTATGGATGACGGACTGCCTCCGGGAGTGCTGAAGAAGCTGGCGATGGTCGGCCTTTTCCTGCTCGCCGTGCTGCTGCTGGTCGGCGGCGAAGACGACCCCGGGCTGATCGGCCAGCTGGGCGACGGCGCACCGGGCGATGCAGGCTATGGCGAACCGCGCCAGACAGAGATCGTTTCATCCAGCCCCGAGCCGCCACCACCGGCACGGGGGCCGGACCCGTCGCTATCCGCATGGTACGCCGAGAGCGAGACCTCCGGTCCCGCCGAACCGACACCGTTCACCCCCGCCCCGCTCGATGACAGCTATCTGATCAACGACGCCGCACCGACCATCGACACGTCTACCTCGGTCCCGCCGTCAGGTGTGGTGATAGACCGGGAGCCCCCTCCCGAGATCGTCGAGTAAGCGCGGAACCGGGACACCGGTCCGCGATTGATATCCTATGGCGCAAGACGATCCCCCCGAAGATCCCGACAAGTCGACCGAATGGGCCGAATTGCGCACCGATCTTGCGGAAGACCGTAATATCATGGCGCTGGAACGCACCTTTGCGGGGTGGATGCGCACCGCTTTCGCCGCAATCGGCATCGGTCTGGGGTTCAAGGCGGTGTTCGGCGCGTTCGATCCGCCCTGGCTGGCCAAGGCGATTGCGACGGTATTCATCCTCGCGGGCGGGTGGCTGGCAATTACCGCGCAGCGCCGCGCCTGTCATACGATGAACAAGCTGAGCGCACACAAGTTCGAGGCCGTATCGACCCCGAACTTCCGTGTGCTGGCCTATGCGATTGCTGCGGGTGCGCTGATCCTGACCGCGGGCCTATGGATCCTCAATGATGGCAGCCTGACCTCTTAGGTCCCGTCGCCGCGCAATCCGTCGGGCTTGGCGGACTTGCCGTATTTGTCGACATTGTCGTCATGGTTGGGTTCGCCCCGATAGGCCGACATGTCGATCCGGCCCGAGCTTTCCATGTCGCGCATGTGGTCGATCGTGTCCTGCGTCGAATCGCCCATCAGGTCGCTCTTGTTGTCGCCCTTGATGCTCTCGGTCGGCGAGCCGGTCTCGCGGTTCTGCGCTTCCTCGGACACTTCCTGCGCCTGGTTGCGATGATCGTCCTGCTCGTCGTTATGCGTTTCGGGCGCGAGGTCGGCCTGGCGCTCCTCCTGGCTGCTTACCTTCTTGTCGGTCATGCGTCGTCTCCTTTGCCTGACCAACGGAGAGCGGGGGCGCGGGGTTCCTGCGGAGTTTGGTTAGTGGGCGCCCGGTGATGTTGGCTGCACCAGCCCGCGGCCCTCCCGAATCTTTGTAGCGTGCGGTCAGGACATCCGTCCTGACCTACGGCACCGGCCCACACCCCCTCCCGGCCACCCATAAAATACCGTGCGGTGGGTGGCCGGGAGGGGTTGCGGGCCGGTGAAGCAGCAAGGGGAGCGCGAATGCGCTTCCCGCACCCAGAAACTACCTGGTCGGCACCGGCTCATCGCCCGAATAATCGTAGAACCCGCGGCCCGTCTTGCGGCCGAGCCAGCCGGCCTCGACATATTTCACCAGCAGCGGTGCGGGGCGATACTTGGCATCGCGGGTGGTCTTGTAGAGCACCATGATGATGTCGAGACAGGTATCCAGCCCAACGAAATCGGCCAGTTGCAGCGGGCCCATCGGGTGGTTGAGACCGAGGCGGCAACCCTTGTCGATATCCTCGATCCCGGCAGTCGACTGGCCCAGCACGAACACCGCCTCGTTGATCATCGGCAGCAGGATGCGATTGACGACGAAGCCGGGCTCGTCCTGCGAGAGGACCACTTCCTTGCCCAGGCTCTCGGCGAAGGCGGTGGTGCGGTCGGTGGTCGCCTGTGCGGTCGCAAGGCCGGGGATGACCTCGATCAGCTTCATCACCGGCACCGGATTGAAGAAATGCAGGCCGATAAAGCGCGCCGGATCGGGCGCGTAATTCGCCATCCGCGTGATCGGGATCGAGCTGGTGTTCGAGGCCATGATCGCATCGGCGGCGAGGTACTGGCCGGCCTTTTCGAAGATCGCCTGCTTGATCGCTTCCTTCTCGGTCGCCGCCTCGATGATCAGGCTGGCGTCCTGCATCGGCGCGTAATCGGCGACCGGGGTGATGCGCTTCAGCGTCGCTTCGGCATCGGCGATCTCGATCTTGCCCTTGCCGACCAGCTTGCCCAGCGCCTTGTCGATCCCGGCGTGTGCCTGCTCGGCGACCTCCAGGCTGACATCGGCCAGCAGCACATCAATGCCGTTCGCGGCCACGGTCTGCGCTATTCCCGAGCCCATCTGGCCCGCACCGATGATGGCAACCGTATTGTTCATCGAAATTTCCTTCGCGTCTGCAGCATTGCCGCTGCACTAGCGAAGGCGCACAGCGCTGGCTAGCGCCTCAGCGGTTGGCGCCAGGCACCCACTTCACGTCTGCCCGACCGTCGTCATTGGCGACCCGCGCCAGCACGAACAGATAATCCGACAGGCGGTTGATATAGGCCAGCGCCTCGCTGTTGGTGGGCATCTGCGCCGCCATCGCCGTCATCGCGCGTTCGGCTCGCCGGACGGAAGCGCGGGCGACATGCAACCGCGCAGCCGCATCGCTCCCACCCGGAAGGACGAAGCTGGTCAGCGGTTCGAGCCGGGCATTGGCATCGTCGATCGCGCTTTCGAGCCATGCGACCTGCCCCGCGACGATCCGCAGCACCATTTCCGAGGGCGTGAAATCGTCGTCCTCGCCCGCAGGCGTCGCCAGATCCGCTCCAAGGTCGAACAGATCGTTCTGGATGCGATAGAGCGGTGCGGCGAATTCGCCATCGGCCAACGCCACCGCGGCGAGGCCAAGCGCGCTGTTGGCTTCGTCGACCGCGCCGATCGCTTCCATCCGCGCGGCGTGCTTGGGCAGGCGCGAACCATCGACGAGGCCGGTGGTCCCGTCATCACCCGTGCGGGTATAGATCTTGTTGAGCTTGACCATGCTGCAGCGGCCGTCCGGCTCAGTTCGCGATGGCGAGGATCACGGCGACCACCACCACTGCCAGTGCCTGGTATTTGATGCGTGCGAACATCATCTTGTTCTGCATCAGCTGCATGTCGGTGGCATCGGTCTGCTCACCACTTTCCAGATCGATCTTGGTGCTTTTCATGAAGGCAACGATCCCGCGGATGAGCGAGGCGACCACGAGAACCATCAGGATGACGAGGAGAATGATGAGGAATGTGTTCATAGCCCAACGGACTTAGGCGCTCGCGAGCGAAATGCCAGCCGGAAAACTGTGCAAGCGCAGTTGCTCTGCAAGCAACAGCCCGTCCTCGCCCGCCTCCCGCCGATCGGCCAGTGATGGCGACCCGCGCCGCTTGGCGAGCTTGTGCCCGCTCGCATCCACCAGCAGGCCGTGATGGTGCCAGCGCGGTACCGGCAGTCCGAGCAGCGCCTGTAGCAGACGGTGGATCGGCGTTGCCGCGAACAGGTCCATTCCGCGCGTCACCAGCGTCACCCCATCGGCGGCATCGTCGAGCGTGGCGGCAAGGTGATAGCTCGCGGGGGCATCCTTGCGCACGATCACGACATCGCCCGCCTCGCGCGGATCGGCAACTTGCGGGCCGGCCAGCGCATCCTCCCATGTCAGCGCGCCGACATCGGCCAGCGCCCGCGCGACATCGAGCCGTAGCGCTGCGGGCCGGTCCGGATCGGGCGGGCGGATTTTGCAGGTCCCGGGGTAGACGAGACCCTGCGAACCCATCTTCGCCCCCTGCGCCTCGATCTCGGCGCGGGTGCAGGTGCAGCGATAGAGGTAGCCGCGCGCCAGCAGGTCCTGCGCGGCGGCGGCATAGGCCGCGAGCCGGGTCGATTGCGCGGGCATTTCCTCCCATTCGAGCCCGAGCCACGCGAGATCGCGGCGAAACGCATCGGCCAGTTCGGGCCGCGAGCGCGGTCCGTCGATATCCTCGATCCGCAGCAGGAACCGCCCGCCGGCCTGCTTTGCCAGATCATGCGCGACCACCGCCGAATAGGCATGGCCAAGATGCAGCGGGCCGTTGGGACTGGGGGCAAAGCGGGTGACGGTCATACGGTTCTAGCAAGGGAGAGCGCGGAATAGCGCCGGTTGCGGACAAGTTTGTGGATAGCCTGTCTGTAACAGGCTTGACGCTTTTCCTTGCAAGTGCATTTTCTACCGCATCGGGGAGGAACGCACAGGTGTTCAGGGCCGAACTGCTTGAACGGGCCGCAAGGTTCCGCAGTACCGACGAAGATCCGACGCGCAATCTGCAGTCGTGCCCTTCGCTCGTCCTCAATGCCGACTACACCCCGCTGTCCTATTACCCGCTGAGCCTGTGGCCGTGGCAGACCGCGATCAAGGCGATCTTCCTCGACCGGGTCGACGTGATCGAGACCTATGACCGCGAGGTCCATTCGCCTTCGCTCGACATGAAGATCCCCAGCGTGATCGCGCTCAAGCAATATGTGAAGCCGAGCGAGTTTCCCGCGTTCACGCGCTTCAACCTGTTCCTGCGCGACCGCTTCAGCTGCCAGTTCTGCGGCGCGATGCACAATCTGACCTTCGACCACGTCGTCCCGCGCCGGCTGGGCGGCAAGACCACATGGGAAAACATCGCCACCGCCTGCGCGCCGTGCAACATGAAGAAGGGTGGCCGCACGCCGAAGCAGGCGGGCATGCAGCTCTACAACGAGCCGATCCGCCCGACGCACTGGCAGCTGCAACAACACGGCAAGCAGTTCCCGCCCAACTACCTCCACGAAACCTGGCGCGACTGGCTCTATTGGGACATCGAACTGGAGGCGTGAGAGAATGCGTGCAGGTCGAAACGCGATGGGCTTGAAGACCACGCTCGCGCTTGGCCGGATCGCGCGGGCCGGAGTTCTCTCGCTACTCTTTGCCGCGGTTCTAACACCCCCGACTGCAGCGCAGGACCACAGCGACCCAACCGAGACCCAACCTGACGCTCGGCCGAACAATCCCGAAATGACCGCAATTTTCGAAGCGGACCAGGCCGCTCGCAAGAAGCCCGATATCGATTGGGAGAAAGTCGCCATCGAAGATGCAGCGCGCAGGAAACGCGTCGGAGAACTACTCAATGGAGGCGCATTGCAAAGCGGTGACGATTACTATCACGCGGCATTTGTCTTCCAGCATGGTGATGCCCCGTCGGATTATTTGAAGGCACATGCGCTGGCGCTGCTCGCGGTGTCGCGGGGAAGGAAATCCGCCACTTGGATCGCTGCAGCGACACTTGATCGCTACCTGATGGCTATTGGGCAGCCGCAAATCTACGGAACGCAATTCACCAAACGGGACGATGGCTGGTCGCAAGAGCCCTATCAGCGTGAACTGCTAAGCGATGCCTTGCGGGAGGCGTCCAGCGTTCCACCGATCGCACAGCAGGAACGGCAGCGAAGCGCGCTTTCCGCACGAGATACGGGCGAATAATCGCTAAGCCGATAGAGCCTCACGTTACCGCTGCCCGATCGCGAAATTCATCGCTGCAATTCGCCTGCCGCTCGGGCCGCTGCAGCAGCCCGGCAAGCAGTTCCCGCCCAACTATCTCCACGAAACCTGGCCCGACTGGCTTTATTGGGACATCGAACTGGAGGCGTAAGATAGTCTATCTAGGTCAATCTTACGCCTTCTCGCGTTTCAGCTCAGGAATTTCTCTAGCGCTACAAGCGCAAGCAACCAAAAAAGGACTCGCAGGCTCTTCCGTTGCCAAACTGGTTTAGAGTCCTCGTATTCGTCAACGTCCGTAATTTTAATTCCGGGATCTTTGTATCGTCGACCACTCCAAGAATAAACCGAGCGAAACTTGGTCATCAAGTCCCCTCGCCTTGCTTCCGCCGAATGCGAACGCGCAGCAATTACATTTGCGTGGATGTGGCGACCCTGTTCGCGATCATAAGCTTCCTTGCCCTCCCCTTTCCGAAGGGATGGGTCCGTCGGTCGCATTCCGCAATCGATACAAGGATCGAAAAGGCTGTACCTCGGCGCACCGCAATTGAGACAGACTTGAATCATGGGCTCCGCTTAGCTTCGGATACTAAACAATGACTTACAAACGCGGCTCGGCTCATGTCACCGCTGCCCGCTCGCGAAATTCTGCGCGCTGCCATTCGCCGGTTTCGACCACCTCGGCAAGGTGCCGCGCGGCTCCGGCAATATCCTCGAACCGCAGATAGGCGGGGGCGAAGCCGAAGCGCAGGATATCGGGATCGCGGAAGTCGCCGATCACGCCGCGTGCGATGAGCGCCTGGCAGATCGCATAGGCTTCCGGATGGCGGAAGGAGAGCTGGCTGCCGCGCTGCGCGGGATCGGCGGGGCTGACGAGATCGAGTTCGACGCCGCGTTCCGACAGGCACTGGCGGAAGAATTCGGAGAGCGCCTGCGATTTGGCATACAAGCGGTCGACGCCGATTTCGGCAATGAGGTCGACGCCCACTTCGAGCGCTGCCAGCCCGAGGATCGGGGGCGTGCCGCACAGCAGCTTTTCGATCCCCGGCGCGGGTTGATAATCGTCGCTGAACGCGAAGGGCGATGTGTGGCCGAACCAGCCGGTCAGCGGCTGTTGTGCAGCGCTTAGGTGCCGTTCGGCCACGAAGGCATAGGCGGGCGCGCCGGGCCCTCCGTTGAGATATTTATAGCCGCAACCCACCGCGAAATCGGCCGCGCACCCGCCCAGATCGACGGGGAGCGCGCCGCCCGAATGCGACAGGTCCCACAGCACCAGTGCCCCCGCCTCATGCGCGGCGCGGGTCAGTTCGACCATGTCGAACAGTTCGCCGGTCTTGTAATGCACATGGGTCAGCAGCAGCAGCGCGACATTGTCATCGAGCGCCTCGACCAGCTGCTCGCGCGGAGCCAGCCGGCGCTCGGCAAGCCCTTGTTTTTCCAAGCCATCGATCATGTAGAGATCGGTCGGGAAATTGCCCGGCTCGCTCAGCACGACCTTGCGCCCCGGGCGCATCCCGAGCGCAGCGGCAATCAGTTTGAACAGGTTCACGCTGGTGGAATCGCAGGCGATAACCTCCTGTGGCTGCGCCCCGATCAGCGGCGCGATCCGGACGCCGATCCGGGCCGGCCAATCGACCCATCCGGCCGTATTCCAGCTGCGGATCAGGTCCTGCCCCCATTGCTCGCGCACCACCTCTTCCATCCGCGGCGGTGTCGCTTTCGGCAGGCAGCCCAGCGAGTTGCCATCGAGGTAGATCACGCCTTCGGGCACAAGGAACCGCTCGCGAAATTCGGCCAGCGGATCGCCTGCATCGAGGATCCGCGCGCGCTCAAGCCCCGGCTCAGTCATTGGGTAGTTCGCGCAGGATGGCACGGGTAAGACCGGCGTCGCCGCCCGCGATCTTCAAGGGCAGCGCGATCAGTTCATAGCGCCCCTCGCGCACGTCATCGAGCACCAGCCCTTCGAGGATGCGCATATCATGCGCGAGAACCGCCTTATGCGCAGCCATCGTCTTGCTGTCCTGCGGATCGACGCTGGGCGCATCGGTCCCGACCAGTTTGACGCCCTGAAGCGCCAGCCATTCGATCGCTTCGGCATCGATGGCGGAAAAGTTGCTGTCCCACGCGTCGTGCGGGAAGCGTTCGAAGGTACGGAACAGCACGCGGTCGGCGCTGTCGATATGCGGGAGATCGCCGACGGAGATCCTACCGCCGGTCACGCGCGTGGCATCGACCACGAGGCATTCGCCGAGATAGGGGTCGAGCGCGACACTCGCGATATCGGGCGCGGCCGGCGAATAATGCAGCGGCGCATCGCCATGCGTGCCCGAATGCGTGCTCATCGTCATCCGACCGACATTGACCGGCGAGCCGTCCTCCATCTTCCACGTCCGGTCGAAGGCGAAGGCGGTGTCGCCCGGCCAGACGGGCAGACCGGGGCGCAGCGTCTGCGAGATGTCCCAGATGCGGCGAGTGGTCTTCCAGCTGCTCATATCGCGGTCCTTACGCTGAGCAGCTCGGGGAAGAAGGCTCCCTTGAGCACGCTGGCGAGATAGGGGACGCCGGGGGTCCCGCCAGTGCCCTTCTTGAAGCCGATGATCCGCTCGACCGTCTTGAGGTGGCCGAAGCGCCAGCGCTGGAAATGGTATTCCAGATCGACCAGCTTTTCGGCCAGTTCGTAGAGGTCCCAATATTCCTTCGGGTCGCGGTAGATCTCCGCCCACGCCGCCTCGACCGCAGGTGTGTGTTCCCACGGACTGCCGTGATCGCGCGCGAGCACATCCTCGGGAATGGCGAAACCGCGCCGCGCGAGCAGCGCGATCGCCTCGGCATAGATCGATTTACGCGTCAGTTCGGCGCGCAAGGCATCGGCCACCTCGGGTGTCGCCTCGTGCATGGTGATCATGTCCGGATTGCGCCCGCCGAGGAGGAATTCCATCATCCGGTATTGTGCGCTCTGGAATCCGCTCGACCCGCCCAGATGCGGGCGGATGGTCGAATAGTCATGCGGGGTCATCGTGCTGAGCACGTCCCAACTCTGGATCAATTGTCCCTGGGCCCGCGCCACGCGGGCGAGCATCTTGAACGAGGGACGCAAATGGTCCTCGCGGATGCACTCGCGCGCTTCCGACAATTCGTGGAGGCATAGCTTGAGCCACAGCTCGCTGGCCTGGTGGACGATGATGAACAGCATCTCGTCATGCGCATTCGAAGTCGGATGCTGCGCCGCGAGAATGCGGTCGAGATCGAGATAGCTGGAATAGGTGACGTCGGATGCCATGCGCGCTGCCCTAGCGCGCATCGGTCACCGATGAAACTACCCCTCGATCACCTGCGTATGCGGGTGGTGCGTGTCGAGGTGTTTTTTCACGATGCGCAGGTTCTTGGTGTTCGAGCGATAGATCACGTCGAAGGCGTCGCCGATAAGCGGAACGCTGCCCACGGTGCTGTCGATCGCAATATTGCCGATCATGCGCCAGAGCTTCCAGCGCGGCAGGCCGAGGTTCTTCGCTTCCCAGACGATATAGCCAGCCAGCGCGGCGGTAATGATATCGCCGGCCACGGGGATGAAGCCGATGATCGTGTCGAGACCGATGGGATATTTCGTACCGGGGACCACCAGGCTGCGTTCGAGCAGATGCTCCATCGCCTCGATCCGTTTGCGGATCGATACCGGATCGGTGCCGGTCGGCAGGTCCAGCCCCATGGGCCGCGGGCGGTTCGAATTGTCCATGGTGTCCTAAATGGGTGCGCGGGAAAGGGGGAACAAGGGATGGATGTTCCACGGGTTCTCGATGAATGCCTCGACATCCGCGCGGACCAGCGACCAGCGGATCGGTGCGCCAAGCGGAATATAGAGATTGGTGCCCAGCAGGGCAGCTTCGGCTTCGTAAAGGTATGACGCTTCCTCCCCGCCATCGCGCGCATCGAGCGCCAGCGCGACGAGATAGTCGGCATCCTCGCTGCACTGCGGGCGGCTGACAGTGCAGTTGAACTGGTTGAGGAACCAGCGCGGCGAGGCATAGCGCGCCACGCGGTCGCGCAGGGTCAGATCGGCTGCCTCGAGAGAATCGGCGCGGGTGGCCGACACACCGATCGCGGCAAAATCCTCCGCCAGCCCCTCGAACAGGAGGTCGGACCCGGGTCCTGCCGGCAGGAACAGGCTGACCTGCGGTTCCTGGCCGCTGCCCGCGCGCCATTGCGCAACCCGCTGGCGGGCATCGCTCCGGCGTTGCTCGAGCGAGAGCGCCGCCCAGCGTTCGCTGGGGGATTGCGCTGGAGTAGACAGGATGGTCGGCACAATCCGGGTCGAGGCGATCCACCCGCCGATGTTGAACGGCTGCATCAGGCCTTCACGGTCGATGGCCATGGCCAATGCCTCACGGGTGCCGATCGTGCCGAGGAAGCCCGCGGCGCGGCGGACATCGAGGCCGAACAGGCCGACGGCTGCATCGAGCCGCACATTGCCGCGTGACAGCGGGCCGGTGCTAGCCAGCGGCAGTGTCGCCAACCGTCCGCCGAGTACGAGGTCGAACCGGCCCTCCGCGAACCCATCGGTCGCGGCTTGGGCGCTCGCCGGGTGCACCCGCACCGCCCGCACGACTTCGTCCCAGCCCGGCTGTTCGGGAAGTCCGCGCAATTCGGGTCGCAGGGGGGACAGCAGCAGGCCATCGTCCTGCGCCTGCTGTGTCATGAGACCCACGCTCTGCTCGCCAAAGCCGATCCCCAGTTCGGGTTGTGCGAGCACCTGGAGGAAATCGGGCATCGGGCTAGTGAGGCGGATTTCGATGACCCGTCCGGTCATCGCGCGGATATCGCGGACCTTGGCGAGGTCGAGGCCGAGCGAAGTGCCCTGCAACTGGCGCATGCGGCGCTGGAGCGCATCGCGGACCGCCTGCGCGGTCAGGCGCGAGCCGCCGGGCAGGTCGAATTCATTGATGCGGAAGATATAGCTCGCGCCGCCATCGGTCACGATCCAGCGTTCGGCCACGCCGGGGACCACTTCGCCGCGCGGGTCGAGTCGTACCAGGCCGGTCGAAACCGCCGCCCGGACATGCTGGCCAGCGGGGCTCAGCCGGACGCCCTCCGCCGCCAGTTCCCCCGGCTCGGCAATGAACGCGACATCGACGATGCCATCATCGGTGCCCGCGCTGCACGCAGCCAGCGAAGCAGACAGGAAGGCGAGGAGCCACGAGCGCATGACAGGCGGTTAGCAGCCCCCGCGCCCGGCGTCAGCCGAACAATTCAGAGTTTGCGGAGACGACGTTCTTCGTCGGAGAATGTGGTCGGCTGGGTCGCCGGTTGGGTATAGCGCGGCGCGGGCGCCGTGGAGCCGACGGGGGCCCGCACGATCTTGGGATCGATCTCGTTTTCGAAAGCCACCCCGAACCGGTTCCCCTGCGCCCAGGCGACGCTGCCCTTGACCATGCCGATATTGCGCAGCTCGATCATCAGCCGGTCGCCGCGCGAGGCTGTGACACCGCTTTCTTCAGCCATCATCCCGCCGGCCGACAGATTGCGCACCTTGACCCGGATCGCTTCCGAGCGACCTTCGAAGGTCAACTGGGCGAACAGGAGCAGACTATCACGCGTAACGTTGCGAGTCTCGACCGAGGACATGGCGTTTATCGTATCCCTACATGCGTTGCTCGGGCCCAAGGCCCGGACGATTGCTGGACCGATACTACACTAGCGACGATACATAAACATTCGGTTATCTCGCGCCTAGTCGTCTAGTCGTCGCGGGAGATCTTCTCGCGGCGCTCGTGCGCTTCCTGGGCTTCGACGGTCATGGTGGCGACGGGACGGGCAATCAGCCGCTTGAGACCGATCGGATCGCCGGTCACTTCGCACCAGCCATATTCGCCCTGCTCGATACGGCGCAGCGCGGAATCGATCTTCGAGATCAGCTTGCGCTGGCGATCGCGCGTCCGCAGTTCGATTCCCCAATCGGTTTCGGAAGAGGCACGGTCGTTGAGGTCGGGTTCGCGGATCGGGCCATCCTGCAACGACTGCAGCGTCTGCCCGGCGGCGTCATGGATCGACTTCTTCCAGTCGAGCAGCAGCATGCGGAAGTAATCCTGCTGCCGCTGGTTCATATATTCTTCGTTTTCGTCGGGAACGTAGGAGTCGCCAAGCGCAGCGCGCGCTTCGGCGAGTTTTTTCTTTTCGTTTGCCACGGAGGCCATTGAGGACCCTCTCACCACAGTCGAATACTGACGTCAGGCCATCGTCGTCCTGTCGGCCCGAAGTTTTCCGGTGCCCCCGATGACCCGTTGGGCGCGGCCTATAGGCAAGCGCTACCGGAGGCACAAGCGCCAATCCGACGAGCCGTTGAATTGCCGTCCGGACATGGCCGATGCGGGTTTATTCGGGGAGGGGTTAAGAAATCGGACGGGTCATTAACCGTTTATTGACCATGATTTGAGCAATTCTTGATCGTCCGGTGCACCAACCGGTTCTTTTTGGGGGAATGACAATGCAACTTACCAGTATCGAAGGAGGCAGCGGGACGATCGTCCAGGGCGAAGAAGCTGCGGCGCTGGTCGCCGATTGCCTCGCGCAATTCGCACAGGGCCGCATCGCCGCGCTGTATGATCTGGGCGTCGCCTTTTCGACCGGCAGCCACGGCACGGTCTGCGATCTGATCGAAGCCCATAAATGGTTCAACATCGCCGCTTCGAAGGGGCACGAGGAAGCCAGCTGGTGCCGCGCCGACATTTCCGAGGAAATGACGGCCCGCGAAATCGCCGAAGCCCAGCGCCGCGCCCGCGAATGGCTCGCCGAAGGCCGCCGCCGGGCCGCCTAAGTTTTCCGGAACGGTGTCCGATTCGCCAGGTAATTGCGATCGGCCGCCACGCCCGCACGCTCGCGTTTGAGGAAATCGGCAATCGCGGCGCGAAACCCCGGGTCGGCAATCCAGTGCGCCGAAACCGTCTCGACGGGTCGATATCCGCGGGCCAGCTTGTGCCCGCCTTGCGCCCCGGCCTCGACCCGCGCGAGGCCCAGCCCGATCGCTGCATCGATCGCCTGATAATAGCACAGCTCGAAGTGCAGGAAGCGCACCTCGCGCGTACAGCCCCAGTAGCGGCCGTACAGCGCCTCCCCGCCGATGAAATTGAGCGCGCCGGCGATCGGCTCGCCATCCTGTAACGCCAGCACGAGCAGTACCCGCTCGCCCATCCGCTCGCTGATCAGGTCGAAGGCCGCGCGGGTCAGATAGGGTGTGCCCCATTTGCGTGCGCCGGTATCTTGGTAAAATTCCCAGAAGGCGTCCCAGTGTTCGGCGCGGATATCCGCGCCGCGCAAGCGCTGGATATCGACCTCCGCCTGCGCCGCTGCACGTTCCTTGCGCAGATCCTTGCGCTTGCGCGAAGCAAGCGTCGCGAGGAAATCGTCGAAACTGGCAAAATCGTGATTGTGCCAATGGAACTGGAGGTCCGCACGCAGCATCCATCCGGCTTCTTCGAACACCGGCTGCTGGCCGGGTTCGATAAAGGTCGCATGCGCTGATGAAAAACCGTTCTGCAGGCACAATTGCTCGGCTGCGGCCAGGAGCGGCGCAGCATAGGCCGGGTCCGACAGCAGCAGGCGCGGCCCCGTCGCAGGGGTGAACGGCGCGGCGATCTGCAGCTTGGGGTAATAGCTGCCCCCGGCCCGCTCGAACGCATCGGCCCAATGATGGTCGAAGACATATTCGCCCTGGCTGTGGCCCTTGAGATAGGCGGGCATGGCGGCGACCAGCGGCCCGCCGTCCTCGCTGATGACCAGCGGGGTCGGCTGCCAGCCGGTGCCCGGCCCGACGCTGCCCGAATCTTCCAGCGCGGTGAGGAATTCGTGACTGACGAAGGGATTGTCCGCCCCCGCGAGCGCGTTCCATTGGTCGCGGTCGAAGGCGCCGACCGACCCGCCGACCCGCGCGGCGAGGCCGCCATCGCTCATGGGACGCCGGCCCCTTCGGCGATCGGGGCATCGGCATGGCGGCGGGCATGCGCGAGCAGTTCGGGCGTGTTCACCGTCCAGGTGAGCACCGGCATGCCGCCAGCGCGCAGGGAGGAAACCATCGGACTGGGCAAAGCCGCAACATGATAGGCGATGAATTCGGGCCGCGCGACCCACAGCGCCAGATGCCGCTGCCACGCCTGCTGGGTCATACCGTGGGCATCTTCGCGCATGACCAGCCCGCGCACGATATCCGGCGCATGGCGGCGGAACCAGCGCGCCACACGCGGATCGAAGCTCATCACGGCATGCCGGCCCCTATAGCCGGCCAGCGCGTCGCGCACCGCGATACAGCTTTGTTCGACATCGTAGCGGCGGCGCGACTTGATCTCGATCAGCAGCGGGACCGCGCCGTCGACGAGCGCCAGCAAATCGTCCAGCCGCGCGAGCCGGTGTTCGCTGTCGAGAAACGCGATCTGCGCCAGTTCCTCGGCCGAATAGCCGGCGGTCGGCCCGGTCACCCCGGTCAGCCGCTCGAGCTCCCAATCGTGCACCAGCATCGCCGCGTGATCGCGGCTGCGCTGAATATCGCATTCGATCCCCATGCCCCGGTCGATCGCCCCGGAAAAGGCCGCGAGCGAGTTTTCGGGGACGCCCTCGCGGTGCAATCCGCGGTGCGCAAAGGTCCAGTCGCGCAGCCAGCCGACCCGCGCGGGATCGGGAGCAGCTACGAAGAAACGATCAAGCCTTGAGAGCAACGATCGCATCGACCTCGACCGCGGCGTTGAGCGGCAGGACCGGGACACCCACCGCGCTGCGCGCGTGCTTGCCGGCATCGCCGAAGACTTCGGCCATCAGGTCCGAGGCACCATTGGCGACCTTGGGCTGGTCGGTGAAATCGGGGGTCGAGGCGACGAAACCGCCAAGCTTGACCATATGCGCGACCCGCTCGAGCAGCCCAGCCGCTTCGAGTTGCGCCAGGATCATCAAGCCGCAGGCGCGGGCTGCTTCCTGGCCCTGTTCGAGCGTGACGGTGTCGCCCAGCTTGCCGGTCACCAGCTTGCCGTCGACGAAAGGCAATTGCCCCGAAACATAGGCGGTGTGGCCGTCGACCACGACCGGCTGGTAACTGGCGACGGGCGCAGCGGCATGGGGAAGCTGCAGCCCGAGTTCGCGGAGGCGTGTGTGAATGCTCATGCGGTTTCCTTCTCGATTTCGTCCAGCAGCCACGGCAGCGCTGCATCCCAGCTGTCGATCCGCGCATCGGCGTGGCCCGACGTGTGCGCGCAGTCGATATGCGGAGCGAGCAGCGGTTCGCCGCACAGATGCAGCGTGGTGATGCTCCCCACCGTCTCTCGCGCAGAGCGATGGTGCTGCGCAAGGTCGTCGATGAAGATCGCCTTGGAGGGATTGTATTCGTCGAGGATCGCCTGCAGCGCCGGACCCTTGGGCCCCTGATTGGTGAACACGCGCGCATCCAGCCCGTGATCGAGCAATTGCGCCCGGCGCATTTCCTGCCGCTTGTCGACGAGATTGGTGAGGATCACCACATCGGCGTTCTCGCGCAGCGCGCCCAGCCCCTCGATCGCGCCGGGAATCGGCGTCTGGCGGTGCATTTCGGTATCGAAGAACCCGCCCAGCTTCTGCCAGATCTCTTCCGGGGCGAGGAACTCCCCGCTCTCCTGCCAGCGCAGCGCCTTGGCAAAATCATTGCCTTCCATACGGAATTCGACGCCCTGCGTTTCGGCCAGCCAGTCGCGGAAGGGCGAGACCATGTACAATAGCACTTCGTCGCAATCGGAGATGATCAGCGGGCGGCTCATGCGTTCAACTCCCGCGCGGCGGCGACCAGCGTTTCGGGTGTGGTCCCCAGCGCATCCGCGGCGAGGACCAGATCGGGTTCGTGATTGGCGAGAAAATCGAGCACTGCTGCCTGAACGCCGCGGTCGCTCAACCCGTTCCGCAAGTGGTCGGGCGTGAGGCCGGTCAGCGACAGCAGCCGCTCGGCGCGCTTGTCGTCGGCCAGCGCCCAGCCGAGCGCTTCGAGGGCCAATACCTCGGGTGCCCGCGCATCATTGCCTCTTGGTTCGCGAATAATTGTCAGCGCTCCCGCTTTTGCATAAGGCCACGCGCATTGCATGGAGGTCAGGCCAAGTGGCAAAGAGAATCCTCGTTGTCGAGGACAACGATCTCAATCGTAAGCTGTTCTGTGACGTGTTGAAGGCCAACGGCTACGAGGTGGTGCCCGTGTCCGATGGACAGAACGTGCTCGCCACCGCCAAGCGCTTCGGGCCCGATCTGGTGATCATGGACATCCAGCTGCCCAATATCAGCGGGATCGACCTGATCGCGCAGCTCAAGCGGGAAAGCACGCTCGCTGAAGTGCCGGTGCTCGCGGTGACAGCCTATGCCGGCAAGGGTGACGAGGAGCGGATCCGCGACGCGGGCGCGGCGGACTATCTCGCCAAGCCGGTGTCAATTGGCCCCTTCATGACCGCTGTCCGCGCGCTGCTGCCCGACTAGCTGATCGCCATTTCGATACCGAACACCGCCAGCGTCACGAACAGTCCGGTCATGAACACCTTGTAGGCCAGCGCGAGGAAGCGGTATTTCTTCCCCGCCAGCACCTGGCCGTTCTGGTACATGTCATGCGCCATCGTCTCGAACACGGTGCGGTCGGTTTCGAGCCGGGCGAGCAATTCCTCGGTCCATTCATCCTCGTCCATCCAGGTGTAGTGGCCGAAGAAGATCAGATTGCGGTTCTTCACCGGGCCATCGGGCCGCCCGACCTTGGGCAGCACCGCCATCACCGCGCAGAGCGAACTGGCGAAGCTGAAGCTGGCGAGGATCATCAGCGAGACCGGCATCTCCCCGGTCAGCGCGCGGCTCACCGAAAGCGAGAAGACAAGGAAGGTCGCGCCGAGCAGGATCGAGGCCTTCTGGTCGGCCATTTGCGACAGCTTGAGCGTGCTCATCTGCGCGGTGCGCATCAGGTGGATCGCGTGGTTGGAATAGGTCGTCTCGCGCTTCGCCCGGACCGAATCCGGCGGGCGGCCATCTTTCACGGCGGGACCTTCCGCCGATGCCGGTTTTGCGCTTGCTGTATCGCTCATCCGTTTTCCCCTGTTCGAACAGACGATTGCGACTTTTTCCCAAGCTTGCCATTGCGGCCTGCGCTTGACAAGGACCGCCACAAGCCGCTTTGCCCGCGGCAATCATTCGCGCGCTGCCCTGGTAGCGGGTGCGCGCACCACAAGGATTGGAAACCCCCGCCATGGACCGAGCCACAGTCGACGCCAAGATCCGCGAACTGGCCGAACCCTTCAACAAGAAGGGTGTGGAGATCACCGAAGCGACCACTTTCGCCACCGATCTGGAATTCGACAGCCTGACCGTGATGGATTTCGTCGCCGCCATTGAGGACGAGTTCGACATCATCATCTCGATGAACCAGCAGGCCGAGATCGAAACCTACGGCCAGCTGGTCGATACCGTCACCCGGTTGCAGGCCGACTGATGAGCGAGGGCATTTCGCAACCCGACAAGCCGCAGGCGCTCGAGGGAGAAGGCAAGGACCTCTTCTCCAAGTTCGACGACATCATCGCGCTGCGCGAGGGGCTGTTGTCGGCCGGACAGGAAGATCCGTTCAACCTGGTGATGGAGAAGGTGCTCTCGCCGACCCGCGCGATCTGCAACGGGCGCGAGACGATCCTGCTCGGCACTTACAACTACATGGGCATGACCTTCGACCCCGACGTGGTCGAGGCGGGCAAGCAGGCGCTCGCCGATTTCGGCAGCGGGACCACCGGCAGCCGCGTTCTGAATGGGACGTACCAAGGTCACAAGGAAGTCGAGCAAGCGCTCATGGACTTCTATGCCATGGACCACGCGATGGTCTTCTCGACCGGCTACCAGGCCAATCTCGGGATCATCTCGACGATCGCCGGCAAGGGCGATTACATCATTCTCGACATCGACAGCCACGCCAGCATCTGGGACGGCTGCGCGATGGGCAATGCCGAAGTGGTGCCGTTCAAGCACAACGATATCGAGGCGATGGAAAAGCGCCTGCGCCGCGTTCCCGAAGGCGCGGGCAAGCTGGTGGTGCTGGAAGGCGTCTATTCGATGCTTGGCGATATCGCCCCGCTCAAGGAAATGGTCGCAGTCGCCAAGAAGTACGGCGCCATGGTGCTGGTCGACGAGGCGCATTCGATGGGCTTCATCGGCGAGAACGGGCGCGGCGTGGTCGAACAGGCGGGCGTGCTCGACGATGTGGATTTCGTTATCGGCACGTTTTCCAAGAGCGTGGGCACGGTTGGCGGGTTCTGCGTTTCCAACCACCCCAAGTTCGAAATCATGCGGCTGGTCTGCCGGCCCTATGTCTTTACCGCCTCGCTCCCGCCGAGCGTGGTGGCGACCGCCTGCGTCTCGATCCGCAAGCTGATGCACGGGTCGAACAAGCGCGCGCATCTGTGGGAAAACTCCAAGACGCTGCACAAGGGGCTCAAGGATCTCGGTTTCCAGCTCGGCACCGAGGAACCGCAAAGCGCGATCATTGCGGTGATCATGCCCGACCTGGAAAAAGGCGCGGCGATGTGGGAGGCGCTGATCAAGGGCGGTCTCTACGTCAATCTCGCCCGTCCGCCCGCGACCCCGGCGAATATGACGCTGCTGCGCTGCTCGCTCTGTGCCGAGCATAGCGAAAGCGAAGTCAGCGAAATCCTCTCGATCTTCGAAGAAGCTGGCAAGGCGGTCGGGATCATCTGATCCGGAACGAACCGGCCCGATGAGGCGTCCCATGGTGGAAAGGAGATTCCACCATGAAGACGACCAATTCAGGCAGCGCGCGCTACGAGGGGCTGGGCAAGGACGGCAAGGGGCATGTCAGCACGCAATCGGGCGCGCTGAAGGACCAGCCCTATGGCTTCCAGACCCGGTTCGAGGATGCGGCGGGCACCAATCCCGAAGAGCTGATCGCGGCGGCGCATGCCAGCTGCTTCACCATGGCGTTGTCGTTCAAGCTGGCCGAGGCGGGCCATAGCGACGGATCGGTCGAAACCGAGGCCAAGGTGACGCTGGAGAAGGGCGATGATGGTTTCGCCGTCACCAGCTCCGCCCTGTCGACCAAGGCCAAGGTCCCCGGGCTCGACCAGGCGAAATTCGAGGAACTGGCGGCCGATGCCAAGGCCACCTGCCCGATCTCGAAACTGCTCAAGGCCGAGATTACGCTGGAAACCGCCTTCGAAGGCTGACCGGCAAAGTGCTCAGGCGGCCGGGACCACCTCGGTCGCCTGCGCGCAGGGCCCGCCCTCTTCGCCTTCGCTTCCGCCCAGCTGCGTCAGCGCGATGACCCCGCCGACCACCAGCAGCACAAAGATCGTGGTCACCGTGCCGAGATATTCGTCGATCACGCGCTTGATCGGCGCGCCGAAGACGCGGAACAGAATGCCCACGGTCATGAAAATCAGCGCGCGGGCGAACAGGCTGGCGAGCACGAAGGTGACGAGGTTCATGCCGATGAAACCGGCAGTGATCGTCAGCAGCTTGAACGGTACGGGCGTCGCGCCCGCAATCAGGATCGCTTCGAAATCATATTCGCGCAAATGGCAGGCGGCGATGGGAAACGCCTCGGTCAGGCCCAGCGCGCCGATCAGCCACACGCCCACCGTGTCGTACAGCCCCCAGCCAATCGCATAGCCGAGCAGCGCGCCCGCGACCGATGCCAGTGTGCAGACTAGCGCGAACTTCACCGCCTTCTTGGGTTCGGCGAGGCACATCAACCCGAGCAGCGGGTGCGGCGGGATCGGGAAAAAGGACGATTCGACGAAGCTGAACAGCGCCAGCCACCACACCGCATGCGGGTGCGAGGCCTTGGCCATGGTCCAATTGTACAACCCGCGCAGCGGTTTCATGATCATGGTATTGGGGGAATCCCTAGCATCGCGTGATGCGGCGGGATTAGGCGAGCCCCGCAGCGTAGGCAAGCGCGACGGAATAACCTATTTGGTTCTTTTCTATTGGCATCGTCACGCTTTTTGGGTACATACAAGGCGATTATGTACTTTACAAACCCAGTCTCTTGCCCTCTAACCAAAGGGGTAAGGAGCAAGCAGAATGTCGGTACTTTCCAGCCCCCACTTTCACGACGAAGCCAAGGCTTTCGAATACCTTGAAAGCATCGTGTGGGCGGACGGAGTCGTCTGCCCGCATTGCGGTACGGTTGGCGGTCGCGTGTACGATCTAAGCGGCGTTCGCTCGAAGCCCTCCAAGAAGCATCCCAAGGGCAAAGTTCGCCACGGCCTCAAGAAGTGCGGCCAGTGCCGTAAGCAGTTCACCGTCAAGGTTGGCACCGTGTTCGAACACGCACGCATCCCCCTTACGAAGATGCTCCAGGCCGTTCACCTGATCGTGTCGAGCAAGAAGGGTATCAGCGCCCACCAGCTCCACCGAGTTCTCGAAATCAGCTACAAGAGCGCTTGGTTCCTTGCTCACCGCATCCGCGAAGCAATTCGCTCCGGTGATCTTGCCCGCCCGTTCGGCACCAACGGCGGTGCGGTGGAGGTTGATGAAACCTACATCGGCCACAAGAAGGGCAAGGAAATGAAACGCGGCGGTTGGGGCCACTAGAACACCGTTCTCGCACTCGTTGACCGCGAGAGCGGCCAGAGCAAATGGTTCCACGTCGAGAGCGCCAAGTTCGATCAGATCCAGCCTATCGTGCTCGGCAACATACACCGCGAGGCACGTCTAATGACCGACGAAGCCCGCGTTTATAAGCCGATTGGCAAACGCTTCGCAGAGAACGGCACCACGCTCCACGGTGGCGGCACCTATGTCGATCCGACCGATCGCACCATTCACACCAACACGGTCGAAGGCGCGTTCTCGATCTTCAAACGCGGCATGCGCGGTGTGTACCAGCATTGCGGCGAGCAGCACCTGCACCGCTATCTTGCGGAGTTCGAGTTCCGCTACAACACGCGGGAAGCGAACGGCTACAGTGACCGGGGCCGTTCGGTTGCAGTGGTCAAGGGCATCGTCGGCAAGCGCCTCACCTATGGGGTCGTTAACCAATAATCCACAAGCCAGACGCGTGACCAAACGGAAGACTGGTGCGCGACGGAGGCGGGATTGTCGGTGGAGAACGGCGAGGCGGATTATTCTAAAAGAGTAATCGCGAGACCATCGCGTGGATGGTTTGCGTTCCTGCAGTTGACTCGATTCGGGAATCCTGCCTAGATGCACGAAACCCCCAAAATCCCATATGGGACTCGGGGGCTTCATACGGCCTTAAGCTGTTCTTTGCGGAGCGAGCTATGAGGCCACTGATAATAGGAGGCACTATAGTGCCGGATGCACTTGACACTGTCAAGGCGCTAGCTGCGGAGCTGCGCCGCCTTTCCCAAGCCGCCGAGCTAGAAGAGCCTGCACGCGCAAAGCGCCAGCAGGAGCGCGCCGAGGCTATGGATGCTGTTGCCCAGGAACTTGAAACCGCTCGCAAGCGCCTTCGGCCTGTAACGGGCGACTTCGGAGACCTTTCTGACTTACCCGAAGAGGTGATGGCGCAGCTCAATCTCTCCAAGGTGGACGAGCTTGAATTGCAGATACGCGACATCATCGCCGCCGCAGATGGCGAGGAAATCGGAATCGATCAGATCATCATTGAACTCTACCGTCGGCACAAGGTCGTACAGGAACGCAAGTTCATCATGAACAAGCTCTATCGCATGGGCACCAAAGGCCTGATCCACAGCGTCGATGGCAAGAAAGGCGTGTACCATCTCCCGCGACCGGCGCAGGCTTGGACGAAAAGTGGGGCAGGTGCCTACGACGACCTAGACGAAGAGATTCCCTTTTAATGTGCGAACGCCCCACCCTTTCGGGCGGGGCGTTCTGGAATGTGGGGCTGGCTTGGTGCGAGGTAGTGACTTCCCATCTCCGACCTCGAGGATTCAATTCCCTCCAGCTCCACCAATCTTGTGTCTTCATACAGGACATATATCATAGCCGCAACGGCCTTAAGGAGTGCCGAAAATGGGCGACGAAAAGCACCAACTCGACAAATTCAAGGACGCTGCGCGCGAACTTGAATGCGACGACGACGAAGCTAACTTTCGGAAAAAGTTGGGAGAGCTTGTCAAAAACTCGAAAGACGGTCAGAAAAGCGAAACCCCCGGAGGGCCGTGAGGCTGTCCGGGGGCTCTGTCTAGTCCTAGCCATCGCTGGCGTCGGCTCTCAAGCGTGGATTTAGTGTGTAGTGCCACTTCGTCAAGAAAATATTGAGGCGGAGGTTACTCCTGAATTAACCCGTGCTTTCGAGCGCACAGTGTCACCCGAGCGTTGGCGAACCTACAAGCTCGCAGCAGGGTTTCATGAGGAAACCGCCCTACGCCTCTATCTATGGAACGCTGCAATCGGGCAAAGTTTCCACTTCCCGCTGCAATCTACAGAGGTCGCGCTGCGCAACGTTGTTCATGCGTCTTTAGCAGCACTTTACGGCCCAAATTGGGCACACGACCCAAACTGCCGCCATATGCTAGGGCCGCAATTGGGCGACGATCTTGTGAAAACAGAGCGCCGCCACCACAACCGATATTCTGCACAACCCACGACGCCTCAAATGGTGGCATCTCTTTCTCTCGGGTTTTGGGTCGCCCTCATTCGACAGGGTTTTCACGGTTCAATTTGGGCCTCACAGACCGCCAACGCGTTCCCTCACCTAGTGAACGGTGATGACATGATGGATGTCAGCAGAACGGGTACCGCCATCCAAGACTTGCGCAACCGGATATTCCACCAGGAGCCGCTCATCGGTCACAACCTGTCACAAGACTACGGCGACATTCTCAAGATGCTCGGTTGGATATGCCCAGAAACCCGAGAGTGGGTAAGGTCCCACTCTTCCGTCCCGAAGGTTATTCGTGAGAGGCCGAGGCGCTAAGAACACCAATCCGGTTATCCTAACCCACGCATTTTGGCGGTTTTCGGGCATGGGTTTGTAAAAGACATAATCGCCACTTCCGTGGGACGGTAGCGGAGCGAGCGGATCGATCCAGCGGTTTGCCGCGGTCGGGGCGCCGACCGGGCGCTGGTCCGGCGCCGCGCTGTATGAGCTTGCGGGCAATGCGCTCGTCCCGCTGACGGAGAGCGGCCCCGTCCGCGCCGTGAGCGGCAGCTTGGTCGTATCACTTGGTGTCAGCCCCGGGTTGCGGTTCGAGGGTTCGGCATCGATGCAGGTCGCACTGGAAGATCACGAGGCCGAACTCGAACCTGCTACGCCCCACGCCATCGCGCGCGGCGCCAACCGCCTGCTGGTAGGGAGCGAGATCGTCCAGTTCGCGCAAGCCCAACCTGTGGGCGAAGGCGTCTGGGAGCTTACGGGATTGCTGCGCGGCCGCGGCGGTAACGAGATCGAGGCGCTGGCGGGGCATGTGCCCGGCACGCTGGTCACGCTGCTCGATGATCGTCTGGTCGAACTGCCTGCCACGCTCGCCCTGGGCGTAGGGAGCGAACTGGCCGCAATCGGATCCGCCGATCCCGATCCGGTGGTCGCGCCCCTCGAGAACGGGGGCAGGACCCGGCGGCCGCTGTTTCCGGTCCAACCACGAGTGCATGCGACGCCGGGAGGTGGCCTGATCCTCACTTGGACTCGCCGTGCGCGCGGCGGCTGGAGCTGGCTCGACGAAGTCGAGCAACCGCTCGTCGAACAGGCGGAAGCCTATGAGGTGGGGCTTGGCGATCCGGACAAGCCGCACCGGCTCTGGGCAACCCCTGCGCCGCACCTGCAGCTGGCACCGGCAGAGATCGCCGCGCTTTCCTTGCTCCATCCCGGACAGTCATTGTGGGTCCGGCAAAAGGGGAGCTTCGCGCTCTCGGCCCCGCTCCATCTCACCCACATTCCCGCATCCAGCTAACAGGATATTGCGATGACCGAGCCCGCTGCCTTCGACACCACGACTCCGCGCCAAGCGCTCCCCCTGCTGGTGGCGGGGCAGGCGCAGAAAGAATTTTTCGTCAACGAAGCTTTCGCGCGGATCGATGCGCTGCTCTATCCGGTCGTCGAGGGTGTGGCCAGCACCCCACCGGCCTCGCCCACGCCCGGAGATAGCTGGGTAGTCGCCGATCCGGCCAGCGACGAATGGGCGGGTCATGCACATGCATTGGCCAGCTGGGACGGCGCACAATGGACCTTTTGCGCCCCTACCGAGGGCATGCAGGTCTTCGACCGCACGCTCGGTGCGCGCCGGGCCTTTCTTGGATCATGGCAGTCTCCGACGCGGCCCGCCCAACCCACGGGCGGGACCGTAATTGACACCGAGGCACGCGCAGCGGTCACCGCCATTATCGACATGCTTGCAACACTTGGGGTTATTCCGCCCGAATGACGGGAACCGCAGGCCTCCACTGTCGTTCGGCTGTCACGGAAGGGGTCCACACGACGGAACTCGTTCTCATCGTGCGGGAAAAGCGGTATTATTACCACAGTTCCCGGCGATTGTTTGCTTGCCACCTTTGGGGTAGAAAGTTAGATATGTTCCACTCGGTGGCTCCAATTCGCAAAAAGGGGAAACTATAATGCGGAAATTCGTCATAGGAATGGCGATGGCCTCTACGGCCCTTGCATCGCCTGCCCTGGCAAAAGACGACAGCTGGTATATCGGCGCCGAATTCGGCTCGATGCTTGTCGAAGATGCCGATTTCGACATCAATGATACGGCCGAAGCGCACGAAGTCAGCCATGACTTCGGCTTCGACGGCGGCGGCTACGTCGGCTACGACTTCGGCGGTTTCCGTCTGGAAGCCGAAGTCAGCTATCGCCAAGCCGATGTCGATGGCATCACAGTCGGTGCGCCTGGCCTGACCTACGGTCCCGGCTCGGTTGCTCCAGCAGGCTTCTACGATGTTAGCGGTGACGTTAACGCGCTTTCGTTCATGCTCAACGGCCTGCTGGACTTCGGTCCTGATGACGGCCTGCAGGGCTATGTCGGTGGCGGTGTCGGCGTTGCCCGTACCAGCTACGAAGTGACCCCCTACTCCAACCTGGCATCGTCGATCGACGATTCGGACAGTGGTCTTGCTTGGCAGGTTCTCGCTGGCGTGCGCGCTCCGCTGACCGACAATGTCGACGTCGGCCTGCGCTATCGTTACTTCAACGCGGAAAGCGTGGAACTGGTCGATCTGGGCGGTAACTCGCTGGAAGACACTTTCACCAGCCACTCGCTGATGGGTACGTTGTCCTACAACTTCGGTGAGCCGGCTGCTCCGCCGCCGCCTCCCCCGCCGCCGCCGCCGCCGCCTCCCCCGCCGCCTCCGCCCCCGCCGCCTCCGGCGCCGGTTTGCGAGACGGGTCCGTACATTGTCTTCTTCAACTGGGACAAATCGGACATCACTCCGGAAGCAGCGACGATCCTCGACAACGCGGTTTCGGCCTACGCCAACTGCGGCACTGCCGCAGTCATGCTGGCTGGTCACACCGACCGTTCGGGTTCGACGACCTACAACATGGGTCTCGCCGAGCGTCGTAACGCTTCGGTCCGCGGTTACCTGAGCTCGCGCGGTATTCCGGATACCCGGATCACCAGCGAAGCCTTCGGTGAATCGCAGCCGCGCGTTCCGACTGCCGACGGTGTTCGCGAACTGCAGAACCGTCGCGTCGAAATCACTTACGGTCCGGGTTCGGGCATGTAAGCGAGGCGACACGCCAAAAACACGAAAGGGGCCGGAGCAATCCGGCCCCTTTTTCGTTGGCTAGAGTAGATCGCCGTTCAATTCGAAAGGATCGCCATGTCATCCCGTCTTCTGCTGCCCTCGCTCGCCGCCCTGCTCATGGCAGGCTGCACCACGGTCGACGACCTGCCGAGCAACCGCGTTGGCGAAACAACGCTGTATTTCGCCAACGGCCTGCCTGCCGGAACCGTCCAATTGTTGAGCAATGGCCAGACCGTCTCCGTGGCGATCGCCGCAATCGGCATGTCGCAGGGCGAGCACGGGTTCCACCTGCATACGACAGGTGCGTGTACTGCCCCCGACTTCACCAGCGCTGGCGGCCACCTCAACCCTGGCATGGCCACACACGGCTCGATGTCGCCAGGCGGAAAGCATCTGGGCGATATGCCCAATCTTACGATTGGCGCCAATCGCACCGGCACGGCCGAGGTCGCGCTCGACGGCAATGCCCGCGATGTGATCGATGATATTTTCGACGCCGACGGCACGGCTGTCGTCGTTCACGCAGGCGCCGACGATTACCGCACCGACCCTGCCGGCGACGCCGGTGCCCGGATTGCCTGCGGAGTGCTGAAGCCGGTCTAGATCGGCTCCCCGGCCGCGCGGGCGCGTTCGACCACGCTTGCCGCTGCCTGCGGCACCAGCTTCAGCGCCGCGATCAACAGCACCAGCCCGAACGGGGCGGCGACCAGCGTCGACAGCACGCCGAGCGACAGGTCGTCACCATTGGTTGCCGAGACGTAGCCGGCCATGAACGGGCCAAGCCCCAGCCCGATAAGGGTCGTCGCGAGGAAGAAGGTCGCAGTTGCCAGCCCGCGCATGCGCGGCAGCACCAGCGCCTGGCTCGATGCGGCAGCGGCCCCCAGCGCTGCGGCGCTGAGCATCTGTGCCAGGAACGCCCCGATATAGAACAGCACGACATCGTCGGTCGTATAGGCCAGCCACATGGCGGGAAGCGGAGTGACCAGACCGAACAGGATGACCCACACGCGGCCCGCAGGACGGCGTTCGAGCAGGTAGTCGGCCATACGCCCCCCGAGGATCACGCCAAGGAAACCGGCGACTGCCGCCGGCGCGCCGAGGAACCAGCCCAGGTCGGTCTTGTTTACGCCCAGCGCGCGCTCGGCATAGGGCGCGCCCCAATAGGAGGCGGCATAGGCGGTGAAGGCGACCGTCCCGTAGCCGAGGATGATGCACAGGAATGCAGGCGAGCCCCAGGTCAGCTTGAAGGTCGGCAGGTCGCGTGCGCGCAGGCCCATCGCCCAGCTGAAAACAGCGTAATAGCCGACGCCCAGGAACAGCCATTGTTCGAACACGCCCGTCAGGCGCCACAGGGTCCAGGCGAGCGCCGCAAAGAAGGCCGCGCCCAGCAGGTTCAATACCAATGCCCCGGTTCCGCGCGCCGCAGCTCCGAAGATCGTGAACGGCGGAATCACCTGGAAAAGCTCGCGGAAGAAGCCGCGGAAGGGTTCCGGGTCCTCGGGCGTCATCAGACCGTCGATCGCGCCGCGCACCGGTTCGCGCAGCGTCAGTACCCAAAGTGCCAGTGCCAGCCCCGGAAGTCCGACCGAGAGGAAGGCCGCCTGCCAACCGACCAAGCCCACCAGCGGCCCGCCATCGGGGTACGCCGCGTTCCAGTTCTCGACCACCAGGCCGCCGATCAGCAGCGAGATGCCGCCGCCGATATAAAGGCCCGACGAATAGATCGCGAGGGCGGTGGCGCGCAGGCGTGCCGGAAACCAGTCGGAGATCAGCGAATAGGCCGATGGGCTGGCGGTTGCCTCGCCCACGCCCACGCCGATCCGCGCCACGGTCAGCGTCGTCGCGTTCTTCGCGAAGCCGGACAGCGCGGTCATGGTCGACCACAGCGCCAGGCCGATGCTCATCAGGCGGATGCGTTTCCAGCTGTCCGCTAGCCTGCCGAGCGGGATACCGAAGAGCGCGTAGAAGACCGCGAAGGCGGTACCGTAGAGAAACCCGAGATAGTCATCCTCGACACCGAGATCGGCCTTGATGTCATTGGCCAGGATCGAGAGGATCTGGCGGTCGATGAAATTCAGGACGTAGATCAGGACCAGGACGCTGAGGGCATACCAACTGTATGCCGGGACCTTGTCCGCCCCGACGCCGGTTGCTGCTTCGGTCGGCGCGGCGGCGTCGTTGGCTTGGCTCAATTCCCTACTCCGTCAGTTCAGGGGCATCCTTGGAATAGGGGGTGGTATCGACAAGGCCCGCCTCGGCAAAGCCTTTTCGCCGCAAGCGACAGGAATCGCAGGCACCGCAGGCAAGTCCCTTGGCGGTCGGGTCGTAACAGGACCAGCTCCACGCCGGATCGAGACCCAGCCGATGGCATTCGCGCGCGATATCCGCCTTGGTCATATGCTGGAGCGGCGCATGGATTGCGAAGGGTGCCCCCTCGATGCCCTGCTTGGTGCCCAGCCGCGCGGTTTCGGCAAAGCTGGCGATGAATTCGGGTCGGCAATCGGGATAGCCCGAATAGTCGAGCGCGTTCACGCCGATGAAGATGTCACGCGAGGCCGCGGTTTCGGCAAAGGCGGTGGTCAGCGCGAGAAACACGAGATTGCGTGCAGGCACATAGGTCACCGGGATATCGCCGCCATCAACCCCGGTCTTGGGCACATCGATATCGTCGGTCAGCGCCGAACCGCCGAACCGGCGCAGGTCGAGCGGCAGTTCCACATGGCGGGTCACCCCGAGCCTGGCTGCGATTCCGCGGGCCGATTCCAGTTCGCGGACATGGCGCTGGCCATAGTCGATCGTCAGCACGTGCAGGGCATGGCCGCGCTCGCGGGCGATGGCGGCAGTGACCATGGAATCGAGCCCTCCCGAAAGCAGGATAACGGCGGGTCCGGGAGTGTCGGCTTTGTTCATGCCCGTCCGCTATGCGCGAACGCGGTAGCCTGCAAGTCGCGCGGTTAGTCGCAGCCACCCGTCCGGCGTGCCTCGGCAGTAAACTGGAAAGGCTTGCCGCCCGCGATCCCCTGGCTGTCGATCTGGACCAGCGTGTCGGATTCCTTGCGAATATGCGTGCGGCCATAGCCATTGCCGCGGCAGGTATATTGCACCGTCGTCTCATTCGCAGAGTTCTCGACCACGAAGCGGTTGCAAGTGCTGTCGGGGTGGCGCAGCTGGATCAGTTCGCGGCCGGTGCGCACGCATATCTTGCGCACCGACCCGCCATCGCGCGAGCGGACTTCCCACCCACCATGCGTGAGCGTGTCGAGCATCGTCAACGATGCCTGCGCAACGACCGGCGCGGCCAGAAGTGCAGCCGGCGTAGCCAGCGCTGCGAACAGGAACGCTCGTGTGCGAGCCATAGGGAAAGTGACCTTTCGTCGGCGGGACCAGTCGCGGTCGTGATTCGGTGTCGATACGGCAGATGTAATACAGGAAATTGTCAGCGCGGCGTTGTACGGCAACGACACGCTGGTCAGACGTCGATGGCGAACTGCCTGGAACAGAATGCGCAATCGACCAGGACGATCCCGTTCTCATCGCGCATGTCGACACGCTGATCTTCGGGAAACCGCTCAAGCACGTCGCGATAATGCTCGACCGAACAGCGGCATCCGCGCTCGATCGCGGCGCCACGCTGGATGCGGACCTCGTCCTCTTCGTGGAACAGGCGCCATGCAATCGCCTCGAGCGACAGTCCGTCATCGAGCAACTCGTCATGGCGCAGCGAACCGGCGAGGATCGCGACATGCTCCCATTCGGGATGGTCGAGCTGAGAGTGCAGGCGTTCGCGCCCCTCTTCGCCCGAGGGCAGATGCTGCACCAGCATCCCTGCCGCCCGCACGCCCGCTTCGTCCGAGCGCACTGCGCAGCGGATCAGCGTGGGCACCTGCTCGGACTGGTAGAAATAGCGCTCGCAGGCTTCGGCGAGGCTGTCCCCTTCGAGCGGGACGATACCCTGATACCGCCCCTGGTCGCCGGCAAGGTCGAAGGTGATCGCGAGATAACCCTTGCCGAACAGCGCAAAGAGCGAAGGGTTCGCGCCCAGCTCGGCAAGCTTGGCCGGGTCGAAATCGACATAGCCGCGCAGTTCGCCGCCCTTGTAGTCGCATACCAGCAGGCTGACCGCGCCCGCCTCGGTCTGCGCCTGCATCGTGACCTGCGAGCCGTCTTCCTTGACCAGCCCGCCCATCAGCACCGCAAGCACCAGCGCTTCGGCAAGCAGATGGGTGATCGGCGGCGGATAGTCATGCGCGGCGAGGATCTGGTCCAGCGTGTGGTCGAGCCGCACCAACCGGCCGCGGGCATTGCGCGTCGGAATGGTGAAGGCAAGCAGGCGGCCCGAGTGGGTCTCTTCGGTCATGTCGGGAGTAGCGTTCATCGCCGCCATATGGGGCGCGTTCGGCAAAATGGTAGAGCGCGGGAAGCGCCGCTAGATTTTATCGAAACACCACAACAGGACCGACTTCTGCGCGTGGATCCGGTTCTCCGCCTCGTCGAACACGACCGAGCTGTCGCCTTCGAAGACCTCCTCGGTCACTTCGTCGCCGACATGTGCGGGGAGGCAGTGCAGGAACTTCGCTTCCGGTTTGGCCGCGGCCATCAATCCGCGCGAAACCTGGAACGGCGCCATGGCGGCGAGCTTGTTGTGAACGTGCTCCTGCCCCATCGAGACCCAGGTATCGGTGACGATGATGTCGGCCCCCGCGGCTGCCTCCTGCGCATCCTGCGTCAGCGTGACGGTGGACCCCGCCGCGCGCGCCAGTTCGACGAATTCGGCTTCGGGTTCGTAGCCTTGCGGTGTGCCGATCCGGACGTTGAACTTCATCAGCGCGGCCGCTTCGAGAATCGAATGCAGCACATTGTTGCCATCGCCCAGCCACGCGAGTTCGAGCCCGGGCAACGCCTTGCCATGCTCGATCATGGTCAGCAGATCGGCAACGATCTGGCACGGATGCGAGCGATCGGTCAGCCCGTTGATGACCGGCACGCTGGCGTGGCGTGCCATTTCCAGCGCCTTTTCATGATCGTCGGTGCGCAGCATGATCGCATCGACCATCCGGCTAAGCACACGCGCAGTATCGGCAATGCTTTCACCGCGGCCGAGCTGGGTGGTACCCGAATCGAGGATAAGCGCCGAACCGCCCAGCTGGCGCATGGCGATATCGAAGCTGACCCGCGTCCGGGTCGAACTCTTCTCGAAAATCATACCGAGCACATGGCCCGCCAGCGGAGCATCCGCATCGGCCCTGCCCTTGGGCCAGTCCGCGCGCGCCGCCTTGCGATCCTGCGCGTCGTTGATCATGGCGGCGATCGCATCCCCGCCAGCGTCCGAAAGGTCGAGGAAATGCCGCATGCTCGCGCTCCTGATCAGTTGGCCGGATCGTAGCTCGCGGCACCCGCCGAAAGCTTGTCGAAGAACTCGTCGAACTCGGCATCGCCGGCGACCAACGGGGGCAGCACGCGCAGCGTGTTGTCGCCCGCAGCCACTGTCAGCAACTGGTGATTGTCGCGCAGGTGGACGAAGAAGGGTCGGCTTTCGACCTTCATCTTGATGCCCAGCATCAGCCCCTTGCCGCGCACCAGTTCGAACAGTTCGGGATAATTGCCGATGAACTGCTCGAGCCGCGTACGCAGCCGCTCGCCCTTCTCGGCGACCTCGGCGAGGAACTCGTCATTGGCGACAGCTTCCATCACCGCCATGCCCGCCGCCATACCGAGCGGGTTGCCGCCATAGGTCGAGCCGTGCGAGCCAAAGCCCATACCACGCGCCGCCTTTTCGGTGGCGAGGCAGGCGCCCAGCGGAAAACCGCCGCCGATCCCTTTGGCGCTGGCCATGATGTCGGGTTCGATGCCGTAGTGTTCATAGGCATAGAGCTTGCCCGTCCGCGCGACGCCGCACTGGACCTCGTCGAACACCAGCATGAGGTCATTCTCGTCGGCGAGCTGGCGCAGGCCGTGAATGAACGCATCCGAACCCGGCCGGATGCCGCCTTCGCCCTGGATCGGTTCGACCAGGAAGCCGGCGGTCTTGTCGCTCATCAGCGACTTCGCATGGTCGAGATTGTCGAATTCGGCATATTGGAACCCGGCGAGCAGGGGGCGGAAGCCCTGATGCATCTTCTCCTGATTCGACGCGCTGATCGTCGCCATCGTGCGCCCGTGGAAGGCATTGGTGAAGGTGATCAGCTCGGTCCGGTTGGCATCGCCATCCGCATGCTGATGATAGGCGCGCGCGGTCTTGATCGCGGTTTCGACCGCCTCGGCCCCCGAATTGGTGAAGAACACCGTATCGGCAAAGGTCTTGTCGACCAGCTTCTGCGCCAGCGCTTCGCCCTGCGGGCTGCCATAGAGGTTGGAGACGTGCATCAGCGTTTCGGCCTGGCGCTGGATCGCCCCGATCAGCCCGGCATGGCTGTGCCCCAGCAGATTCACCGCGATACCGCTGGCGAAGTCGAGATAACGCGTGCCGTCTTCGTCGATCAGGTGACAATGTTCACCCTTGACCGGGCGCACCCCGCAGCGGGGGTAGACGGGCATCAGCGGTGAAATCGACATGGGTCCTCCAGCGGCACCCCGGGCGGGTGCATTACTCGGGTGAAAGACAAATGGCGGTCCCTGAGGAACCGCCATCTGCGTGTGTGCCAGCGATCTATTGCGTCTCGCGTCCCGGGTCAAACCGGATCGCGGGGCGCGGCCTCACTCCTGAACGGGAACGAGGTTGACCGCCGAATATTTGCCGCGTCGGTCGACTTCGAGGTCGAATTCGAAGCGTTCGCCCTCGTTGATGCCGGCGAGACCGGACCGCTCAACCGCGCTGATATGCACGAAAGCGTCGGGCTGGCCGTCATCGCGGGTAAGGAAGCCGAAGCCCTTCATGGAATTGAAGAACTTGACCGTGCCGGTGGCCTTTTCGCCGGTCAGCTCGCGGCGCGGAGCACCGCCCGCATCGCCGCCGGGAGCACCGCCACCCGACTTCACGGGGATCACGTCGCCCACGACCTGGAGGTCCTGAGCCGAAACCTTGCCGCCACGATCGATGAGATTGAATTCGAGTTCCTGGCCTTCGGCGAGACCTTCGAGGCCGGCACGTTCGACCGCGCTGATGTGCACGAACACATCTTCGCCGCCGCCATCCTGCTGGATGAAGCCGAAGCCCTTCTGGCCGTTGAAGAACTTTACGGTACCCTTGCCGGTACCCACGACCTGGGCGGGCATGCGGTTAAAACCGCCGCCACCGCCACCAGCGCCGCCACCGCCGCCGCCGCGCGGGCCGCCGCCGAAGCCGCCGCCTCCACCGCCGCCGCGATTACCGCCGCCAAAGCCGCCACGGTCACCGCCGCCGCCGCCGCCAAACCGGTCGCCGCCGCGATCGTTGCGGAACGCATCATGCGGAGCGAAATCCGCCGGAGGGCCGCCGCCGAAGCTGTCGAAACCCTCTTCCCCGAAACCGTCGCGCTTGTCCTTCCCGCGGCGGCGCCCTTTGTCGTAACCCATAACTCGAACAATACCTTGTCGTGCAGTCCGCAATCAGAAGTCACCGGGACGGAGAACTGCATCCTGTTCCGGCGCGGACGGGCACAAAACCCACCCTCAGGCAATCATCATAGCGTGAAAGATAGCTGCGCGCGAATGATTTAGCCTCAGTGGCCAGCAAAGCGCCGAATTGTGACATTTTCGCAAAGCGTATGGGACATCGATCGTGTCTTGAATGCGTCCGCCTGCTGCGGCAGGGAGTTTCCATGGAATTCATCGCCCTGCTCTCGGATCCCGCCGCCTGGCTGGCCCTGCTCACCCTGATCGCGCTCGAAGTCGTGCTCGGCGTCGACAACCTGATTTTCATCGCGATCCTGTCGAACAAATTGCCCGAACACCAGCAGCAGCGGGCCCGGCGAATCGGGCTGGCGCTGGCGCTGATCATGCGGATCGGACTGCTGATGCTGATCGGCTGGCTGGTCACGCTGCAGACGCCGATCTTCGATCTGGGGCTGGTCGGCACGCCCAATGCCTATGGCGAGCCGAGCTTCGAGACCGCCTTCTCGGGACGCGACATGATCCTGCTCGTCGGCGGGCTATTCCTGCTGTGGAAGGCGACCAAGGAAATCCACCACCTGATGGAGCCCGAAGACGATTCGGGCGATTTGCTCGACAAGACCCCGGGCACCGCCGATGCGGTCAAGGCGACCTTCGGCGCGGTGATCGCCCAGATCGTCGCCATCGATATCGTCTTCTCGGTCGATTCGATCCTCACCGCGGTCGGCATGACCGACCATATCCCGATCATGGTCACGGCGGTGGTGATCACCGTGGGCATCATGATGATTGCGGCCGATCCGCTGGCCCGATTCATCGAGAAGAACCCGACGCTGGTGATGCTCGCACTCGCCTTCCTCGTGATGATCGGCCTGGTGCTGATCGCCGATGGCTTCGGCTTCCACGTGCCCAAGGGTTACATCTACGCCGCGATGGGCTTCTCCATCGGGGTCGAACTGCTCAACATGACCCAGCGCAAGCGCCGGGTTACCGAACCTGCTGGCGCGAAGGACAACGGATAATGAGCGAGTTTCGCAAGCTGTCCGACAGCTTCTACGCCAGCCCGCAGGTGACGCCGCAGGAAATCTCCGAAGCCGCGGCGATGGGCATCGCGCTGGTGGTCAATAATCGCCCCGATGACGAAGCGCCCGGCCAGCCCGCGAGCGCGGACATCGAAGCCGCGACGCGCGCGGCGGGTATGGATTACCTCGCTATCCCCGTGGGAAGTTCAGGTTTCAGCGAACCGCAGGTCGAGAAACTACAGGACGCGCTCGCCGCGGCGCAGGGTCCGGTGCTCGGTTTCTGCCGCTCGGGCACGCGTTCGACGCTGCTGTGGGCGCTGGCACAAGCCCGCAGCGGCGAGGATCCCGAGACCATCGGCGCAGCAGCCGCCGCCGCCGGCTACGACGTCGCCCCGGTACGCCCGGCGATGGATATGTTCGCCGCCCGCGCGCGTGGTTGATCAGCGGCGATAGTCGAGCGGCGGAGCGCGATCGCCGAGCAGCGATTCGTAGACGTAGTCCTCGCCCCGTGCGGCGATAAACTCTGCCTTGGCCTCCTCGCGCAACTGCGGGTTGGTATAGAGTTCCACGGCGGCCAGTATCATTGCCTTGGCAGCGTGCTGCGTGCCCTTGGTGCCGTAGCTGTGCCCGCTCGCGGCGACCGCCTGCCAGCTATGCGCGGCAGTCCCCGGCACCCAGGTAGCGGCGCGCACGCTGACCGTCGGGACCGCGCGGCTGACATCGCCGACATCGGTCGAGCCATAGCCGGTCAGGACGGCGTATTCCTCCACTTCGCGTGACTGCGCCTGATCGGGTGCATCGTCGCCAAAGCTTTCGCGGATCGTCTCGGCCCAGGCCAGTTCCGCCGCCGTGTACTCGATCGGCTCAAGCTGGCGCAGCTTGGCATCCATCATCCTCTGCAGCGATTCGAGCGGCAGCGTGGGATTGTTGCCGTGGACGATTTCCCAGTCGACCTCGGTCCCCGTCCCCATCGCCGCGCCCCGGGCCGCGGCTTCGAGACGCGGCCACAGCGCCCGGACCTCGTCCGCATCCGAATGGCGGACGTAATAGAAGACCTCGGCGAAGTCGGGGACGACATTGGGCGCCGAGCCGCCGCTGGTGATGACGTAATGGATGCGCGTATCCATCGTGGTGTGTTCGCGCATCATGTTGACCATCATGTTCATCGCTTCGACCCCGTCGAGTGCGCTGCGCCCGCGCTCGGGCGCCCCCGCCGCATGCGCCGAGACCCCGCGAAACCGGAACTTGCCCGAGCGATTGGCGAGGCTCATCCGCGAAGCAGCGGAATTGCGATCCGCCGGATGCCAATCGATCACGAAATCGGCATCGTCGAACAGGCCCGCCCGCGCCATATAGACCTTCCCCGAGCCGCCTTCTTCGGCCGGCGTGCCATAGAGCCGCACCCGGCCGGGGGTGCCGGTCGCTTCAAGCCAGTTACGGATCGCGATCGCCGCGCTGAGCGAACCCGCGCCGAACAGATTGTGCCCGCAAGCGTGCCCCGCATGCTTGTCTTCGACCAGCTCGCGCGTCGGTGCAGCCGACTGGGTGATGCCCGGAAGCGCATCGAATTCGGCGAGCAGGCCGATCACCGGCCCGCCTGTCCCCCATTCGGCCACGAAGGCGGTGGGGATACCGGCCACGCCCGAACGGATGGCAAAGCCCTCGCGCTGCAATTCATCGACCAGCAGACCGCTCGATTGCGTCTCGAGATAGCCGAGTTCGGCGAACTGCCAGATCTGCTGCGCGACACGCTGCGTCCGGTCCTTCTGCGCTTCGACCTGTGCGATCGGATTGGCGTCCTGCGCGTCGGCGGGCGCGGCAAGCAGTGCGGCTCCGGCGGCGAGAATGGCTAGCGATTTCATGTGCGTCTCCCTGTTGCAGCCTGCTTGCCGCAAAGCGGCTCCCGTGCCAATCGCCTTGCGCATGGATGTTCCGCCCGCCCTGCTCCAATTTCTCGGATCACTCGTCGCCATCCTTGCGCTGGCCGGACTGGCCTATTGGCTCAAGCTCGGTCCCGCGCCGCGATTGACCGACGAAGCCGCCGCGCGCCGCGCTGCGGACGATGCAGTCAGCGGATACGAGCCGGTCGCGATCGGGCTGGATCGTGACGGTCGAGCAGCCGTGATGCGCGATGCTGCGGGCCGTATCCTCCTGCTCCGCCCGCATGGTGTGCATTTTGCCGGACGCATCCTCACGGCCGCAGCGCGGGTGCATCGCACCGACACGGAACTGGTGATCGACACGGCCGAGAAGCGCTATGGTTCGGTGCGGCTCGTGCTCGACGATCCGGCGGCTTGGGTTCGCGCGATAGAGGCGATACAAAGGTAACTGCCATGCCCGATTTCTCGCCCACCGAATATGCCGTGCCCGGCTTCGTCGCGCTGGTCCTAATCGAGATGGTCTGGGCCTGGCGCAAGCGCCCCGACGCGTATGAACCCAAGGATACGCTCACCAGTCTCGTCTTCGGCCTGGGCTCCACTGTTTCGGGGTTGCTGTTCGGCGGGTTCTTCTTCGCGCTGTTCCTGTGGCTATGGGAATTCCGCCTGTTCGATGTACCCTGGACATGGTGGGCCTTCGCGCTGTGTTTCGTGCTCGACGACCTGAAGTACTACTGGGTTCACCGTTTCGGTCACCGGGTGCGCTGGTTCTGGGCGAGCCATGTGAACCACCATTCGAGCCAGCACTACAACCTGTCCACCGCGCTGCGGCAGACCTGGACCGGTTTCCTGACGCTGAGTTTCGTCTTCGCGCTGCCGCTGGTCCTGCTCGGCTTTCACCCGGGGATGATCGCGATCTGCGGCGGGTTCAACCTGATCTACCAGTTCTGGATCCATACCGAAGCGATCGACCGGATGCCGCGCTGGTTCGAGGCGGTTATGAACACGCCCAGCCATCACCGCGTCCACCACGCCACCAACCCGCGTTATCTCGACCGCAATTATGCCGGGGTCTTTATCGTGTGGGACAAGCTGTTCGGCACCTTCGAACCCGAGGTCAGGGAGGAGAAGATCCGTTATGGCATCGTCAAGCAGCTGGGCAGCTTCAACCTGCTGTGGTCGGTGTTCCACGAGTGGGTCGGCATCGCGCAGGACATGTGGCGCGCGCCGTGGAAGCACAAACTGTCCTACCTCCTGCGCGAACCCGGCTGGACGCATGACGGGAGCCGCGAGACCTCCGACCAGATCCGCAGCCGCTGGATCGAAAGGGCCGGTGGGGGAGAAAAATCGGTTTCATCTGAAAACCGGATTGCGGGCGAGGCCGAGGCTGCCTAACCTCTCGATTCGAGAGGAGATATCATGGACGAATTCGATGTCATCGTAATCGGTGGCGGCAGCGCGGGGAGCGCTGTTTCCGGGCGGCTGGCCGAGGCGGGGAAAAGCGTTTGCCTGCTGGAGGCCGGCCCGCGCAACGACACTGTGCTGATCAAGACACCCGGGCTCATGCCCTTCCTGCGCGCAGGTTCGAACTATCGCTTCGAGACCGTCCCGCAAAAGGGGCTGAACGGAAGGACCGGTTACCAGCCGCGCGGACGCGGCCTGGGCGGGTCTTCGGCGATCAATGCCATGATCTATATTCGCGGCAATCACTGGGATTACGACCAGTGGGCCGAGCTGGGCTGCACCGGCTGGAGCCACGACGATGTGCTGCCCTATTTCAAGCGCGCCGAACACAATGTGCGCGGCGCCGACGACCATCACGGGGCTTCGGGTCCGCTGTGGGTGTCGGACCAGAAATGGCCCAACCCGGGCAGTGTCGCCTTCGTCGAGGCCGCCGCGCAGCTGCAATTGCCGCGCAATGCCGACTTCAACGGCGCGCAGCAGGAGGGCTTCGGGCTTTACCAGGTAACGCAGAAGGACGGCGAACGCTGGTCCGCGGCGCGCGCCTATGTCGAACCCAAGCGCGGGTCGAAGAATCTCGACGTGCGGATCGGCGTCAGCGTCCAGCGGCTCGACATCACCGACGGCCGGGTGACCGGCGTGACCTATACCGTCGGCGATCAGGAACGCAGCATCAAGGCGCGCGGCGCGGTGGTGCTGTCGGCGGGCGCATTCAACTCGCCGCAGATCCTGATGCTGTCGGGCATCGGCCCTGCCGCGCATCTCAAGGAGCATGGGATCGACGTCGCGGTCGACCGGCCCGCGGTGGGTAGCGATCTGCAGGACCATATCGATTATGTGTCGAGCTGGCAGACCGAGAGCAAGGATCTGGTCGGCGATAGCCTCGCCGGGACCGTCCGGATGGTCAAGGCGATCATCGAGCACCGCCGCAAGCGCACCGGGATCATGACCACTCCCTATGCCGAGGCGGGCGGGTTCTGGACCGTCATGCCCGACGCGCCCGCGCCCGATATCCAGTGGCACTTTGTCCCGGCAATGCTCGAGGATCACGGCCGGACCAAGGTGAAGGGGCACGGGTTCTCGCTTCACGCCTGCGTGCTGCGGCCCGAAAGCCGGGGCACGGTGCGGCTCGACGGGCGCGATGCGCGGCTCGCCCCGCGGATCGATCCCAATTTCCTCGACGACGAGCGCGATATCGCGACCTTGCGCGAAGGCGTGCGCCTGTCGCACCGCATCGTATCCTCGCCGAGCCTGGCGAAATACGACCCGAAGGATCGTTACCCGATCGATCTGGACGACGACGCCCAGCTCGATGCGCTGATCCGCAACCGCGCCGACACCGTCTATCACCCGGTCGGCACCTGCCGCATGGGCGGGGACAAGGATGCGGTGGTCGATCCGACGCTCAAGGCGAACGGGATCGAAGGACTCTATGTCGCCGATGCCAGCGTCATGCCGCGGCTGGTCTCAGGCAACACCAATGCGCCGAGCATCATGATCGGCGAACGCTGCGCCGATTTCGTCAAGGATGCGCTCGCGGCCTAAGAGCATTGTCGCAGACAGAAAAGCGGGTCGGGGATTGTCTCCCCGGCCCGCTTTTTTCGTGCCTATCCCGCGCCCGCCGCAGCAAAAACATCACAGTGCGCATCGCGCATAAAAAAGGGGCCGGAGAGGTAATCTCCGGCCCAATACAGTCGGTGTTCGCAGGAGGAACATGGGTAGGCGGGGGCGCCCGAGGAGAGGAGAGAGAACGGCGCCCCCGCCGAACTGGTAATCAGTTGGCCCGGGCAAATTCCGGATAGGCTTCGATCCCGGTTTCGCCGAGGTCGAGACCTGCCATCTCTTCTTCTTCGCTGGGACGCACGCCGATCGTCGACTTGAGTGCGAACCAGACGATGCCCGAGGTCACGCAGACGAACACGCCGGTCGCAACCACACCCGTCAGCTGCGCCACGAAGGGCACGCCGGTGTTGGTCAGCGGCACGGCGAGCGTGCCCCAGATACCGGCCACGAGGTGGACCGGGATTGCGCCGACGACATCGTCGATCTTCAGCTTGTCGAGCAGCGGGACGAAGATCACGGGCAGTGCGCCGCCGATCCCGCCGATGATGATCGCCATGCCGACATTGGGCGTGAGCGGTTCGGCGGTGATGGCAACGAGGCCGGCCAGTGCGCCGTTGAGCGCCATGGTGGTATCCGCCTTGCCGTAGCGCAGCTGCGTCAGGATGATCGCCACGACCACACCGGCCGCAGCGGCCATGTTGGTGTTGACGAAGATCTTCGACACGTCGGAGACATCGCCGATGGTGCCCATGGCAAGCTGCGAAGCGCCGTTGAAGCCGAACCAGCCGAGCCACAGGATGAAGGTCCCCAGCGTCGCGAGCGGAATGCTCGAACCCGGGAAGACCGTCACGCCCTTGTCGGTATAGCGGCCCAGACGCGGCCCGATGATCAGCGCACCCATCAGAGCGGCCCAGCCACCGGTCGAGTGGACCAGCGTCGAACCGGCAAAGTCCGAGAAGCCCATCGCATCGAGCCAGCCGGCGCCCCATTCCCAGCTGACGATGACCGGATAGATGAAGCCGGTCAGCAGCGTGACGAAGATGAAGAACGGCACGATCTTGATCCGCTCGGCCACGGTGCCCGAAACGATCGAGGCGGTGGTGGCGCAGAAGACCATCTGGAAGAACCAGTCGGACGCGATCGAATAGCCGGTGTCGGTATCGGCTTCACCCACGCCCTGCATCCAATAGGGGAAATCGGCAATTCCGAAAAAGCCCCCTTCGAAGCCGGGATAGGCGATCGAATAGCCGATCACCCAGAACATGAGCCCCGCGATCGAATAAAGACCGATGTTCTTGAGGCATTGCACCGAAACGTTCTTGGAACGCACGAGGCCGGCTTCGAGCATGGCGAAGCCGGCGGCCATCCACATGACGAGGAAGCCCCCGATCAGGAACAGCAGCGTGTTGAAGATGTAAGCGGTGCCGCCGGAGACCGCCCCGGCGGCTTCGAGCGCCTCGGCGCTGACGGCGTCCTGCGCGAAGGCAGGTTCGGAAAGAAGCAACCCGGCCACGGCCAGGGGTGCTGCATGGAGAAATTTTCTGGTCATTTGCGGAAGCCCCCTCAAAGCGCGGTGTCGCCGGTCTCACCGGTGCGAATGCGCGTCGCGCTGGCAAGGTCGAACACGAAGATCTTGCCGTCGCCGATTGCCTCGGTGCTGGCGGTTTGCTGGATCGTCTCGACCACCTGATCGGCGAGGTCGTCGGCAGCGGCGATCTCGAGCTTCACCTTGGGCAGCATGTTGGTCGAGTATTCGGCGCCGCGGTAGATTTCGGTCTGGCCTTTCTGGCGGCCGAAACCCTTGACTTCGGTAACGGTCATTCCCGCCACTCCAATGCCGCCAAGTGCTTCGCGCACTTCGTCGAGCTTGAATGGCTTGATGACTGCGATGATGAATTTCACGCCTTCACCCCCTGTGTGATCCACCGGCCAAGCACCGGCGGGTCACAGTCAGCAATGTGCGTGCCAAACGCGATTACGGTAAGAAACAGGTGCAACCGCCGGCGTCGCGCGTCGATTATTGCCCACAGATTAGGCGTGTGCCTATTTTTTGATCAGGTCGAGCGTAGCCATGATGGGTAAATGATCCGAAGCCACCGCCGACAGGCCGGTGTGGTGGACCTCGGCACCGACGAGGCTCCAGTGCCTGCTCGCCACGATGCGGTCGAGCGTGGCCACCGGCTGGCGGCTGGGGTAGCTGCGACCGGGGGTGATGATGCGCCAGCCATCGGTGAATTCGCGCATGGCCCCCGTGCTGCGGCCCCATTGGTTGAAATCGCCCATGATGACGGTGGGCAGGTCGCCAGCGCATTCATCGACAAAGGTCAGCAGCGAACGGATCTGGTCGCGGCGGCGCAGGCCGGACAGATCGAGATGCGTGCCGATGACGCGCAGGCGCTTGCCCTCGATCATGATTTCGCCGCAAGCCGCGCCGCGCGGCTCGAGCGTGGGCAGGTCGAGCGCCTCGCCCGAGACAACCTCCAGATCGCGCCGCACCAGCAGGGCATTGCCATGCCAGCCGATGCTGCGCGGGCGCTTGGCCACCTCGATCACCCGCCAGCGCGTGTCGTCGATCTCGGCGCGCGGGAGCACGCTTGCGCGTTCGCCGATGCGCCGGTCGGCTTCCTGCAGCGCAATGATGTCCGCATCGATCTCGTTCAGAACCGACAGGATGCGCTCGGGATCGCGCTTGCGATCGAGCCCGACGGCCTTGTGGATGTTGTAGCTGGCGAAGGTAAGCTGCACGCGGGGCTACTCACCCTTGAAATAGCGGTCGGTCGGCCGGGTCGGAAGACCATCGATACTGATGGTGCGGCCCTGCGTCTTGGCAACCCACTCATCGGGATCGGCCTGGCCATGCGCTTTCTTGAGCGTGTGCCGTTCCTCGCGATATTCCATGAAGGGCACACCCCAGCCGCAGCTGGTCTGCACACTCTCGACCGCGATGTCGAATATCTGCCGCGTGCCGGGCAGCAGATCGAATTGACCGGCCAATGCGTCCCAGTCCGCATCCTGCGGCAGGACCGGCCGGCCGCGGCCATAGATCCGCAGGATCAGCGCGGGCCGGTCGAAATTGCAGAACATCACCGTGATGCGCCCGTCGGCCGCGAGATGGGCGTGCGTCTCGTTGCCCGACCCGCCAAGGTCGAGATAGGCGACCCTGCTTGGCGATAGCACGCGAAACGCGTCATAACCCTTGGGGCTGAGATTGATGCGCGCATCGTCGGCGGCAGTGGCGACGAAAAAGACCGGCTGCCTGCCGATCATGGCCATGTGCTTGTCATCCAGCCGATCGAAGAATTCGGCCACTAAAGAAAGTCCCTCAGCGTCGCCATGAAGCGGTCGATCTGATCGTGATGGAGCCAGTGGCCCGCATTCTCGAACTCGATCACTTGCGCATTGGCGAAATGGTCGAGCCGGCCGTCGCCCTCGGGATTGGAAGCCCAGCTGTCGGCGCCATACAGCAGCAAGGTCGGCGCGCTGATCGCGGCCCATGTCTGGAAAAGGAATTCATCGGCCACATCCTCGACCGCCCAGACGTTGAGATGCGGGTCGAACTTCCAGCTGTAGGTGCCGTCTTCGTTGCGATTGACCCCGTGGACCGTCAGGTGACGCGCCTGTTCCTCGGTGAGGTAGCTGTTCTCCTCGATCATGCGCGCGAACGCGGCTTCGATGCTGTCGTATTTGCGCGGGCTGCGGCCCGAAGCGGCGCGTTTCTTGCCGATCCATTCGTTGAGGCGCTGCGGATAGGGATCGGCGCGCATTTCGGCCTGCCGCTTGGGGCTTGGCCCCAGCCCTTCGATCGCGACGATCTTGGTGACCATCTCGGGGAAGGTCCCGGCATAGCGCAGCGAGACATTGCCCCCCATCGAATGGCTGACGATGGTCACCGGGCCGACACCCAATTGGTGGATCAGCTGCGCAAGGTCGTAGACCATATCGTTCGACGAGTAATTGCCATCGCTGACCCAGTCGGAATCGCCGTGCCCGCGGTGATCGAGCGCGACCACGTGCCAGTCGTCGCGCAATTGCTCGGCCACCCAGTCCCAGCTGCGCGCATGGTCGCGTCCGCCATGCACCAGCACCAGCGGCGGTTTCCCGCGATTGCCCCAGTCGAGATAATGCAGGCGCAGGCGCTGCGAGATGAAGGTCTGCGAGGTCGGTCCGGCATGTAGCGTCATGCGGTTTCCATGCCGCGTCCCCGCCGTGCCCGCAAGCCTACCGCTCCTTCGTCGCCGAGAAGATGAGGTCGGGGTTCTTTTCCTGCTGGTAGTTCACATCCCACGGGCTCTTGGCCATGAACACCAGATCGCCATCGCGATCCTTGGCCAGCGTCGACAGGTTGAATTTCTCGAACTCTGCCAGCGCCTTCGCATCCCCCCTGACCCAGCGCGCAGTGGCAAAGGGCGACGCTTCGAGTTTGGCTTCGACCTTATATTCGGCCGACAGGCGGCTGATCAGCACTTCGAGTTGGAGCTGACCGACGACGCCTATGATCCACTGTCCGCCCAACTCGGGATAGAACACCTGGATCACGCCCTCTTCGGACAGATCGTCGAGCGCTTTGCGCAATTGCTTGGTCTTGGTCGGATCGACCAGCGCGACACGGCGCAGGATTTCGGGTGCGAAATTGGGCAGGCCGGTAAAACGGATCACGTTCTTTTCGGACAGCGTATCGCCCACCCGCAGCGTACCGTGGTTGGGAATGCCGATGATATCGCCCGGTTCTGCGGTATCGGCCACCTCGCGGTCCTGCGCGAAGAACAGGATCGGCGAATGGATCGCCACCGGTTTGCCCAGCCCGCTCGGCGTCAGCTTCATGCCGCGTTTGAAGGTGCCCGAGACCTGCCGCATGAAGGCGATCCGGTCACGGTGGTTGGGGTCCATGTTCGCCTGGACCTTGAAGATGAAGCCGGTGACCTCGTCGCGGGTCGGCGGGATCTGCTCTTCCCCCGCAGGCTGCGGACGCGGCGGCGGGGCGTATTGTGCAATCGCCTCGATCAGCTCGGTGACGCCGAAGTTTTTCAGTGCTGAGCCGAAATAGACCGGCGTGAGATCGCCGCTGCGATAGGCCTCGAGATCGAACTCGGGATAGCCGATCTGCGCCAGCTCGATGTTCTCGGCGAAGCGTTCGGGGATTTCCGCATCGCAATCGCGCTTGCCGAGGAATTCCTTGCTGGGTCCCTCGGGCCGCGCAACGCAGCCGCTGGCGAAATCGAGCACGCCTTCGAACTCGCCGCCCATGCCGACCGGATAGGCCTGCGGGCTGACATCGAGCGCGAGCATGTCGGCGATCTCGTCGAGCAATTCGAATACGGGGCGGCCCTCGCGGTCGACCTTGTTGACGAAGGTGATGATCGGCACGCTGCGCAGGCGGCAGACCTCGAACAGCTTGCGCGTTTGCGGCTCGATGCCTTTGGCGGCGTCGATCACCATGATGGCGCTGTCGACCGCGGTCAGCGTGCGGTAGGTGTCTTCGGAGAAGTCCTCGTGCCCCGGCGTGTCGAGCAGGTTGAAGGTGATGCCTTCGCGTTCGAAGGTCATGACCGAGCTGGTCACCGAGATGCCGCGCTGCTGTTCGATCTTCATCCAGTCAGACCGCGCGCGCCGCGCCTGCCCGCGCGCCTTGACCTCGCCCGCGAGATGGATCGCGCCGCCGGTCAGCAGCAGCTTTTCGGTGAGCGTGGTCTTGCCCGCGTCGGGGTGCGAAATGATCGCGAAGGTACGGCGGTTCGACATTTCAACTTTCCTCGTCATTCCCGCGCAGGCGGGAATCCAGATAACATATCAACGGGCGGAAAGGTCGGCTGGACCCCCGCCGTCGCGGGGATGACGGTCAGTGGTGCTCTCTCGCCACCCGAAAGCCGGCGAAATCTTGGTTCACCGGCATCGGTTCGAGCCGGTTAATGTTGAGATGCGGGGGCAGTTCGGCGACCCATTTGATCATGTCGGCGATATCCTGCCCGGTCATCGGGTTCGCGCCGCGGTAGAGGTCGTCGCTGGCATCCTGGCTGCCGGTGCGCACCAACGTGAATTCGGTTTCGACCATCCCCGGTTCGATGCTCGTCACGCGTACGCCGGTACCATGCAGGTCGGCGCGCAGCGCGAGCGTGAAATGGTTCGCGAAGGCCTTGGAGCCTGCATAGACGTTACCGCCCGGATAGACATAATTGCCCGCCACAGAACCGATTGCAATGATCGCACCCTTGCGCTCGATCAGCGTTGGCAGGAGCTTGCGGGTAAGCACCACCATTGCCGTGACATTGGTGTCGATCATCGTCTGCCAGTCGTCCAGGCTGGCTTCCTGCGCGGGCGATAGGCCCCGCGCGAGACCGGCATTGTTGACCAGCAGGTCGATGCCAGCAAAACCATCCGGCAGCGCGGCAATAGCAGCGTCCATCGCATCGGCATCGCGCACATCGAAAACTGCGGGGTGGACCTTGTCCGCGCCCAACTCTTCGACAAGCGCATCGAGGCGTTCCTTGCGGCGACCGGTCGCAATACAGCGCCAGCCGCTTGCCACCAGTGTGCGGACGGTGGCCTCGCCAATGCCCGCCGTGGCGCCGGTCACGAAAGCTGTCCTGGTCATCCGCGTAGCTCCGCGCCCTGTTTGCCGGCCGCAGCAACGACCTTGTCGGCGATCGTCTTGATCTCGGCATCGGTGAAACTCTTGTCCCCCGGCTGCAGCACCACTTCGACCGCGACCGATTTCTTGCCTTCGGGCACGCCCTGGCCCGCGAACACGTCAAACACCCGCGCCTCGACGATGGCCTGCTTGTCCGCGCCCCTGACTGCGCGCACGAGGTCATTCGCGGGAAGGTCCGCGGGGACGAGGAAGGCGAAATCGCGCGTGACCGCCTGCAGCGCCGGCGGCGCAAAGGGAGGACGGGCAAAGCTGCCGCCGCCCTTTTTCGCGGGGATGGCGTGGAGGAAAATCTCGACCGCCATTACCGGACCATCGATATCGAAGGTCCTGAGCGTTTTGGGGTGCAGCGCGCCAAAGCGGGCGAGCACATTCTTGGGGCCGAGCCGCAAGGTACCCGACTGGCCGGGGTGGAACTGGTCACCCGCCTCGCCCATGACCATCAGATTATCGACTGGCGCGCCAGCGGCGGCGAGCAGTGCTTCCGCCTCGGCCTTGGCGTCGTACGCGTCGAACTGCGCGGCCTTGCCCTGCGCCCAGCCACGCGGCGTCTTGTCGCCCGCAAGCACCAGCCCCAGCGTCGGCTTCTCGTCGCTTGCGCCATCCTTGCCGCGGAAATACCGCCGCCCGAGCTCGAACAGCCGCGAGCCATCGGCGCCGCGATCGGCATTGCGCTTGGCAGCGCTCAGCAGACCGGGGATCAGCGAGGGGCGCATCGCCCTCATGTCTTCGCTGATCGGATTGTCGAGCACCCATAGCGCATTGCCCTCGGCAAAATGCTCGGCTTCGGCAGTGGGGAGGAAGGACCAGGTCACCGCTTCGTTGAGCCCGCGCCCAGCGGCAGCCCGGCGCAGCTTACGCTCAAGCTGCTGCTGCGGGGACGCGGTCGCCTTCGCTACGCCTTCGGCCCGCGGAAGCGCGACGCTGGCGACGTGATCGAGGCCGTGGATCCGGACCACTTCCTCGACCAGGTCGGCTGGCCCTTCGATATCGTGGCGGCGCGGCGGGCAGGCGACCTGCCAGTCGGCACCGACCGCAAAATCGAGCGCTTCGAGAATGCGGCGCTGTTCGTCTTCGCCGATTTGGACACCGCCCAGACGCGCGGTCAGGGCGGGATCGAATGCCACGAGGTTGGCTTCGGCAGGCGGCTCGCCCACACGCACCACCTCGGTCGGCTGGCCGCCGCAGGTCTGGACGATCAGGTCGGTCAGCAGCGCGAGACCATCATCGAGAAACGCCGGGTCGACGCCGCGCTCGAAGCGCGTACGTGCATCGGAGGCAAGTCCCAGCTTGCGCCCGGTCACGCCGATGCGCTCGGGATCGAAATAGGCGATCTCGAGCAGGACATCGCAAGTGTCGTCCGATGCGCCCGAATGCGCGCCGCCCATGATCCCGCCGATATCATGGACGCCGCTATCGTCGGCAATCACGGTCATCGTCTCGTCGAGTGTGTAGGTCTTCTCGTTCAACGCCTCGACGCTCTCACCAGTCGCAGCGCGGCGGGCGACCATCGCACCGGTCAGCTTGGTAAGGTCGTAGACATGCGCCGGGCGCCCGGTCGCGAACATCAGATAGTTGGTGCAATCGACCAGCGCGCTGATCGGCCGCTGGCCGGCCGCCTTGAGCCGGCGCTGCATCCAGTCAGGCGATGGACCGTTGCGAACGCCGCGGATCACCCGGGCGAAATAGGCCGGGACGCCTTCTGTGTCTTCGATCTTCACTTCGACCGGGCACGCGCCGTCACCCACGATGGTCAGCACATCGACCGGTTTGAACGTCCCCAGCCCCGCGGCGGCCAGATCGCGCGCAATGCCCAGCACGCCCATGCAATCGGGGCGGTCGGGCGTTATCGCGACGTTGAACACGGGCGACGCATCGCTGTATTCGGCAAAGCTGGTGCCGACCGCTGCATCCTCGGGCAGTTCGATAATGCCGTCATGCTCGTCGCCCAGTTCGAGCTCGCGCACCGAACACATCATGCCATTCGATTCGACCCCGCGGATCGCGCTCTTGCGCAGTTCCATGCCATTGGCCGGAACCACCGCGCCGGGCAGGCCCAGTACGCCCTTCATGCCCGCACGCGCATTGGGCGCGCCGCAGACGACCTGCAGCGGATCGCCCTCGCCCGTGTCGACGCTCAGCACCTGCAGCTTGTCGGCATCGGGATGCTTGGCGGCGGTTAGCACCTTGGCGACGCGGAACCCGGCGAGCCTTTCCGCCGGGTCCTCGATGCCTTCGACCTCGTGGCCGATCCGGTTGAGCGCGGCTGCGATTTGCGGCACCGAAGCATCGGTGTCGAGGAAGTGCTTGAGCCATTCGAGCGAGAACTTCATGCCTTCGCTCCTACGCCTGCGGAAAGGGTGGGCTGGTCGAACGGGCTGAAGCCGTAATGATCGAGCCAGCGTCCGTCGCCATCGAAGAAGGCCCGCAAATCGTCCATCCCGTATTTGAGCATGGCGAGGCGGTCGACGCCCACGCCGAAGGCGAAGCCCTGCCATTCGTCGGCGTCGAGCCCGGCGAACTCGAGCACGCGGCGATTGACCATGCCGCTGCCCAGCAGTTCCATCCAGCCATGCCCCGGCGCGTCACCGTCCCCGCCGAGCACGCGGCGGCCCTTCACATCCTGCCAGCCGACATCGACCTCGACCGACGGCTCGGTGAAGGGGAAATAGGACGGGCGCAGGCGCAGCACGATGTCGTCGCGTTCGAAGAAGGCCTTGAGAAAGGTCTCCAGCGTCCACTTGAGATGGCCCAGATGAATATCGCGATCGATCACCAGACCTTCGACCTGGTGGAACATCGGCGTGTGCGTCGCGTCGCTGTCGCTGCGATAGACGCGGCCCGGGGCGATGATCCGGATCGGCGCGCCCCCTGCATCCTTCGAAGCAACTTCGACCATCGAGCGGATCTGCACCGGCGAGGTATGCGTACGCAGCAGCATGCGGTGCCCGTCGCTATCGTGGTCGGGGAAATAGAAGGTGTCGTGCATCGCCCGCGCAGGATGCGTTTCGGCCATGTTGAGCGCGGTGAAATTGTGCCAGTCGTCCTCGATCTCGGGACCGGTAGCGACCGAGAAGCCGAGGTCGGCGAAGATTTCCGCCAGTTCGTCCATCACCTGGCTGACCGGATGGACCGAACCCGTGGGGGCAGCCGGTGCGGGCAATGTGAGGTCGAGACTTTCGGTGGCAAGGCGCGCTTCGAGCTCCGCATCCTCGAGCACCGCCTTGCGCGCGGCGATAGCATCGGCGGCCGCGGTGCGCAGGTCATTGAGCAAGGGCCCTTGCACCTGCCGGTCTTCGGGCGACATCTTGCCGAGCGTTTTCATCAAGCCCGAGATCGATCCCTGCTTGCCGAGGAATTCGATCCGCAGCGCTTCGAGCGCAGCCGCGTCGGGAGCATTTTCGATCCGCGTCAGCGCATCGGTCTTGAGTTGGTCGAGGTCGGTCATCATGTCTGCTTGGAATTGTCGGGACTCTGTGCACCGCGCCCCTAGCCCGATGTGGCGAAATGCTAAAGCCCAGTTTCGGGTCGGGCGAGCCGTTCGGGGTGGTACAGCGCCTGCATCGCCACGCCGCCGTTCATGTTCGACACACTCACCGCAGCCTTGATTACCGGATGGGGCAGCGCAGCGAACTCGCTCGGCGTCATGTTCATGGTGGCGCGGAAGTCGCGGATGAAATGCGCCTGGTCCCAATAGTGCATGTCGAGCGACCCGATCCAGCGCATCGACGGATCGAGCATATATTCGCCAAGACTGCGCAGGAAGCGCTGCCGCCGCAGCAGGGTGCGCGGGGCAAACCCGAAATGCCGCTTGCAGAAGCGTTCGAAGGTCCGCGCATTCAGGCCGATCTGCGCAGACATCGCCCGCACGGAGGTGCTTTCCAGTGCCAATACGCCGCGGTGGACCGCCTGCACGGTCGCTTCGGCCTCGGGCTGCTCGCCAAGCAGGGCGCGGAAGGTCCGGTTGATCAGCCGCGCCGCGGCGGCAAGATCGTCACCGTCACAGCGCAGCTGGTCGAGCATGGCATGGAGCGAACGGTCGGCCGCCGTCTGGCCCATAGCGCAAAACCTGTTGGCCATCTCGCTGGCGGGTGTTCCGATGAACCGCGTCCAGCCGGCCGGGGTCAGGCCGATGCCCCAGAACTTGCCTCCGACGATCCGCACGCGCGTGACCCGGTCGGTGGGACCGGAGAGTACCGCCGCGGGCACGGGGGCGAGCGGACCTTCGCCGATTACCGCCGTGTAGATCGATGCCTCGCCGGTGCGCAGGTTTGCCTCTTCGGGAGGAAGCCAATCCTCGACCTCCACGCCGGCGTCCAATTCGGTCCGGTAATAGGCGGAGAGATAGGGCGCGAGGTCGGGCGGCGGCCGCACGAGCCGCAACCGCAAACCGTCCGAATTGTATTCGGATACCCTCAACGACGATGTCATCATCGTGCTCCCCTGCGCGGGGCCTAAGGGTTAATTTCGCGGAAATGCAAGAGTTTTGCCCCGTCGGTCATGCGCGGCCGAGCCCGGTTGGCCCCCGAGTCCCGCTGCCGGCGGATGCTAGTCGATCGAGCGCCGATGCAGCACTTGCGACGCCTGGCCCGCCACCGCCATGCGCGCATGCGCGGCGGCGATCAGCACAGGGTGCGGACGCTTGGCATAGGCACTGGGCGACATGGTCATGAACCGCTTGAAGTCGCGCACGAAGTGGGCCTGGTCGTGATAGTGGCTGTCGAGCGTGTCGATCCACCTGAGCGAAGGGTCGAGCATGAATTTGGCGAGACTGCGCATGAAGCGCTGGCGGCGTAGGAGCAATTGCGGGGCAAAGCCGAACACGCGGCTGGAAAACCGCACCATGGTCCGCGTGCTCATGCCGAGCTCCTCGGCCAGTTCGGCGACGGTGCCGAAGCGCGGATCGGCCAGCGCTTCTTCGACCCGCAGGATATCCTTCTCGCGTGCTACGGGACGGGCCAGCAGCCGTTTCAGCTCGCGTAGCAAAGCGGTCTTTTCGGTGGCCAGATCGCCGCTGCCCGCGGGCACACAGGCACCGAGCGGTTGCAGACGGGCGAACGCCGGATCCACCGCGATATCGGCATAGTCGTCGGCATAGCTGCTGGCGGGGGCAGCGGTCAGACGCGCCCAGCCCAATGGCAGCAGACCGATCCCCCACGAGCGGCCGTTGCAGGCGCGGAAATGGGTCGCCACGCTGGTCGGGCCGACGACCACGGCGCGGGGTATCCGCTGGAGCGGCTTGCCCCCGATCCCGGCGGCGACGGTCCGGTCGGGAATGATCCGCAGATTGGCCCATTCGGGATGCAGCCAGTCTTCGATCGGCTGCGGATCGGCGCCGGAGATCTCCATGTGATAAAGCGTCGACACAAACGGCCGCAGGCTGGGGGGCGGCAGGAAGAACCGCAGCGCCAAGCCAGCCTGGGCATGCCCGGTGTTCATCGCCGTCCTGCCCTACCTGCATTCGCCCGCTCAACCAGAGAGTTCATCCCTCCCGTCGCTGCATAGTCGATAGCCACGCCGGCCTCCGTCAGTCCGGCGTGTCGAGCGTTTGCGCGGGCGATCCCCAGATCCGCTTGCGCTCGGCCATGAAGGCACCGAGCACGGGATGCGGCTGCGCGGCGAATTCGCTGGGCGTGCAGCGCATGAAGGCGTGGAACTCATGCACGAAATGCGACTGGTCGTGATAATGGCGGTCGATCACGGCGGACCAGCTGGACCGGGGTTCGAGCATGAAGGCGGCGAGGCTGCGCATCAGCCGTTGGCGGCGCAGCAACAGGCGGGGCGAGAACCCGAAATGGCGTGCGCAAATGCGTTCGAGCGTGCGCTTGGACATCCCGCTGCGCCGTGCGAATTCCTCGACCAGCAAGAGCTGCGGATCGACCATCACCCCGTGGATTTTCTGGATTCGCGGCTGTTCGCGCGGCGGGCCCGCCAGCTGGCGGAAGAAGTCGGTCAGGAAGTCGAACTGTTCCTCGTCCGAATAGTCGCGGGTGCACAGTTTTTCGCACAGGGGCGCGAACCGTTCGAAGATCGGGGATTGCTCGCCATCGACGATGGTGTTGCTGTGATCGCTCGCCGAAGTCCCGATAAAGCGCGCCCAGCCCAGCGGGAACAGGCCGATGCCCCACATGCGCGTGCGCCCAATGGTGAAATGCGTGGGGCATGAACTCGGCCCCGTCGCCTGGAAGCGAGCACCGCTTACGCGTGGCCCGTCGGGAAACTCCGCCGTGGGCGGATTGTCGGAGAAGAATCGCAGATTAGCCCACTCGGGCTGCAGCCAATCCTCGAGCGTCTCGCCCGCAGGCAGGTTCACTTCGAGCCGGTAGAAAGTCGTGAAGCAGGGGGCCAGATCGGCAGGCGGCGCAAAGAAACGCACATCGATACTGTCCAAACCGGTCAACCGCGCCCTCCGACTTGCGAACCCGGATCATAGACAGTTGTCGATGGGCGACAAGTTCCCCCCATGCAAAAAGGGCGCCCCTCGCGGAGCGCCCTTTGAAAGTTCCTGAAAAACAGGAGCCTAGGCGGGAAGCGCCTTTTTGGCCTGATCGATGATCGCCTTGAAGGCAGCGCCTTCGTTCATCGCCAGATCGGCCATGACCTTGCGATCGAGCTCGATGCCGGCAAGCTTGGTGCCGTGCATGAACTGCGAATAGGTCAGGCCTTCGGCGCGGACCGCGGCGTTGATGCGCTGGATCCACAGGGCGCGGAAGTTGCGCTTTTTGACCTTGCGGTCGCGATAGGCGTACTGGCCGGCCTTTTCGACGGCCTGGCGAGCGACACGGATCGTGTTCTTGCGACGGCCGCGATAGCCCTTCGCCTGATCCAATAGCCGCTTGTGCTTCTGGCGCGTGGTGACGCCGCGTTTAATGCGAGGCATTTCGTATTCTCCTTAATTCGCGCTCAGTCGAGGCCGTAGGGCGCCCACTTTTTCACTGTTCTGCTGTCGGCATCCGACAGGACAGTGGTGCCGCGGTTCTGGCGAATATACTTCGCATTGTGGCTCATCAGACGGTGGCGCTTGCCGGCGACACCATGCTTGACCTTGCCGGTTGCAGTGATCTTGAAGCGTTTCTTCACACCGCTCTTGGTCTTAAGCTTGGGCATTTTCATCTCCTTGACAGAGACACGTCCAACCAGCCCTGGCAGCCCTTACGGCCAGACCGGCAGATGAATCACGTGTCGGTGAAGGCCGCGCTGATAGCGATTCTGCGCGGTAAAGCAAGTCAGAAGTGGGTCAGATACCCGCCATCGACCGCCAGCGTGTGCCCGGTGATATAGCTTGCCTCGGGCGAAGCGAGGAAAGCGACCGCCCCGGCGATCTCGTCTGGTTCGCCCCAGCGGCCGAGCGAAGTGCGCCGGGAAAGATGCTGGGCGATCTCCGGATCGGCAGTCATTGTCCCGTTCGCCTCGGTCGCGAAATAGCCGGGGGCGACCGCATTCACCGTAATCCCGGTGATGCCGAGCTCGGCTGCCAGCGCGCGGGTCAGCGCGGCGAGCCCGCCCTTGCTGGCGGTGTAGAGCACATCGCCCCGCGCGATATCGGCGGCGATCGAGGTGATGTTGATGATCCGCCCGTATTTGCGCGCCTGCATCAGCGGCACCGCGCGGCGCGCGAGATCGAAGGGCGCGACGAGGTTGGTCGCCAGCATCGCCGCCATGTCGTCCCGCTGCAGCTGGTCCAGCGGCCGCCGGTCGCGCTGTCCGACATTGTTGACGAGGATATCGAGGCCGCCCTCGCCGAGGCGCGCGAAGGCTGCCGCGCTCGCCTGGTCGTCGCCAATGTCGAAGGGGAGCACCTGCGCGTGCGCGCCGATCCGCGCGGCGGCGGTGTCCAGCGCATCAACATCGCGCCCGTTGAGCCATACGGTAGCGCCCCGCTCGGCCAGCCGCTGGGCGATCTCGAAGCCGAGCCCGCGCGCCGCGCCCGTCACCAGCGCAATGCGTCCTGCAAGTGATCCCTCCCCGGCCATGTCAGTGCTCGTAAATCATCTTCGCGGTCATGCCACCGTCGATATTGAGGTGCTGGCCGGTCACGAAACCAGCTTCGTGCAGATAGGCGACCGCTTCGGCGATATCCTCGGGGCGCCCGATACGGCCGACCGGATGTTGCTCGCGGTCCTTGGGGCGGTGATCGGGATCGCTGCGGCTGTCTTTCTTTTGCCATGGCCCGGTTTCGATCCAGCCGGGCCGGATCGCATTCGCGCGGATCGTCGGGCCGAGCGAAACTGCCAGCGAATGCGTCAGGGCATCGAGCCCGCCCTTGGCCGCGGCATAGGCAAATGTGTCGGGCTCGCTCATCACTGCGCGGGTGGATGAGATATTGGCGATGCTGGCGCTGGCACTACGGCGGAGGAACGGCACCGCGGCGCGGGTCACGAGAAAAGCGGCAGTCAGGCTGGCATCGATCCACGCCTGCCAGTCCGCCAGATCGAGGTCTTCGAGCGGACCCGCATAGGGATCGGCGATCCCGGCATTGTTGACGAGACAATCGAGCGCCGCGTCGCCCAACCGCTCGGCGATGCGCTCGAAGGCCTGACCGACCGCGCCCTCGCGCCCGACGTCGCAAGTGAGGAACAGCGCGTTTTCACGGGGTAGCGCAGCGCGCAATTCGGCCAGCGCCTCGGCGTCATTGTCCAGCCCGATCACGCGCCAGCCAAGAGCGTGGAAATGCATGGTGATGGCGCGCCCGATCCCATTGCCCGCGCCGGTTATCAAAATGGTCTGCATGGCAGGGGAAACGGGTGCGCGGGCGATCAGTGCCCGTGCGCGGGAATCGCCGAACCGCCCATGGCCTCGAGCACATCCTCGAGCCGCGCCGCATCGCCCAGCGCGATCACGCGCCCGTCGCTGCCCGCATCGAGCGGATTGCCCTGCCAGTCGCTCATCACGCCGCCGGCGCCTTCGACCACCGGGACCAGCGCTGCGAAATCATACAGCTTGAGGCCCGCCTCCACCACGATGTCGACATGGCCAGAGGCGACGAGCCCGTAATTGTAGCAATCGCCGCCATAGATGATCTTGCGCTCGGCCACCGCCTTGGCGACGCCCATGAAGGCTTCGACATCGTCGCCCGAGAACTGGTGCGGCGTGGTCGTTCCCAGAACTGCGTCCGACAGCTCCTTGCACGCTACCGCGCGCACCGGGTTGCCGTTGAAGGTGGTGCCCTCGCCGATCCGTCCGACCCAGCGTTCACGCGCGATCGGCTGGTCGATCACGCCAAGCACCGGCCAGCCGTCCTGCATCAGCGCGATCAGCGTGCCGAAAATGGGGCGACCGGCGATGAAGCTGGTGGTGCCGTCGATCGGATCGAGCACCCATTGCCGCCCTGCGCCCTCGTTGCGCGTGCCGTATTCCTCGCCGATGATGCCGTCATCGGCGCGCTCGCTCTCGAGGATCGCGCGCATCGCGGCTTCGGCGGCGCGGTCGGCCTCGGTGACGAAAGTGCGATCGGTCTTCTGTTCCTGCGACCATTCGCCGCGGAACAGCGGACGGATCGCTTCGCCCGCCGCTTCGGCAAGGCGATTGGCAAGCGCGAGATCGGCAGCAGTTGCCATCTTCAGTCGAACAGCGAGCTGACCGAGCTTTCGTCGGCAATGCGGCGCACCGCTTCGCCGATCAGCGGGGCGATGGTGAGAATGCGGATGCGGTCGGAATCCTTGGCATCGTCGGTCGGGCGGATCGAATCGGTGATCACCAGTTCCTTGAGCGCCGAGCCATCGACCCGCGCCACCGCTCCGCCCGAAAGCACGCCGTGGGTGATATAGGCCGCGACCGAGGCCGCGCCCTGGTCGAGCAGCGCCTGCGCGGCGTTGCATAGCGTCCCGCCCGAATCGACGATATCGTCGATCAGGATGCAATGGCGGCCCGAGACCTCACCGATGATGTTCATCACTTCGCTTTCGCCGGGGCGGTCGCGGCGCTTGTCGACGATCGCCAGCGGAGCATTGTCGAGGCGCTTGGCCAGGGCCCGCGCGCGGACCACCCCGCCGACGTCGGGGCTGACCACCATCAAATCCTGATCGCCATACCGCGCCTGGATATCCGCTGCCATGACGGGCGCGGCGAAGAGGTTGTCGGTCGGGATATCGAAGAAGCCCTGGATCTGCCCGGCATGAAGATCGACCGCAAGCACGCGATCGGCGCCCGCCTTGGTGATCAAATCGGCCACCAGCTTGGCCGAAATCGGCGTACGCGGGCCGGGTTTGCGGTCCTGGCGGGCATAACCGAAATAGGGCACCACCGCGGTGATCCGCCGCGCCGATGCACGCTTGAGCGCATCGATGCAGATCAGCAGTTCCATGAGATTGTCATTGGCCGGATAGCTGGTCGACTGGACGACGAAGACATCCTCGCCGCGCACGTTCTCGTGGATCTCGACGAAAATTTCCTCGTCGGCGAAGCGCCGCACCTGCGCATCGACAAGCGGCATTTCGAGATAACCTGCGATGGCCCGCGCGAGCGGCAGGTTCGAGTTGGCGGCCATGATCTTCATGCGGAGAATCCCCGGGCAAACTGGATGTGCGCCCCGCCTAGCCGAGCGTCACGGATATGCAACATCGGACGGAGGCGTTTCCCCGCCGCGACGTGCCTAGTCTCCGCGGTGCTCACCCTTGATCCAGCGAACCGTACCGCTGCTGGCGCGCATGACCACGCTTTCGGTCGTCATCCGCCCGTCGCGCAGATATTTCACCCCGTCGAGCAGCGACCCTGCGGTGACCCCGGTCGCAGCAAAGATACAATCGCCTTTCACCAGATCGTCGCGGGTGTAGATGCGGTCGAGATCGTCGATCCCCCATTTCGCAGCCCGGGCCCGCTCGTCATCGTTGCGGAAGACGAGGCGGCCGTTGAACTGCCCGCCGACGCAGCGCAGCGCGGCAGCAGCCAGCACGCCTTCGGGGGCGCCGCCCTGGCCCATATACATGTCGATCGTGGTGTCTTCGTCGGTCACTGCGATCACGCCGGCGACATCGCCATCGCCGATCAGCACGACACCGCAGCCCAGCCCGCGCAGTTCGGCGATCAGGTCGGCATGCCGCGGACGGTCGAGTACGCAGACAATGATATCGGCAGGCGCGACGCCCTTGGCCTTGGCGACCGCCTCGACGTTCTCGGTCGGGGTCTTGGCGAGGTCGATGATGCCGTCGGGATAGCCCGGGCCGACCGCCAGCTTGTCCATATAGACGTCGGGCGCGTTGAGCAGGCAGCCCTCGGCCGCAGCAGCCAGCACGGCCAGCGCATTGGGGCCTGCCTTGGCAGTGATCGTCGTGCCCTCAAGCGGGTCGAGCGCGATGTCGATCTTGGGACCCTTGCCCGGCGCGCCGCCGACCTTTTCGCCGATGAACAGCATCGGCGCCTCGTCGCGTTCGCCTTCACCGATGACCACCGTGCCATCCATATACAGCGTATCGAAAGCCTTGCGCATGGCTTCGACCGCAGCGGCATCGGCGGCCTTTTCATCGCCCCGCCCGATCAGCTTCGAAGCGGCGACCGCCGCAGCTTCGGTCACGCGGACCATTTCGAGCACGAGGACGCGGTCGAGCGGGTTTTCGGCGAGCGAGTTCATAATGGGTTCAGTCCCTCCCATGAGTTTGTGCGGCGAAGGCAGGCACAAAGACTTTCAGGCCCGCCGGATAGACAGGGAGCTTTGCATTGTCGAGACGCTGGTGGGTGACAGGCGCGGCGATCGGCATGATCGCGATCGCACCGCCGCTGGCGGCGCAGGACGCGCAGGCGCCCGGCGAACAGATCGACATATTGGCGCCGCAGGAGGATTATCTCGGCCCGCTGGAGGATTGCAGCGCCGAACAGGAAGCGGCGAGCATTTCGGGCGAGATCGTCGTCTGCCGCCGACGGCGCGACAACGGCGCATTCGCGGTCGACGAAGATGGTGCGCAGCAGCGCTATGCCGAGGAAACCATGAACAGGGGCGATCCGCGCACTCCCGACGTGTTCGGCATTCCCAACCACGGCGTGGTCGCAGCGCGCGGCTGCTTTATCGGCCCCTGCCCGCCGCCCAAGGCCTTGATGATCGATATCGAGGCACTGCCAGAGGCGCCGCCCGGATCTGACGCAGACAGGATCTCCCGTGGTCTCGCGCCGAACGGCAGCGCTGCCGAGGAGGCCGTTAGTCCTTCAGAATCGGCATCACCAGCGGCGGAGCCGTCAGGCTAGGCGACCCGTCGAGCAGCTCGAGTGCCTTGGTCACACAGCGCTCGGGTCCTTCATGCGTAACCATCGCCACCAGTACCTCGCCGCCAGCATGGTCGCGCCCGCGCTGGATCAGACTTTCGATCGAAACCTCGGCATCGCGCATCGCGGCGGTAATTTCGGCCAGCACGCCGGGACGATCGTTGACGGTAAAGCGGATGTAATCGCGGCCCACCCGGTTGCCCGCATCGGCCGGTGCGAAGGGTTCAAGCTCCCCCACCGGCACCGAGAACGGCGCGCCGAGGTCACCGCGCGCGATGTCGATCAGGTCGGCGACCACAGCGCTGGCAGTCGGGCCCGCGCCCGCGCCCGCGCCCTGGAACAGCAGGCGACCGGAGAAATTCCCTTCCGCCACGACCGCATTGGTCGGACCCGTGACCGCCGCCAGCGGATGGCCGCGCGCCACGAGGCAGGGGCGGACCCGCTGGAGCAACCGTTTTGCGCCATCGCTCTCGTCGAGCGACGCGATGCCGACGAGGCGGATGACATAGTCCAGCGCGCCGGCCTGGGTGATATCGGCCGCGCGCACCTCGCGGATACCGGTCGCCGCGACAGCGTCGAAGTCCACCCGCGCCCCGAAGCCGATCGCCGCGAGGATGGCGAGCTTGTGCGCCGCGTCGATGCCGTCGATATCGAAAGTCGGGTCGGCTTCGGCATAGCCCTTGTCCTGTGCGGCCTGGAGCATCTCGCCGAAATCGGCGCCTGTGCGCTCCATTTCGGAGAGGATGTAATTGCAGGTCCCGTTGAGGATGCCGTAAATCCGCTCGATCCGATTGGCCGCCGCGCCTTCGCGCAGTCCCTTGACCACGGGGATACCGCCCGCGACTGCCGCTTCGAACTTGAGCGGGGCGCCGCGCAAGGCCGCCTGTTCGGCGAGCGCCAGGCCGTGGTGCGCGATCATCGCCTTGTTGGCGGTGACGAAGCCCTTGCCCGCATCGAGCGCCGCGCGTGCCAGCGTCAGCGCCGGGCCGTCCGACCCGCCAACGAGTTCGAGCACGACATCGACATCGGCCCGCTGCGCCATCGCCTGCATATCGTCGACCCAGGCATAGGGCGTGAGATCGACCCCGCGATCGCGCGCACGGTCGCGGGCATTTACCGCGACGATCTCGATCGCGCGGCCAGCGCGGCCTTCGATCAGCGAGCGGTTGGTTTCGAGCAGCTCGATCACGCCGGTGCCGACGGTGCCGAGCCCGGCGAGGGCAATGCGAAGAGGTTCAGCCATGGCAGCCGCCTAGCGCAGCCATCCCCCCGGTTGGAACCAGTTTGTCTTGGCCGAGGTGAAGCGGGGCCTTTATTCGCGCGTGCGGCTGCAGGGTCCGAGCGCTTCGCGCACCAGCGCATAGTCCGCCGTGGCGAGCGCCCTTTCCCGCGGATCGCGCGACAGGTTTGCATTTGCCGGCAGCGTGGCTGGCAGCGAGCAGGCCAGCCGGTACCATGCGAGCGTATTATGCTGCGGTGCGCGCGCCGACTGATCGACGATCTCGGTCCAGGACACACCCCAGCGCGGCGTCTGGCCGGGGCGGCGAACGATCGTCACCGAGACCGGCCCGTCATCGGCGGTGTCGAGGAAAAGCTGCGTTTCCGACTCGCCGACCAGCGTGCCCTCGACCGCCAGCGCATCGCGGATACCGGTCACGCGCGGCGGAGCGTCGGCGGCCAGCAATTCGGAGAGGACCGGGCGCAGCCGCGCTTCGAACTGTTCGCTATAGGGAAACTGCGCCTGCGGATCGACCAGCTGCAGCTGGTCCGGGTGCCCCGATACAGGCCGGGCGAACAGGATCACCTCCTGCTTCTTGAGCTTGGGCGCCTTGCCCTTCGCATCGAGCGGAACATCGACCAGATACCGCAGCGCCTCACCGACGGGGGCATTCCCCGCGATCAGCGCCGTGGTGCGCGCCTCGACATAGAGCCGCACGAAACCCGGCGCGAGACCGGGGGACCGTTCGCGCTCAACCGTCGCCTGCTGGCGGATCTGCGCGCGCAGGACCAGAGGCGCACTATCGGCAAGATCGACAATGTCGGCATAGGTCATGGCCGAGGGGCTGACGGACTCCTGCGCGATGGCCGCAGCCGGGGCGCATATCAGCGCGGCGCTGAGGAGCAGGAGCTTCGCGGGATGGCGTTGGATCGACATGGGAGGTGATTCTTTTTGCAGGGGAAATGGGAGGCTCGAATCGGTGAACCCATGGGCATTGTCCACGGTTCCTCGGGCCAGGTCACTGAATCCGCGCTTAACCGATAAAGGGTTTGCGGTGGCAGGGCATCGTAGCTAAAGGGTCGAGCCGGACCCGAGCGCATGACACAATATTGCTTGGGGAGAGGTGTCCGGGTTCTTATCGGGAACTTTGGTTTACCTTCGTCGCTTGGACTTTTGAATAAAGCCAAGGGGCGCGACTGCGTTAATGATGCCCCATGTCACGCCAGCCTGGCGGGTCGCAAAATGGGCATCCAGATACCCCGGATTTTCCGGGGTGACCGATGGAGTGATGCAACCGAATGGCTTATGCTGACCAACAGATGAGCGGCAATCGCGTTGTCGCGATCATCATTGTTGCCCTCATTCATATTGCTCTCGGCTATGCTCTCATCACCGGCCTCGCATATGATGCGGTCCAGCAGGTGGTCGAGCGCGTGACGACGATCGATATCGATGAACCCCCGCCGCCTGAAGAAGAGCCGCCGCCGCCGCCGGAGAACGTGCCTGACACGCCGCCGCCGCCGGTAGCACCGCCGCCGCCGATCAATATCGCCCCGGCGCCGCCGCCAATTCGGACGCAAACGACGATCCCGCCCCCGGCCCCGCCGCGGCTGGTCATCCCGCCGCCCGCACCGCCCGCTCCGCCGCCGCCGCCCTCGCAGGCGCGTGGTGCCACGGCCAAGGGCCAGAACGGCTGGGCTCGCCGGATTCAGAGCAATTATCCCCGCCGCGCAGAACGCGAAGGCATCGAAGGCAATGTCGGTGTGACCATCACCGTCGGAACCGATGGTCGCGTCGCCTCCTGCCGGGTCAGCAATTCCAGCGGATCGAGCGATCTCGATGCGGCGGCTTGCGACGGGATGACACGCTATGCGCGGTACGATCCGGCCCTGGATGCCGCGGGCAATCCAATCCAGGACACCGTTTCGACCACCATCGTTTATCGGCTCAATTAAACTCATCCCTGCTTAGGGGTCGGCTGGCCCGGCAGGGAACGACGCATCAAAAGGACTACTCGTTATGACCTTCGAACTTCTTGCTGCTGCCGGTGAAGCGGCTCCGCAGAACTCCTTCGGCTTTGTTGAAGCCATGGAACAGGGCGGCATCATTGCCTGGTCGATTCTGGCCGTGCTGGTAATCATGTCGGTCGGCTCTTTCTACATCCTGTTCACCAAGCTGTTCGAACAGCGCAAGGTGCTCGCCCAGTACAAGGCCGTTCGCACCCAGTTCTGGAAGACCGGTTCGCTCCGCGACGGTGCTTCCAAGCTTGAAAAGAACAGCGCCTGGCGCCAGCTCGTCGACGACGCGATCCTCGCCGAAGACCAGCACGCCAAGATGACCGACAAGCTCGAAGCGCATGACTGGATGCATGGTTCGCTGCAGCGTTCGGAAGACACCATCAACTCGAAGCTTGCGGGCGGCCTGCCGTTCCTCGCGACGGTCGGTGCAACCGCACCCTTCGTCGGCCTGCTCGGTACCGTTATCGGTATCTACCGCGCGCTGATCAACATCGGCATCGCCGGTTCGGCTTCGATCGACAAGGTCGCGGGCCCGGTTGGTGAAGCACTGATCATGACCGCCATCGGCCTGCTGGTCGCAGTTCCGGCCGTGTTCGCCTACAACTGGCTCCAGGGCCGCAACAAGCGGATCGCCGAGCTGCTCCACGCATTCTCGACCGACCTGCTGGCGAACATCAACTCGAACGGCGTCGTCAAGCCGACCTACATGACCGCGACGACCGCCTCGACCGCTCGCACCGCAACGGCTGCCAAGCCCGCTGCGGCGACCACCACGGTCAAGAAGTAATCGATCGGATACGGGGGCGGCGCACAGCCGTCCCCGCACCCACCGCATCGAACCCAAGAATTTCGAACGTTAGGAACTGAACCATGGCGATTTCGACAGGAGGTGGCGGCGATACGCCCATGTCGGACATCAACACCACGCCGCTCGTGGACGTGATGCTGGTGCTTCTGATCATCTTCCTCATCGCGGTTCCGGTCGCGATCCAGACCATCGAGAAGCTGGAAATCCCGGTCTTTGAATCGGTCGAATCCAAGGACAAGGTCGAAAACCTTCTCCTGACCGTCAGCACCACCGACGACAACGGTGTGAGCGCCGGCGAGCCGGGCTTTGCAGGTGCATCGCGCAGCGGTGAATGCCGCGTCTATTTCGGCAATGTTGCGCCGGTGAGTTCGGAAGAACTGTACGACCAGGCTTTCGAACGTCTCGATGCCATCGTGCAGCGTGCGGGCGGACCGGACGCGATCATGGAGGATCCGGAGAAGATCCCGCAGGTTCACATCCGCGGCGACGTCAATGCTCCGTGGTCGTGTGTGGCCGGTGCGATCTACAACGTCCAGGCGGCGGGCTATCCCACCGTTGGCTTCATCTCGAACCCGGTCGACCCCAACGGTTGATCGCGCGGTTCGGCAAAGCAGATTAGGGAGTAACCCACTATGGCAATGTCAGGCGGCTCAGATGATGGCGCGCCGATGATGGAAATGAACATGACGCCGTTGATCGACGTCCTGCTCGTTCTCCTCATCATGTTCATCATCACCATTCCGGTCGCGACCCACTCGGTCGATATCGACCTGCCGGCACCCAGCGACGTTCCACAAGACATCACCGTCGAGCCGGAGAAGAACAAGCTGGTCCTCACGGCCAACAACGAGATCCTGTGGAACGGCAATGCGATCGACATGGGCCAGCTGCGCACGCTGCTCGAGGAATCGAAGGCGATCAATCCGGAACCCGAACTCCAGTTCGAACCGGAAGCACAGGCCAGCTACGATCTCGCGGCCAAGGTCCTGCAGCTGATCAAGGCCAGCGGCGTGACCAAGTTCGGCTTCGTCGGCAACGAACGGTACCGGACTTTCGGCAAGGCCGGTTAATCGCGGCGACGCCAGCACAAGAACACGGGAAAGGGGCGGAGCGATCCGCCCCTTTCTTTTTGTCTGCTGCGAATGTGGCGGGCAGCAGCTGGGCCGCCCTCCCTGCGGCCTAATCGTCGTCGCCCGCGGGCAGGTCCACGCGCATCGCCGCACCCGCGAGGCTCTCCGCTTCGAGCAGCAATTCGTCATCGACCGAGCCCTGCGGGGTGGCCTCGCGCCCTATCATCACCATGACCGGGACCGCGAGCGGGCTGACCCGGTCGAGTTCGACATGGACCAATTGCTCGGCCGAACGATCGAGCAGATCGCCCAGCCGCCCGACATCGGTCAGCCGCGTGCGCGCATCGGCCCAGGCCGCTTCGAGCAGGACGTGGTCGGGCTCATACTTGCGCAGCACGTCATAGATCAGGTCGGTCGAGAAGGTCACCTGCTTGCCCGTCTTGCGCTTGCCCGGATGCTGCCGCTCGACCAGCCCACCAATCACCGCGACTTCGCGGAAGGCGCGCCGCAGGAGGTGCGAATTCTGCACCCATTCGATGAATTCGTCCTGCAGGATATCGGGCGACAGCAGCGGTGCAGGATCCTCGACCGGCTTAAGCCCCCAGACCGCCAGCGAATAGTCATTGGCGACGAAACCACCCGGCATCAGCCCGCGGTCTTCCATCCGCCGGGTAATCAGCATCCCGAGGCTCTGGTTCGCGTTCCAGCCTTCGAAGGTGTAATAGACGCTGTAATGTCGCTTGGCGTGCGGGAAGCTTTCGACCAGCAGCTGCCCCGGCCCCGGCATCCGGCTGCGCCAGTCCTGCACCTCGAGCCATTCGCGCACATCATCGGGGAAGCGGGCCCACCCCGCGCGGTCGACCAGCATTTGCCGCACCCGGTCGGCCAGGTGCGTGGTCAGCGGTAGCCGCGCCCCGCCATAGCTCGGGATCATGGCGGACGCCTTGGCGGCCTTCACCAGCACTTCCATGTCCTGCAGCTTGACGACTTCGAGACTCATCCCCGCGAAGGCGAAGGAATCGCCGGGGCTGAGCGACGCCGCAAAGCGCTCCTCGACCTTGCCGAGGCTGCGGCCACCGCGCCCGCGCCCCGCACTGATCCGGACGTCGAGCATTTCGGAATCGATGATGATCCCGGCGTTCATCCGGTGGCGCTGCGCCTGCTCGGGATGCGACAGCCGCCAGACGCCCTCGCCGTCGCGCACGATGCGCTTGAACTTGTCATAGGCCTTGAGCGCATAGCCGCCGGTTTCGACGAAGGAGAGCACGCGCTGCCACACAGCGTCATCGACCCAGGCATAGGACAGGCTCGCACGCAATTCGGCGAGCAGTTCACCCTCCTGGAACGGCGCGGCGCAGGCACAGGCCATGACATGCTGCGCGAGCACGTCGAGCCCGCCGGGGCGAAACTCCTCGCCGTCACGCTTGCCCTCGTCGACCGCTTCCTTGGCCGCGGTGGCTTCGAGGAATTCGAAGCGATTTCCGGGAACCAGCAGCGCCCGGCTGGGCTGGTCGAGCCGGTGGTTGGCACGCCCGATACGCTGCAGCAGCCGCGACGAGCCCTTGGGCGCCCCCATCTGCACGACGAGGTCGATATCCCCCCAGTCGACGCCAAGGTCGAGGCTGGCTGTCGCCACGAGCGCACGCAATTCGCCCCGCGCCATCGCCCCTTCGACCTTGCGCCGCGCCTCCTTGCTCAGAGACCCGTGGTGGACGCCGATGGGGAGCGTATCCTCGTTCACATCCCACAGGTTCTGGAAGATATACTCGGCCAGGAAGCGCGTGTTGGTGAAGATCAGCGTGGTGCGGTTCTCGCGAATCTGCGCGTAGAGCTGCGGGATCGCCCAGGTCGCCGCATGGCCGCCCCAGGGCACACGCTCGGCATCGGGCAGCAGGATCTCGACCTCGGCGGGCGCGCCTGCCTCGCCGGTGACCAGTTCGACCGTATCGATCTCGCCCCAGGGCGCGAGCCATTCGCGAAAACCCTCCGGATTGGCGAGCGTCGCGGAGAGCGCCACGCGCTGCATCGCCGGAGCGATCGCCTGCAGCCGGGTCAGCGCCAATGCCAGCAGGTCGCCGCGCTTGCCGGTGGCGAAAGCATGGACCTCGTCGATCACGATCCGCTTCAGCCCCCGGAACAGCTCGAAACTGTCGGGATAGGACAGCAGCAGCGACAGGCTTTCGGGCGTGGTCAGCAGCACATGCGGCGGGCGCGTACGCTGGCGCTTCTTGCGGTCCGACGGGGTGTCCCCGCTGCGTGTCTCGACCCGGACCGGCAGGCCAATCTCGCCGATCGGTGTCAGCAGATTGCGCTGCACGTCATGCGCCAGTGCCTTCAGCGGCGAGACATAGAGCGTGTGTAGGCCCTCGGGCGGGGGCGCATCGCCAAGCCGCGAGGGGGTAAAGTCGGCAAGCGTCGGCAGGAACCCCGCCAGCGTCTTGCCCGCGCCGGTATCCGCCACCAGCAGCGCATGGCGCCCGGCATCGCTCGCCGCCAGCATTTCCGCCTGGTGCCGCCGGACACGCCAGCCGCGCCCGGTGAACCAATCGTCCAGTTCGGGCGGAATGGCGGTCTGCATCAATTCAACAGCGAAGCAGCCATGCCTTCGGTTCCGCAGCGCCGCATCCCGCCGGTCCGAACTACATCGCGTCGGCGTTGGCCGGGCCGTCCATCGTCTCCGGGGGCTTGACCAGATCGGGCAGGCTCTCGGCTTGCACGTCCAGCAATTCGGCCAGGCGTGCGCGCTCCGCCGCGCTGAGATCGTCATAGCCGCGTTGCGCGGGCAGCGCCGCCATCGCCTCGATCATCGCCGCATCCAGATCGCCAAGCCCGCTCATCATGGCGGGCATCGCCTGCATCATGGCCTGCATCACCTGCGGATCGGCGAACAGCGCCATCGATTCCTCCGCATAGACCGTCCCGGTGGGCGTTGCGAAAAAAGCAGAAATATCGGCGAGCTGTGCCGGTTCGAAGCGAACCGCATAGGCTCTGGAAAGGCCATCGCGCATGGGGCCTTCCATCGCGGTGAAAACCCCGCTCATACGCGAGGTGATCACATTGACGACAGCACCGGCGCGGCGGTCATAGGCGGGATCGAGCATGGCCATGATTTCCGCCTGCTGCGCCTCCCCAAGCGTGCCCACATCGTCTTCTGCGATCTCCAGCCGCGACATGAGCACGAATTCGGGCGCCGAGAACATCGTCATCATGGGACGCATGATCTGGTCCATCATGTCGCCCATCATGCGGCCGTAAAAGCCTTCGGGCATCATCTTGCCGACGACCTGCTGCGCAGCGGGCAGCCGCGTCTGTTGCTCTTCGGTCAGCGGTTCGGTCTGGAACATCCCCGCGATCATGCCGGCAATTTCATCGACCTGCTCGCGAGACATATCGGCGGCAGGATCTTCCGCCGCGTCCTGTGCCATGACCGGGCTGGTCATGGTCAGCGCCATGGCCGCCAGCGACGTACTCAACAGTTTACGCATATTCTGCCTCCCGCTTGTCTCAGACCCTCAGTGCCCCGCTTGCGGGCCGCGCTCCAGCCCCGATGCGACCAGTTGCTCGTCGATCTGCGCGACCAGGCGGTCGAGGCCGGCCTGGTTTTCGCTTTCCGCGCGCGCGACGAGCACATCCTGCGTGTTCGAGGCGCGCAGCAGCCACCAGCCGTCGGCGGTGGTCACGCGGACCCCGTCGGTGGTGTCGGCGACAGCATCGCTCGCAGCAATGCGTTCGGCGATTTCGCCGATGGCAGCAAACTTGCGGCTTTCATCGACCTGGAAACGCATTTCGGGTGTATTGACCATCGGCCGCATCGCACCGCGCAGTTCGGTCACCGAACGGCCCAGCCGTGCCGATGCGGCAATCAGCCGGATCCCGGCATAGAGCGCATCGTCATAGCCGTAATATTCGTCGGCGAAGAACACGTGGCCGCTCATCTCGCCCGCCAGCGGCGAGCCAGTTTCCTTCATCTTGGATTTGATCAGCGAGTGGCCGGTCTTCCACATCAGCGGCTTTCCGCCGTGATCCGCGACATGATCGAACAGCGCGCGGCTGGCCTTCACATCGGCGATGATCGTCACGCCCTTGGTCCGCGCCAGCAGATCCTCGGCGTAGATCATCAGCAATTGGTCGCCCCAGATTACCCGGCCCTCGCCGTCGATCGCACCAATCCGGTCACCATCGCCATCGAAAGCTATTCCGAAATCGAGCGATTTCTCCGCGACGAGCGCGCGCAAATCCTCGAGATTTGCCTCGACGGTGGGATCGGGATGATGATTGGGAAAATTGCCGTCGACTTCGGTGTAAAGCAGGTGATGTTCGCCCGGCAGGCGCTCAGCGAGTTTCTCCAGCGCGGGGCCGGCCGCGCCATTGCCCGCGTCCCACCCGACCTTCAAACTAGCAAGCGTTGCAGGATCGAGCCCGTCGAGCGCTTCGAGCATCCGGTCGATATAGGCGTCGATCACATCGCGCTCTTCCACCGCGCCCGAACCGTCGACCCATTCGCCCGCCGCGCCGCGCCGACCGAGTTCCTGGATGTCCGCACCAAAGAACGGACGGCCCTGAAACACCATCTTGAAGCCATTGTAATTGGCGGGATTGTGGCTGCCGGTTATCTGGATGCCGCCATCGACATCTGACGCCGATGCTTCGGCGTAATAGAGCATCGGGGTAGCGCTCATGCCGATCCGCACCACATCCATGCCCGACGCGGTCAGACCTTCGACGAGGGCGTGTTCGAGCATGGGCGAGCTGACCCGGCCATCGTATCCAACCGCCACTTTCGTGCCCCCGGCTTCGGCCAGCATCGACCCGAAGCCGCGCCCGATTGCGCGCGCATCTTCTGCTCCCAGCGTTTCGCCGATAATCCCGCGGATGTCGTATTCGCGCAGCACGGTGGAATGGAAATCGTGGGTCATTGCGGGGGCTCCGTTGGGGTCCGGGAAATATGATCGAGCAAGAGGTCGCGCGCGGCATTGGCCTCTTGCAAGGTGGCTGCGCTACCCCCTTTGTCCGGGTGATTTATTGTAGCAATGCGACGGTGAGCTAGGCGGATTTCATCTTCGCTGGCATGCCGCGGCACGTCGAGTGTGGCCCGCGCCTGCGCCAGCGCCCGGTCCGTCGCGCTCTGCGCGGTCAGATATTCCCACGGCCATTTGCCGAATATCCAGCGACACGCCACCGCGAGCAGCAGCGCAAGCGCGAGGAAGCGGATCACTGGACCGCCTCCGCGAGAGTTTCCGTTTCGTTCGCGGGAAGACGCAGATTGGCCACGAGGCCGCGCAATTCCTGCCGGGCGACAAGATGGCTGGTGCCGAGATCGCCCAACTGCCCCTTGTCGAGCAGCGTCAGGCCCGAGGGGAAGAGTTCGCGATAGACCACGCGTTCGGACAGGCCCTTGGCAACGCGGAAGCCGACGCGTTTCGACATTTCGGTCAGCGCCTGTTCGATACGCGCCATATTGCGTGCTTCGGTATAGCCGGTGCGGTTGCGCACCACGACCCAGTCCATCTGCCCGCGGTTCTGCTCGATCTGCGTCCGGCTACGCTTGATCCGCGCCTCCCAGATCAGTTCGGCATAGAAGGACAGCTTGCGGACCTTGAAGCTCTCGCCCTCGACCTGGCCGATGAGGTCGAAGTCGACAAAGCTGTCGTTCATCGGCGTGACCAGCGTATCGGCGGTGGTGGCGGCGTGGCGCGCAAGCGGATCGTCACGGCCGGGCGTATCGATGACCACGAAGTCCGCGCCTGCGGACCAGGTTTCGATAAATGCCTCCATCGCCGCCTCGTCCATGCCCTCGACGACATGGCAGATGGCGGTGGGCAAATCGACGCCGCGCCGCTGGCTGGTCTCGGCACGGTTCTCGAAATAGCGGCACATCGTGCGCTGGCGATGGTCGAGATCGAAGGCGACGACCCGCGCGCCGCGAAACGCGAGCGCGACCGCAATATGCACGGCGGTGGTCGATTTGCCGGTGCCGCCCTTCTCATTGGCGAAGACGATGCGGTGGGGATGCGACGTCATCAGGGGTGGGCCGTAAAGTTCATGCTGGCGACGTCCCTATCCAACCCGCCGTCCGGCGGCAACGCACCGTGCTGGTGGCGAGCATGGTTTTTCCCACAATGGGAACCGGGTTTGTCCGGTGGGGCGGGTGCGAAAAGGTCATGGCGCGCGCGATCTTGCCACATGCCGCGCAGGGCGGCACAGGTGCCTCCCTTCAGTTTACGGGAGTCGGACCGCTGCAAACCGCCACCACCCTCGCCGCGCTTCGCACGGCCAGTTCGGCTCTGCGATCGAGCGGGAGCTTGGCGCTGGTGCCGACGATGGGCGCCTTGCACGAAGGCCATCTGACGCTGGTGCGCGAGGCGCGGGCGGCGGCCGAGCATGTCGCCGTGTCGATCTTCGTCAACCCGCGCCAGTTCGGGGAGAATGAGGATCTCGATGCCTATCCGCGGCAGATGGCGCGCGATTCGGCGCTGCTGGAAGCCGAGGGAGTCGCGCTGCTCTGGGCTCCGGCGCCGGAGGAGGTCTACCCCCCGGGCTATGCCACGAACATCTCGGTTTCGGGGATCAGCGATGGCTTGTGCGGTGCCGACCGACCGGGCCATTTCGACGGCGTCGCAACGGTCGTGTGCAAGCTGTTCAACCAGGTGCAGCCCGACCTGGCCTTCTTCGGCGAGAAGGACTGGCAGCAATTGGCAGTCATCCGCCGCATGGCACGCGATCTCGACCTCACGCTGCCGCATGTCGATGCAATCCGCGGCGTGCCGATCGTGCGTGAAGCTGATGGCCTCGCGCGGTCGAGCCGCAATGCCTATTTGACGTCAAGTCAGCGCGCCGCCGCCGCGGCACTGCCCCGGCAGATGGAAACCGCAATCGCACGCCTGGTCGCAGGCGAACACGCCGATGCCGCGCTGTCGGACCTTGCGGGTGCGCTGCTCGAAGCCGGGTTCGATTCGGTCGACTATGCCGATCTGCGTCGCGGCAGCGACCTGGTGCCCGCCAGCGATGCGGCGCCGGGCAACCGGCTGTTCGTGGCAGCGCGGATCGGGGGAACGCGCCTGATCGACAATATGCCGGTCGCCTGAGGGTGTATCGGTTCGAACGATGGCGGGAGGTCTGGAGCGGGTAAGGGGAATCGAACCCCTCTAGCCAGCTTGGAAGGCTGGAGCATTACCACTATGCTATACCCGCTCAGGTGACGCGCCAATGCCACCGAAGCCGCGCTGGCGTCAACACGCTATTGCGCGCGGTCGCTGCTTTCGGTCCGGGCCTCCTCGGCTGACGAAGCGATGCTTTCGGCGAGGGTTGGTTCCTTCGCCGAGGCCGGCTGCACCGGGACGCTGACTTCGATTTCGACGCGGCGATTGGTCGCCCGTCCCGCCTCGTTCGGCGTCCCGTCAGGCAGCGCATTGGGCGCGACCGGGTTCTGCTCGCCGAACGCGATGACGACGATCCGTTCCTGTGCGACACCGTTTTCGATCAACCATTCGGCCACCGCATCTGCGCGCGCCTGCGACGCGCGCAGGTTGGCTTCGTCGTCACCGCCGCTGTCGCTGTGACCGCGCAGGGTGATCGTCCCTCCCTCGCCCATCTGCGGCGAGGCGAGGACGGTGGCCAGGTCGGCGCGTGCCTCCTCGGTCAATTCCGCGCCTTCGGGGAAAGCGATCCGCGTTTCCAGCGCACCGCGGGGCTCAAGCGCCTCGATCGGCTCGACCTGGAACTCGGGCCGGAAGATCGAGCGCTTGTCGCCGCCCTCCTCTTCCTCGGGCGGCGGCGCGCCGCGCTGGTCGCCGCATGCGGCCAGCATGAGCGTGGCTGCAGTAGCAATGAGGGAAAATTGGCGCGTGTGCTTCATATCATGCCCCCTGTTCGGTGGTCTTGTTGCGCTTGCGGTCGCGCTTGGCTGCGGCGTCCTGCGCGGTGCGTTCCTGCGGCGGCGCGAAGCTGACGATGACGTCGCCGGCGCGCGGTTCGGGCCGCGCGGCATGGGTGAAGAAGCGGAGCGTTCCGCTGTCGCGTACCAGCAGCAGCATTGAAGCCGCATCGGGCAGCCGCTGCTGTGCCGCTTCGAAGTCGAATTCTTCCGACAACTTGGTCTTGCGAAACACCCAGCCCCGCGCGAGCCGCTCATTGACGTCCTCGACGCCGAAACCGGTTTCGAACAGTGCGCGTCCGCGGATGCCGCTGGGCAGCGCGTGGCGGTCGTCGTCGTCGACGGCATCACCGAGCTGGAAGACGGTGTCGCGCCCGATTTCATAGGCGAATTCGTTGCAGACGAGCGCGTTGTAGGCCTCGTTCTCGGTCGCCGCGACCAGCACCGCATAAGGGGCGAGGTCGAGATTGTGCTCGGTCGCCTCGTTGAGGATTTCACCGTGGTAGAAGGGCAGCCCCTTCTGGCGCGCCAGGGCGAGGCGCTGCCAGCTGGAATCGACCACCATCACCGGCGATTTGAGCTCCTGCATCATCAGCGCGAGCGAGATCGTCCATGGCGTGCTGCCGACGATCAGGATCCCCGGCCGGTTGCTGCCTTTGAGATTGAGTAGCCGCGCAACGAAATCGATGGTGAAGCCATGTGCGATGATCGTCACCACGACCACCGCGAAGCTCAGTCCGATCAGCGCGGTGCCATCATAGCCGATATCCTCGAGCCGCAACGCGAAGAGGCCGGAAATGGCCACCAGCACGATCCCGCGCGGGGCGATCCAGGCGAGGAACAGCCGCTCATTCCACGGCACCGAGCTGCCCAGCAGGCTGAGCAGGATCGTCGCCGGTCGGACGAGGAACAGCAGTGCCAGCAGGAACAGGCCGAAATTCCAGTTGAGATAGGCGAGTTCTTCGAATTCCAGACTGGCGGACAGGAGGATGAAGATGCCTGCGATGAGGATGACCGCGACGTTTTGTTTGAAGGGATGAATGCTCCTCAGCGAGGAGACGTTCATATTGGCAAGCGCGATACCCATCACCGTCACCGCGACGAGACCCGCCTCGTGCTCGATCTGGTTCGACAGCACGAACACCACGATCACCGAGGTGAGCAGGACCGGCACCTTGAGAAATTCGGGCACCGCGCCGCGCGGGAACGCCCAGGCGATCGCGGCCGCGGCGACATAGCCGATCAGGCCCGCGATGATCGCGGCGATAACCAGCGGCGGGACGACTTCGATCAGTCCCGAACCCGGCGATTCGGCGACCTTGCGGAAATATTCATAGGCAACGACCGCGCACAGCGCGCCGATCGGATCGTTGACGATCGCTTCCCATTTGAGGATCGCCGCGGGTCTGGGCTTGACCGAGGACTGGCGTAGCAGCGGCATGACTACCGTTGGTCCGGTGACCACGAGGATACCCGCGAACAGGATCGCGACGGGCCATTCCAGCCCGCCGATCGAATGGGCCGAGACCGCGCCCAGTACCCAGGCGATGGGCACGCCGAAGATCACCAGGCGCCAGACCCCGTCGCCGGCATGGCGCAATTCGCGGAAGTCGAGGCTCAGCCCGCCTTCGAACAGGATCAGCGCGACGCCGATAGCAATCATCGGGTCGAGCAAGTCGCCAAAGGCGTGTTCGGGGTCGAACAGGCCGAGGATCGGGCCCGCAAGGAAACCTGCGGCCAGCATCAGCACGATCGCTGGCCAACCCGTGCGCCAGGCCAGCCATTGGGCGCCGATGCCCAGCATGCCGACCATCGCGATGACTAAAGACTGTTCCATGCCCCTCCCTGACTACGCGAGAATTCGCGAGCAGCGCGCCGGCTTGGCGCGAGTCCTATGAATGTCCGAAGCGCGAAATATATCCTGCATCGCCGCGCGCTCAATCGCCCTCGAAGCCCATCAGCGTCCGCACATCCACCGCCTGGCTAGCAAGTTTGGCGCTGCCGCCCAAATCAGGCAGGTCGATGACAAAGGCCGCACGGCGCACTTCGGCCCCCGCCAGCCGCAGCAGTTCGGTCGCCGCCAGCGCGGTCCCGCCGGTGGCAAGCAGATCGTCGACGATCGCCACCTGTTGCCCGGGCGCCACCGCGCTGGGATCCATTTCGAGCCGGTCGAGCCCATATTCGAGCTCGTAATCCACCCCGATCACGGCGCAAGGCAGCTTGCCCGCCTTGCGGATCGGCAGGAACGGACGGCGCAGCCGCGCCGCGACCGCGGCCCCGAAGATGAACCCGCGCGCTTCCATTCCGGCAATCGCCTCGGCGCCTTCGACCGCCTCCGCCAGCCATTCGACCGAGGCGGCGAAGCCCGGCCCGTGACCGAGCAGCGTGGTGATGTCGCGAAACTGGATCCCCGTCTTGGGAAAGTCCGGGATCGTGCGGACCAGGGCCTTGAGTTCATCGGGCGTCATCGTCTTTTCCCCGGAAAGCAAAACGCCCCTCGCATCGCGCGGATGCAAGGGGCGTCATACGTTGGTCTGGTAATGCCGATCAGTCGGCTTTGCGCTTTGCCGCAGCCCAGATCTGGTTCTTCGACAGAAAGGCAAGGATCGTCGCGAAGAGCAGGAAGACCAGCACCGGCCAGCCCGTCTGCTTGCGCTCGACCAGCGTCGGTTCCGCGGTCCAGGTCAGGAAGGCGGCAACGTCTTCCGACATCTGCTGCACCGTCGCCTCGGTCCCGTCGTCATAGGTCACCTGACCGGTCGTGGTCAGCGGCGGCGCCATGGCGAGGTTGAGGTTCGGGAAATAGGGGTTGTGATAGAGGCCCGGTCCGGGTGCCGCTTCGGGATGATGCTCGAGCAGCTCTTCGGTCGGTTCGGCATAGCCCGCGAGCAGCGACGCGACATAATTCGTTCCGTCACCGCGTGCCTTGGTCATCAGCGATAAATCGGGCGGAATGGCGTTGTTGTTCGCTGCCGCCGCGGCGACATTGTTCGGATAGGGCGACGGGAAATAGTCGGTCGGCAGGCCCGGACGCGAAGTCGCTTCGCCGGTGTTCGGATCGATGCCCGGCACCTGCTTGGAGGCGGCGAACGCCTTCACCTGGCCTTCGTCATAACCCAGCTGTTCGAGATCGCGGAAAGCGACGAACTTGAGGCTGTGGCAGGCCGAGCAGACCTCGTCATAGACCTTGAAGCCGCGCTGCAGCTGCTGGATATCCCATTTGCCGAAAGCGCCGTCGAAGGAATAGGCGATATCGCGCGGTTCCTCGTAGGGAAGATGCCCGGCGGGCTCTTCGGTCATCCAGGCATAGGCGCCGATGACGAAGGAATAGAGCGCGATAAGCGCGAAGCCGAGGCCGACGAGAATGGCGACGAGGCGGATGCTGAGAAGCTTGGTCATGTCTTTTCTCGTAACTCGCTTAGACGCCCGGCGTCGTGTTTTCGCCCAGCACTGCCTTCTTGTCCGAGCCGAGAACGGCTTCGGTGATCGAATAGGGCAGCGGGGCGGGCTTCTCGATCTGGCTGACGATCGGCAGGATCACCAGGAAGTGCAGGAAGTAGTAAGCCGTCGCCACCTGGCTGAGCATCACATAGGGTTCTTCCGCAGGGGCGCCGCCACAGACGAACAGCACGCCCATCGTGGGGATCAGACCGAACCAGAAGAACTTGCGGAACAGCGGACGGTAATGGCCGCTGCGCACCGGCGACTTGTCGAGCCAGGGCAGGAAGAACCAGATCAGGATCGACCCGAACATCGCAATCACACCCAGCAGCTTGGCCGGCAGGATGAAATCGACGGTGAAGGCACGCAGGATCGCGTAGAACGGCCAGAAATACCATTCGGGCACGATATGCGCCGGCGTCGAAAGCGGGTTGGCTTCGATATAGTTGTCGGGGTGTCCCAGTGCGTTGGGCAGGAAGAACACCATGGTGAAGAACAGCAGCAGCGCGACGCCCAGGCCGAACCCGTCCTTGGCCGTGTAATACGGGTGGAAGGGCAGCGTATCGCTTTCGCTCTTCACTTCGACCCCGGTCGGGTTGGACGAACCCGGGATATGCAGCGCCCAGATGTGCAGGATGACGACACCGGCAATCACGAAGGGCAGCAGGAAGTGCAGCGAGAAGAAGCGGTTGAGCGCGGCATTGTCGGGCGCGAAACCGCCAAGCAGCCAGATCTGGATCGGCTCACCGACCAGCGGGATGGCGCCGAACAGGCCGGTAATGACCTTGGCACCCCAGAAGCTCATCTGACCCCAGGGCAGGACGTAACCCATGAACGCGGTCGCCATCATCAGCAGGAAGATCACCACGCCGAGCAGCCAGATCATTTCGCGCGGGGCCTTGTAGGACGAATAGAACAGGCCGCGGAAGATGTGCAGGTAGACGACGATGAAGAAGAAGCTGGCGCCGTTGGCGTGCGCATAGCGCATCAGCCAGCCCCAGTTGACGTCGCGCATGATATGCTCGGTGGTCGCGAAGGCGACCTGCGCATTCGCCGCGTAATGCATTGCCAGCACCACGCCGGTAACGATCTGCACGACGAGGAAGAAGCCCGCGAGGACGCCGAAGTTCCAGAAATACGACAGGTTGCGCGGCACCGGATAGCCCGCGCCCACAGCATTATAGACGAGGCGCGGCAGCGGCAGTTTCTCGTCGAGGAACTTGGTGACCCCATTGGTCGGGGTATATTCCTTGGCCCAGGGAAAGCTCATGGTTTCGTCTCTTCTCTCTAAGCTCAGCCGACCTGGATGACGGTGTCCGAGGTGAACTCGTATTCCGGCACTTCGAGATTGGTCGGCGCCGGGCCTTTGCGGATACGGCCGGCGGTGTCGTAGTGCGAACCGTGGCAAGGGCAGAAATAGCCGCCGAACTCGCCCTTCACTTCGCCTTCGGCAGCACCCAGCGGGACGCAGCCGAGGTGGGTGCAGACGCCCATGGTGACGAGCATGTCGCCATGGCCTTCCTTGGTCCGTTCGGCCAGCGACTGCGGGTCGCGCAGCGAATCCGTCGGCGTGGCATTGGCAGCCGCGACCTCGTCGGGCGTCAGTCGGCGGATAAACAGCGGCTGCTTGCGGAACACCGCCTTGATCGCCTGACCCGGCTCGATCGTCGAGACATCGACTTCGGTCGAGCTCGCGGCGAGCACGTCCTTCGACGGAGCCATCTGGCTGACCAGCGGGTAGACCACCGCGAGGCCACCGATACCGGCGGCGCTGACGGCCGCGATGTCGAGGAAATCGCGGCGCCGAATACCGTCGCCGGTTTCGCCTGCCGTTGCGGGAGTTGCGGTTGCAGCGGTCTCTGCCATCAGCGCTTGCCTTGCCTGCCTTGTACCTGCGCCTGGCCCGGGGGCATTGCGGCGCGATGTGCGAATCCAATGACCGGACGTTCAGGAAAGCCGGTGCGCCCGATCGACGATGCGTGCGCGAAAGCCCCCGGTATGCCCGGTTTGGTCGCGCCTCTAGCCGCTATGCGACAGGTTGCCAACCGCCATTTTGGCAAGCTTTGTGCACTCCCGCGCAATGGCACACAAAGGTGCGCGCAATCGTATGCGATTGGGTTCCGTTAGGTCGCGCGGTTCAGGCAGGCAGCCCGATAATGCTGATCTGGCGTCCGTTTGTCGGCTGTGAACGGTGGGTCGCGCGGCGATAGGAGAAGAAGCGACCCGGCTGCGCATAGGTGTCTTCGCCCAGATCCTCGACCAGCCCCACACCTGCGGCTTGCAAGCGGTGTGCGACAAAGGCGGGGAGATCGAACTGGCAGTGCCCGGGGCGGCCGGACACAAAGAACCGCGTATCCCCGTCATCAAAGGCGTCGCGGAATCCTTCGTCGACTTCATAGCTTGCCTGCGCGATGGTCGGGCCGATCGCGGCAACGATATTCGCAGGCTCCGCGCCGAGCGATACCATCGCCACGACAGTGTTCTCGATCACCCCGCCCAGTGCTCCGCGCCACCCGGCATGCGCCGTGCCGATTACGCCGGCGGCCGGATCGGCAAGCAACACCGGAGCGCAGTCCGCAGTGACGATGCCCAGCGCCAGACCGGGTCGGTCGGTCACCAATGCATCGCCCTCGGGCAAGGCCTTGTCCGCACGGGTTACCGCGAAGACTGCGCTCGAATGCACCTGCTTGAGACGGACCAGCGGCGCGCCAGGAAGGATCTCGGCCACATCGAGCCCCGCCGAGGTCGAGAACCCGTGCGCGATGCTGCCCAGCGACGCCGCCTTGAGATAGGTGCTCACGAAGTGCCTAGCCCAGCGAGCGGGTCACTTGCTCGTACGTATCACGCGACAGCTTGGGCGCCTTGGCGATCCGTTCGAGCGCCTCGCGCATCAGTTTCGCACGGCCTTCCTCGATCCGCTGCCAGCGGCCCAGCGGCGGGACGAAGCGCGCCGCGGTCTGCGCATTGATCGGATCGAGTTCGAGAATGAGATCGGCAAGCATGCGATAGCCCTCGCCATCGGCGGCATGGAAAGCCTGCGGATTGGCGGCGAAGGCCATGTAGAGCGAGCGTACGCGATTGGGATTCTTGAGCGTGAACTCGGGATGTTCGCGCAGCGCCTTCACATGTTCGATCGCATGCGGGTGGAGCGAGCTGGCCTGCAGCGCGAACCATTTGTCGATCACCAGCGCATTGCCCGCATAGCGGTTGTAGAAGTCGAGCAGCTTGCCCGTACGCGCCGCGCTGTCGAGCCCCGCCAGCACCATCAGAGCGCCCTGCCGGTCGGTCATATTGTCGGCGCCGTCATATTGATGCGCGGCGAGTTCGGCTGCCTTGGCCGGATCGCTGGCGGCGGCATAGGCAAGCACCAACGTCTTGACCTTGCGCGCGCCCTTGCCCTGCGCATCGAGCGAAAACGGCACCTTTGCGGTGCGCTTGTAAAGCGCATCGAATTGCGCGGCGAGACGCGTCCCGAGATCGGCTTTCAGCGCCTCGCGTTCGGCATGGATGCGGCCCGGATCGGCGACCAGCAGCTGCTCGGCGATATAGGTCTGGCCGGGCATTACCATGAGTTCGCCGCGCATGAGATCGTCGAGCTGGTCGTCCTCGATCACCGCGCGCATCGCCTGGGCGATATCGGTCCGCGCCGCCTCGCGCTCGCCATCGTCCATTTCGCCCGACACGGCGGCGACGAGATGGCCGGTCATCAGTTCCTGCATCGCTTCATAGCGAGCGAAGGGATCGTCATCCCTGGCGGCAAGAAACACGAGGTCTTCGCGCGACACGTCCCGGTCGATCGAGACGGGGGCGGAGAAGGTGCGGTTGATCGACAGGATCGGTCGCTGGGCAAATCCCTCGAAGGTGAACTCGGCGCTGTCCTTGTCCAGCACCACCAATTGCTCGCCAGAATGCGTCCCGCTGGTGCGGTCGAACAGCGCCAGCTTGAGCGGGATCGGCATCGGCTGCTTGTCGCCCTGGCCGGGGGTCGCGGGCACCGTCTGCGTCAGCTTGACCCGCGCTGTGTCACCGTCATGCGCAAGCGTGACCGCCACCTTGGGCGTGCCGGCCTGCGCATACCACAGGCGGAATTGCGTCAGGTCGAGACCCGTCCCCGCTTCGATTGCGGCGACAAAATCCTCGCAGGTCGCCGCCTCGCCGTCGTGGCGGTCGAAATAGAGATCGGTGCCCCGACGGAACCGCTCCGCGCCCGCCATGGTGCGCATCATGCGGATCACTTCCGCGCCCTTGTTATAGACGGTCGAGGTGTAGAAATTGCTGATTTCGCGATAGGAATCGGGCCGGATCGGATGCGCGAGCGGGCCTGAATCCTCGGGAAACTGGATCCCGCGCAACACGCGCACATCCTCGATTCGCTTGACCGGCTCGCTGCCCATATCGGCGCTGAACAGCTGGTCGCGCAGCACGGTGAAACCTTCCTTCAGGCTCAGCTGGAACCAGTCGCGGCAGGTCACGCGGTTACCCGACCAATTGTGGAAATATTCGTGCCCGATCACCCCTTCGACCCCGTCGTAATCGCCATCGGTCGCGGTCTCCGGGTCGGCGAGGACGTATTTGGTGTTGAAGACGTTGAGGCCCTTGTTCTCCATCGCGCCCATGTTGAAATCGCTGACCGCGACGATGTTGAACAGGTCGAGATCGTATTCGCGCCCGAACACCTCCTCGTCCCACTGCATCGAGCGCTTGAGGCTCTCCATCGCGTGCTCGGTGCGGTCGAGATCGCCCTCGCGCACATAGACGTTCAGCTCGACCTCGCGCCCGCCCATGGTCGTGAAGTGATCGGTCCGCGCGACCAGATCGCCTGCAACCAGCGCGAAGAGGTAGGACGGCTTGGGCCAGGGATCGTGCCATTCGGCCCAATGTGTGTCGCCGTCGGCGCCCTCACCCGTGCGGTTGCCATTGCACAACAGCACCGGGAACTGCGCCCGCGGCCCGCTCATTCGCACGGTATAGGTGCTCAGCACATCGGGCCGGTCGGGGAAGAAGGTGATCCGGCGAAACCCTTCGGCTTCGCATTGCGTGCAGAGCATGCCGTTCGAGGCATAGAGCCCCATCAGCTGCGAATTGTCCGAGGGATCGAGTTCGGTAACGATAGTCAGCACATGGCGATCACCCGGCAGCGTAACGACCAGGTCGTCGCCATCGATCATATGCCCGTCGCACGACCCGCCGTCGCAGGCGAGCGAGACCAGCGCGAGCCCGTCGCCATTCAGGCGAATGGTCGGCGAAGCGGCAGCGTCGGGATTGCGCTCGACATTCAGCGTGGTGGTGATCCGTGTCTTCTCCAGGCCCAGCTCGAATTCCATCCGGGTCGCCAGGATCAGCCACGGGAAGGGCGTGTAATCCTCGCGCCGGATGACCGGTGGTGCCTTGGGTTCGATGGCGGCATCGGCCATTACGGGATTGCCGTCGGGCGTGGCGGGAGTGCGCGCAATATCCATGGAATTCCTGTCGAATGCGGGGTCGAAAACGTACTGTCATTCCCTGCAACGCCCGTCGAGACTTTGCGTTCACTGGTCGGCTAGCGCTGGTCGGGTGATTGACAGCACTGCACCCGTGCCGCAGCGAAGCGCAACGGAGGGAATGACATGCTGGACCTGCTTGCCGCCACATCGGACGGCTTCGATGTCGCAAGTGCGACACGCGCCTATCTCGACACGCTTCAGGGCCCTGCGCGTGCACAGTCGGATGCCTATTTCGAAGGCGGATACTGGTTGCCGCTATGGGGAACCGCGATCGGTGTGCTGGTCGACTGGCTGCTCCTGCGCTTCCGCATCGCGCATGCCCTGCGCGCCTTCGGTGAGCGGGTGAGCAAACGGGCCTGGATCGTCACCGCGATCACCGCCTTTTTCTACACGCTGATCGGGACGCTGGTGACGCTGCCGTGGACGATCTACACCGGTTTCATCCGCGAAAAGCGGTACGATTTGCTTGACCAGACATTCGGTGCCTGGGCGGGCGAGCAGGCGATCGGCATCGCTATGGCGCTGGTTCTCATGCCGCTGGCGGTGGTCGCGATCTATGCGCTGATCCGCCGCGCGCCGCGCAGCTGGTGGCTATGGAGCACCGGCGTGATCGGTCTGTTCATGCTCTTCGCCATGGTGCTGGGGCCGGTGTTCATCGCGCCGCTGTTCAACGAGTATACCGAACTGGAAGACGGCCCGGTGCGCGACCGGATCGAGGCGGTCGCGGCGCAATACGAGATCCCGGCCGAGCACATCTACGTGTTCGACCAGTCGAAGCAGCACAAGCGCATCTCGGCCAATGTCTCGGGCCTCGGCCCGACGATCCGTATCTCGCTCAACGACAATTTGCTCGAACGGACCAGCGAAGAGGAAATCCTCGCGGTGATGGGGCACGAGATGGGCCACTACAAATTGCACCACACGTGGTGGATCGTGGGGATCCTGCTGTCGCTCTTCGCGCTGGGGCTGTTCGTGACCAGCCGCATCGCGCCGGCGCTGATCCGCCGCTATGGCGAGCGGTGGGGCGTGCGCGACATGGGCGACCCGGCTTCGCTCCCCGTGCTGGCGATCTGCCTGGGCATCTGGATGTTCCTGATGACCCCGGCGACCAATTCGCTGATCCGCTGGGCGGAAAGCAAGGCCGATGCGTTCGGGCTCGATGCCGCGCGGGAACCCGACGGCTTTGCCAAGGTCGCGATGCGCCTGTCCGAATATCGCAAGATCGAGCCCGGCCCGCTCGAGGAATTCGTGTTCTTCGACCATCCCAGCGGCGCGACCCGCGTGCGCATGGCGATGCAGTGGAAGGCGAATAATGTCGAAAACCCGCAGGTAGTCGTCCCCGAAGAAGGCTATCTCGACGCCAAATGAGCCGCCTGCTGATCTTCGGCCTCGGCTATACCGCCACGTGGATCGCCGACGCCCTGCGCGGGCGCGGCTGGCATGTCGATGCCACGGGCAGCGCGGGCAATCTCGCATTCGGCGATGACGAGGCCGTGCGCGGGGCCTTGGCGCGCGCAACCCATGTGCTGAGTTCGGTCCCGCCAGCGGAGGACAGCGATCCGGTGCTCGACCGGTACGGCAGCGCGTTGTCGGGCAAATGGCTCGCCTATCTCTCGTCGACGGGCGTCTATGGTGACGCAGCGGGTGCCTGGGTCGACGAAGCCTCCCCAACCGGCAGCGGGCGACGCCAGGCCCGCGCCGAATGCGATGCACGTTGGCTCGAAGCGGGGGCGCGGGTGTTCCGGCTGCCCGGGATCTACGGCCCGGGTCGCAGCGCGTTCGACCGTGTGGAAGCGGGCAAGGCGCACCGCATCGACTTGCCGGGCCAGGTGTTCAGCCGTGTCCATGTCGCGGATATCGTTGCTGGCGTGGTCGCTGCGATGGCAACCGATACACCGGCGGGGGCCTATAATCTGTCCGACGATTTGCCGACCAGCCAGAATGCCGTGATCGAGGAAGCCTGCCGCTTGCTGGGCCGCGAGGTGCCCCCGCTGCAAACGATCGACGCAGCCGGATTGTCGCCCATGGCGCGCGGTTTCTATGCCGAGAACCGAAGGGTCGCGAACGGCAAGGCGAAGCGTGTGCTCGGCTGGCAGCCGCGCTTTGCCACCTATCGCGAAGGTCTGGCGGCGATCAGGGCTCGGGCGTAGCGCGCCGCGGCGGGGCATTGGCCCGCCCGCGCATCGCGACCACCATCCCGACCAGCGTGATCACTGCCCCGGTGGCCGGCAAGAGGCCCCATTCGAAGCCTTCGAACAGCGTCGACAGCACCATCGCCACGATCGGCACGATAACCGAGCTGTAGGCCGCCCGCCCCGCCCCGACCTTGCGCACCAGCCCGTAATAGAGCGGGAAGGTGACGACCGATCCGGCAAGCCCAAGATAAAGGATCCCGAGTGTGTAGGAGGCGCGCGGATCGAATTGCGGCGGGCCATCGGCAACCAGCGCATAAATAGTGTTGATGACCGCACCAGCCGTCATCGACCAGGCAAGCAACGCCAGAAAGGGCTGCCGCTTGGCCCCCTCCATCGCTTGGGTGATATTCGCAGCGCTCGCCGAAAGGATACCGCCCACGGTCAGCGCCGCGCCCAGCAGAACGTCGCTCAGCGTTGCCGGGGAGGACCGCCACTCATGCGCGAACAGTAGCGAGACGCCGAGCGCCGCGATCGCCGAGCCGAGGACGAAGGCCCCGGTGATCGGCTGGCCGAGGAAGATGCGCCCGAAGATGGCATTGGGCACCACCAGCAGCGCGAACATCACCGCCACGAGGCCCGAGGTGATGTAGCTTTCGGCATTGTAGACGAAGCCGAAATTGAGCGTGAACTGGAACAGGCCCAACAGCAGCGCCCAGCGCAATCCTCCCGCCACCAGCCGGAGCGGTTCGCGGCGCATGGCGGCAAGCGCGAACATGGCGCAGGCGGCAATCATGAAGCGGTAGGAGATCGACCAGCTGGCGGGGACGCTGGCGATCTGGTCGCGGATGACCAGCCAGGTCCCGCCCCAGATCAGGCTGACCAGCAGGAATGCAGCGAAATTGCGCGGGGTGAGGAGGCTTTCCGCCTCGGGTGCAGCACTCATAGACTGGCCACGGCCTTGGCCAGCGCTGTCGCGTCTTGTTCGCGGGTATTCCATGCAGTGACGAAGCGCGCCGCATCATCGCCCCAATCGTAGAACCCGAAACCGTGGTCACGCAGCGCTGCGCGCTCCGCCGGGGTGCAGCGCACGAACAGCTCATTGGCTTCGACGGGGTGCATCAGGCGGCCGGAGCAGGCGGTGCCGATCTCCGCCGCGGCGGCATTGGCATGACGCGCATTGGCGAGCCAGATATCGCCTTCGAGCATGGCCTGGAGCTGCGCGGCAAGGAAGCGGCCCTTCGACTGGAGATGGCCCGCACGTTTGCGGCGGTAGCGCGCGACATCGGCCAGCGCCGGATCGAAGAACACGATCGCTTCCGCGCTCATGGCCCCGTTCTTGATGAAGCCGAAGCTTAGCGCATCGACCGGGCCTGCCGCCGCGGCGGGGCCGCAGTCGAGGAAAGCCACCGCATTGGCGAATCGCGCGCCGTCCATGTGGAGGCGCAGCCCGCGCGCACGTGCGAATTCGGCGATCGCGGCTACTTCGTCGGGGCGATAGCTGCAGCCATATTCGCTCGCCTGCGTGATAGAGATCGCATGCGGCTGGACCTGATGCACATCGTCGCGGATCGGATCGAGAACCGCAGCGATGGTTTGCGGCGTGAGTTTCGCACCCTCGCCCTGAGCCAGCATGAGCTTGGCGCCGTGGAGATAGAAACCGGGGGCCCCGCCCTCGTCCATCTCGATATGCGCTTCCTCGTGGCACACCACGCCGCCGTGCGGCGGCACCATCGCTGCCAGCGCGAGGCAGTTTGCCGCCGTGCCCGTGGCAACCCACAGGACCGCGCAAGGCCGCTGGAATACTTGCGCGAAACTGTCGTCCAGAGCGGCGCTCAGTGCATCGCCATCGTAAGGCGTATCGGGGGTATCTGCGGCCTTGAGAGCATCCCACACGGCAGGGTGGACCGAGGCGGCATTATCGGAGAGAAACTGCATCGGAACGCCATAGCCATGTGTGCGTTGGTTGCCCAGAAAGGAAACTTTCGACAATGAAAACGGACGAAATTGTAATCGAACGTCGCAACCGGGTAACTCACGGAGAATATTTGGTTAGTATCGGCGAAAATCCGGCTTCTGGTCGGCTGACATGGACCTTGCGCAACGATGCCCGCGATGCCGAGCATACGGTGGTCCCGCCCGCGCTGCGCGGCCAGGGTATTGCCGCTCGTCTGGTCGAGGCGCTGATCGAGGATGCACGTAGCGAAGGCTTCAAGATCATCCCGACCTGTTCCTATGTCGCGGCGCAATTCGACCGCCATCCCGAATGGGCAGATCTGCGCGCCTAGGCTTCGCGCGGCGCCCCGTCGACGATTTCGGAGAAGTCCTGCTCGGCCATGCTGTCGAGCACACTATCGCGGATGCGCCGGGCATCTGCCAGCGCCAGTCCGCGCATGCACAAGCGACCACCCGCCAGCCCGAAGTGAAGATCCACATAGCCGCGCAGGCGTGCCAGCGGGTGGCGGACGATATCGGCCGATTGCAGCTTGCTCCGTGAGCCGATCGCGAGGCTTGGCGCAAACCAGCCGCGCCGCGAGTACAGCTGGCAAGCGTCAAGCGCGTGGCGGCTCCAGCGCCAAGACAGATATTCGTGCAACCCGATCCAGACGCCCCCGATGATCGGCGGAAGCAGCGCCAGTTCCCAGCGGCCCAGCGCGGCCGCGACACCCGCGATCACGAGGAGGACTACAAAACCCAGGAGGAAGTTGTCGATCCGGTAAGCCGGTGCCGCGCGGGTCCATGCGATATCGGTGCCCGGCAGCGCGAACCCGGTTTCGCCGACAACCGGTGCGATCTCGTCCATTTGCGCAAAGGGCACCGCCTCGTGATTGGCGGAGCCGCTATCGCTTGCGAGGCTGACGACCTTGAGCGTGTGCCAGCCGAACAGGCGGCGCAGGAAACCGGTCTTGATCCGCAGCGCCTGAACCCGGTGCACGGGCATGACGAGGTCGGTCCGGGTAAGCAGCCCGCGCCGGCGCCGGAGGCCCTTGTCGGTGCGTTCGAGCCGGAAATTCCATTCGCGCAGCACGGTCCGGATCACGCCGGTCAGGACACCGATCAGCGCCAGCGACCCGACCGCGATGATGGCCCCGACAAATTGGGCGAGGAAACCCAGACCCGCCAGCCATTGCCCCGGTCCGGCCAGTTGTTCGCGCCAGGCGCGCCAGTCCCAGACCTCGAACGGCAGGATGAAATCGAACTGCTGCGCGAGGCCGGCAGCCACGGCCACGACCGCGAGCGAAAACTCAAACAGGCCGAAGGTGACCACGCGCCTGGGCGACATGGCGAAGAGCAATCGGGCACTCTCCTCCGGCAGAGGCGTGGCCGCGCCATCGACGGGTGCGGCACCAATTCCTTCGCGGCGGCTTCGCGCCAGCTCGCGCAGTCGTTCGCCCTCGCTCTCGGGCACATAGGCCAGCTTGAGGTCGTCACCGCCGCCCGCGCCGGTTTCGAACTTGACCTCGACCAGCCCGAACAAGCGCGGCAAAAGCTTCTGCTCGAGGCTCACGTCCTGGATTCGCTCATAGGGCACCGAGCGGGCGGAGCGCGACAGCACGCCGCTATCGACGCGAATATCCGCGGCTCCGACAGTATAGGTCAGTCGGCTCCAGCGCAGATAGGCGAACAGCAGGTTGAGCCCGATCGCTACGATAACCAGTGGGAGGAAGTAGACGATGACATCGTGGAAATCGCCCCGGTCGAAGATCGCGAAGCCGCCGACGATGATCGGGAGAACCAGCTGCCCGACCAGCGAGGCGGCACGCACTGCGAAAGTGCGCGGGTCGGTCCGGAGCGGGGTTGCGACGGGTTCCTCGCTCACCGCGTATCGCGCCTGATCGCGGCGCGGATATCCTCGCGCATGGCGGTGGCATCCGCATGCTTCAGCCCGGGCAGCGACACCGAGGCGTTATGCGTGCCCGCGGTATGCACGGTGAGCGTGGCGAGACCGAAGGCGCGCTCGAGCGGTCCCTGACCGACATCGATATGCTGCACCCGGCCAAAGGGGACCACCGTATCGGCACGAAAGAACACGCCGCGCACCACCCGCAACCGTTCCCCGGCCAGCGAATAGCCGCGCGCATTGTACCGCCGCAGCGGCACGCGGATGAGCGCATAGGCGACCACTGCCAGCGCCGGGATCCACACGGCGCCGGTCCAGCCCGGGATCGCGAACTCGGCAATCGTCGCCGCAACCAGCAAGACCAGCGCCGCGATCGCCAGCTGGACGCGCAGAAGCGATTTATAGGCCGGGTCGAGCGGGGTCAGGTCGTCGGATTGGTCCATACCGTTATAGCTAGGCAATACAGCGCCGCGATTCAATCTAGTTTCGCCGCTGACCTGCGCTATGCCTCACGCCAACAGGGGAGAGGGTGATGGATATTTCGCAACTGATGTTTCGCGACGGGCTGATGGAGGGCGAGCGCATTCTCGTCACCGGGGGCGGGACCGGGCTGGGCCGCGTCATGGCCGAGGCCTTCCTCAAGCTGGGCGCCGAGGTGCACATCTGCGGGCGCCGCCAGGGCAAGCTCGACGAAACCGCGGCGGAGCTGACCGGGCGCCACGGCGGCACGCTGGTCGGCCATGCCTGCGATATCCGCGATCCCGACGCGATCCATGCCATGGTCGATGCGATCTGGGAGCAGGGACCGTTGACCGGCGTGGTCAACAATGCCGCGGGCAATTTCATCAGCCGGACCGAAGACCTCTCGGTGAACGGTTTCAATGCAATCAGCGATATCGTCTTTCGCGGCAGCTTCTATGTCACGCTCGATATCGGCAAGCGGCTGATCGAGGAGGGGCGCCGCGCGAACTTCCTCTCCATCCTCACCACCTGGGTATGGAATGGCGGCCCGTTCGTGGTGCCGAGCGCGATGAGCAAGGCGGGGCTCAATGTGATGACGCAGAGCCTCGCGGTCGAATGGGGCCGCCATGGCCTGCGCTTCAATGCGATCGCGCCGGGGCTGTTCCCCACCGACGGGATGAGCGCGCGGCTGTCGCCCGGTGGTCGCGGCGGCAATTCGCAGGACGATATGAACCCGATGGGCCGCCACGGCGAAATGCACGAACTGGCCAATCTGGCGGTGTTCCTGATGGGCCCCGGCGCGGAATGGATCAATGGCGAGACGATTGCCATCGACGGTGCCGGCTACAAGGCGCACGGCGGCAGTTTCTACGGCGCGCTCAAGGACATGGGCGACGAGCAATGGAGCGCGATGCGCGAGATGATCAAGGGGACCAATGCGCAGGACAAGTCCGAACGCACGACCTAGCGCGCCCCGCTTCCCAAGCTGGGCGAACAGCCCGCTGCCGGGAAACCATTTCTCTGTGAAAAATGGTGCTGCTGGGGAGGATTGAACTCCCGGCCTCACCCTTACCAAGGGTGCGCTCTACCACTGAGCTACAGCAGCACATGGTGCCCGCGAATGGCGTCGCGGGGTGGAGGCGCGCGCTATTGGCAGAGACGCGGGAGAAGTCAACCTTAGGTTGCTTATCGCGCGTGTTTTGCCGAAGAGTTGCGCCATGGCCGCTGAAAAAGACGAAATGACCCGCGAGGAGCGCCTTGCCGCGAAACTTCGCGAGAACCTGCGCCGCCGCAAAGCGCAGGGCCGCGAAATGCGCGAATCGGACGCGCACCCCCTTTCCAAGGACGATGCGGGCAGCTAACGCGCCTTGCTCCTAGGGGAATTACGGGAGCCTCCCAGTGTCCAAGCTGATCCTCGTCCGTCACGGGCAAAGCGAGTGGAACCTCGCCAACCGCTTCACCGGCTGGTGGGATGTCGATCTGACCGAAAAGGGCGAGGTCGAGGCGCGCGAGGCGGGTGAACTGATGAAGGCCAGGGGCGTCCTGCCCACACTTGCCTTTACCAGCGTCCAGAAGCGCGCGATCAAGACGCTCAATATCGCACTCGAAGCCTGCGACCGGCTGTGGATCCCGGTGACGCGCGACTGGCATCTCAACGAGCGCCATTATGGCGGGCTGACCGGGCTCAACAAGCAGGAAACCCGCGAGCGTCATGGCGACGAGCAGGTGCATATCTGGCGCCGCAGCTTCGACGTGCCGCCGCCCGAGCTCGAGCCGGGGAGCACCTTCGATCTGGCGGACGACCCGCGCTACGCCGGGATCGACGTCCCGCGTACCGAAAGCCTCAAACTCACCATCGAACGCGTCCTGCCCTATTGGGAAGAAGCGATCCTGCCGCAGCTCGGCAAGGGCGAGACGGTGATCATTTCCGCACATGGCAATTCGCTGCGCGCGCTGGTCAAGCACCTCTCGAACATCTCGGACGACGAGATTACCGGGCTCGAGATTCCCACCGGCCAGCCGATCATCTACGAATTCGACGGCACGCAAGTGGCGGGCGAACGCTATTATCTGAAGGATAGCTGAGATGACGGCTGCGGGAAACGCCAAGGTCGCGGTCGTGATGGGCAGCCAGTCGGATTGGGACACCATGACCTGCGCCGCCGAAGTGCTCGACGAGCTGGGGGTCGCTGCCGATGTGCGTATCGTCTCGGCGCATCGCACGCCCGAGCGGATGTATGATTTCGCCAAGGGCGCGGCTGCCGCGGGCTTCGAAGTGATTATCGCGGGGGCCGGCGGTGCGGCGCACCTTCCCGGCATGATTGCCGCGCTCACGCATGTGCCCGTGCTCGGCGTACCGGTGAAGTCGAAGGCACTGTCGGGCGAGGACAGCCTGCTGTCGATCGTCCAGATGCCCGCCGGGGTGCCGGTCGGAACGCTTGCCATCGGCAAGGCGGGGGCGACCAATGCCGGCCTGCTCGCCGCGGCGATCCTTGCCACGCACGATACCGCGCTGGCGCAGCGGCTGCAGGACTGGCGCGCTGCACGCAGCGCCGCAGTGACCGAGCGTCCCGTCGATTGATGCTGGGGCGCGGCGGTACGATCGGGATCCTCGGGGGCGGCCAGCTTGGCCGGATGATGGCCATGAGTGCGGCGCAGCTGGGCTATCGCTGCATTGCTTACGCTCCCGAAGGCGACAATGTGGTGAGCCAGGTGTGCGACGATGTGTTTCACAACAAGTGGGACGACACCGCGGCGCTCGCCGCCTTTGCCGCGCAATGCGATGTGGTGACCTGGGAATTCGAGAACGTCCCCGTCCCGACCGCGCAGGCCATGCCCGCCGGCCGCATCTTCCCCCATCCCCGCGCGCTTGAGACCGCGCAGGACCGGCTGGCGGAAAAGCGCTTCGTCGAGGATCTCGGCGGACGGCCCGCGGCCTATGCGCGGGTCGATTCGCGCGCTGATCTGGAAGCCGCGGTTGACCGGCTGGGGGTGCCCGGCATCCTCAAGACGCGGCGCGATGGCTATGACGGCAAGGGCCAGTGGCGGATCGGTTCAGACCGCGATGTCGCCGGGCTGAGCCTGCCCGAGACGCCGCTGGTGTACGAAGCCTTCGTCGAGTTCGAAGCCGAGTTCTCGGTGATCCTCGTGCGCGCGCAGGATGGCGCGATCCGCTTCTGGGATTCGCCCCGCAACAGCCACGAGAACGGGGTGCTCGCCACCTCGACGCTGCCCGCGGGCGAACCGATCGAGGCGCAGGTCGAGGCGGCGCGCGACCTCGCCCGGCAGGTCGCCGATGCGCTTGAATATGTCGGCGTGCTGACGCTCGAATTCTTCGCCACGCGCGATGGACCGGTGTTCAACGAGATGGCCCCGCGGGTCCACAATTCGGGGCACTGGACGATCGAGGGCGCGATCACCAGCCAGTTCGAGAACCATGTCCGCGCGGTCGCGGGGCTGCCGCTGGGCGACACCGCAACGGCCGCAAAAACGGTCACCATGAACAATATCGTGGGCAAGGACATAAAGGGGGCACACGGCCACCTGGACACCCCCGACACGCACCTGCACGACTATGGCAAGGCCCAGGTCCGAGCCGGGCGCAAGATGGGCCATGTGACCCGGCTCGAACGGTGAGCCTGTTCCTGATCTATGCCCGCGCCGCCAATGGCTGCATCGGCCGCGACGGCGCCCTGCCGTGGCACCTGCCCGCCGACCTCAAGCGCTTCAAGGCGCTGACCATGGGCAAGCCGATGATCATGGGCCGCAAGACCTTCGAGAGCTTGCCCGGCCTGCTGCCCGGGCGCCGCCATATCGTGCTGACCCGGCGCGAGCGCTGGGATTCGACCGGCGCCGAGGTCGTGCGGTCGGTCGAGGAAGCGCTGGCGCTGGCGGACAGCGACGACGTCGCGGTGATCGGCGGGGCAGCGATCTTCGATGTGTTTGCCGCGCATGCCGACCGGATCGAATTGACCGAAATCCACGCCGATTTCGCAGGCGACACTTTCATGCCCGCGCCCGGCCCGGGATGGGTAGTGGTTGGCCGCGAGGACTTCGCGGGCACGGACGAACACCCCGCCTACAGCTTCGTCACGCTGGACCGCGCGGCATGAAGCGCAAGCTGTTCCTCGGCCTGACCGGCGTGGTTGTCCTTGCACTGGCAGCTTTCTTCGCCTTCGCCCCCGGCGTGGTCGAGCGGGGGATGAACCAGGTCGACGGCGAGCCGCTGATCGAAGTGTCGGACGAGGCCAGGGCTCTCCACGCGACGCTCGATATCGTCGATCTGCATTCGGATACACTCCTGTGGAAGCGCGAACTGCTCGAACGCGCGGGTCGCGGGCATGTCGATGTGCCCCGGCTACGCGAAGGCAATGTCGCGCTGCAGGTCTTCTCGAGCGTGACCAAGACCCCCAAGGACCAGAATTACGACGCCAACAGTGCCGATAGCGACAACATCACCCTGCTCGCCATCGCGCAGCTCCAGCCGGTGCGCACATGGGGAAGCCTGCTCGAACGCTCGCTCTGGCATGCGCAGAAGCTGGAGACGGCGATCGAGACCGGCCGCGACGAGATTTACCAGGTGTGGACTCCGGACGACATCCGCAGGCTCCTCGACCGCCGCGCCAGTGGACGCAAGCCGGTCGGCGCGTTGTTCAGCGCCGAAGGGCTGCAAAGCCTCGAGGGCGATCCCGACAATCTCGACACGCTCTACGCTGCGGGGATGCGCATGGCGGGCCTCACTCATTTCTTCGACAACGAACTCGCCGGATCGATGCACGGGCTCGACAAGGGCGGCCTCACGCCGATGGGCCGCGAGGTGGTCGACCGGATGGAGCGCATGGGGATGATCGTCGACATCGCGCATTGCAGCCACGAATGCGTGGCCGAGGTCCTGGCGATGGCAAAGCGCCCGGTCGTGTCGAGCCATGGCGGGGTGCAGGCGACCTGCAGGGTCAACCGCAATTTGACCGATGCGGAGCTCCGCGGCGTCGCGAAGACCGGCGGCGTGGTGGGGATCGGCTATTGGGACGGGGCGGTCTGCGGCACCAGCCCGCGCTCGGCGGCGCAGGCGATGAAACATGTCCGGGACCTGGTCGGGATCGAGCATGTCGCGCTGGGAAGCGATTACGACGGGGCCACGACAGTGCGTTTCGACACCGCGCACTTGCTTCAGGTTACGCAGGCGCTGCTCGACGAGGGTTTTAGCGAAGACGAAATCCGCGCCGCAATGGGCGGCAATGCACTGCGGGTCATCCGCGCCGGGCTGGTTCCACTGGAGAGTGCGGGATGAGGTTTCTCGACCATCGGGAACAGCTGCCCGAAAGCCTGCGCGGCGCGATCGTCGCGCTGGGCAATTTCGACGGTTTCCACCTCGGCCACCAGGCGGTGGCGGGCGAGGCGATTCGCTGGGCGCGCGAAGAAGGCCGCCCCTCGATCATCGCGACCTTCGATCCGCATCCGGTGCGCCATTTCAAGCCCGATGCCGAACCCTTCCGCCTGACTACGCTCGAACAGCGGCAGGAGCTCTATCTCGCCGCCGGCGCCACCGCGATGCTGGTGTTCCATTTCGATGGCGCGCTGGCGGGCACGACGGCGGAGGATTTCGTCCAGAAGCTGCTCGGCGAGCATCTCGGCGTAGCGGGCGTGGTCACCGGCGAGGATTTCACTTTCGGCAAGGCGCGCGGGGGCAATTTCGACAAGCTCGTCAGCCTTGGCAAGGACAGCGGGATCGAAGCGCGCGCGGTGCCCCCGGTGATGGACGAAGGTACGCCCGTATCCTCAAGCCGCGTGCGCGATGCCCTGCGCAATGGCGACCCGCAGGAAGCCGCGCGTCTGCTGACCCGCCCCTTCGCGATCCGCGGTGTGGTCCAGCACGGCGACAAGCGCGGGCGCGAAATCGGCTATCCCACGGCCAATCTGCCGGTCGAACACTATCTGCGTCCGCGATACGGTATCTACGCGGTAACGGGCCGCGTGCTCGCCACCGGGCAGGAACTCAAAGGCGCGGCCAATATCGGCGTGCGCCCGCAATTCGATCCGCCCAAGGAATTGCTCGAGCCCTATTTCTTCGATTTTTCGGGCGATCTCTACGGGCAGGAAATCGAGGTGGCCTTCCACCATTTCCTGCGCGGAGAGGCGAAATTCGACAGCCTCGATGCGCTGATCGCGCAGATGGATAAGGATTGCGAAGAGGCACGAAGGCTGCTGGCGTAGCCCGTCACCCCCGCGCAGGCAGGGGTCCAGCTGATCTCACCCTTACGCCCTCCGCAAGCTTATCTAGGCCCCTGCCTGCGCAGGGGCGACGAAAGTCTTTATTGCGGAGCGGGTTTGGCCTAACGGCTCGCCTCTATGTCCGAAAAGCGCGATTACAGAGACACGGTCTTCCTGCCCAAGACCGATTTCCCCATGAAGGCCGGCCTTCCTGCGAAGGAGCCGAAGATCGCCGCGCGCTGGGAGGAAGAGGGGCTGTATCAGCAGCTGCGCGAAGCGCGCGCCGGGCGCGAGACCTTCGTGCTGCATGATGGCCCGCCCTACGCCAATGGCGACATGCATATCGGGCACGCGCTCAACCATACGCTCAAGGACATGGTCTGCCGCACGCAGAACCTGATGGGCAAGGACGCGCCCTACGTGCCCGGCTGGGACTGCCACGGCCTGCCGATCGAATGGAAGGTCGAGGAACAGTACCGCAAGAAGAAGCTCGACAAGAAAGCGGTCCCGCCAGCCGAATTCCGCGCCGAATGCCGCGCCTATGCCCAGAAATGGGTCGATGTGCAGCGCGAGCAATTGAAGCGGCTCGGCATCATGGGCGACTGGGACAACCCCTATTTGACCATGCAGTTCGACAGCGAGGCGACGATCGTCGCCGAACTGATGAAATTCGCCGAGGCAGGCAATCTCTATCGCGGCTCGAAACCGGTAATGTGGAGCCCGGTCGAGGAAACCGCGCTGGCCGAGGCCGAGGTCGAATATGAGGACATCACCTCGACGCAAATCGACGTGGCGTTCAAGATCACCGAAAGCCCGAACGAAGATCTGGTCGGCGCACATGCGGTGATCTGGACCACCACGCCGTGGACGATCCCGGTGAACCAGGCTTTGGCCTATGGGCCAGAGATTGAGTATGCGCTTATCACTTGGCCGAATGCCAAATACCTTGTGGCTCGCGATCTTGCGGCCGAATTCATCAAGCGCGTTACAACGGTCCCGAGTGGTCAACCCATAGAGCCGTGGCCTGAGGCCGACGAATGGGATGAGCGAGTAACGCTCGTCCAAGGCTCCGACCTCGCCGGGACCAAGGCTCGCCACCCGATGCACCGTCTCGGTGGGTTCTACGCCAAGCCGCGCCCCTTCCTGCCGGGCGATTTCGTCACCACCGACAGCGGCACCGGTCTCGTCCACATGTCGCCCGACCATGGCGAGGACGACTTCCTGCTGTGCCGCGCCAACGGACTCGAGCCGGTCTTCGCGGTCATGGCCGACGGGCGTTATCGCGATGACTGGGAATGGCTCGGCGCGGGCGATCTGGACGAGAACGGCAAGGAACGCCGCCGCAGCGTCATCAACAAGCCCTTTAACTCACCCGAAGGCCCGATCTGCAGCGATTTGCGCGAAGCGGGCGCGCTGCTGTCCGCCAGCGACGATTACCAGCATTCCTACCCGCATTCGTGGCGTTCGAAAGCCAAGGTCATCTATCGCTGCACGCCGCAATGGTTCGTGCCGATGGACAAGGAACTGGGCGGCGGCGGCACGCTGCGCGAACGTGCCATGTCCGAAATCGAGCGCGTCCGCTTCATCCCCGAAAAGGGCCGCCGCCGGATCGGCTCGATGGTCGAAGGCCGCCCCGACTGGGTGCTGTCGCGCCAGCGCGCCTGGGGCGTGCCGATCACGCTGTTCGTCAAGAACGGCACGGGCGAATATCTGCAGGACTCCGAAGTCAACGCGCGCGTCATCGCCGCAGTGCGCGAGCACGGCGTCGATGCCTGGGTCGAGAGCCGCAAGGCCGAATTCCTCGGCGATGCGCACAATCCCGACGATTACGAAATGGTCGGCGATATTCTCGACGTCTGGTTCGATTCGGGCTGTACGCATGCCTTCACGCTCGAAAGCGGGCGCTGGCCGGCATTGAAATGGCCCGCCGACCTTTATCTGGAGGGCAGCGACCAGCATCGCGGCTGGTTCCAGTCCTCGCTGCTCGAAAGCTGCGCCACGCGCGGCCGCGCGCCCTACGACCAAGTGCTGACGCATGGCTTCACCATGGCCAGCGACGGTCGCAAGATGTCCAAGAGCCTCGGCAATACGATCGACCCGCTCAAGGTCATGGAACAGTACGGCGCGGACATCATCCGGTTGTGGGCGCTCAGCGTCGATTCGACCGAGGACCACCGCATCGGCGACGAGATCCTCAAGGGCGCGGGCGACCAGTACCGCAAACTGCGCAACACCTTCCGCTACCTGCTCGGCGCGCTCGACGGTTTTGTCGGCGATATGGGCGATGTCGGCGAGGTGCCCGAACTCGAGGTCTATATCCTCGCGCTGCTGGCCGATCTCGATGGCAAGCTGCGCCACGCGGCAGAGAATTACGACTTCAACGCCTATACGCGGCTGCTGGTCGATTTCTGCAACGAGGACCTGTCGGCCTTCTACTTCGATATCCGCAAGGACGTGCTCTATTGCGACGGGCCGGGCAGCGTGAAGCGCAATGCCTATCGCACCGTGCTCGACCTGCTGTTCCATGCGCTGGTCCGCTATGCCGCGCCAGTGCTGGTGTTCACTGCCGAGGAGGTCTGGTCGACCCGCTACCCCGATGGCGGCAGCGTCCACCTGCTCGAATGGCCGCAGGTGCCGGGCGTGACCGCCGAGGGCGCACGCTGGGAGAAGCTGCGCGAATTGCGCGAGAACGTGATGGAAGCGATCGAGCCGCTGCGGCGTGAGAAGGTGATCCGTTCTGGTCTTGAGGCCGATGTCGTCGTGCCTGCGAATGCAGTGCCCGAGGGCTTCAGCGATGCCGACCTCGCCGAATTGTTCATCACCGCGTCAGTCACACGCGGCGATAGCGATGCCGTGACGGTCACGCGGACAGATGAGAACAAGTGCGGGCGCTGCTGGCGCCTGCTGCCCAGCGTCGGGGAAGACGGCGATTTGTGCGACCGCTGCGAAAGCGCGGTCGCCGAGCTGGATGCCGTGCAATGACCCCGGTGCTGAAGAACCGCCTGATCGGCTGTGTGGTCGCGCTGCTGATCTTCGCTTCCGACCAGTGGAGCAAGAATTTCGTCACCAAGACGCTCGGCATCGACCGGGTCGGCGAGGCGATGGAACTGCTGCCCATTTTCGACCTGCGTTTCACGCGCAATTTCGGTGTCTCGCTCGGCATGTTCGAGGCGACCTCGCCCGAAATGCGCTGGGGCCTGGTGCTGGTGACCGCAGTGATCGCGCTGGTGGTGACCGTGTGGATGCTGCGCGAGAAATTGCTTGGCGATATCCTCGCGCTGTCGCTGATCCTCGGCGGCGCGCTGGGCAATATCAAGGACCGCTACGAATTGGGCTATGTCGTCGATTTCGCCGATCTGCATTTTGGCGATTTCCGCCCTTTCCTGATTTTCAATGTCGCCGATGCGGCTATCACCATCGGCGTGGTCATCGTCCTTGCACGCGCCTTCCTCATGCGCGACAAGGACGACCAAGAGGTCGATGGCCTCATGAACACCAAGGCGGCCGACGCCGCGGAGAGCAAGTGATGAGTAAATTCGCCCGTATCGCCCTGATCGCCGGCCTCGGTGCCATGACCGCAGCGTGCGGTGGTGGCGGCCTGCTCAACCGCGACCGGCCCGACGAGTTTGCCGTGCAGCGCCAGGCACCGCTGGTGGTTCCGCCCGATTTCAACCTCGTGCCGCCGCAGCCCGGCGCCCCGCGCCCGTCCGAGGGCAGCGCCGCATCGCAGACGCTCGAAGCGCTGTTCGGTGGCCCGCAGGCGCGTAGCAGCGTCGAAACCAGCATGCTCGAACGCGCCGGAGCAGCGGCTCCGGGCATCCGCAGCGCGGTTGGCGATCCCGGCACGGCAACGGTGGCCAAGGGCAGCGTGACCCGCGACATCATCGCCGCGCCCGAAGGTGACGGCGCCAGCGCCGCGGCGGTTATCCCGGGGTAGTTTTTGTGTTTCGCACCGACATCCGTCGGTGCATCCTCGGGGCCATTCCTTCGCTTTGCTCCGGGCCCCTGTGGGCGGGCGGTCGCCCTTGCCTCGCCTTCGGCTCGGTTCCCATTGCCACCATGCCTGAATCGCGCAAGTCCCGTCCGCGACCAGCGGACGGCAAGGCCGACTGGCCGCCCGCAGCGGGCGCAGCTTGCTGCGCATCTAGCGAGGACGCACCGACGGATGTCGGTGCGAACAGCAAAAACTAAACTTCGCTCGCCTCGCTGCTCACCAGCAATTTGTCGATCCGCCGGCCATCCATGTCGATCACTTCGAAACGCCAGCTCTGGTCGGTGAAATAGTCGCCTTCGCCCGGCAGCCGCTTGAGCACGTGCAGCGCATAGCCTGCCGCAGTGCCGAATTCGCGATCGTCGCCATATTCGATGCCTAGCCGGTCGGCGAGCACATCGGCCGAGAGCGAGCCCGACACCAGCAGGCTTCCGTCGGAGCGTTCGGTTATTCCCGGCGAATCGCCAGGGTCCTGGTCGCTGGCGAAATCGCCCACCAGCGCGGTGAGCAGATCGACCGGCGTTATGATCCCGTCGAGATGGCCGTATTCGTCATGCACCATTGCCAGCGCGACTTCGGCCTGCTGCAACACGCGCAAGGCATCGACCGCATCGAGCTGGTCGGGCACGACTTCGGCCTTGATCATCAGATCGGCAATTTTGACTGGCTGGTTGGCGATGAGCCGCGACAGGATATCGCGCACCTTGACCACGCCCAGCACCCGGTCGGGCGAACCCTCGGCCACGGGCAGCAGCGAGTGCGGGCTGGCGTCGAGCACCGCGCGCACTGCCGCCTCGTCCGCAGCGATATCGATCCAGTCGACCTCGGTGCGCGGCGTCATCAGTTCACGGACCGGGCGCTGGGCCAGCCGCACGACGCCCTGCAGCATCTGGTGCTGTTCATGCTCGATCACACCGCTGCGCGTGGCCTCGGCAAACAGCATGTGCAGTTCTTCGGCGGTAACCGCGCTCTGGCCCGCAGGCCGCACGCCAAGCAGGCGGATAAGCAGGCCCGACGATGCATCGAGCAGCCACACAAGCGGCGCAGCGACCTTGGCCAGCACCGCCATCGGCCGCGCCATATAGATTGCGATCGGCACAGCCGCGCGCAGCGCGACCTGCTTGGGCACCAGTTCGCCGACTACCAGGCTGAGATAGGTGGTGAGGGCGATGACGGTCGCGAACCCCGCCTGGGGCGCCCAACTGGCGGGCACGCCGAGCAGCACCAGCCGCTCGCCCACCGGTCCGCCGAGACTGGCCCCCGAATAGGCACCGGCAATGATCCCTATGAGCGTGATGCCGATCTGTACGGTCGAGAGGAACTTGCCCGGCTCCGCCGCCAGCGTGAGCGCGATCTGCGCCCCGCGTGTGCCCTGATGCGCGGCGGACCGCAGGCGCGCGGTGCGCGCCGAGACGATGGCGAGTTCGCTCATGGCGAACACGCCATTGAGCACGATCAGCCCCGCGATGATCAGCAGGTCGGTCCAGGGAAAAGGTGTCACCCGCGCGTCGCTAGCACAAAATCCCCGCGCTGCCAGCCTCGGATGACTTATCTGCCGCGCGGATGGAACTGGCGGGCCGCTGGAAGGTTGGATGAACAGTGACGCGGGTTGGGCGCGTCCGGTATCACTCGCCCGGCAGCGATCCCGGACAGGGCCACCTGCCACCTCAGAGGAGGAGAATTTACATGAACAAATCGCGCATTCTTACCGCCAGCCTGGCCGCCGTGTCCCTGATGACCGTGTCGGCCTGTGTCACCGATCCCAATACCGGCGAGCAGAAAATCTCGCGCACCGTGCTCGGCACGGCCGGCGGCGCTGTCGTCGGCGGATTGCTCGGCGGCGTCATCGGCGGCAAGACCGGACGCATTGTCGGCGCAGCAGCGGGCGGTGTCGCCGGCGGCGTGGTCGGCTACAAGATGGACCAGCAGGTCAAGGAACTGAAGGAACAGACCGCCGGCTCGGGTGTCGACGTGACCGAAACCGATGGCGGCGAGGCGATCCTCGTCAACCTGCCCGACGGCGTGACCTTCGCCACCGGCAGCTACACCATCTCGCCGGGCTTCCGCGATCTGCTCGACCGCGTGGCCAGCAGCCTGACGCAATATCCCAACAGCCTGGTCGACGTTTACGGTCACACCGATACCGTCGGTTCGGCCGAATCGAACCAGCGCCTGTCCGAACAGCGCGCGCAGGCCGTCGCCAATTACCTGACCTCGCGCGGGGTCAGCTCCTCGCGCCTGCGCTGGATGGGCTTTGGCGAAACCCGGCTGAAGGTGGCGACTGCCGACAACGTCAACCAGCCGCTCAACCGCCGCGTTGAAATCAAGATCATCCCCTTCGACCAGCAGGACGTCGAAGCCGCCCAGTCCCAGGGGATGTAAGGCCCCCGGGCCCTTTGGAAGATCGCACGAACTGGGGGCCGGTTTCTGACCGGCCCCTTTTTCACGCCTGCGTGTCGAGTCGCTGCGCCAGCCGCGCGACCGCTGCGGTGTGGATGTCGGGCGCGCTGACCAGCACCCCGAACGCGCGCGGATCGCGCTTGTTGTAATCGAGCTTGTTGCCATAGGCATCGCTCACCGCCGCGCCCGCTTCGCGCGCGATCATGCCCGCTGCGGCGATATCCCATTCGAATCCCCAGCGCACCGTTGCCACCAGATCGGCCTCGTCGGCGGCGACCATGGCGATGCGCAGCGCGATAGAATTGGGCTGGTCGACGGTGACCAGATCGGTGTCGGTCTTGGGCAAGGCATGCGCCGGAACCCGCGACCCTGCGAATTCGCGCCGCATCGAAGCCGAGAGCGGCTGCCCGTTGCGGAACGCGCCCTGCCCCGCGACTGCCTGCCAGGTTTCGCCACGTGCAGGGGCGCAGAGCGTCCCGATCAGCGGGCGCCCGCCGCTGATAAGCGCGACCGATACCGCCCAGCCGGGGCGTCCGCGGATGAAGTCGCGCGTGCCGTCGACCGGATCGACCAGCCAGATCAGATCGTGCTCGAGACGCGCAGGATCATCGGCCGTTTCCTCCGACAGCCAGCCCGCCGACGGCAACAGCGCGCCAAGTTCGCGCTTGAGAAAGGCATCGACCGCAAGATCGGCTTCGCACACCGGATCGCCGGGTTTTTTCTCCCATGCGTCCAGTGCGTTACCCGCCCCCGGCCACAGGTCGTAGGCGATCCTCCCGGCTTCGGAGACGATGGATTCGAGGCGTTGGCTGTCGATCATGTGCGTGTGACGCGGCCCTGCACCCGAATGCGGGCCTTTTCAAGCGCGCCCAGACATGCTTATGGCCGCTGCGACTCCCATTACCCCACGCGCATCACGCGAAGGACGACGCACTCCATGAACATTCACGAATACCAGGCCAAGGAACTGCTCGCTAAATACGGGATCGGCATCCCCGCCGGCCATGCCGCGCTGACCGTCGAGGAAGCGGTCGCCGGTGCCAAGCAGCTGCCCGGACCGCTTTATGTCGTGAAGGCGCAGATCCATGCCGGTGGTCGCGGCAAGGGCAAGTTCAAGGAACTCGGCCCCGATGCCAAGGGCGGTGTCCGCCTGTCGACCAGCATCGAGGATGTCGAAGCCAACGCCAGGGACATGCTCGGCAATACGCTGGTGACCGTGCAGACCGGTGATGCGGGCAAGCAGGTCAACCGCCTCTATGTCACCGACGGCGTGGACATTGCCGAAGAATACTATCTGTCGATGCTGGTCGATCGCGCCACTGGCCGCGTTGCCATGATCGTGTCGACCGAAGGCGGGATGGATATCGAGGAAGTCGCGCATTCGACGCCCGAGAAGATCACCACCATCACCATCGACCCGGCGCAGGGCTTCATGCCGCATCACGGCCGCGCAGTGGCCTTCGCGCTCAAGCTGACGGGCGATCTCAACAAGCAGGCGCAGAAGCTGTCCAAGCAGCTTTACACCGCCTTCATGGATCTCGATTGCGAAATGCTCGAGATCAATCCGCTGGTCGAGACCAAGGACGGCAATCTCCTCGTGCTCGACACCAAGATGAGCTTCGACGGCAATGCTCTGTTCCGGCACAAGGACGTGGAAGCGCTGCGCGACGAGACCGAGGAAGACCCGGCCGAGGTCGAAGCGAGCGAATACGACCTCGCCTACATCAAGCTCGACGGCAACATTGGCTGCATGGTCAATGGCGCGGGTCTCGCCATGGCGACGATGGACATCATCAAGCTCAACGGCGCCTTCCCCGCCAACTTCCTCGACGTGGGCGGCGGCGCCACCACCGAGAAGGTCACTGCGGCATTCAAGATCATCCTCAAGGACCCGGCGGTCGAGGGTATCCTCGTCAACATCTTCGGCGGCATCATGAAGTGCGACGTCATCGCCAACGGCATCGTCCAGGCGGCAAAGGACGTAAACCTCTCGGTTCCGCTGGTCGTGCGCCTCGAAGGCACCAATGTCGCGGAAGGCAAGTCCATCCTCGAGAATTCGGGCCTGCCGATCGTCAGCGCCGACGATCTGGGCGATGCCGCGAAGAAGATCGTCGCCGAGGTCAAGAAGGCGGCCTGATCGCTTCGACCGCTGCCGCGTAAGGTTTAGGAGGGCGGGCCCGGCAGGGTCCGCCCTTCGCATTCCCGGCGTCAGCGGTTGCGCCGGAAGCGGAACACCAGCTCTTCGACCGCGTCGCCATCGCTCTTCATGCGGACGGCGACCACCAACCCGTCTTCGCCATCGCAGCGATAGGTCAGCGCGCTGAAATAGGCGGCGCAATCCTCCACTGCGACCAGGCGGAAGCGCAGCATATCGTCCTTTTCCTCCCATCCGGTGAGGTCGGGATTGAAATGCTTGAGCTTGACGACGAGCGAGCCGTCCTCCTCCGCCAGATACATGTGCTCGGTGAACATGACCTCGCCCTCGCCGGTTTCCTGGACGAAGGTCCCGACCATGGTTCCACCGCTCGGCGGCAGCCAGCTTTCATGCGCGGCGACGCCGGCGATACCCTCGCCCGACCAGTGACCGACCAGCCAATCGAGCTGTTCGATCGCTGCGGGTGGGGGGACATGGTCGTCTGCGGCGAGGCGCGTTTCCTGGGCAGCCACCGGTGCGGCGGCAAGCGCAGCTACGGCCGCGAAAATCGTCCAGACGTGCATTGCCTTCCTCCCACCGAGAAGATGCGAAACTAATCCCGCCGCCACCCATAGTAAAGATGAAGGCCAGCGCCGCTTGACCCACCCCGCGCATAGCGCGAGGGATTACGGTAAGCGTCGCATTCACCGCACCCGGCTTACTTGACGTTTACGTAAACGCGAGATAGGCGGGCGCCACAGATTCTATCGAGAGGAAGGTATCGCATGAAAATCCTCGTCCCCGTGAAACGGGTGATCGATTACAACGTCAAGCCGCGCGTCAAGGCCGACGGCTCGGGCGTCGACCTCGCCAACGTCAAGATGAGCATGAACCCCTTCGACGAAATCGCCGTCGAGGAAGCCATTCGCATCAAGGAAGCGGGCAAGGCCGAAGAAATCGTGGTCGTCAGCGTCGGCCCCGCCAAGGCGCAGGAAACGCTGCGCACCGCGCTCGCCATGGGCGCCGACCGCGCGATCCTGGTCGAAACCGATGACCAGGTCGAACCGCTCGCCGTCGCCAAGATCCTCCAGGCAATCGCCAAGGAAGAAGAACCCGGCATCGTGATGCTCGGCAAGCAGGCGATCGACGACGATTCGAACCAGACCGGTCAGATGCTCGCCGCACTGATGGGCCGTCCGCAGGGCACCTTCGCCAACACGGTCGAGGTCGAGGGTGACAGCGTCACGGTAAAGCGCGAAGTCGATGGCGGTCTGCAGACGGTCAAGCTGACCATGCCCGCGATCGTCACCACCGACCTGCGTCTCAACGAGCCGCGCTATGCCTCGCTGCCCAACATCATGAAGGCGAAGAAGAAGCCGCTCGATACCAAGAGCCCGGCGGATTACGGCGTCGATACCGCGCCGCGCCTGACCACGACCAATGTTTCCGAACCGCCGGTCCGCCAGGCGGGTGAAAAGGTCGAGGATGTCGATGCGCTCGTCGCCAAGATCAAGGCCCTCGGGATCGCCTGAGCCCGCCCGGACACGAAAGGAATAGACACATGAAAACTCTCGTCTGGGTCGAACACGATAACGCCCATGTCGCAGACGCCACGCTGGCCGCGGTAACCGCCGCGGGCAAGCTCGGCGAAGTCCACCTGCTGGTTGCCGGCGCGGGTTGCCGCGCGGTGGCCGAGGAAGCTGCCAAGATCGCCAGCGTGGGCAAGGTCCACCTGGCGGACGACGCGGCGTACGAACATGCGCTGGCCGAAAACGTGGCCCCGCTGGTCGCCGATCTCATGGGCCATCACGATGCCTTCGTCGCGCCTTCCACCACGACCGGCAAGAACGTCGCTCCGCGCGTCGCCGCGCTGCTCGACGTGATGCAGATTTCGGACATTCTCTCGGTCGAAGGCGACAAGACCTTCACCCGCCCGATCTATGCCGGCAACGCTATTGCGACGGTCGAATCGTCCGACGCCAAACTGGTCGTCACCGTGCGCGGTACGGCCTTCGAAAAGGCCGCTGCCGAAGGCGGCTCGGCCGAGATCGAGGACGTCTCGGGCCCGACCGATGCGGGCATCTCGACCTTCGTCAGCGAGGAAATCGCCGAAAGCGATCGCCCCGAACTGACCAGCGCCAAGGTCATCGTCTCGGGCGGCCGTGCGCTGAAGGATTCGGAGACCTTCGAACAGGTCATCACCCCGCTCGCCGACAAGCTCGGCGCCGGGATCGGTGCGAGCCGCGCGGCGGTCGATGCGGGCTATGTCCCCAACGACTACCAGGTCGGCCAGACCGGCAAGATCGTCGCTCCGGAAGTCTATATTGCCATCGGCATTTCGGGCGCGATCCAGCACCTTGCGGGCATGAAGGATTCCAAGACCATCATCGCCATCAACAAGGACGAGGACGCCCCGATCTTCCAAGTCGCGGACATCGGCCTCGTCGGCGATCTGTTCAAGATCGTGCCGGAGCTGACCGAAAAGCTCTGATTGCCTGGCTAAGCCCAAGGTTTGACCCTCTCGCCGAGCGATCGGCGGGAGGGTTTTTCATTACCGGGTCGCCGTGCTGGCCGCGCGGCCTGTCCGCCAGCTAGATCACGTAAATGTCGAGCGCGTGGATCGTCAGCCCCACCAATCCGCCGACCAGCGTGCCGTTGATGCGGATGAACTGGAGGTCGCGGCCCACCGCGCTTTCGACGCGGTCGGTAATCGTCTGGGCATCCCAGCGGCGCACGGTTTCCGAAACAAGCTGCACGATCTGATCGCCATAGCGCGTCGCAACACCCACTGCCGTGCGGCGCGCGAAGCGATTGACCTGGCGTTGTAGCCGCGCGTCGTCGCGTAGCGCGGAGCCGAGTTCGGCAAGCGTTTCACCCAGATAGCCAGTGCCGCCGCCGTCGTTGCTGCGGATCGACTGGATGAGGTTCGCGCGCAGCCGCTCCCACACGCCCTGCCACCAATCGCCGATCGCCGGGTTGTCGAGCAGCTCGCGCTTCATCCGCTCGACCCGCTGCTGCATTTCAGGATCCTCGCGCAGGCCATGCGCGAGCTCCTGCAGCCCCTCTTCGATCTTCGCGCGCAGCGGATGGTCGGGGTCGACCAGCACTTCGGCGAGCAGCTTGTACAGCCCGTCGAGCACCGAATTGGCGAGGCGTTCGTCGAGACCGGTAAAGCGCAGCACCGCATTGGCGCGCTTGTGGACCATGTCGCGCACCATCGCTTCATTGTCTTCGAGGACCAGCCCCGCCCAGCGGATAATCTTGTCGATCAGCGGCTTGTGCCGCCCATCGGCAATCATCGCATCGAGCATGCCGCCGAGCAGCGGGGCGATTTCCAGCTTGCCCAGTTGGGTTTTAATCCCGCTGCGCACCTGCGTGCCCAGACGGTCGGGATCGAGCGATTCGAGCACTTCGATCGCCAGTTCTCCGGCCCCCGCGCGGATCCGCGAATCCTTGGTCACCTTGGGATCGGCAAGGTAGCTACCGACCGCATGCGCGAGGTTCATCGCGCCCATCCGCCGCCCGACCACTGCGGGGGTGAGGAAATTCTCGCGCAGGAAGCCCGCCATCGTGTCGGCGATGCGGTCCTTGTTTTCGGGAATGATCGCCGTGTGCGGGATTGGCAGGCCGAGCGGACGGCGGAACAGCGCGGTGACCGCGAACCAATCGGCCAGCCCGCCGACCATCGCGGCCTCGGCGAAGGCATGCAGATAGCCCCAGGCGGGATGAAACTCGAGATAGCGCCCTGACCACAGGAACAGCGCCGCCATCAGCACGATCAGCCCGGTCGCCGTCCGCCGCATCATGCGCGCGCGGTCGGGCGGGATCGGGGGACCGGCCTTGCGCAGCCCCGCAGGCACGGCGTCGCTCACTCCGCGGGTTCGACCCCCGGCTCGGGCGAACCGTCGCCGATAATACCGCGAGTGTCGTCGCCTTCATTATAGGTCAGCAGGCGGCGGCGCATCCACGGCCCCACGCGCTTTTCGAAGCCGTCGGCCAGACTGAAGCCGGCGGGCACGATCAGCAGCGTCAGCACGGTCGACAGTAGCAGGCCGCCGATCACCACCGTGCCCATGGGCGCCCGCCAGGCACCATCGCCCGAGCCGAGTACGCCCGACAGCGCGGTCGGGACCATGCCCGCGGTCATCGCGACGGTGGTCATAACAATCGGCTGCGCGCGCTTGTGGCCCGCATCGATGATCGCGTGAAGCTTGCGCGTCCCCTTGTCCATTTCCTCGATCGCGAAGTCGATCAGCAGGATCGAGTTCTTCGATACGATGCCCAGCAGCAGCAGGATGCCGATATAGACGGGCATCGATTGCGGCTGGCCGAACAGCCAGACGAGCAGGATACCGCCCAGCGGGGCCAGCGCGAGACTGGTCATATTGACCAGCGGGCTCATCAACCGCTTGTAGAGCAGCACGAGCACCGCGAAGACCAGCAGCACGCCCGAGACGATGGCGATCATCAGGCTGGTAACCAGCTCTTGCTGCCATTCCTCTTCACCCACCACATCGCGGATTACGCCTTGCGGCAGGTCCTGCAGGACCGGGAGCGCGTCGATCTCGGCCTGCGCTTCGCCCTTGATCACACCCTGCGCAAGGTCGGCGCCGACGAGTACGCGGCGGTTCTGGTTGTAGCGCTGGATGGTCGTCGGGCCCGAACCGAAGGAGACATCGGCAACCCGCGACAGCGGCACCGAGCCGCCATTGGCGGTCTGGACCGGAAGACTCTTGATCGTCTCGAGGTCCTCGCGCGAGCGCTCGGGCAGCTTGACCCGGATCGGGATCTGGCGATCCGACAGCGAGAACTTGGCCGCGTTCTGCTCGATCTCGCCCATCGTCGCGATACGGATCGTCTGACTGATCGCGACGGTGGTGACACCGAGTTCGGCGGCGAGGTCTTCGCGCGGTTCGATGATCAGTTCGGGCCGGTTGATATCGGCGCTGATGCGCGGGGCGACGAGCATGTCGATCCCCTTCATCTGCTCGACCAGCGTAGCCGCGGTCTGGTTGAGCTGTTCGGGATCCGAACCGGCCAGCATCACGGTCATGTCGCGGCCCGAACCGAAGCCCCCCGATTGCGAGGCGAACCGTACCCGCGCATCGGCAATCTGCGCGAAGGTCGGCGCCAGAGCGCGTTCGAATTCGATCGACGTGCGTTCGCGATCGGGCTTGAGCGTCACATAAAGCGTCGCCTGTCCTTCGCGGACCCGTTCGAGAGCGAGTTCGACTTCGGGCTGCGCATAGAGAATATCAGCGACCTGATCGGTCACCCGCTCGGTGGTCTCCAGCGTCGTGCCCGGGACCATTTCGATTTCGACACGGCTGTTTTCGTCATCGATGTTCGGCTGGAACTGCGCCGGCACGATACCGAACAACAGGATTGTCAGCAGCAGTGCGAAATAGCCGACACCGAGCATCCACACACGGTGGTCGAGGAAGCGGGCATAGAGATATTGCCAGGCCTGCGCCATGTGGCCGCCCAAACGGCGGAGGATGAAACCGGTGACGCGGAAGAAGGCGAGCGCTGCGAACAGGCCGATCGCCAGTGCCAAGGCCAGTTGGACGACCCCGACAAGCGTGGCGATGAAGTTTGCAAAGCCGCCCGCGTCGGGATTGCCGCCGGTTATCAGGTCGGTCAGCTCGAGATTCTGGATAAGGTCCGATGCCGTGAACGTGGCCATTGCAGAAATGCCCAGCGCTGCGAGCACGACGACCAGCAGCGACAGGATATAGAGCCAACGCCTGCGCGGCCCTTCGATATTCTCCCGCGCAGCGTACATCTTGCCACGGTCGAGCGACCAGCGCAGCACATTCATGTAGCGGTCCATCATCGGACCTTCGCCATGCGCGGCCTGCCCCTTCGCTTTCAGGAAATAGGCTGCCAGCATCGGCGTGATCATGCGCGCGACCGCGAGCGACATCAGCACTGCGACCACCACGGTGAAACCGAAATTCTTGAAGAACTGGCCGGAAATGCCGGGCATGGCACCGACTGGGAAGAACACGGCGACGATACAGAAGCTGGTCGCAACCACCGGCAGCCCGATCTCGTCGGCTGCATCGATCGACGCCTGATAGGCGGTCTTGCCCATGCGCATGTGTCTGACGATGTTCTCGATCTCGACGATCGCGTCATCGACCAGCACCCCGGCAACCAGCGCCAGCGCCAGCAGCGAAAGCTGGTTCAAGTTGAAGCCCAGCAGATCCATGAACCAGAAGGTCGGGATCGCCGACAGCGGGATGGCGACCGCGGAAATCGCGGTTGCACGCCAGTCACGCAGGAAGAAGAACACCACGACGACTGCGAGGATCGCGCCTTCGATCATCGCGGCCATGGCGCTTTCGTACTGGTCTTCGGTGTATTTGACCGTGTTGAACAGCGGGATGAACTTCACCCCGGGGTTTGCGGCTTCGATCTCGGCGATCTTTTCCAGCGCCTCGTCGAAGACGGTAACGTCGGAAGCACCCTTGGCGCGGCTCATCGCGAAATTGACGACTTCCTTGTCACGCACCTTGCTGATCGAAGTGCGCTCCGAATAGCCGTCGCGAACCGTAGCGACATCCGCGAGCTTGACCGTACGCCCGCCGCCGAGTTGGATCTGGCGCTGGCTGAGCGCATAGGCGTCGTCGCTATTGCCGAGAACACGGACCGACTGGCGCGTCCCGCCAACCTCGGCCATTCCGCCAGCGGCATCGACATTGCTTTGGCGAAGCAGGCCATTAATCTGACTCGCGGTGACACCCAGCGCCTGCATTCGCGCAAGGTCGAGGATGACTTCGATCTCGCGATCGACACCGCCGAAGCGGTTGACCTCGGCCATGCCCTCGATGCCGAGCAATTGCTTGGCCACCGAATCGTCGATGAACCAGCTGAGCCCTTCGATCGTCATGTCGTCGGCTTCGACCGCGTAAATCGCGAGGAAGCCGCCGGAGATTTCTTCCTTGGTCACGCGCGGTTCGAGAATTCCGTCGGGCAGCGATCCGCGGACCGTATCGACCGCATTCTTGACCTCGGCCACCGCATCGTTGGGATCGGTACCGATTTCGAATTCGATAAAGGTGTTCGAGCTGCCTTCACGCGCGGTCGAATTGATCGAATTGACGCCATTGATCGAACGCACGGCGGATTCGACGCGCTGGGTGATCTGGTTCTCGATCTCGGTCGGCGCGGCGCCGGGCTGCGAGATCGATACGTTGACCGCGGGGAACTCGATGTCCGGATTGTTGACCACGTCCATCCGGGCAAAGCTGATCAGGCCCGCAAGCAGCAGCGCAGTGAAAGCGACCAGCGGGATGACCGGGTTGCGTATCGACCAGGCGGAGATGTTGCGGAAGTTCATCGAGTTACCCCTGCTTAGTCGGCTTCGGCCATTTGTGTCTTGACCGTCTCACCCTCGGTGAGGAAGCCGCCAGCGCGCAGTACGACGCGCTCCGAACCGGTCAGGCCCTCGGCGATGACGATACCCTGCGAGGTGACCGTCCCCGTAACAACCGGTCGCCGCTCGGCCTTGTCTTCGCCGTTGACGATCAGGACATAGGCGCCTTCCCCATCCGACAGCACCGCGCTTTCGGGCAGGATCGGGGCAACGACCGTGCCGCTGGCGATGGTCGCGGTGGCGAAACCGCCCGGACGCAGACCCTCGGCATAGGAAAGCGCGATACGCGCCGTGCCCTGACGGTCCTGCTCGTCGATGGTCGGCGAGATTTGCCAGACCTGCCCGGTAAAGAGCTTGTCGGTGCCGACGGGACGAATCTTCGCACTGGTTCCGACCGAAATCGAACTCAGCGAATCCTCATTGAGGCGCGCGAGCAGTTCCATCTCGCCGCCGCGGGCAATGCGGAACAGTGCCGGTGACCCTGCGCTGACCGTCTGACCGGGCTCGACATTGCGCTCGAGCACATAACCCGATGCCGGGGCGAGGATGTTGAGGCGGGCATTGCGTGCGCGCAGTTCGCCGAGCTGCGCCTGCGCCACGCGGACGCGGGCGACGGCGGCATCGCGGGTCGCGGTCAGGCGATCGACATCGGCGGTGGAGACAAAGCCGCGCTCGACCAGTTGCAGCGCGCGATCGAGATTGGCCTGCGCCAGATCGGCATCGGCCTGGGCGACCTGGATCTGCGCGCCGGCGCTCTGGACCTGTTGCGACTGGACCGACTGGTCGATACTCGCCAGCACCTGGCCCTGGCGCACCCAGTCGCCCGCATCGACCGGAACCGAAACGACGCGGCCGCCTTCGCCGACGACACCGACGGGCATTTCGCGGCGCGCGGACAACGTGCCGGTGGCGGTGATCTGTCCCTCGACCGTGGTCCGGCCGGGAGTGATGACCGTGACAGTCGGCGCCTGGGCGTTTTCGTCGCCTGCGGGCGTGGCGGTGCCATTGCTGCGCATGACGAAGAAAGCGGCGATGGCGAGACCGAGCACGAGAAGGCCGGCGATGACCAGCACCTTGCGGCGGTCCGAACGGCGCTTGGACTCGTACTCCTCCGCGTCGGGATCGAAACCGACCGCGATCGGATCGCCCTTTTCGGCCGTCACTCTAGTCTCGTAATTCATGTCGTACCCTGCCCCAGATGCGCTGCGAACAAGCAGTGTGTTACATTGCTATATCACTTAGCGCAAGAATTTCGAACTGAGGCGATAGACCGCGGCCCGCGTTAGGGCAATTGAGGGTTCGACCGGGAGCACCCACGGGTGGACGAATGTCGCCCTGACACCACAGCCCGTATGGTGGCCGGAACCCGGACAAACGAAGGGCGGAGCGTCCTGCGACGCCCCGCCCAACGAAATCAGATGTTCGGTCGCTTAGCGAACGCGGCCGCGCTGGACCATGTTGGCGATACCGAGCAGCACGATGGCGCCAAGCAGCGACATCAGCAGACCCGGGACGCTGAATTCGGTCAGCGTCGAGCCGACGCCGATCAGCGAACCGATGAACTTGCCGATGAACGAGCCGACGATACCGACAATGATATTCCAGAAGATGCCCATCGAGGCATCGCGGTTCATGACCAGGCTGGCGAGCCAGCCGATGATCCCGCCGACGATAATAGCGATAATCCAAGCCATTCTAATTCCTCCTGCTTTACTCTCACATTGCGTCTTCTAACGGACCAGTGCGACGAGCGGTTCCCCGAAATTGCTGTCGAGGATGAACTTGGAGCGTAAGGCTTGTCAAATTGTTGCCCCGCCGCGGCGGGGAGAGGATCAGTATTTGAGCTGGCGTTCGTAGAGGTCGCGATAGTGCTGGATACGCGTGACGCGCAGGCCCTGCATGCCCGAGCGGTCGACCGCGCGCTGCCACGAGGCGAACTCCTCGAGGCTCAGCGAATAGCGCTCGAGCACTTCGTCGATCGTCAGCAGACCGCCATTGACCGCCGCCACGACCTCGGCCTTGCGGCGAACCACCCAGCGCTTCGTTTTGGGCGAAGGCAGGTCGTCAATGGTCAACGGCTCCCCGAGGGGGCCGATCACCTGTGCAGGGCGGATATCCTGGTTTTCGATCATTCTTTCTCTCTATCGCCATGCACCGCGTCGTTTGCGGCGTCCCCACGACTTAAACGCGCGGCTTTGCCATCGCTTAAAGCAGCATGGTTAACGATCCGTTTACTTTCGTCGCTGTTTTCCCGGCGCGCTTCACCAAAGGCGTTGAAGCCGCCCTCGACCTTGCCGAGTTCGTCTCGCATATCGCGAGTCGCGGCGAGCTTGGCGACCAGATCGGTCCAGCGAAACTGGTGCAGATCCGTGCTTTCACGCTGTTGGTGAACGGGATTTTCGTTGGTGCGGCCCTCGAACATGAGCTTGTGGATAACGGCCCATAGTAAACGTTCGGTGAAACATCGCCTGCGGCCGGTGCGCCGGGCTACTGGTGGCCAGCCCCCAAGGCGTGTATGGGGCGCGCCATGCTTGCTACCGAAACCCTTTCGCCGGACCAGGCTGCCGCATTGTTCGACCTGCCGCGACCGGCAGCCGAATGCCGCATCGTCGTCGCCATGTCGGGCGGCGTCGACAGCTCGGTCGTCGCCGCGCTGGCTGCGCGCACGGGCGCCGAAGTGATCGGCATCACGCTGCAGCTCTATGATTATGGCGCCGCCACCGGACGCAAGGGCGCGTGCTGCGCCGGCGACGATATCCAGGATGCGCGCGCGGTCGCCGAACGACTGGGCATCGCGCATTACGTCCACGACCACGAAAGCGCGTTTCGCGAGGAAGTGGTCGAAACCTTCGCCGACGATTACCTCGCCGGGCGCACGCCGGTGCCCTGCATCCGCTGCAACATGGGTCCCAAGTTCACCGATCTGCTGGACATGGCGCGCGAGCTGGGCGCGGATTGCCTTGCCACCGGCCATTATGTTCGCCGCGTCGAGGGGCCTGCGGGCGCGGAACTGCACCGCGCCGCCGACCCCGCGCGCGACCAGTCCTATTTCCTCTACGCCACGACCGAGGACCAACTCGACTTCCTGCGCTTCCCGCTGGGGGGCATGCCCAAGGCCGATGTTCGCGTGCTCGCCGAAGGCGCGGGGCTGCGCAATGCCGCCAAGCCCGACAGCCAGGACATCTGCTTCGTGCCCGATGGCGATTACGCAGGCATCGTACGCAAGCTCCGTCCTGAAGGCGCGCGGCCCGGGGCTATCGTCCATGCGGCGACCGGCGAAACGCTCGGCGAGCATAAGGGCGTGATCCACTTCACCGTCGGCCAGCGCCGCGGCCTCGATATCGGCGGGCAGCCCGAACCGCTCTATGTTGTAGGCATCGATGCCGACGGCGCGCGGGTGCTGGTGGGGCCCAAGCGGATGCTTGCCGTTTCCGCCGCAACGATCATCGAGACCAACCGTATCGGCCCGCTGCCCGACGTACCGCTTTCGGCCAAGGTCCGCAGCCTTGCCAAGCCGGTGCCGATTACGCTCGAGGGGCCGCTGGGTGACGGCGCAACGACTACGATCCGCTTCGCTGCGCCAGAGTTCGGCGTCGCGCCAGGACAGGCGGCGGTCATCTATGCCGGCGAACGGGTCGTCGGCGGCGGCTGGATCGAAGCGACCGAGCGGGTTACCGCCTAGCCTTCCCACTCCTGCAATACGCAGCCATAGCCTTCGCGGAAGCTGGCGGTGTCAGACGCGACGAAGGGGATCGAGGCGGTCACACTTTTCGCCGCCGCATTCTCGCTGAGCGAAATAAGCTCCATCCCTTCCAGCTTGTCCTTGGCGCAATCGTCGAGGCTGCGCCCGGCGACGAAGCGACAGGAACAGCCGACCCGCGCTGCATAGGCGGAGCCGACGCCGCCGGTTTTGCGCAGGCCATCGCCCCAGGCGAACCAGGCGACGCCGAGCAGGATGGCGACCAGCGGGACCAGCCACAGCCAGCGGCGCGAAAAGCGGGAGCGTGTTTTGGCCGTTGCCAAGCGGGATTCCTTCGTGCGAGTGACGCCGCATGATCATGCGGCCCGCCTCCCTTATCGCGCTTGCCCTCGCCACCTCAAGCCTTGCGTCCTGCGGCTCCCCCGGTCCGGCGGAGGAGCCTCCGCTGAGCGAGGAAGCGCTCGCCGCGGTGACCGAGGACCCGGGCGCGCCGACCCGCGCATTGGCGCGCGCAGCAGACGAATTGTTCATGCTCGACGGGCTGGGCGAAACCCGCGCTTTGGTTGTCTATCACGGCGGCGCATTGGCGGTGGAACGCTATGCCCCCGGCTATGACAAGGACACGCGCTTCGTCAGCTGGTCGATGGCCAAGACGGTTACCGCGGTGATGATCGGCATGCTGGTCGCCGACGGACAATTGCGGCTCGACGCGCCCGCCCCCGTGCCGCGCTGGGAGCGGACGGGCGATCCGCGCGCCGAGATCACCCTGCGGCACCTGCTGCAGATGCGCAGCGGGCTCGAACATTCCGAAGCGAGCGACCCGCCCTATGAGAGCGGCGAGGTCCGCATGCTCTTCCTCGACGGGCGCGACGACATGGCCGATTACGCCACCGCGCAGCCGCTCGAGGCGGAGCCGGGCGCGCAGTTCGAATATTCCTCCAACACCACCGTGATCCTCGCCGATATCGCCGCACGGGCGCTGACCGACAGCACCGACCCCGATGTCCGGCGCAAGGCGGTGGCAGATTATCTCGACGCGCGCCTGTTCGCGCCGCTCGGAATGACCTCGGTGGTGCCCGAATTCGACCGCGCCGGCACATTGATCGGCGGGAGCCTGATCCACGCCACCGCGCGCGACTGGGCCAAGCTCGGCGAATTGCTGCGCAACAAGGGCTCCTATCGCGGCGAACAGCTGGTTCCGCGCGCATGGGTCGAAGAGATGGTCGAACCCAGCCCCCAGAGCCCGCATTACGGACTGCAGACCTGGCTCAACCGCCCGACCGGGGAAGACCAGCACCCGCTGTTTCCCAACCGGGCGCCGCAAAGCGCGTTCTCGATGATCGGGCATATGGGCCAATATGTCTTCGTCTCACCGACACAGAAGCTGACCGTGGTCCGGCTGGGCCATTCGAATGCCGATGAACGCCGCGCCATGCTCCAGCAGCTTGCCGACGTGGTCGAACTTTACCCCGAAACCTAGGGCAGGAAGAACCGGCCCTCGACCACGGTCACGCAGTGGCCCGACAAAACCGCGCGCTCGCCATCGCGGCGGCAAACCGCCTGCCCGCCGCGCCGCGACGCCTGACAGGCTGTGAAGCTGCCGCGCCCGAGCCGCTCGGTCCAGAAATGCGTCAGCACGGCATGCGCCGAGCCGGTGAAGCTGTCTTCATCGACGCCCGCGCCGGGCACGAACACGCGGCTGACCACATCGGTATCGCTGCCGGGTGCGGTGCAGATGAACTGGTCGTTCCCAAGCGCCCCCAGCGCGCGCAGATCGGGATCGAGCGCACGTACAGCATCCTCGCTGGCGAACAGATAGACCCCGTAGCCATCGGGATGGAGCCAGACCTCCTGCGGCTGCGCTCCGAGCAGTTGGACGGCTTCGGCCCACTCGCCCGGCTCGGTCCGGATCAGCGGTAAAGCAAGCTCGTACCCCGCCTCAGCCCGCGCCACGTCGAGCATGCCCGCCCGCCGCGTGCGAAAACGTACCCGCTCGCCGCCATCGCGCGCCAGCAGCACATGGCCGCTGGCGAGCGTCGCATGGCCGCATAGCCTTACTTCCTCGGCCGGCGTGAACCAGCGCAGCTCCCAGTCGGCTTCGCCGCTGGCATCGCGGACGCAGAAGGCGGTTTCGGCGAAATTGTTCTCACCCGCGATAGCGAGCAGCAGATCGTCTTCGAACCAGTCGTCGAGCGGCATCACCGCGGCCTGGTTGCCGCCGAAGGCGCGGTGGGTGAAGGCATCGACATGCCAATAGGGCAGCGCGCGGCTCATGCGTCCTTGTCGAGCTTGGCGAACTCATTGTCCTCGACCAGCGGATTGTCGGGTTCGTCGACATGGCCTTCGGGGTCGATGTGGATCAGCAATTCGGTTCCGGGGAACTGGCGCCGCAAGTCATCTTCGACCCGATCGGTGATCGCATGCGCTTCCTCGATCGTCATCCTTGGCGGCAGGTCGACATGGAACTGGACGAAGTCGCGATTGCCGCTGGTGCGCGTGCGCAGATCGTGAAGGTTGGAAAGCTCGGGATGGCGCGCGGCCGCCTCGACGAAAGCCAGCCGCCTGTCCTCGGGCCATTCGCGGTCCATCAGGTCATCGACCGCGTCACTCGCCCCGCGCCATGCGCCCCAGCCGAGCCACGCCGCAATGGCGAGTCCGAACAGCGGATCGGCCATGCCGATACCCGCATATTGATCGAGCACCAGCGCGAGGATCACTGCCAGATTGAGCAACAGGTCGGACTTGTAATGCAAATGATCGGTCTGGATCGCGAGGCTGCGCGTCCGGCGCATCACGTAACTTTGCCAGCCGAGCAGCGCGAAGGTCAGCACAATGGCGACAAGCGACACCCCGATGCCTTCCGCCGCCGCGGCAGTGTCGCCACCGCCCGCCAGCTGCGTCACCGCGCGCGCCGCGATGCCGAAGGCCGACAGGACGATGAGCATGATCTGGAAGATCGCCGCCAGCGCCTCTGCCTTGCCGTGCCCGAAGCGGTGGTCCTCGTCGGCGGGCATCGACGCGATCCACACGCCGATCAGCGTGGCGAGGCTGGCGATCAGGTCGAGCGCCGAATCGGCAAGGCTGCCGAGCATGGCGGTCGAACCGGTGCGCCAGCTCGCCCAGCTCTTGAGCGCAACCAGCACCAGCGCGACCGTGATCGACGCCATCGCCGCCGAGCGGGCCAGCCGGGCGCTTCTGTCGCTCATGGGTAGAGCAGCGTGTTCGACCACGCATCCTCAGCGCTCTCGCGCGCAAACAGCCGGCGGTCGTGAAGGCGGTATTCGCGGTCGCGCCAGAATTCGATCCGGCGCGGGCTTAGGCGAAACCCCGTCCAATGCGGCGGACGCGGAATGTCGCCTTCGGGATAGCGCTCCTCGAGCGCGGCGACCCGGTCGAGATAGAGCTGGCGGTCGAGCAGTGGACGCGACTGGTCGCTTGCCGCCGAGCCGATCTGCGACACGCGCGGGCGCGAATGGAAGTAGCTGTCGGCTTCCGCTTCGCTCACTTCCTCGAGCGGGCCTTCGATGCGGATCTGGCGGCGCAGGCTTTTCCAGTGGAACAGCAGCGCCGCGCGCATGTTGGCGCGGATCTGCTCGCCCTTGTGGCTTTCTGCATTGGTGTAGAACACGAAGCCCTCGGCGCTATGGCCCTTGAGCAGCACCATGCGGACCGACGGGAAGCCATCGGGCGACGCCGTCGCCAGCGCCATCGCATTGGCATCGTTGGGCTCGCTCTCGCGCGCCTCGGCGAACCACACTTCGAACAGCGCGAAAGGATCGCTGGGCGGGATCGCGCTCTGATCGGTTTCCATCGGGGCTTTCCTACAATCTGGAACACATGGAACAGGGTTCAGGAGCAAAACGCGGCGCGGCCCGTTTTTGCCCGGAAACGACTGCAAGGAGGACCGAATTGCCATTCATCAGCCGTCCCCTATCGCCAATGCGCGCGGTAGGAAACCGCCCGCGCTTGCACCACGCCGCTGTTGTGCCTAGCTAACACGCCATGGCCGATCCCTATTCCATCCTTGGCGTCCCGCGCAATGCGTCCGAAAAGGACATCAAGAGCGCCTATCGCACGCTCGCCAAGGAACTGCATCCCGACCGTAACAAGGACAACCCCAACGCTTCGGAGCGCTTCAGCCAGGCGACCAATGCCTATGACCTGCTGTCCGACAAGGATAAGCGCGCCCAATTCGACCGCGGCGAAATCGATGCCGACGGTAATCCCGCCAATCCCTTTGCAGGCATGGGCGGTGGCGGCGGTTTCCGCCCCAATGGCGGCCAGCGCGGGTTTCGCACCGAGGACATGCAAGGCTTCGGCGGCGAAGAAGTTGATCTGGGCGATATCTTCGAGGGCCTGTTTGGTGGCCGCGGCCCGCAGGCGCGCTCTGGCGGCAGCCCGTTCGGCGGTGCGCAGCATCGCCGCCCGCCCCAGAAAGGCGCAGACATCGCCTACAAGCTGCGCGTTCCTTTTATCGATGCGGCCACGCTCAAGGACCAGCGAATCACGCTGTCCGACGGCAAGACGATCGACCTCAAGCTGCCCAAGGGGGTCGAGGACGGCACGCAGATGCGGCTCAAGGGCAAGGGCGAGCGGGGCCCCGGCGGCGCCGGCGACGGGCTCGTCACCATCGCGATCGACCGGCATGCGCTCTATCGCCGCGAAGGCGACGATGTGCGCTTCGACCTGCCGATCACGCTCGACGAGGCCGTGAATGGCGGCAAGGTCCGCGTCCCCACGGTCGACGGACCGGTGATGATGACCATCAAGCCCGGCACGCATGGCGGCACCGTCCTGCGCCTCAAAGGCAAGGGCTTTTCACGCAAGAACGGCACCCGCGGCGACCAATTGGTGACGCTTGAAATCCAGCTGCCCGACGATCTCGACGAGCTTGCCAAGCGGCTCGAGGGGTGGAAGGACGAGAGCGATCCGCGGAGCAAGCTCGGGGTTTAGTCCTTGTCGCCACAACCCATGCCGGAAGGCCAGGAACGCGAGATTCACTCGCTCTCCCCCGAACAGCGGCGGAAGGAGGCGCGCGATCTGCGCGGCCGCATCCAGCGGCACATGGGCCCCGGCACACGGGGCTGGGAAATCACCAAGCGGACCATTGTCGGCACTTATAACGATGGCTTCATCCACGCAGGCAACCTCGCCTATCTGTCGATGCTGGCGATCTTCCCCTTCTTCATCCTCGGTGCGGCGGTTTTCTCCGCCATCGGCGAGGAAGCCGAACGCGCGGCGACGATCAATGCGGTGCTCTACGCGCTGCCCCCGATGGTAGGTAATGTGATCGAACCCGTCGCGCGCGATGTGATCGAGGCGCGCAGCGGCTGGCTGCTGTGGGTCGGTGCGCTGATCGGGCTATGGACGGTGGGCAGCCTGGTCGAAACCATCCGCGACATCCTGCGCCGCGCCTATGGCACGCATGCCACGCAGGCCTTCTGGAAATACCGCCTGCTGTCGTCGGGGGTGATCCTCGCCGCGGTTTTCCTGCTGTTGCTCAGCCTGATCGCGCAATTCCTGATCGGCACCGCCCAGGAGGTTATCGAAGCCTATTTCCCGCAGCTGATCGACCGCGTCTCCGACTTGCGCCTGACGCGGATCGTCCCCGCGTTGGGCCTGTTCGGCTCGCTCTACCTGATCTTCTATTCGCTTACCCCGTCGAAATACCGCCGCCAGCGCTATCCCAAATGGCCCGGCGTATTGCTGACGACGCTGTGGTGGATCGCGGTGACCACGATCATGCCGGCAGTGCTGCGCAATTTCTTCTCCTACGATCTCACCTATGGCGGGCTTGCCGGCGTGATGATCGTGTTGTTCTTTTTCTGGCTTGTGGGGCTCGGGGTGGTTATCGGCGCAGAGCTGAACGCGGCGCTGGCCGAAACGCCCGAAGAGGAATTGTGCCAGGTGAGTGAGGCCGACGATGCGCGTCGGGCAGCGCTGGCGCGGGAAATGGCAGAAGAGGAGCACGCTGCATGAGCGGGTTGATGGCAGGTAAACGCGGGCTGATCATGGGCCTCGCCAACGACAAGTCGCTGGCCTGGGGGATCGCCAAGCAACTCGGCGCGCATGGGGCCGAACTGGCCTTTTCCTATCAGGGCGAGGCGCTCAAGAAGCGGGTCGGCCCTCTGGCGCAGCAGCTTGGCAGCGATTTCCTGATCGAATGCGACGTGTCGGACATGGACGCGCTCGACCGCGCCTTCGACACGCTCAAATCGCGCTGGGAGACGATCGACTTCGTCGTCCATGCGATCGGCTTCTCGGACAAGAACGAGCTGCGCGGGAAGTATGTCGACACCAGCCTCGACAACTTCCTGATGACGATGAACATCTCCGCCTATTCGCTGGTCGCGGTGGCCAAGCGCGCGCGCGCGATGATGCCCGAGGGCGGATCGATCCTGACACTGACCTATTACGGGGCCGAGAAGGTCATTCCGCATTACAACGTGATGGGCGTGGCCAAGGCGGCGCTGGAAACCAGCGTGAAATATCTCGCCAACGACCTCGGCCCCGAGAACATCCGCGTCAACGCGCTCAGCGCGGGCCCGGTCAAGACGCTCGCGGCGAGCGGGATCGGCGATTTCCGCTACATCCTCAAATGGAACGAGCTCAATTCGCCGCTGCGGCGCAATATCACGATCGACGATGTCGGCGGCTCGGGGCTCTATTTGCTGTCCGACCTGTCATCGGGCGTGACCGGCGAGACGCACCATGTCGACGGCGGTTATCACGTGGTCGGGATGAAGCAGGAAGACGCCCCCGACATCGCGCTCGACAAGGCCTGAGCTAGAGGCCGATCTCGGGGGCCTGATCAGGCGACGTCGGGCCAGATCCCGCGCGTGTCGTAGACCGCCTTGCCGGCGCGTTCCTCGGGCGGGATGACCTTGAAGACATCGTGATCGACCAGCGTGACCAGCACGCCGCATTCTTCCAGCGCAGTGTCGATATCGACCAGTTCGGCGCCCGTGCCCTCAAACTCGGGCGGCAGTTCGCCCGCATAGGGTTCTACCACCTGCACACGCTCGCCGAACTCGCGCGCAAGCGAGGCAGCGACATAACGCGCCGGGCTTTCGCGGAAATCGTCGATATTCGCTTTGAAGGCGAGGCCGAGGCAGGCGACCTTCGCCTGCGGATTGGCCTGCGCCAGCGCCTTCGCGCGGCTAAGCACATGGTGCATCTTGGCATCGTTCGTCTCGCGTGCCTGACGGATGATTTTCGCCTCGTCGGGCGCGCCATGGACGATGAACCACGGGTCGACCGCGATACAGTGCCCGCCCACGCCGGGGCCGGGGGTGAGGATATTGACGCGCGGGTGACGATTGGCGAGGCGGATCACCTCCCACACATCCAGCCCCTGCCGGTCGGCGATCATCGAAAGCTCGTTGGCAAAGGCGATATTGACGTCGCGGAAGGCGTTCTCGACCAGCTTGGTCATTTCGGCACTGCGTACATCGGTGGTGACGCACTCGCCCTTCACGAAACGCTTGTAGAAGGCGAGCGCCTTGCGCGCGCAGCGCGGGGTGATGCCCCCGATCGAGCGGTCGTTATGCGTCAGTTCCTCGAGGATCTTCCCCGGCAGCACGCGTTCGGGACAATAGGCGATGCTCACATCGGGCTGCCCATCGGTCAGGCCCGGCATGGCAAGATCGGGGCGCTTCGCGGCGATCGCGTCGCGTATCGCCTCGGTCGTTCCGACCGGTGAGGTCGATTCGAGAATGACCGTGTCACCCTTCTTGAGCACGTCGGCGACCTGCTCGGCGGCGGCCATGACATAGGATGTGTCGGGCGTATGCTGCCCGTCCTTCGCGAAAGGTGTGGGCACCGCGATTACGAAGACATCCGCGGGCGCGACCTTGGTCGAGGCCTTGAGCAGACCGCGCTGGACCACTGCCTGCACCAGCCCGTCGAGATCGACCTCCTCGATATGGATTTCGCCGCGGTTGATCGTGTCGACGACGCTTTGCGCCACATCGACACCATGCACCGGGCAGCCCGCGCGCGCGATAATCGCGGCCGTAGGCAAGCCGATATAGCCGAGACCGATGACGCAGACGTCGGGCTTGGTGTCACCACGCATGAATGTGTTTCCCTGAACCTTTGGGCTACGAAGCTAGCGGCGGTCGGTAAATTTTACAGTAACGATAAAGCGCGCGCCGGCAGCGGGACGGATCACGCCTCGGCGAGCAGATCGGCGATCCGCGCCGCCGAATGCCCATCGCCGAACGGGTTATGCGCGCGCGCCATCGCGGCATAGGCGGCCTCGTCGTCGAGCAGGCGAGTGGTTTCGCGCACGATCGCATCGGCATCGGTGCCGACCAGCTTCGCGGTGCCTGCCGCAACGCCTTCGGGGCGCTCGGTCGTCTCGCGCATGACCAGCACCGGCTTGCCCAGTGCGGGCGCCTCTTCCTGCACTCCGCCGCTGTCAGTGAGCATCAAATGGCTGATGTCGAGCAGCCGGGCGAAATGCGGATAGTCGAGCGGCTCGATCAGCGCGACATTGTCCAGCCCGGCAAGCCGCGCGTTCATCACCGCGCGGACGTTGGGGTTGAGATGGACCGGAAAGATGATCGCGACATCGTCGCGCGCGGCAAGCCGCTGCACGGCGGCCGCGATATTCTCCATCCCCTCGCCGAAGTTCTCGCGCCGGTGGCTGGTCATGCCGATGATACGCTTGCCCGCAAAGCGCGCTTCGAGCTCGGCCAAACCAGCCGCCAGCGCCGGCTGCTCGCTCACCCGCTGCGTCACCCAGCGCAGGGCATCGATCACGGTGTTGCCGGTGACATGCACGCTGGCCTCCGCGACATTCTCACGCAGCAGCGCGTCGCGCGCGGTTTGGGTCGGGGCGCAATGCAGCGCGGCGAAGCTGCCGACAACGCGGCGGTTCACCTCTTCGGGCCAGGGATGATGGATGTCGCCGCTGCGTAGCCCGGCCTCGACATGGCACACGGGTATCTTGCGGTAATAGGCGGCGATCGCCCCCGCCATCACGGTGGTCGTATCGCCCTGGACCACGACCCAGTCGGGCCGTTCCGCGTCCAGCACCTTGCCGATTTCGACCAGCGCGCGCGCAGTCAGCGCATCGAGCGTCTGCCCGGGAGTCATCAGGTCGAGATCGTGATCGGGCACGATCCCGGCAATCTCGAGCACCTGGTCGAGCATTTCGCGATGCTGCGCCGAAATGCACACGCGGCTGTCGAACCGCTTGTCTGCGGCCAGCGCATGCACCAGCGGGAACAGCTTAATCGCTTCGGGACGGGTCCCGAACACGGTGAGGATCTTGCGGCGCGAACTCATACCCGCCTGCCTAGCGACAAATCGCCGACCGGCGCCAGAGCTTAGCGCGGTTCGGCGGCGCTGTCGGGCTGCGGCAGCGCTTCTTCACCCGGGACCTCGGCGGCGCGTTCGCGTTCGAGCCGTTCCATATATTCGCGCTCGATCATCTCGACCCGCTCCTGCTCGGCGGCGGCGTCCTCGTCGATGGTCGCGAGGCGCTTGGCGCGCTCGGCGGCGATGATCTCGCCGAAGCGGATGCCCGCATCATTGGCCTTGTCGGCATAGGCGGCGTTGATCATTTCCTGCGTACAGCCGGTAAAGCCGCCTGCACCGGTGGGTGAGCACGACATGGTGCCGAAAGCGCCCGCCATCTCGAAGCGTTCGACGCGTTCGGCCCATGACTGGTTTTCGGGGCTGTCGGAAAAGCGCAGGTTCTCGGGAATGCGATAGCGCTCGTTCTCGGCCTTGCGGGCGCAGACGACGATCTGGTCGTCCGTGCTTTCGGGGCATTCGTCATCGCCATAGATGATCACCATGTTGTAATTGTCTTCGGCCGTATCGACGCTGTCCTGTGCTTGCGCGCCCATGGGGACGGCAAGTGCCAGGCTGGCGATGGCAAGCAACGGTTTCGACATGATGGTCCTCTCGGCGAATGGGTACAGGGCCACTAGGCGCCCCGTGGGGTGAACTTTTGCTGAAGCGCGTGCGCGGGCCTCCAGGCGCGCGTCACACGCGCTCCGAAATACGGATCGCCGCGCGGCAGCCCAGGCGAATAACGCCCGACAGCAGCGGATAGGCGGGCGCACGCTCGGCCCCGGCGGCCAGCGCGGCGTCGCGGTGCTCGCGCTCGTCCTCGCGGAATTCCTCGATCATCGCGGCGAGCTCGGGATCCTCGCCGCTGTCCTGCAGCTGGTCGAGCTGGCGCGAATAGTGATCGTCGATCTCGGTCTCGACCGCGGCGGTGCAGGCCATGGCCGCTTCGGGCCCGATCAGCGCGGTCACCGCGCCAAGCGCGAAGCCGGCGCGGTCCCAGAACGGTTGCAGCGCGGTCGGACGCACGCTGCGGCGCGCCATCAGCGCATCGAACTTGGCGCGGTGGCCGGCTTCCTGCTCCGCCATGCCCGCGATTTCCGCCGAATGCGGGCCGCGGTCGCCCATTACGGCGAGTTGGCCGGCATAGATCCGCGTCGCACCGAATTCGCCTGCCTGGTCGACGCGGATCATCCGCGCAATATGATCGGGTACCTTGGTCATGCCCGGCGATCCTTCACCAACAGCGCGAAGATTGCCAGCCCCGTGGCGGTCGAAATCAGGAAATTGAAGCCTGCAAGACTGACCCCGAGCAGCGTCCAGGCGGGTTCGTCGCAGCGCACCAGCGGGGTGTTCATGATGTCTTCGAGCGCATTGCCGCTGCTGCCCGAGGTGATCGCGGCGCAGGAGGTGATCCCCTCCCACCAGCCATATTCGACCCCGGCATGAAACAGACCGATCACGCCCGAGACCAGGATCGCCAGCGCGGCGGCACCGGTCCACAAGCGCTGCGGCGGGGTCGCGTATGCGAGCAGGGCAAGGCCCACGGCGGCGAAATGCGGCCAGCGCTGCCACCAGCACATTTCGCACGGGTAAAGCCCGAAGCCATATTGCGAGACATAGGCCCCGCCCAGCAGCAGGGCCGGCACGGCGAGCGCCAGGGCGCGGGCGAGGCGGGCGTGCTGCGAAAGGCTCATAGCGCGGCGCTCTATCCTATTTCGCGCGAGCGGCAATGCTCTTGGGGCTCGTGCGGCGCAGCGTTTCGAGCGCGTAATAGAGCTGGAAATCCTCGATGCCCTTGTCCTTCAGCTCTTCCGCCGTCTGGAGGAAGCGCGGATCGGCGCGCGAATCCTTCTCGACCGCATCGTCGTCGAGCCCGATCTCGTTGATCAGGTGACCGCGCAGATCCGATTCGCGCATCTGGAACTTGGCCCGCTTGGCCAGGTCTGGGTCGGAGAGCTGCGGCACTGCGATGTCGGGAGTGATCCCGCCTTCCTGCACCGAATGGCCCGAGGGCGTGTAATAGCGCGCGGTGGTCAGCTTGAGCGCTGCATCACGGCCCAGCGGCAGCAGCGACTGGACGCTGCCCTTGCCGAAGCTACGCTCGCCCATGACCACGCCTCGGCGGTGGTCCTGGATCGCCCCGGCCACGATTTCGGAGGCCGAGGCGGAGCCTGCGTCGATCAGCACGACGATCGGCAGCCCGGCGGCAATATCCCCGCGGAACACGGTCTCGGCGTCATAGGCGATGTTCTCACCCCGCGCGCGGCCGCGCTGCGACACGATACGGCCTTCGGTGAGGAACAGGTCGGACAATGCCACCGCCTCGTCGAGCGAGCCGCCGGGGTTCGAGCGCAAATCGAGCACCAGCCCGCTGAGGCGGCCGGTGGCCTGGCTCTTGAGGTCTTCCCACGCGGCGAAGACATCGCTGCCGACGTCGCGCGAGAACTCGTTGATCATGATGTGGCCGACATTGCCCTCGTGCAGTTCCCAGGTGACCGGTTCGAGCTCGATGACGCCGCGCGTCACACTCACATCGAAGGGTTCGTCGCGGCCGGGGCGGAAGATCGTCAGTTCGATTGCGGTGCCTTCGCGTCCGCGCATCTGCGCCACCGATTCGTCGAGCGTCTGGCCCACGATCAGGCGGCCATCGAGGTGGGTGATGAAGTCGCCGGCCTTGATGCCCATCTTGTCCGCCGGGCTGCCGCGGAAGGGCGAAATGACCTTCACCGCGCCGTCTTCGGCCACGACCGACAGGCCGAGCCCCGAGTAATTCCCGTCGATCATCGTCTCGAGCCGCTGCAGATCGCTGCCGTCGAGATAGCCCGAATGCGGATCGAGCGCGGTCAGCATGCCATCGATCATGCCACGCATCAGCGTCTCGTCATCGACCGGCTCGACATAGCTCGCTTTGATCCGCTGGTAGACCGCAAGGACCTTGGCGAATTCGGGACCCGCGCGGCCATCCACCTGCGCCAGGGTGGCGGTTGTCGCGGGGATCAGCGCGACGGCGGTCACGAGAGCAGCCGAACGGGCGAGGGCGGCGAATTTCATCGGCAAGAAGACTCCTTTGCGGGCGCATAACCTATGGTGTGCGACCGCTTAATGCTAGCTGAGCATGGTTGGTGCCCGTCAGGAAAGCGGTTTTCGACCGGCGGCCTAGCGCAAGTGGTCGAGCGGGTTAACCGGTTCGCCGCCCTGCCGCAGCTCGAGCGTGACCTCGCCGCGCTGTCCCGGCGCGACCCCGAGCGGCGAGCCCGCGGCAACCGCCTGCCCGACTGCGACATCGAGCGTGCCCAGCCCGGTAACAAGGCTGGTCCAGCCATTGGCATGTTCGACGATCACAATCCGGCCATAGCCGCGATAGGGCCCGGCAAAGGCGATTCGTCCCGCACCGGGGGCGACGACCTGCGCGCGCGGCCGCGCGGCGAGCGCGATTCCCGCCTGCCGCTGGCCGCTGGTGCCCGCTTCGCCGAAACCCGCGGTAATCTCGCCCGCGACCGGCAGTTGGTACTGGCGCGGTGGCTGGGTGGCGCTGGGGATCGGGCTCGGGGTTGCGGCGAGGCGCGCGGAAGCGGGATCGGCGGGGCGGGGCAGGGGACCGGGCAAGGCGGCCAGCTGGGCGCGCAGCGATCCCGCCGCTTCGAGCCGTCCGACGAGCTGGTCGAGATCGAGCGCCTGTTCGGCCAGCACCAGCGCGCGTTGCGCTTCGCGGTCCGCCCCACCCGCCGCCTGGCGCGCCTTGAGCCGTTCCTGCTCGGCGAGCGCGACCAATTGCTTGCGCCGCCCGACGAGTACCGTTTCGCTTTCGCGGCGATCGGAAACCGCGGCGCGCGCTTCGGTTTCGAGCGTCCTGGCGCGGTCGAGATCGCCGCGCAGCGAGCTGGTTCGCTCGCGCACCAGCGGGATCGTGCTGGCAAGGACCGCGCGGGTATAGACCAGATCGCGCAGCGACCCGGGTTGCAGCGCCGACAGCGCGAGCGGGCGTCGCGACATCGACTGCAAGGCGCCGGTCAGCCGGACCAGCGGGGTCCGGCGCGCTGCCAAGCGGCGGTCGAGCATGCGGCGTTCGCGATTGGCCAGCGCCAGCCGGGCTTCGGCCGCGGCGATACCGGCCTCAGCCTGCTGCACGCGTGCCGCTAGCGCCGCCGCCGCGCTACGCGCTTTTTCCGAAGCTTCGCGCGAGCGCGCGGCCTGCTGCTCGAGGCGTTCCCCGCGGGCCCGCGCATTGCGCTGCTGCACGCGCGCGGCATCGAGCTGGGCACGGGCATCCTCGGCGCTTCCGAGCGGGGTCGGCGCCTGCGCGATCGCCGGCAGCCACAGCAGGCCTGCGGAAAGCGTAACGGCAAGGGCGGCGAGACGGCGGCTCATCGGGGCATTTCTGCCCGATCAATTGCTGCGATGATAGGGGTGGCCCGCGATAATCGTCGTCGCGCGATAGAGTTGTTCGGCCAGCATCGCGCGCGCCAGCAGGTGCGGCCAGGTCGCCGAGCCGAAGGCAAGCAGCAGATCGGCTTCGGCGCGGTCTTCCGCCGCATGTCCGTCCGCCGCGCCGAGCATGAAGCGGCATTCGCGCATGCCATCGTCGCGCCAACGTCCAAGGATCGCGGCGAGCTGTTCGGAGGAGAGGTCCTTGCCGCGCTCGTCGAGCAGCACGGTTTTGACCGGTGTCAGCGGATCGGGAATGCGCCCGCCGGTTTCGGGCAGTTCGGTGAATTTGACCGGCCAGGTCAGCCGCTTCTCATACCGCGCGACCAGGTCCGCCTCGGGCGAGCGAGCGATCTTTCCGCGGGCGATGATATGGAGGAGCATTGCGTGTTGGTCTCAAGTTCCTGCGGCGCAGTTATCAGCCCAACCCGCTAGGCGGATGCTCCGGGCCTATCGGCCCATCAGTAGCGGTGTGGGCCACCAGTCCGGGCCGGAGGAGGCCCGGCTAGGGCGACCGCCCGCCCGCAGGGGCCCGCAGCGCAGCGCGGAACAGCCCCGAGGGCGCTCGTGCGGAGGCGCGAGCGGAAAGCCGGCTAAGCCGTGCCGGCGACCGGCGGGGCATCTCCGAACGCCCACATGCGCTCGAGATTGTAGAAGCTGCGCACTTCAGGGCGGAACAGGTGGACGACGACGTCGCCCGCATCGAGCAGCACCCAATCGGCTGCGGGAAGCCCTTCGAGCTTCACCGGGCCAAAGCCGGCCTGCTTGACCTTCTCGGCCAGTTTCTGCGCCATTGCGGCGACCTGGCGGGTCGAGCGGCCCGAGGCGATCACCATGTGATCGGCAATCGAGCTCTTGCCCTCGAGATCGATGGTCACGACCTCCTGTGCCTGGTCGTCGTCAAGCTGCTGCAGCACCAACTTGAGCAGTGGATCGGTGGTCGCGTCAGCCAAGTCGATGACCTGTGCCGATGCGGGTCCGGACGAAGCCGGATGGGTTTGCGCCTGAGTCATAGGCGGATGCGTTACTCCTGAATTGAGAGGCTTGGGCCATGGAAGGGACAACGCGCATCATGGCGCGGTGGTTTCCTCCCCCGACGGTATTAAGCGATGCGTCAACTGGTCCCTCGGAGGCGGTCCGGCGAAGCGTAAGGCCCAGTCGGGATCGCCGCGGCGGATTGCCGTGGCCGATCGTTCGTCGGGATCGAAACGCAATGTCACCAGTGCCGGTGCGCTCCATTCGCCCCTGTTCACAAAGCTGGACAATGGCACCGAAAAGCGCCGCAGCCAGGCCATCGCGGGGCTTGCGAGGGCAGCAGCATCATAGCCGGGCCGCGCGATGACTGCAATCGGCATCCTGCGCGCAATGTCGCGCCAGGCCTTCCAGCGGTGGAATTGCGCCAGATTGTCCGCTCCCATCAGCCACACGAAGTCGTGCTTGGAATAGCGTCGGGTGAGCGCACCGAGCGTATCGACCGTGTACCGCGTGCCAAGTTCGCGCTCGATCGCGGTGACGCGGATCGGGGCGCGCCGCGCCTGCACCATCGCCGAACGCACGCGCGCGGTGAGCGGCGCCATGCCCGCCTGCGGCTTGAGCGGGTTCCCAGGCGACACCATCCACCAGACCTCGTCGAGCTCGAGTGCGCGCTGCACGAACAGCGAAATTCGCCGATGGCCGCCATGCGCCGGGTTGAAGCTGCCGCCGAGCAGACCGATTCGCCGCTTGCCGCGCATCAGATTCGGGGCTCGGGAAATTTGTCGTATTTATACAATGACTTGCTGGGCGCAGCCGAAGGAAATCGTAAGCTATTGGTAAACCACACTTTAATCTCTGACCTTCGGTCCGAGCCAAAATTTAGCGAGCGCTCAAACGACTCGTCCCACCGATGCTTCGACTCGTAGATTCTACGGGAACCGCGATTCGATTTCACAAGCAACCTTTGTTAGCTGTCTCAATGGGACATAAGAGACCATAAGGGACGGGTCGTTTTGAGCAATAACAATGCCAGCATTGGCTTGGGGGATCGCTTACGCAGCTGGTTTCCCGATCGCGAATTTTTCATGCGGTCGGAAGGCCAGGTTCGCTTCATCACCATTTCATCGAAGGTCCAGATGACCGCCGCAGCGGTATCGCTGACGGCGCTGATCGTCTGGGCGGCATCGATGGCGGGCGCGGGTTGGTCGCAATATCGCGCCACCGCCGACCGCCTGTCGCTGCTCGACCGCGAGGCGAAGGTCGCCACCGCGACCGAACGGGTGAACGCCTATCGCAGCGATATCGATGCGGTCGCCACCGATCTGGCCAAGCGCCAGGAATTCATCGAGGACATGGTCGCTTCGCTGCCCGAAGACGTGAAGACCGCGGCCAGCACGAGCGATTCCGCTGGCGAGGCAAGCGAGACGATCAGCAAGGTCAGCCTATCGATCCCCGAAGCCAGCGCGCTGGCGAAGATCGAAGCGCGCCAGCTGGTGTTCGTCGAAGGCCTGACCCGCTATGCCGACGCGCGCGCCCAGCGTGCCACCGTCGCGCTCAAGACGCTCGGCCTCGACCCCGCCAGCATGATGCGCAACGCCGACCGCAGCGCGATGGGTGGTCCGCTCGAGAATCTCGTCACCGATGCCGATGGCGGGATCGATCCGCGCTTCGAACGGCTCGGCCTGTCGATTGCCCGCATGGCCGCACTCGAGCGGGGTCTCGAAGGGGTCCCGCAAGTTGCGCCCGCACGCACCGATATGATTTCGAGCGGCTTCGGCTATCGCCGCGACCCGTTCACCCGCCGCGGCGCAATGCACAAGGGTCTCGATTTCCGGGGTGCCGTCGGCACGCCGATCCAGGCTGCATCGGCCGGCCGCGTCAGCTTCGTCGGCTGGAAGGGCGGTTATGGCAAGACGGTCGAGATCTCGCATGGCAACGGGCTGATGACGCGCTATGCGCATATGTCGCGGTTCGACGCCAAGCCCGGCCAGCGCGTCGCGGCGGGCGAGACAATCGGGGCGATCGGCAATACGGGTCGCTCGACCGGCGCGCACCTCCATTTCGAGGTGCGGATCAACAATCGCGCGGTGAACCCGCGTACCTTCCTGGAGACCGCTCCCAATGTTCTCGAAGAAATCCGGCGAGCTCCCCAGCTCGCCTCAGGCCAGTAATTCGGGACGCGAGCGTATGGCCAGCAAAAGCAATTCCACCTTCTCGGTCCTGGGATCGGACCTCACGATCACCGGCGATATCGAGGCCTCGGCCGATCTCCACATCGACGGGTCGGTCGAAGGCGACATCGCCTGTTCCTCGCTCGTGCAGGGCGAGGAAAGCCGCGTGAAAGGCGCGATCAAGGCCGAAACCGCGCGGCTAGCCGGAACGGTCGACGGATCGATTACCGCGCGCGAGCTGGTCATTCTCAAGACCGCCCGAATCACCGGCGATGTCTTTTATGACGCGCTGACCATCGAACAGGGCGCGCAGGTCGAAGGCCGATTCGCGCATCGCGACGCCAAGGCCAAGGCGCCCGGGCTGACGCAGCCGGCGACCAAGCCGGAGCTCGCCGTAGCCGGCTGAGCCAATCCATTTCGGAGGGGAGGAGGGCCGCTTGCGCATGACGCATGCGGCCTTCTCTTTTTGGCTAGTCGAGCACTTCGGCGCGCAGCGCCTTGCGGTCGAGCTTGCCGATCATAGTCTTGGGCAGATCCTCACGGATGATAACAGCATCGGCGCGCTCGTGCTTGCCCACGCGCGCGTTGAGCCATTGCTTGAGCTGTTCGCCGCTCGCGTCATGACCCGCCTTGAGCGTCACATAGGCCACCGGCATTTCGCCGTGATAGGCATCGGGACGGCCGATCACCAGCGCCTCCTTCACCGCCTCATGCTCGAGCAGAACGTCCTCGACCTGGCTCGGGAAGACCTTGAAGCCGCCGACCGCGATCATGTCCTTGATCCGGTCGACGATCTCGAGAAATCCATCGGTATCCACGGTCGCTACATCGCCCGTGCGCAGCCAGGTCTTGCCGAGATGTTCGACGAAAATGTCCTTGGACGCCTCGGGACGGTTCCAATAGCCCCGCATGACCTGCGGACCATGGAGCGCGAGTTCGCCCGGTTCGCCATCGGGCGCGATGATTGCCGGGTCTTCCTTGTCGAGCAGCAGTACTTCGGTCTGCATGATGACCTGGCCGATGGTGCCGGGCTTGCGCGTCCCTTCATAGGGGTTGGCCGAGACCACCCCCGCACTCTCGGTCAGGCCATAGCCTTCGACCAGCCGGACGCCGGTGTCCGCCTCGAATTGCTCGCGTAGTGGGCCGGGCAGCGGCGCGCCGCCCGAAATGCACACTTTGAGTGTCGAGAAATCGGTCTTGGCGAGATCGGGATGGTCGAGCAATGCCTGGAACATCGTCGGCACGCCGGGGAATCCCGTGGCGCCATATCGCGCGATCGTCTGCAGCACCTGTCCTGCCTCGAACCGCGGGACCATGGCGATCGACGCGCCGGTCAGCACCGCATGGTTGAGCAGCGCGGTATTGGCGAAGACATGGAAGAACGGCAGCGCGCCGAGGAAGACCTCTCCCGTCGGGTTGCCGAAGGGGTTGAGTCCTGCGGTCTGCTGCGCATTGATCGACAGATTCGCATGGGTGAGCATGGCGCCCTTGGGTGTGCCGGTCGTGCCCCCGGTATATTGCAGCAGTGCAAGACCCTGCGGATCGATTGCGGGCAGTTCGCCCGGGTTCCGCTCGCCGCTCTCCAAGAAGCCGCGCCACGGCAGGATCGATGGGCCGTAGGCTACCTTGGCGATCTTGCTGCGCGCGAGCACGCGCATCGCCAGACCCTTGAGCGTGGGCAGCATCTGGGGAAGCGAACTTACGACCAGCGTTTCGAGCGCGGAGCCGTGCAGCACTTTTTCCGCGGTGGCGTAAAGCTCGGGCACATCGACCGTGACCAGCAGCCGGGTCCCCGAATCGGCGACCTGCTGCTCGAGCTCCTCGACCGAATAGAGCGGCGAGAAATTGACCACCACGGCCCCCGCCATCATCGCCCCGTAATAGGCGGCGACATAGCTCGGGACATTGGGCAGGAAGAGCCCGACCCGGTCGCCCTCGGCGATTCCCCGCGCCCGAAGGGCATGGGCAAAGGCCTGCGCATCGCTAAGCAGCTCGCGATAGGGGTAGGTGCGACCGAGGAAATGCAGCAGCGGCGCATCGGGCGAGGCCTGCGCCGTCCGCGAGAACATGGCGGGCAGCGCCAGCGCTTCGAAATGCGTATCCCATGGCACCGGGTGGTGGTTCGGCAGCTTGCTTACATCCATGTCAGTAGCATGGCCTCTCTCGCTTCAAAGGCAAGCAAAAAGGCGGGAAAAGCCATAGCCTTCCCCGCCTTCCGGAATTTTATGCGCCGACAGGATCAGGCCTGGTCGGGTTCCGCAGTCTCGCCCGCGTCTTCGGCAGCGCGCTTGGCTTCGAGCCAGGCGGCGGCTTCGGCTTCCTGCACGGCTTCTGCAGCAGCCTTTTCATTGGCCTGGCGCTCGGCCCGCAGCTCCTCGATCAGCTTCTCGCGATCGCTGCCGCCGGTGGTTTCGACCGGTGCGGCTTCGTCTTCGATGCCGGCCTTCTTCGCTGCCTTGGCGACGACCGCGTCGAGTTCGCGCTGCGAACACAGGCCGAGCGTCACCGGATCCTTGGGCTGGATGTTCTGGATGTTCCAGTGGCTGCGCTCACGGATCGCGGTGATCGTGTTGCGCGTGGTGCCGATCAGCTTGCCGATCTGCGCATCCGAAATCTCCGGATGGTTGCGCAGGATCCAGGCGATGCCATCGGGCTTGTCCTGGCGCTTCGAGACCGGCGTGTAGCGCGGCCCCTTGGTGCGGCTGACCGCAACCGGGGCGCGCTGCATCTTGAGCCGGTAATCGTTGTCCGCCTGTCCTTTTTCGATCTCCTCCTGCGTCAGCTCGCCCGAGTGGACGGGGTCGCGGCCGGTATATTTGCTGCCCGTGAGATCGTCCGCCATGGCCTGCACTTCGAGGATATGAAGGCCGCAAAACTCGGCGATCTGTTCGAACGACAGGCCGGTGTTATCGACCAGCCAGGTGGCGGTCGCATGCGGCATCAGCGGTTTGGGTTGGTCGGCCATTGAAATGCCTTTTCTCGTCTTACGAAAATAGAAGGCCGCCCCTCGCGGGACGGCCGTTATCGTGCCGATGTAGGGGAGAGCGCCGGATTCGGCAAGCGAAAGCCTCAGGCCGCGGGAAGCTGCTCCGCCTCGAAAGCCGCGAGCCCGCTGAGGAACTGTCCCGTCGCGGCGGCCCAGCTGAAGCTTGCGCCATACCGGGCACAGGCGGCACGGTTGCAGAAAAGTGCCGCACCGATCGCGCGGGCGAGTTCCTCACCCAATGCGCCGACCGCGCTGGTCACGATATCGCGCGGTCCGGCAACCGGATAGGCGGCGACCGGAGTCCCGCAGGCCAGCGCCTCGATCATAACCAGCCCGAAAGTGTCGGTCCTGCTCGGGAAGACGAAGACATCCGCCCCGGCATAGCACCCCGCCAGATCGCGCCCCGAACGCCGCCCCAGAAAGTGCGCTTCGGGATATTTCGCGCGCAGCGATGCCAGCGACGGTCCGTCGCCGACGACGACCTTGCTGCCGGGATAGTCGGCTTCGAGGAACGCCTCGACGTTCTTTTCAACCGCGACCCGGCCGACATAGAGCTGGATCGGGCGCGGCAGATCGGCAAATTCGGGCGGTGGCGGTGCATCGGGCGTAAAGCAGGCGAGATCGACCCCGCGGCTCCAGCGGTGCAGCTGGGTCAGTCCATGCGCGCGCAATTCCTCGCTGATGCTCTCGGTCGCCACCAGCACGCGTTTGGCGGGGCGGTGGAACCACTGGATATACCGCCAGAACCATGCGGCAGGCAGATGCGTGCGCTTGGCGAGATAGTCGGGAAACTGCGTGTGATAGGCGGTGGTGAAGCGGATATCGTGTTTTGCACAATAGCGGCGTGCCGTCATGCCGAGCGGACCCTCGGTGGCGATGTGGATCGCCTCGGGCGAAAACGCGCGCAGGCGGTTCGCCACCGCGCCCGGGACGGCTAGCGCCAGCCGGATTTCGGGATAGGTCGGACAGGGCACGCTGGCGAATTCGTCGGGCGAGACGACCAGCACATCGTGCCCCTGTTCGCGCAAGTGATCGCAAGTCGTGGTGAGCGTGCGGACGACGCCATTCATCTGTGGCAGCCATGCGTCGGTGACGATCGCAATCCGGTGCGGCGCGCTCGGCTGAACCTCGCAGATCTGGGCGCGCGCGCCGGACATCGAACTCACGCGGCCTCCGGGACCGATGGCGCGGCCACTGACTGCTCGGCTTCGCGCCGGGCAATCTCATCGGGCCAGTGGAGGATTTCCATGGTCCCGTCGAAATGCTCGACCAGCGCGTTACAACCCTCGACCCAGTCGCCGTCGTTCCAATATTCGATCTGCTTGCCATCATGGTCGAAGGTGCGGAATTCGGCGGTATGGATATGGCCGCAGACCACGCCATCGACACCCCGTTCGGCCGCGGCACGGGCGACAACTTCCTCGTATTTCGAAATGAACTCGACCGCGTTCTTGACCTTGTGCTTGGCGGCCTTCGAGATCGACCAATAGGGCAGGCCCAGCCGCTTGCGCGCGCCGGCCACCCAATTGTTGAGCTTCATCATCACATGGTAGAGCGCGTCGCCGACGAAGGCGAGCCAGCGGTGCGCCAGCATGATGGTGTCGAATTCGTCGCCATGCAGCACCATCAGGCGGCGCCCGTCGGCAGTATCGTGGAATGCCGCGCGCATGATCTCGACCCCGCCCAGGTTCATCCCGCTGAACGGGCGGACCATTTCGTCGTGATTGCCGGGAATATAGACGATCCGCGTACCGCGCTTGGCACGCTTGAGGATGCGCCAGACGATATCGTTGTGTTCCGGGGGCCAGTAGACCTTCTTCTTCAACCGCCAGCCATCGATGATGTCGCCGACGAGATACATCGTCTCGCTATCGGTGTGGTCGAGGAAATCGATCAGCAGTTCGTGATTGCAGCCCCTGGTGCCGAGATGGACATCGCTGATCCAGATCGTGCGAAACTCGCGCCGCTTGCCGATCGTGCGTTCGGGCACGCTCGGTTTGATCGACGGAAAACTGGCGACCTTGTGGACGGCATCGAAGTCGGTGGGCAGATCATTCATGGGCCGGGCTCCCCTGATGAGTATCAGGGCCAGCCATGGCGATGGATTGTTACGAGCGATTCACATTGCCGTTACGGATCGGCGACATTGCGACACTTTGGGTTCACCCCATGGGGATGAAATCGGGGAGCTGCGACACCCGTTCGATCCAGCGTTCGACCGCCGGATAGTCGCCCAGCCCGAAGCCGCCTTCGTCCGCCACATGGGTATAGGCGAACAGCGCGATATCGGCGAGCGAGACGCTATCGCCCACAAACCAGTCGTGCCCGGCAAGATGGCCGTCCATCAGCGACAGCGCCTCGCAGCCGGCGATCCGCTTGGCCATCATCTGCGCCTTCTGCTGCGGTGAAAGCTGCGCGCTACCGATGAAATGCAGCCAGAAGCGCATCGTCGCGATGTTGGGCTCATGGCTGTATTGTTCGAAGAACATCCAGCGCAGCATATCCGCCTGGTCGAAGCTGTCCTGCGGGATCAGTGCGCTGCCCGAGGCGAGATACCAGCAGGCGGCATTGCTTTCGGGCAGGAAGCGGTTGCCGATCTGCAGCACGGGGATGCGCCCGTTCGGATTGACCCGCTCGAGGAAGTCGGGCGTGCGCGTTTCCCCGGCGATGATATCGTATTGCCGGGTTGCGAGCGGCAGGCCGAGCAGCGCGGCGGTGAGCTTGATCTTGTAGCAATTGCCGCTGCGCGGATCCTCGTGGAGCGTGACCTCAGTCACCGGCTACCTCGAGCACGATCTTGCCGATATGATCGCCCGCCTCCATCCGCGCATGCGCGGCACTCGCATCGGCAAGCGCGAAGGTCTGGTCCATCACCGGTGCGATCGTGCCATCCTCGAACAGGGGCCAGGCATGGTTGTAGATCTCGTCGGCGAGCAGCGCCTTGAAATCGTCCGAGCGCGGCCGCAGCGTCGAGCCGGTCAGCGCCAGCCGCTTGCGCATGACCGTGGCCATGTTGATTTCGGCCTTGAGCCCGCCGAGCACGGCGATGGTTACATGCCGCCCGTCATCGGCCAGACATTCGATATTGCGCGCGACGTAATCGCCCGAAACCATGTCGAGCACGACGTTGACACCCTGACCGCCGGTGAAGGTCTTTACCTCCTCGACGAAGTCCTGCGTCATGTAATTGATCGCCAGATCCGCCCCCAGATCGCGGATCGCCTGACATTTCTCTTCGCTTCCCGCGGTCGCGATCACGGTGATGTCGAAGGCCTTGGCCAGCTGGATCGCCATGGTCCCGATCCCGCTGGTGCCGCCATGAACCAGCAGCGTGTCGCCGTTCCCGGCCCAGCCGCGCTCGAACACATTGTGCCACACGGTGAACAGCGTTTCGGGGACTGCCGCGGCGACTTCCATCGTCATCGCCTTGGGCACGCGCAGGCAATGCGCCGAATGTGCCAGGCAGTATTCGGCATAGCCACCACCCGACACGAGCGCGCAGACGCGCCTGCCCAGCATTTCGGGCGGCGCGCCCTTGCCGATCGCCACTACGGTGCCCGATACTTCGAGGCCCGGGACCGGCGAGGCGCCGGGTGGCGGCGGATAATAGCCCTGCCGCTGGATCACGTCGGGCCGGTTGACCCCGGCGTAAGCGACACGGATCAGCACCTGGTTCTCGCCCGGTTGGGGCACGGGCAACTGCTCGGACCGCAATACCTCGGGTCCGCCGGGCTTGTCGAAACCCGTCGCTGACATCGTTTTCGGCAAATCTGCTGCCACTCGCGCCCCCATCGCCATTGTTCCCTGCGTGTCGTCCCTGCCACGCTCGGCCGTGCAATACCGCGCTGCCCCGTTGACAGCAACCACACAGAATTGCGACATTGGTCCCAATGGATGACGATGCCCGTCCGCGCCCGCGAGGCGACGCCGCGAGCCTGCTTATGGCCGAGGACCTCGGCCCCTATTCGCAAGATGAACTGGCGGTGCGGATCGCACTGCTCGAAGCCGAGATCGACCGGGTCGAGAAACACCGCAGCTCGGCTGCCGCGCATCGCAATGCCGCCGAGGCATTGTTCGGGCGAAAGGAATAGTTGGTGATGCGGGGGCTGAAAATATTGCCCTGCGCACCCATATCCGGCGAGCATACAGCATTGGCTAACCTTCGGCCCATAGGCTGTCCCGTATTCGCCCCGTGCGAATCCCATGAGAAAGACATCTGATGCCCAGCTTTGCCGCCAATCTCGAAAAGACCCTCCACGCCGCACTCACCGATGCGGGCGAGCGCCGGCACGAATATGCGACGCTCGAACACCTGCTGCTCGCACTGATCGACGACGAGGATGGCGCGCAAGTGATGTCGGCCTGCGGGGTCGACCTTGGCGAGCTGACCGCGGTGGTGAAGCAGTATCTCGAACAGGAATACCAGTCGCTGCAATCGGACGAAACCGCCGACCCGCAGCCGACCGCGGGGTTCCAGCGGGTGATCCAGCGCGCAATCCTGCATGTCCAGTCGAGCGGCAAGGATACGGTGACCGGCGCCAATGTGCTGGTCGCGCTGTTTTCCGAACGCGACAGCTATGCGGTCTATTTCCTCCAGCAGCAGGACATGAGCCGGCTCGACGCGGTGAGCTTCATCAGCCACGGCATCGGCAAGGGCGGCAAGCAGGTCGAAAGCCGTCCTTCGCAGGGCGCCGAAGAAGGCGAGGCGCAGAGCGAGGACAAGGCCGCCGAGAAGGGCAAGAAGGAAACCGCGCTCGACCAGTTCACCGTCAATCTCAACAAGAAGGCCGAAGATGGCCGGATCGATCCGCTGATCGGCCGCGGGCCCGAGGTCGACCGGACGGTCCAGATCCTGTGCCGCCGGAGCAAGAACAACCCGCTTTATGTCGGTGATCCCGGCGTCGGGAAAACCGCGATTGCGGAAGGTCTTGCGCGCAAGATCGTCGAAGGCGAAGTGCCCGAAGTGCTGCAGGACGCGGTGATCTATTCGCTCGACATGGGCGCGCTGCTTGCCGGGACGCGCTATCGCGGCGATTTCGAGGAGCGGCTGAAGCAGGTCGTGAACGAGCTCGAAGGCATGCCCGATGCGATCCTGTTCATCGACGAAATTCACACGGTCATCGGCGCAGGCGCGACCAGTGGCGGGGCGATGGATGCGTCGAACCTGCTCAAGCCGGCGCTGAGCTCGGGTGCGATCCGCTGCATCGGCTCGACCACCTACAAGGAGTTCCGCAACCACTTCGAGAAGGACCGCGCGCTGCTGCGCCGCTTCCAGAAGATCGATGTGAACGAGCCCACGATCGAGGACACGATCAAGATCCTCAAGGGGTTGAAGACCGCGTTCCAGGACCACCACAAGGTGACCTACACGGTCGACGCGCTCAAGACCGCGGTCGAGCTTTCGGCGCGCTACATCAACGACCGCAAGCTGCCCGACAAGGCGATCGACGTGATCGACGAGGTCGGCGCGATGCAGATGCTGGTCCCGCCCAGCCGCCGCAAGAAGAAGATCACCGCACGCGAGATCGAGGCGGTGATCGCGACCATGGCGCGCATCCCGCCCAAATCGGTATCGAAGGACGACAAGAGGGCGCTCGAAAATCTCGACCGCGACCTGCGACGCGTCGTCTTCGGGCAGGATGCGGCGGTCAAGAAGCTGTCGACCGCGATGAAGCTGTCGCGCGCGGGCCTGCGCGATCCGGACAAGCCGATCGGCTCGTTCCTGTTCAGCGGCCCGACCGGTGTCGGCAAGACCGAGGTCGCACGCCAGCTCGCCAGCATCATGGGGATCGAGCTCAAGCGCTTCGACATGTCCGAATATATGGAGCGTCACAGCGTTTCACGCCTGATCGGCGCACCTCCGGGCTATGTCGGTTACGACCAGGGCGGGCTGCTGACCGATGCGGTGGACCAGAACCCGCATTGCGTACTGCTGCTCGACGAGATCGAGAAAGCGCATCCCGACCTGTTCAATATCCTGCTGCAGGTCATGGATAATGGCCGGTTGACCGACCACCACGGCAAGACGGTCGATTTCCGCAATGTCGTGCTGATCATGACCACCAATGCGGGCGCGGCCGACATGGCAAGCCAGGGAATCGGCTTTGGCGACGTGTCGAAGGAAGATGCGAGCGAGGAAGCGGTGAAACGCATGTTCACCCCCGAGTTCCGCAACCGCCTCGATGCGGTGGTGCCCTTCGCCTATCTGGGCCGGGATACCGTTGCGCGCGTGGTCGACAAGTTCATCCTCCAGCTCGAATTGCAGCTGGCCGAACAGAATGTCGATATCCAGTTCGACCAGGACGCCCGCGCATGGCTGGCGGACAAGGGCTACGACCGCCTCTATGGCGCGCGTCCGATGGGCCGCCTGATCCAGGAAAAGATCAAGCAGCCGCTCGCCGAGGAACTGTTGTTCGGCAAGCTGGCCGATGGCGGCGAGGTTTCGGTGACGATGAAGGACGCCAAGCCGAGCTTCGAGCTGACCCCTGCCCCGCCCAAGGCCAAGCGCAAGGCGCCGCCGCGCAAGAAGGCAGCGGAAAAGAAGGCACCGGCGAGCAAGAAACCGGCGGCCGATGCCAGCGAAAGCACCGACGAGAGCGAAAGCTGAGCGGCAGGGAAAACCACTTCGAGGGGGCGCCACCGGGAACGGTTGGCGCCCCTTTCGTTTGAATCGGGGATGGCTGCAGCCCCCTTCTCCTGGATCAAACCCGAACCGCACGGTATCCATGTCGTCCCCGCTGAATGCTGGATCGACCCCAGCCGCGCGGTCGACCGCGCCCTGGTCACGCATGGCCATGCCGATCATGCGCGCGGTGGCCATGGCCAGACCGTGGCCACCCCCGCCACGCTGGCGATCATGGAGTTGCGCTACGCAACTAAGGAGGGCGCTACTCCGGTCGAATATGGCGAGACGATCAGTCTGCCGGGCGGGGTGGATGCGACCTATATCCCCGCCGGTCATGTGCTCGGCAGTGCGCAGATCCTGCTCGAGCATGCGGGTGAGCGCGTGGTGGTAACCGGCGATTACAAACGCCGAGCCGATCCCACCTGCCCCCCGTTCCAGGTCACCCCCTGCGATATCTTCATCACCGAGGCGACCTTCGGGCTGCCGGTGTTTTGCCACCCCCCGATCGAGGAAGAAATGGCCAAGCTGCTCGAACGGCTCGCCGCGCATCCCGATCGCTGCGTGCTGGTCGGCGCCTATGCGCTGGGCAAGGCGCAGCGGGTCATCGCCGAGCTACGCCGCGCGGGCCATATGGACCCGATCTACCTGCATGGCGCGATGGAGAAGATGTGCCGGCTCTATGAAGAGCACGGCGTGGATCTCGGCGAACTGCGGCTGGTCGCGGATTACACGAAGGAAGACATGCGCGGTGCGGTGGTGGTCAGCCCGCCATCGGCGCTCAACGACCGCTGGAGCCGCCGCCTGCCCGATCCGATCACCGCGATGGCGAGCGGCTGGATGCGCGTGCGCCAGCGTGCCCGGCAGCGCAATGTCGAGCTGCCGCTGGTGATTTCCGATCACGCCGACTGGGGCGAATTGACGCGCACGATCAGGGAAGTCGATGCCGCGGAAAACTGGATCACCCACGGGCGCGAGGATGCGCTGCTGCGCTGGTGCCAGCTCAACCAGCGCCGTGCGCGGGCGCTGGCGATGGTGGGATATGAGGATGAGGACGACTAGCGGTGGAGGAGTTTGCCGCCCTGATCGACGCGCTCGTCTACACCCGCAGTCGCAACGAGAAGCTGCGGCTGATCGCGGAATATCTGCGCGCGACGCCCGATCCGGATCGCGGCTGGGCGCTGGCGGCGCTGGCCGACGGGCTCGACTTCCCCGCGGTCAAAAGCTCTACCATCCGCAATCTGCTTAAGGACCGGGTCGATCCGGTGCTGTGGACGCTGAGCCGCGACTTCGTCGGCGACACCGCGGAAACCGCGAGCCTGCTGTGGCCCGCACCCGATCAGGCGCCATCGCCGCCCACGGTTAGCGAAGCGGTCGAGCAGCTCGCCGCAATGAACCGCAAGAGCGTGCTTACCGAATTGCCCCGGCTGCTCGATCGGCTCGACGCGTCGGGCCGCTATGCGCTGCTGAAACTGGCGACCGGGGGAATGCGCATCGGGGTCTCCAGCCGCCTCGCCAAGACTGCGTTTGCGCAGGCTTTCGCGGTCTCGGTCGACGAGGTGGAAGAGTATTGGCACGGGCTCGACGCGCCCTATGACGCGCTGTTCGGCTGGGCCGCGCGCGGCGAGGCGCCGCCCGATATCACCAATCTGCCGACCTTCCGCCCCTTCATGCTCGCACATCCGCTCGAGGAGACCACGGTCGATCTGGCGGACTATGCCGCCGAGTGGAAGTGGGACGGCATTCGCGTACAACTGGTCCGCGCGGGCGAGGAAACCCGTGTCTACTCGCGTTCGGGCGACGATATTTCGGCGACCTTTCCCGAGCTGCTCGATGCGCTGCCCTTCCCCGCAGTGCTCGATGGCGAACTGCTGGTGCGCGGTTCGGCGCAGGGCGGCGAGGAAGGCGGAGCGGCAAGTTTCAACGCGCTGCAGCAGCGGCTGGGGCGCAAGACCGTCAGCAAGAAGATGCTGCAGGACTATCCGGCCTTCGTGCGACTTTACGACACGCTGCTGATCGAGGGTGAGGATGTGCGCACCCTCGCATGGAGCGAGCGCCGCGACCGCCTCGAAGCGCTGATGTCGCGACTACCCGACAGCCATTTCGATATCAGCAAGGTGGTGCCGGCGAGCGATTTCGAGCATCTCGCACAGATCCGCGAAGGCAGCCGCGACGATGCGATCGAAGGGCTGATGCTCAAGCGCAAGGACAGCCCCTATATCGCCGGGCGGCGCGTCGGCTATTGGTATAAGTGGAAGCGCGACCCGCTGCTGGTTGATTGCGTGCTGATGTATGCGCAGCGCGGATCGGGCAAGCGGTCGAGCTTCTTTTCCGATTACACCTTCGGCTGCTGGGATGGCGATCCCGACCGGGGCGCCGATCTGCTGCCCGTGGGCAAGGCCTATTCGGGCTTTACCGACGAGGAGCTGAAAAAGATCGACCGCCACGTGCGGCAAAATACGATCAACCGTTTCGGACCGGTGCGCGAAACCGAGAAGACACTGGTATTCGAAGTCGCATTCGACAGCGTGCACGAAAGCAAACGGCACAAATCGGGTCTCGCGATGCGGTTTCCGCGCATCCACCGCATCCGCTGGGACAAGCCGCCGCATGAAGCGGATCGGATCGAGGCCCTGCGCGCGCTCATCCGGGATTGAATTCTCCGCACCAGTCCGCATGGTGCTGCGATGCAACGCTACGATCGCAGCCGCCAGAAACTCGCCGTGGGGCTGGCATTCCTCGCCGGCCAGGTCGATGCCATCGGTTTCGTGGTTGCGGGCGGCTATTTCACCTCTTTCATGTCGGGCAATACGACGCGGCTGGGCGTCGAGCTGGTCGCCGAACGCGCGCTGGCGTGGATCCCGATCCTCGTCATCGCCTGCTTTATCGGGGGCGTGATCGCCGGTGCGCTGGTCGCGTTTGGCCGACAGGGACAGCATAAGCGCATCCTGCTCGCCATGGTCACCGCGATGCTCGGGGTGGCCACGCTGGCGCTGGCGCACGCCCACGACATGGCCTTCCTCGCGCTCGCCGCCGCGGCGATGGGGGTCGCCAATAACGTCTTTTCGCGCGAGGGCGAGGTGACCGTCGGGGTGACGTATATGACCGGGGCGCTGGTGCGCTCGGGCCAGGGGGTGGCAGCGCGCATCCTTGGCCGCTCCAGTAAAGCCATGCGCGGTTATCCGACGCTGTGGCTGGCGCTGGCGGTGGGCGCGGTAGGCGGGGCCTGCCTCTATGCGGTTGACCCGCTTGTCGCCGCGGGAGCAGCGGCGGGCCTTGCACTGCTGCTGTTCGCCTTTGCGGTCAGCATCGAGACACGCGCCGCCTAAGGATCGAGCTGGAGCACCTTCTCACGCGAAGTCGCGCCGCGCACAATCCGACAGCGTGACGTCACGACCCCAAGAGCGCGCGCCACCAGTTTCGCGACTGCGGTATTGGCCGCCCCATCGCTGGGCCTGGCGCGTACCTTTACCAGCACCCGGCCCTCTTCCACGCTGATCGCTTCGGTCCGGGCGCCGGGCGTCACGCGGAGACGTAGCTGGTCGCCGGCCACCAGGTCCCATAGCGCTGCGGGGTCGGGCAGGTCAGCCTTGGGCCGCGGCATCGACGACCGCAGCCGCGTGATGTTTGGCATTTTCGGCATAATGCGCGACGCCCATCCGCATGCCGGCGATGGCGGCATCGTCGAGATCGCGCATCTTGCGCGCCGGCCGGCCGCCCCACAATTCGCGCGCGGCCATCACCTTGCCCTCGGTCAGCATGGCACCAGCGGCGAGCATCGCATCCGAACCGATCACCGCCTTGTTCATCGCAATGGCGCCAAGGCCGACGAAGCCGCGATCCTCGATGGTGCAGCCATGGACCATCGCCATATGGCCGACCAATACGTCGTCACCGATGATGAGCGGCGAACCGCCCGGGTCGCCGGGGCGCTCGGGGTCGCAATGGCATACGCTACCATCCTGGATGTTCGACCGCTCGCCAATCACGATCCGGCTCACGTCGGCGCGCAGGACGCAATTGTACCACACCGAGCTGTCGGCCCCGATCTCGACATTGCCGATGATCGTGCAGCCGGGCGCGACAAAGGCGCTATCGTGGATGCGCGGCGTGTGCCCGTGGATCGGGATGATGGTGACACCAGGGCGGCTCGCGGTCATTGGCTGCTCTCCCATTGTTCTTGCGTGAGCGAATACTGGATCGTCGGATTGTCTTCCGCGGGGAAGGCAGGGTCTGCGAAATCGAGATCCTCGCGGCGGACCATGCCGAGCTTTTGCATCAGTTTCCAGCTTCCGCCATTGGCGTGGCTGGTCAGCGCCACGACGTGCGGCGCCGCGATGCGTGTGAAGGCCCAGTCGAGCACCGCGCGCATCGCCTCTTCGGCATAGCCGCGCCGCCAGCGATCCTCGCGCACCAGCCAGCCGATCTCGTGATCGCCGACATTGGGCGCCAGCGGGTTGTCGACGCGCTTGATCCCGCAATGCCCGACCATCTCGCCGCTCGCCTTTTCGATCATGAACAGGAAGCTGAAGCCCTCGCGCGCATACATCGCCATGGCCTTGGCGTGCTTGGCCTCGATCTCGTGCAATTCCTTGACGCCCCCAAGCCGCGCCATCACCGACGGCGTATTGAGCAGGCGATCCTGCTCGATAGCGTCGCCTTCCTCGATCGTGCGCAGGATCAGCCGGTCGGTTTCGGCGATGATATCAGCCACGATGGGCTGTCCAGGATGCGCGATCGGCCGAATAGATGATGATGACCGGGTCCTCCTTGTCGAACTCCGCATTGTCGAAATCGAGATCCTCGCGGCGGCGCATTCCCAGCCGCTCCATCAACCCCCAGCTGGCCGTGTTGCGCTGAACCGTCATGGCGATCACCTCTTCCGCATCGAACCGGTCGAAGGCAAGATCGAGCGAGGCGGTAGCCGCCTCTTTCGCATAGCCCCTGCCCCAGGCGTCTTCGCGCAGCCGCCAGCCCACTTCCATCATGCCGAGCGGCCCGCCCGCCTGATTGGAACGCTTGAGACCGCAGAAACCGAGGATCGCGCCATCGCCGCTGCGCTCGACGCACCAGAAGGTGTGGCCATGCTCGCGTTCGTAGGAGAGCAGGCGCTGCTGCGCCGCATCGCGCTTCGCACCATCGCAAACTCCGCCCAGCCAGCGCATGACGCCGGGCGTATTGGTCCCCTCCCAGAAGAGCGGCCAGTCTTCCTCACGCCAGTCGCGCAGGATCAACCGGTCGGTCTCGTGGCGAAACTCAGCCATTGAGCAATTGGGCGGCGCGCGGAGCGTGATAGGTCAGCACCCCGCTGCATCCGGCGCGCTTGAAGGCAAGCAGCTTTTCCATCAGCAACGCATCACGGTCGCCGACCCCGGCGGCCGCGCCGACCTCGATCAGCGCATATTCCCCGCTGACTTGATAGGCGAACACCGGCACGCCGAATTCCTGCTTGGCGCGCCAGATGATGTCGAGATAGGCGAGGCCCGGCTTGACCATCACGCTGTCGGCGCCCTCGGCGATGTCGAAAGCGATTTCGCGCAGCGCCTCGTCGCCATTGGCGGGGTCCATCTGGTAGCTTTTCTTGTCGCCCTTGAGCAGGCCGCCCGAGCCCACCGCGTCGCGGAACGGGCCGTAGAAGGCCGAGGCGTATTTGGCCGCATAGGCCATGATCTGGACATTGGGATGCTGGTTCATTTCCAGCGCCATGCGGATCGCCTTCACGCGGCCATCCATCATGTCGGACGGGGCGATGATATCGGCCCCCGCAGCGGCCTGGTTGACCGCCTGGTCGACCAGCACCGCTACTGTATCGTCATTGACGACATAGCCGGCCTCGTCGAGCAGCCCGTCCTGGCCGTGGCTGGTATAGGGATCGAGCGCGACATCGGTGAGGATGCCGATATCGTTGCCGCAGGCATCGCGGACCGCCTTGATCGCGCGGCACATCAGATTGTCGGGATTGAGCGCCTCGGCCCCGTCATCGCTGCGCCGATCGGGCTGCGTGTTGGGGAACAGCGCGATGCAGGGGATGCCCAGATCGACCGCCTCCTTCGCGCGTTTGGCGATATGGTCGACCGACCAGCGCGACACGCCCGGCAGGCTGGCGACCGGCTCCTCGACACCGGAACCATCAGTGACGAACAGCGGCCAGATCAGGTCTGACGGGGTGAGCACGGTTTCGCGGTGCATCGCGCGGCTCCACCCGCTCGAACGGGTACGGCGCAGGCGCGTGGCGGGATAGTGGGCATTGGTCATTGCAGCGCAATGCCGCAAGCGCGCGCGGGGCGCAATCTCAGCTCCGCTTGGGTGGGGCCAGCTTGTCGATCTCGCGGACGGGTTCGGTAGCGGCGACCTCGGCCGCGGTCTGCTCGAGTTCGGACAAAGCCGCGCCCGGTTCGACCGTTTTGATCCGCGCCAGCGCGTTCTTGAAGCGCCGCAATTCGGCACCGGCGAGCTGTGCGCGGGTGACATACTGAACCGAAGAGGGATCGATCGCGCGCCCGTTGCGGTACATTTCGTAATGCAGGTGCGGGCCGGTGGAGAGGCCGGTCGAACCGACATAGCCGATGACCTGCCCGCGCCGAACGCTCTGACCGCGGTTCACCGCGACGCGGCTCATGTGGCAATAGCGCGTGTCGAGCGAGGCATCGTGCCGCAGGCGCACCGCGTTACCGCAGCCACCCATCCGCCCAGCGCCGGTCACACGTCCATCGGTCACCGCCACGATCGGGGTGCCATGGCGCGCCTTGAAATCGAGGCCCGAATGCATCCGGCGATAGCCGAGGATCGGATGGCGCCGCATGCCGAAGCGCGAGGTGGTGCGGCCCGGAACGGGGGCCATCAGCCCGCCGCGCTGTTCGCTGACACCCGAGGCTTCGTAGAATTCGCCGTCTGTGCCCCAGCGCATCAGCTGCACGCGCGGCTGTTCGCCCCGGTCGAGCCCGGCATAGAGCAATTGCCCCGCCTGCCGTTCGCCGGTGGCGGCGCGGCGATGCGCGACGACGAAATCGAACGTGTCGCCCGCGCGTATATCGCGGTCGAGATTCACATATTGACCGAGCGTCTTGAGATAGGCCTGAACTGCACTCGCCGGGGCACCAGCGGCGCGGGCCGAGCGATAAAGGCTGTCGCCCACCGTACCGCGAATACGCAAAGGGGTATCGTCGACGCGGATGACCTTCTTGGTCAGTGACAGGTCGGCCCCTTCGTCGAACCGGCCGATATCGAGTTCGAGATCGAACCGGGCGCGGAAAGCGATCGATTCGAGCGGACGGGGCGCGCCCGGTGCAGGACGGCGGCCGAGCACGATGTCGAACGTCGTGCCGGGCTCGAGGTCGCTCAGCGCGGTCGCGCCCGCGACCAGTTCGGCAACGCGCAGGCTATCGTCGCGGCCCACGCCCGCACGGCGCAACATGCGTTCGAAGCTGTCGCCCTTGGCGAGTGTCGCGACCATATCCAGCGTCGGGCGCTCGGGCGCACCGGCGAGCGGTTCGACCAGCGCGGTCGCCCCCATATGCCGGCCGCTGTCCGCACCAAGGGCGAGCGGCAGGATCATCTGGCTGCGGTATTCGTCGCGCACCGCGTCGTCGATATGCGCGGGAGCGGCGGCTTCGAGCGGGGCGAAGCTTGGCCAGAAGGCCAGCGCCGCAGCGGTCAGGCCGACGAAGGTGCCCAGCCCGCGCAGCCAGCGCTTGCTGCCGATCTCGCTACCGAGGTCGGGCGCGAGATCGAGCTTTGCAATGCGGTGCGACAGGCGTTCGCGCGCATCGGTCCAGGAATAGGCAGGCACGGATGCGGCGGAAAGGATCTGGTCATGCGCAAGCGCGGCAGCGGGCTGACCCGGTCCGCCAGTTGCGTGCGGCCGGTCGCTCTCTTCCGAATCTGCATGGGACGTATACACGTCGCGTGTCCCTTCTATCTGGCCGCCCCGGCGGGGAAGCGAGCGGCCCGACCCGTGATGGTGGTCGTCTGCCCGCTTTGCCTGCCGAAACAAAGTAAAGGGCCGCTTAATTTGCGGCCATGCGAGTCCGGAACGGGATGAATTGAATCCTCGGCGCGGCGAGTGGTTGCCCTTGCGTTCGCGCGCTGCCACCTAGGGCGCGTGCAGGATAGCGCGATCAAGGCGGTCCTCGGGCCCACCAATACCGGCAAGACGCATCTGGCGATCGAGCGCATGGTCGCGCATTCGAGCGGATGCATGGGCTTTCCGCTGCGGTTGCTCGCGCGTGAGGTCTACGACCGGGTACGTGCGATCAAGGGCGATGCGGCAGTCGCGCTGATTACGGGCGAAGAACGCGTCGAGCCCAAGGGCGCGCGCTATATGTGCTGCACCGCCGAAGCCATGCCGCGCGACGGTGCAGGGGCCGCGTTCGTGGCCTTGGACGAAGCGCAGATCGGTGCCGACCGCGAGCGCGGCCATATCTTCACCGATCGGCTGCTCAACACGCGCGGCCGCGAGGAAACCATGCTGCTGGGCGCGGCCACGCTCGAGCCGCTGGTGCGCCAACTGATCCCCGAGGCCGAGATCTCCGATCGCCCGCGGTTCTCGACGCTCACGCATATCGGACCGCGCAAGCTGTCGCGGCTGCCGCCGCGCAGCGCCATCGTCGCCTTCAGCGCCGAGCAGGTTTACGCCGTGGCCGAAATGCTGCGGCGGTTCCGCGGCGGCGCGGCGGTGGTGATGGGCGCACTCAGCCCCGAAACGCGCAACAAGCAGGTCGCGCTCTTCCAGAATGGCGAGGTCGATTACATCGTCGCCACCGACGCCATCGGGATGGGGCTCAATCTCGATGTGAACCATGTCGCCTTCGCCGGGCTGAGCAAGTTCGATGGCGTGCGGATGCGCCGCCTGCTGCCAGCCGAGATGGCGCAGATCGCCGGGCGTGCGGGCCGCCACCAGCGTGACGGGACCTTCGGTACGCTGGCGGGCACGACCAAGCATGGTGATGCGCCCGAGTTCACCGAGGAAGAGGTCTACGCGATCGAGGAGCATCGCTTCGCGCCGCTGACGCATCTGTACTGGCGCGAGCCCGAGCCGCGCTTTGCCTCGCTCGCCGCACTGATCGCCGATCTCGAGGCCCCGCCCGAGGACCCCGCGCTACGGCTCGCACCGCAGGCGATCGATCTCGCCACGCTCAAGCGCCTGGCCGAGGAACCCGTGGCCGCCAATGTGCGCGGCGCGGGGATGGTGCGGCGGTTCTGGGAAGCCTGCTCGCTGCCCGACTTCCGCCAGCGCGGGCCCGATGTCCATGCGCGCTTCGTCGCGCGGCTGTGGCAGGACCTTGGCGAAGGCTATCTGGGGGCGGATTATGTCGCAGCACGGATCAGCGAACTCGACAATATGGCCGGGGACATCGATACGCTGCAGGGGCGGATCGCGGCGATTCGCAGCTGGGCCTATATTTGCCAGCGGCCCGACTGGGTGCTGGCGCGTGACGAAATGGCGTCCCGAGCGCGGGGCGTAGAGGCCAAATTGTCGGATGCGCTCCATGCGCGGCTGACCGAGAGATTCGTAAACCGGAGGACAGCAATCCTGATGAAGTCGTTAGGGCAGGATGCAGGCATGTTGCCGATCGAGATGAGTGACGATGGCGCGGTGACGGTCGAGGGCGAGGTGCTCGGTCATGTCGCCGGGCTGCGCTTTACCGTCGATCCTTCCGCGCGGCAGGAAGACCGGCGGATGCTGCTTGCCGCAGCGGAGAAAGCGCTGCCGCGGCTGCTTGGCGAGAAAGCCGTGGCGCTGGCCGAATCGGATTTCGGCGAGGTCGAGCTGACGCGCGGGGCAATCCGCTGGCGCGGACAGGAGCTGGCGAAGCTCGAGCACCGCGATGGCAGCGTGACGCCGCTGCTGGTGCCGTCGCGTGAGGTGGCCGCGCTGCCCGATGCGGCGCGGGCCACGCTGCTCGCCGCGCTCGAGGGATGGCTCGCGCAGAAGCTGAGCCCGCTCGAGCCGCTCGAAAAATTGCATCATGCCGCGAGCAATCCCGAGGCGGGATCGCAAGCGCGCGCGCTGCTGCTCAATCTCATCGCCGGGCATGGCTATGTTACCCGCGAGCAGGCGGGGATCGAGCACCTGCCCAAGGAAATGCGACCCTTCCTGCGCAAGATCGGGGTCACTTTCGGCGCGCTCGATATTTTTGCCCCGGCACTGCTCAAGCCTGCGCCGCGCCAATTGCTCCATGCACTTGGCCTCGACCGGCGTCCGGTGCAGGACGCGATGCTGCCGGTCCTTCCCGACACGAAAAAGCTCCCTTCGGGCTACCGCCATGCCGGGAGCCAGGCGATCCGGATCGATCTGGTCGAGAAGATTCTACGTGCCGCTCACGAAACGCGCGCGAAGGCGCATGCCAAGGATCGCAAGCGCAAATTCGTGCTCGACCTGGCATTGCCGATCTCGATTGGCCTCGAAGAAGGAAATATTTCCCGCTTGCTCGGTACTGCCGGGTTCCGGGTGCAAAAAGCCCGCCCGCTGGCCGAGGGGCAATTCGGCCCGCCGCGGCCCGACCGGTGGGAATGGCGTCCCTCGCGCCGCAAGCAGGAACGGCAGAAACCCGCGCAGCCGCGCGAAGGCAGCGCCTTCGCCGCGCTTGCAGATCTGGTCCGTTAATGGCGCGCTGCGAGTGAGGATCGACCGGCTGCTGTGCTATTTGCGCTTCGTGCGCACACGCAGTGCCGCACATCGACTCGTCGAGGAAGGCCACATCCGGCGCAATGGCGAGCGGGTCACCCGCTGTTCGCGCGACATTGCCGAGGGCGATATTCTCACGCTGCCGCTTGGCGACAGGGTCCGCCTGATCGAAATCCGCACGCTCCCCGAACGGCGTGGCCCCCCGCGCGAAGCCGAAGCCTGTTATCGGGACCTTGACCCGCAAGGATAATCCGCCCTAGCAGCGCGGGAAAGAGTATCACTTCGAGGGAATACGCTACCCATGACCTATGTCGTCACCGATGACTGCATCAAGTGCAAGTACACCGACTGCGTCGAGGTCTGCCCGGTCGACTGCTTCTACGAGGGCGAGAACATGCTCGTCATCAATCCCAGCGAATGCATCGATTGCGGCGTGTGCGAACCCGAATGTCCGGCCGAGGCGATTCTGCCCGATACCGAGGATGGGCTCGAGAAATGGCTCGAGCTGAACACCAAGTTCAGCGCCGAATGGCCGAACATCACCCAGTCGAAGGAACCGCCCGCCGAGGCCGACGAGCACAAGGGCGAAGAAGGCAAGTTCGACAAGTACTTCTCGCCCGAGCCCGGCGAGGGCGATTGATCGCGCCGACGCGTGCTCGCTGATTTGAAGGCGGCCTGGCAGGCCGGCGACACCGACAATATCGGCATACTGGCAGCGGGAATCGCGCATTATGCGCTGCTCGCGCTGGTGCCTACGCTGGGTGCCCTCGTCCTCGGATATGGCCTGTTCGCCGATCCGAAAACGGTGGCTGCGCATGTCGACTTGCTCGCCGGGAGGCTTCCCGCCGCTGCCGCCGAACTGATCGGCGGTCAGCTGGAAAGCGTTGCCCAAGGCGCGTCCGGAGCCAAGGGCCTCGGCCTGCTCGCTTCACTTGCGATCGCGCTGTTCGGTGCCCGCAATGGCGCGCGCTCCCTAATGACCGGGATCAATATTGCTTACGGCACCAATGGCACGCGCGGCTTCGTGAAGGGAAACCTGGTCGCGCTGGCGCTCACTGCAGCGGGCCTTTGCGGCTTTATTCTGGCGGCTATCGGGAGCGCGGCGCTGGCTGGGATCGGCGGATTTTTCGGCGGTCTTGTCAGCCTCGCTTTTCTGTTGGCGATCGCAATTCTCGGCGGTGGCCTGTTGTACCGCTTTGCCCCGAACGGCCCCGCCCCGGCATGGTCGGCAATCTGGCCGGGCGCGATGGCTTTCGCGGTCCTCTGGCTCATCGCAACCGCGGCGTTCGGTTTCTATGCGGCGAATTTCGGCAGCTATAACGCCACTTACGGCGCGCTGGGTGCGGTTCTCGCGTTGATCACCTGGTTCTGGGCCACCGGTTTCCTGCTGCTCTTCGGGGCCGAACTGACCGCACTCCGCAACCGCCGCCCCTAGGTGCCGACGGAACCTTTTACCGCAGACTCGCAATATTGCGTCGGCTGTGCTATATAATGCAACAACTGAGCCGGTTTGCTCCCGGCCAGGTGTGCGAATTGAAAGGGCAGGCCACCAGCAACGTCAGCTTCGGTCCCAGACCGCACTCCCTTATGCGGGGCTGCGGCCAAGGGGTTCCTTGACGCTGCTGTTTCCTAACGGCCAAGCCCGACGAAAGGAAAGATTGCATGGCAAGCAAGGCTGATGCCTTCGACGTTGGCGATTACGTTGTTTACCCCAAGCACGGCGTTGGCCGTGTGATCGAACTGCAGAGCGAGGAAATCGCCGGTATGCAGCTCGATCTCTATGTCCTCCGCTTCGAGAAGGAGCGCATGACGCTCCGCGTTCCGGTGAACAAGGTCGAATCGATCGGCATGCGTAAGCTGTCGAGCGACAAGACCCTGAAGGAAGCCATGGAAACGCTGAAGGGCAAGCCCAAGGTCAAGCGGACCATGTGGAGCCGCCGCGCCCAGGAATACGAAGCGAAGATCAATTCGGGCGAAATCGTCCTGATCGCCGAGGTCACACGCGACCTGTTCCGCCCGGACGACCAGCCCGAGCAGAGCTATTCCGAACGCCAGATCTTCGAAGCCGCCTCGAGCCGCCTCGCGCGCGAACTCGCCGCGATGGAGAAGACCGACGAGCCGACCGCGCTCGAAAAAATTCTCGACGTGCTGCGCGAACATGCGCCGCAATATTACGAGAACACCGAAGACGCGTAAACGCGACGCTTCACGAATACGCAAGAGGGGGTGCCGCCGGGCGCCCCCTTTTTCGTTTCAGCGGTAATCCATCAAGCGACTACAACTGTCGACGAACGTGCTCGACATGGCAGGGCGAAGGTGGGAGCGTGGCGTCCAGTAATTCGGAGAACCGCCATGTTTCGTATCATCGCCGCCTGCACGCTCGGCCTCGCGGCCGTCACCGCCCTTCCCGCCAGCCCGGCCATGGCCGATAAGTCGTGGCGCTCCAGCCTGGACGATGCCGAGCCGATCCCGAACTCATGGACCGCGACCGGACGCTTTGCGCAAGTCACGCTCGCAGGGAGCGACGAGGTTATCGTCACCCGCGGCGACCGCTGGCAGATTCGCGCAAGTGGGAGCCCGGCCGTGATCGCCGACCTGCGTTTCGAGGTCGAGGATGGCAATCTGCTGATCGGTCGTCGCTGGCGCCGTACGCCGGTCGCAGGTGTGGCCCGGATCGAGGTGGTCGCCCCCGATGTGGAAGCGGTCACACTGGCCGGATCGGGCATGCTGCGGGTCGACGCGATGAAGGGCGATGAGGTCGATGTCACCGTGGCCGGATCGGGTACGCTCGATATCGGACGGGTCGACGCCACCCGCTTGTCCGCGACGATCGCGGGGTCGGGTGATCTCGAAGTGGCGGGCCGCGCCGATCGCGGCCGAATCACCATCGCCGGTAGCGGCGGGATCGATGGCCGCCAGCTACAGGTAGGCGGTGCGAGCGTTTCGATCGCCGGGTCGGGCGATGCCCGTTTCCGCGCCAACGGCCGCGTTTCCGCCAGTATCGTCGGCAGCGGCCATGCGATGGTTACCGGTACCACCGACTGCACCCAGAGCCGCATGGGGTCGGGCCATCTGACCTGCACACGCTGACCCACCGTCGGGGCGACAACTGGCGCGCCTGCCGCGTCTCCGCAACCCTTTCCCTTGATGAAGAGGTGTCACTGTATTATATGGGCAATACGGACTGGCACAGGAAAGGACATCACCGTGACGATCCATCGAATTCTCAAGTGCTTCGCCCCGCTTGCCGCGCTCGCCGGAGCAGCCCTTCTCGCCGGCTGCGATGGCATGAATATCAAGATTGGCGACAGCGAGGGCGTGCCGCTCGCCGAGCTCGACATGAGCGGCCCCGCGCCGACCGAACTGGTTCTGGCCGGCCCCGATCGGGTCATCGTCACCGAAGGCGATGAGCTCGACATTACCGTCTCGGGCGACGATGCCGCAATCGAAGCGCTGCGGTTCTCGCTCGACGACGATTCGCTCGGTATCAGCCGCGAAAGCGATAGCTGGCGCGACAGGGGCGTCGCCACCGTGCGCGTGACCATGCCCAGCCTTACCGCGATGGTTCTCGCCGGGTCGGGTGATATCGAGGCAGCGTCGATGAGCGACGAGGCCAATGTCACCATCGCCGGCTCGGGCACCGCCAAAATCGTACGGATGGACGCGCGCTCGCTTGATCTTACCATTGCCGGATCGGGTGATTTCGAAGCCGCCGGCAGCGTCGGCGGGCTCGATATGACCATCGCCGGTTCGGGCCGAGCGCGCATGGCGGACCTCCAGGTCGGCAATGCCGAAATTTCGGTCGCCGGTTCGGGCGATGCCGAATTCTCCTCCGACGGGGCGGTCGAGGCCAATATCATGGGTTCGGGCACGATTACCGTGAACGGCCGCGCCGACTGCACCGTCAGTGCGATGGGCTCGGGCAAGCTCAATTGCCGCGAAGTCCGCGCTGCGGACAGTGCTCCCGAGGCACCGCGCGCTCCCGACGGTCCGGAAGCGCCCGAGGCACCCGAGGCGTAGTTCATCGACGGGTTAGCGATTATGGGCTAGGCGGCGCGGCGAAAGGAATTTCCATGCACCGCCTAGCCCTTCTGATCCTCCTGCCCGCCAGCGTGATGCTACCCGGCTGTCTTGCCAAGGCCGTGGTCGACGTCGCGACGGCGCCGGTGAAGGCGGTGAGCAAGGGGGTCGACCTTGCCACCACGAGCCAGTCCGAAGCCGACGAGAAGCGTGGCCGCGAAATCCGGCGGCGCGAGCAGCGTCTGTCGAAGCTGGAACGGGATTACGAGAAACAGCTCGATCAATGCGAAGACGGCATTCGCCGCGCCTGCGACGAGGCGCGCGACACCTATGCCGAGATGCAGCAGATCATCCCGACGCTCCCCTACGAGCCCGCAGACGATTAATCGGGCGGCGTCGCCGCGCGGCGCAGCCGGTCGTTGATCGCGATGCCGATCCCTGTTTGTGGGACGGGGGCAATGGCAATGCGCGGCTTGTCCGAGCGGGCGCCTTCGTGAAGGCAGGCGTAGAGACGCGCTGCCGCCTGCGTCAGATCGCCGCTGTCCGACAGAGTGCAGTCGCCGCCAATCGCGCCGAAACCAATCCAGAACTCGTCTGGCGCAACTTCTGAGGCCATCAGACGCACCGGCTTTCCCGGTGCGTAATGGCTGGCGAGCTGGCCCGGCGCTTCGATCGAGCCTGCGTTCGCAGCCGCTAGCCCGAGATCGATCGGACCCGGGCGCAGAATTTCCACCGAGCCATCGCTGCGCACCGCTGCGATGGTGGACTCCAGCCCCCTGTCACAGTCCCCCCCGTCGAGGACCGCTTCGATCCGGCCTCCGAGCGAGGCCAGAACATGCGTCGGCGAGGTAGGACTGATGAAACCGCTTCGATTCGCAGAAGGAGCGGCAAGCGGAAGACCGACCGCATCGAGCAGACCGCGCATGACCGGGTGCGAGGGCATCCGCAGCGCCAGCGTATCCAGTCCCGCCGTCACCGCGTCGGACAGGTCGGCAGCACGGCGGCGCGGCAGCACCAGCGTGAGCGGGCCGGGCCAGTGCTGCTCCGCCAGGCGTTCGGCGACGGGCGAGAATTCGGCGAGGGCACGCGCTTGCGCCAGCGATGCCACATGGACGATCAGGGGATTGTAGCTCGGCCGCCCCTTGGCCGCGTAGATCTTGGCGACCGCATCGTCGCTATCGGCGCGGGCAGCGAGGCCATAGACCGTCTCGGTCGGCACGGCGACAAGCCCACCATCACGCAGGATTTTCGCGGCGCGCGCGATGCCACCTTCCTCGACGTGAAGCGTTTCCGTAGCGTATTTGCCGCTCATGCCCGCGCGCTATATCTGCCTGCGCACAAAGCCAAGAGGATACCACCGTGACCTATACCCCCGCCACGCAGGACCAGCTGCTTGCCATCCGCGTCAATGCCGGCATCGAGGAGCTTGCCCAGTCCGAAAAGTTCGCCGCCGCAGAACCCGATATGGTCGAGGCGATCGTCGGCGGGATCGGCGAATTCGCGGCCGGCGAATGGGCCCCGCTCAACCGCGTGGGCGACCTCGAAGGCGCCAAGCTCGAGAACGGCGTGGTGCGCCTGCCCGCGGGCTTTGCCGAGGCCTATGAACATTATGTCGAGCAGGGCTGGAATGCGATTTCGGGCCCGGTGGAATTCGGCGGTCAGGGGCTGCCCTTCACACTCTCGTGCAATGTGCTCGAAAACCTCGGCACCGCGAACATGGCCTTCAACCTGCTTCCCATGCTGAGTGTCGGGTCGATCGAATCGCTCGAACATCACGGCTCGAAGGAGCTGCAGGAGAAATACCTGCCCAAGCTGGTCAGCGGCGAATGGTCGGGCACGATGAATCTGACCGAACCGCAGGCGGGCTCCGATGTTGGCGCGCTGCGGACGACGGCGCAGCCGATTACCGAGGGTGAGCATGCGGGCAAGTACCGCATCAAGGGCCAGAAGATCTACATCACCTGGGGTGAGCACGAACTGGCGAAGAACATCATCCACCTCGTCCTTGCGCGGCTGCCCGATGCGCCCGAGGGGACACGCGGCATCTCGTTGTTCATCGTGCCAAAATATCATGTGAAGGACGATGGCACCCCCGGGGAGCGCAACGATCTGCGCTGCGTCAGCATAGAACACAAGCTGGGCATCAACGCCTCGCCCACCTGCGTGATGAGCTACGGCGACAATGGCGAGTGTATCGGCGAGCTGGTCGGCGCGGAGAACCGCGGGTTGATGGCGATGTTCACGATGATGAACAATGCCCGCATCAATGTCGGCAACCAGGGCGTCCAGATCGGCGAGAGGGCCACCCAGCAGGCGCTCGACTTTGCCAGGGAGCGCATCCAGTCCGCGCGCGCCGGCTCACCCGACAAGGCACCCGTATCGATCATCGAGCACCCCGATGTGCGGCGTATGTTGCTACGGATGAAGGCGCTGACCGAAGGCGCGCGGGCGCTGCTTTATTATACTGCGGGCCAGGTCGACCGGGGCACGCTGGGCGACGCGGCTGCGGGGGCGCGCGGCGAAGTGCTGACTCCGCTGATCAAGGCGTGGGGGACCGATATCGGCATCGAAGTCGCCAGCCTCGGCGTGCAGGTCCATGGCGGCATGGGCTTCGTCGAGGAAACCGGCGCCGCGCAGCATTGGCGCGATTCGCGCATCGCTCCGATCTATGAAGGCACCAATGGCATCCAGGCTGCCGATCTCGTCACCCGCAAACTCGGGCTCAAAGGGGGCGAAGCGCTCACCGGGGTAATCGCCGATGTGGCGCGCGAAGCCGCAGACGAACCCGCGCTTGCCTCGCTCGCTACCGATTGCGCTGCAGTGGCACAATGGATGCGCGAGGATGCCAGCCTCGACGATCGGCTCGCGGGTTCGGTGCCGTTCTGCACCATGCTCGCCGTGGCGGTGGCCGGGGCGCAGCTGGTGCGACAGTTACGCGCGGTCGAAGGCGGCGCTGCCCCCGGACTTGCTGCCACGAAGGCGGCCAGCGTGCGCTTTTTCCTCGACCGCATCGTCCCCGAAGCCGCGGGCCTCAAGAGCGCCGCTATGGCCGGCGGAGAGGCGCTTTACGCGCTCTCGGCCGACCAACTCGTGGGCTGACTTATTCCGCGGTTACCCGCCGCGCATAATCATCCTCGCCGAAGGTCGCTTGCTGCCCGCGCAATTCGCGCTGCGGGGGCAGGCGGTCGCCGGTCACCCGTTCGATGCCCTGCTGCGCATCGGCACCGGGAGCGAAGACGCGCCAGATAATCCCGGCAGTATCGTCCGAAACCAGCAGCGATCCGTCGCCTGCCCATTCGACCCAGGTCGGGCGTCCGCGTGTCGTGCCGTCGTCCTGCAGGAAGCCCGTGAGCACGGGTACCGGCTTACCAACCGGATTGCCGCGCTCGTCAAAGGGGACATAGACCACGTCGTAGCCCGAGGGCGGTTTGCGATTCCACGAGCCATGACGGGCGATCAATGCGCCACTGGCGAAGTTCTCACCCAATTTGGCGCCTTCGCGGCTGAAAACGAAACCCAGCGCAGCGACATGCGGTCCAAGCGCATATTCGGGCGTCCGCACATAGCTGATGGCCTGCGGGATCGGGTATTTGACCCGGCGATCGAAATTGTCGCCATAGTAGACCCAGGGCCAGCCATAATGCGCACCGACGGGGACGTTGGTCAGGTAATCGGGCACCAGATCCGAGCCGAGCATGTCGCGTTCGTTGACGGTGGTCCAAAGTTCCCCCGACCAGGGGCTGAAATCGAGGCCATTGGCGTTGCGCAGACCCGCAGCGAAGACACGCTGGCGGCCGGTTTCGAGATTGATTTCCCAGATCAGCGCGCGGCCTTCTTCGATCTCGAGCCCGTCCTCACCGATATTCGATTTGGAGCCGACTGCCGCATAAAGGCGGTTGCCATCGGGATGGAGCGCGAGATTGCGCATCCAGTGGCCGGTACCCTCGGCGAGATCGGCGATCTTGCGGCCTTCGCCGGTCACCTGGGTCGCGCCGAGTTCGTAATCGAATGCCAGCACTTCATCGTGATTGGCGACATAGAGCGTGTCGTCGCCCCAGGCGAGGCCCGAGGGCGAATCGAGATCGTCGCGCAGGACGAACCGGCCTTCGGCCACCCCGTCGCCGTCGCTATCACGAAGCAGGACTAGCTGGTTGGCGCTATCGCCGCCCGCGCCCGCCTTGCGGAACAGGAAGCCGGCGATGAGGTCGCGCAGCCAATTGCTCTCGCCGCCGCCGAGTTTGGGAGATTGGGTCAGCGAGACCAGGATATCGCCATTGGGCAGCGCCTGCAGCGTGCGCGGATGGTCGAGACCATCGGCGAACCGCGTGACCGCAAGGCCTTCGGCAGCGGTCGGGACTTCATCCTCGGCCCATCCCACCGGTTCGGCGATGGCAACCGTCGGGAAGCTTTCGGCTTCGGGCTCGTCGAGCGTGGGATCGGTGCCCACGGTCTCCTCGAAAGCGACATCGGCGGTATCGCCCCGGGTGAAGAAATAACCGGCGACCAAAACCACCAGCAGGATGACGAGGAGCGCGATGCCCAGCTTCTTGAGGATTCCCATGGCGCGGGGATAAGCGAGCCTTGCTGCGGGAGCAATGGCCCTTGCAGCGCGGCGCGCGCACGCTACATCGCGCGCCATGTTCGATTTCCGCCCCGATCCAGCGACGCCCAAGCCCGAAGCCTATCGCCAGCTGCTCGATGCGGCCGAAGCGCTGACTGCGGGCGAGCCCGATGCAGTCGCCAATATGGCCAATATCGCCGCGCTGGTGTGGGATTTCCTGCCCGATTTGAACTGGTCCGGCTTCTACCGGGTCATCGGCGACGAGCTGGTGCTTGGCCCCTTCATGGGACGCCCCGCCTGCATCCGTATTCCGATGGGCCAAGGGGTCTGCGGGGCAGCGGCGCGCGACGGTAGGACGCAGCTCGTCGAAGACGTGCATGCATTCCCCGGCCATATCGCCTGCGATTCGGTCACCAATTCCGAACTGGTGGTCCCGGTGCTGCGGGACGGGGCAACCGTCGCGGTGATCGATCTCGACAGCCCCGCCAAGGCCCGGTTCGACCGCGACGATGCCAATGGTGTCGAGGCGTTGGCCCGCATGCTCGCAGACCGTATCTAAACTCCGCCGCCCCATTGCGGCACAGACGCAGGGGCAGCTTTTGCGCTCCGCAGGAGGGATGCTAAACAGGGCGCTAACGAAAGCGGCGCGGCGTGATCCCGAGTCGCCTGAAGGAGCCCCTGCTATGATCGCCCGCACCGCCCTTGCCCTGACCGCTTCCTCCTTGGCGTTTACGTCAGGTGCAGCTCTGGCGCAGGAAACCATGTCCTATGAGACCGGTCAGTACGAATATGCGCAGGCACTGCCCGAGCTCGACGACGATGTGGTGACAGAAACCGTTACGAGCGAGCCCACCGGTGCGGCGCGCGTCATTCCTGCGCGGCAGGCCCCCCCGGTGTTCGTCAGCAAGCCGACGATCCAGTCGATCGATCCCTCGGCTCCGGTCTATTATACCTATGAAGCGCCGAGCAGCGAAGCAGTCCCCGCCGCGCGGACGATCGCTGCACGGGGAACCGCCGCTACCGTGGTGCCGATCCAGCCGACCTATATCTACGTCCAGCAAATGCCGCAGGTGGTCTATAGTTACCCGGCACCGGTCAGCTATGCCGCGCCGACCGCGGGCGGCGCAGCGCGGGTGATTTATCCCGCCGGCGCTCCGGCCCAGACTGTTCCCGCCGAGTATGGTTATGGCGCCGCGCCGGCGCAGCTTCCCCTTGGGTCGCAAGTCGTTGCCTTCGATCGCAATGCATGGCTCGAGGAATGCCGCGCGCGGCTCGACACTTACGAGACGGACAGCGACCGCGGTGAGATTATCGGCGCGCTGGTGGGCGGTGCGGCGGGCGGTTTGCTGAGTAACCGGATCGCAGGACGCGGGAATCGCATGGCGGGTACCCTGATCGGTGCGGGTGCTGGCGCACTGGCCGGGATGGCCGCGGGTGACGCGATCGAGGACGGCAGTCGCCGCCGGACGAACAGCCAGGGCCAATGTCAGGCCTATCTCGACGATTACATGCAGCAGGCGATGGCTAGCGCAGGAACCGTCCAGTACAATCAGGCGGGGCAGTATATGCTGATGCCGGTGACGGTCACCGTGCCGCAACGCGCGGTCTATCCCGACGGCAGCCCCGCCAACTAGGCCCTTGCCGCTCTCCGTTCGGGCAAGGCTTCATACCTACGGGACTTAGCCCATTAGATATCGCCGCCCGTAAGCCTCTGACAAATAAGGTCTAACTGGTCGAGCGTGCGGAACCGGATAGTCACGCTTCCGGTATTGGGCGTCGCGTCGGTAGAGATCTTTACCGGCATCCCGAGAAATTCCTCGAGATGGCTCTGGACCGCCGCGATATCGGCATTGCCCCCTGTCTCGGGCCTGTCTCCCGATCCGCTCTCGGTCGTTTGCCGGGCGCGCGGCTTGCGGGTGAGCGCTTCCATCTCGCGAACAGAAAGACCTTCGGAAACCGCCTTCCTCGCCAGTTCGGTCGCCTCTTCGCGGCCGATCAAAGCGCGCGCGTGGCCCATCGACAACGAACCCTCGGCGAGAAACGCCAAGATCGTATCGGGCAGCGCGAGGAGGCGCTGGAAATTGGCCACGTGGCTGCGCGATTTGTCGACCAGCTTGGCGATCTCGGCCTGGGTCATACCCTCGTCATCGGAGAGTTTCTGATAAGCACGCGCTTCCTCGACCGGGTTGAGGTCCTCGCGCTGGAGGTTCTCGATAAGCGCGAGCGCCATCACCTCGCGCTGGTCCAGTTCACGCACCAGCGCCGGAATTTCGTGCAATCGCGCCTTCTGCGCCGCCCGCCAGCGCCGTTCACCCGCGACCAAACGGTACCGTCCCCCGCCCAGCGGAGAGACAATGATGGGCTGGATCACGCCGCGCGACGCGATCGACGACGCGAGCGATTCGAGCGCGTCCTCGTCAAAACGGCTCCGCGGCTGACCGGGCAGCGGCTCGATATCCGCCACGGGGATCGAGGCGAGGCCCTCGGTCGGCGCCGAGCGCGGTTCGGAATGGTCCGCCGGCGAACTGCCGCCGGAGCCGCTATCCTGCCGAACGAGCGGTTCTTCGCGGCGCGTCTCTCCCAGCAAGGCGCCAAGTCCCTTGCCGAGCTTCTTCTTGCGGTCGATCGGTTTTGCTCCGGTATTCGATGCGGTTTCGCTCATGCCGCCTTCCTCTTTTCGGGTAGTCGTCCGATCAGCTCGCGCGCGAGACCGATATAGGCGCGGCTGCCCGAGCAGTTGTGGTCATAGACCAGCGCGGGCATGCCGTGACTGGGCGCCTCGGAAAGCCGCACATTGCGCGGAATCACGCTGTCGAAGACGAGCTTGCCCAGGCAGTCGCGCACATCGTCGGCAACCTGATCGGTCAGGCGATTGCGGCGGTCGAACATGGTCAGAACGACACCCACGATGCCCAGATCGGTGTTGAAACCCTGCTGCACGCGCTCAACCGTCTGGAGTAGCTGGCTGAGGCCTTCCAGTGCGAAAAACTCGCATTGCAGCGGTACCAGAAGCGTGTCGGCTGCGCAGAGCGCGTTGAGCGTCAGCAGTCCGAGCGACGGCGGGCAATCGATGAAGCAGACTTCGTATCCGGCGAAACTACCCCGTTCCTGCGCCGACAGCGCGTTGCGGAGGCGTGCGGTGCGATCGACCACCGACACCAGCTCGACTTCGGCGCCCGATAGATCCTGCGTTGCGGGCACGATATCGAGACCCGGGATGTCGGTCGGCTGTGCACATTCCGCCAAAGTGGCTTGGTCGAGCAGCAAATCGTAGCTGGTGTTTTCACGGTCGGCAGCCGCGATACCCAGGCCGGTCGATGCGTTTCCCTGCGGATCGAGGTCGATCAGCAGCGTCTTCCAGCCCGTGGCAGCCATCGCCGTGGCGATGTTGATCGCGGTGGTCGTCTTGCCCACCCCGCCCTTCTGGTTGGCAATTGCGATCGTGATCATGCTTTTGCGCTCCACTTGCCGCGTCCGACGATGATTCCCGCTTCGGAATCGGTGTGCGATTGTTCCACGTGAAACATTGCGCGGCGATTCTTGGGCAGGTCGCTGACTTCTTGCGCTGCCGAACGCCCTTTGGGCAACACCCAGCAGGTGCTCCTTGTGGAGAAGCGCGCCGATAATGCGAGCAGGCGGTCGAGCGGTGCAAAGGCGCGCGCGGATATCACGCCGGCATCGAATACCTCGACATTCTCCAGCCTGGTGCCCTCTATCCGGCAGTTTTCAAGGCCCATCAGGCTCACAGCCCGCGAAAGCCATTCGACCCGGCGCTTGCGGGATTCCACCAGAACCACCGGCATATCGGGTTTCATCGCGGCGATAACGAGCCCGGGGAAACCCGCCCCGCTTCCGAGATCCAGCCATGGCTGTGAGGCGGAAGGAGTGTCCCATAGTCCCAGCAATTGCGCCGAATCGGCAATATGCCGCTGCCAGATCTTCGAAAGCGTAGGTTTGGCGACCAGATTCTGCTGCTGGTTTTCGACCGGAAGTGCCTGCGCCAGGCGGTCGAGGCGCTTCATGACCTCCTCGTCGCACATACTGGCGACAAAAGCGTGCGCCTCGCTTTCAGATGAGATCATGCGGCGCGGTCCAGCTTACGCGCATGCACCAGCAGCGCAGCCAGCGCCGCCGGAGTGATCCCGCGGATGCGCCCCGCCGCCGCCAGCGATTCGGGACGGGCAAGCGACAGGCGCTCGATCATCTCATTCGAGAGGCCCGGGACCTCGGCGAAGGGGAAGTCACGCGGCAGGTGCTGCGCCTCGCTGCTGCGCAGATCGGCGAGTTCGGCGCGCTGGCGGGCGAGATAGGGCGCATAAAACGCATCCTCGGCCATCTCGACCGCAAGCGAATCGGCCGGATCGACACCCTCCATCCAGGGCGCCAGCGTTTCGAGAGTGGCATGACCGCCGCCGAGCCATTCCGCGGCCGGACGCGGACCGGCGTCACGTTTCACGTGAAACCCTGCGTCCGAAAGGACCCTGGAGTGGATAGGCTCGGCAAAACGCGCTGCATAACACTCTCGCCGTTCCTCGCGCTGGGCATACCATTGCGCCCGCCCTTCCCCGACCAGACCGCAGGCGATCCCCAAAGGCGTCAGCCGGGTGTCGGCATTGCTTGCGCGCAAGCGCAGGCGGTATTCGGCCCGCGAGGTCAGCATGCGATACGGCTCGGTGATCCCCTGCAGCGTGAGATCGTCGAGCATGACGGCGATATAGGAATTCGCCCGATCGAGCGGCGCGGGTGCAACTCCCAGCACTCTCGATGCGGCATGCATTCCCGCCATCAGTCCCTGCGCCGCGGCCTCTTCGTATCCCGTCGTCCCGTTGATCTGTCCGGCGCAATATAGGCCCGGGATAGCACCCAGTTCCAGCCCCGAGCTGAGCGCGCGCGGATCGATATGATCGTACTCCACCGCATAGCCGGGAACCGCCATTTCGACACGGCCCAAGCCATCCATCTCGCGCAGCATGGCGAGCTGGACATCGACCGGGAGCGAGGTGGAAATCCCGTTGGGATAAACCAGCGCGGTGTCCAGCCCTTCGGGTTCGAGGAAGACCTGATGCCCTTCGCGATCGCCAAAACGGTGGATCTTGTCTTCGATCGACGGACAGTACCGCGGTCCGGCGGCACCGATTGCGCCGGAGAATAACGGCGACCGGTCGAGATTGGCGCGGATAATGTCGTGCGCGCGCTCGTTGGTCCGCGTGATGGCGCAGAATACTTGCGGATTGCATCGCTCGCTAGTGAGCGAGCTCATCGTCCAGGCTTCGCGGTCGGACGGCTGTTCCTCGAGCGTGGCCCAGTCGATGGTGCGCCCGTCGAGGCGCGGCGGCGTACCGGTTTTGAGCCGCCCCATCGGCAGGTCTGCCTCGCGCAATTGGGCGGCAAGCCGATGCGCTGCCCCCTCGCCGATCCGGCCACCTTCGAAACGCTCTTCGCCCCGGTAGAGAATACCGCCGAGAAATGTCCCGGTGCACAGGACAATGGCCTTCGCACCAAGAGCAGTGCCGTCCGCCAGTTCCAGCCCCGCGACACGATTTCCGGCGAACCGGAGCGCGGCCACCTCGCCTGCAATCAGATCGAGCCGCGGCTGCGCTTTGACGATCGACTGCACCGCATCATGGAACAGCCGGCGATCTGCCTGCACACGCGGGCCCCAGACGGCACTCCCCTTCGAGCGGTTGAGCATCCGGTAGTGGATTGCGGCGGCGTCTGCTGAGCGCCCGATGACACCATCCAGCGCATCGACCTCGCGCACCAGATGGCCCTTACCCAGCCCGCCAATCGCCGGATTGCAGCTCATCGCGCCGATTTTATCGAGGTCGAGGCTTACCAGACCCGTGCGCGCGCCCATTCGGGCGGCCGCGCAGGCCGCCTCGACACCGGCGTGACCGCCGCCGACTACAAGGACATCGAAGGTTTGCATTGGAGGCGCGCCTTAGCCTTCGCCCAGACTCGCGTCAAAGTGCATGCTTCACGTGAAACACTACTTGCCGATGCAAAAGCGGCCAAACAGCGCATCGAGCATCTCCTCGGTCGAATCGCGACCCACCAGCCGATCGAGCGCGCGTCTCGCGCTGCGCAGGTTCTCCGCTGCCACGAGCAGATCGCCCGAAACTTCCACTGCTTCCAGATGTTCGGCTGCGGCGAGGGCCCATTGCTTCTGCCGGCGGTTGAACCCGACCTGGTCGACAGGCGGAAGCGCCTCCTTGCCTAAGGCCACCAGACGTTCGAGCAACTCGCCAATTCCGGCACCGGTTACAGCCGATACTTTCAGACCCTCCGCGCCGTGGCAGCTCTCAAGATCGCTTTTCGAAGTGATCTGGATCGACCCGGTGGGCGCCTGGCCGGGTTCCCCCAGCCACAGGACGATCTGCCCCTCGTCCACCGCGCGGCGTGCGCGGGCGATGCCGATCTCCTCGATCATGCCCGCCCCTTCCTCGCGTATACCCGCCGTATCGACGAGGACGAACGGCACCCCGCCGATCGCAATCGGCCGTTCCAGCACATCGCGCGTCGTCCCCGCCTCAGCGGTCACGATAGCCGCCTCGTCGGCCAGCAACGCATTGAAAAGTGATGATTTACCTGCATTCGGTGGTCCGGCGAGGACGACGCGAATGCCGTCGCGCAGGCGTTCAGCCGCGGGCTGCCCGGCAATCCGCCGCATCTCTACCGCAAGATCGCCAATTTCTCCTTCAAAGGATGCCGGCAAACCCGCCACATCATCCTCGTCGGCGAAATCGATCACCGCTTCCACCGAGGCCGCGAGACCAAGTATCTGCTCGCGCCAGCTCTCGATCTGGCGGGATAGTGCGCCGCCCGCCGAAAGCAGCGCCCCCTTGCGCTGCAAGTCGGTTTCAGCTGCAAGTAGATCCGCAAGCCCCTCGGCCTCGGCGAGGTCGATCCGGCCATTGCTGAAAGCCCGGCGGGTAAACTCACCCGGCTCCGCTTCGCGCAGGCCTTCCATGCGCCCGAGAGCAGCCGCGATCGCGGCTACGACCGCGCGGCCGCCATGGCAGTGAATTTCGGCCAGATCCTCGCCCGTGGCAGTAGCAGGCCCGGGAAACCACAGCACTAGGGCGACATCGAGCGGCTCACCCGCACAATCGCGCAAGGTCCGCACGCGCGGCGAGCGCGCCGGGGGGAGATCGCCCGCCAGCGCGGCAAGCGCATCGCCCGCCCCCGGTCCGCTTATCCGGATGACACCGATCGCCGCCGGCGGTGCCCCGCTCGACAGGGCGAAAATCGTATCTTCCATCGCGCGCGGGCGCTCCTAGTCGTCGGCGGGCGTCTTGTCCGGCGAAGACGAGCGCGAGGCATTGGTGCCTTCCATGAAACTCTGGAACAGCTTGAAGCCCGCCTGCCCCATCGGCGCAAGCTGCTTGGCGTATTCCTGCAGTTGTTCGTTGTTGTTCACACCCTTCATCGCCTTGGACATCATGTCGACATAGACCGCATTCGCCTTGCCGACATCGGGAAGGCCCATGAAGGTCCGCGCCTCATCGGGCGTGCAATCGATTTCGATATGGACCTTCATCGCGCTTCCTCCGTTATGGCTTGCAAGGCCCTATCTGGGTCCGCATCACGCGTCATGCAAGCATAAGACACCAATCGAAGCGAGGGAGCCCCGTCCATGAGCGAAACCGTCACCATCTCCACCCTGTCCGGCAACGAGACGTTCGCCGCCTACGTCGCGCGTCCGGCGAAGACGCCCAAGGCCGCCATTCTCGTGATCCAGGAGATCTTCGGCGTGAATGCGGGCATTCGCCGCAAATGCGACAAGCTGGCCGAGGAAGGCTATCTCGCGGTCGCGCCCGACCTGTTCTGGCGGCTCGAGCCCGGGGTCGAGCTCGACCCCGACGTCGAGCCCGAATTCCAGCGCGCGCTCGATCTTATGGGCAAGTTCAACCAGGACCAGGGCATCCGCGATATCGAGGCCACGATCCACCATATCCGCCGCGAGGAGGGTGTGCCCAAGGTCGGCTGCGTCGGATACTGCCTCGGCGGCCGCCTCGCCTTTATGACCGCCGCGCGCACCGATGTGGACGCCAGCGTCGGCTATTACGGCGTGGGGATCGACGGCCTGCTCGACGAGAAGCATGCCATCGCGCATCCGCTGATGCTGCATATCCCGACCGAAGACGGGTTCGTCGACAAGGAAACGCAAAAGGCCATGCATGCCGGGCTGGACGACCATCCAAAGGTCACGCTCCACGATTACGAGGGGCTCGATCACGGCTTTGCCACCGAATTCGGCAAGCGGCGGTCGGACGAGGCCGCGCAACTGGCCGATAGCCGCAGTGCGGAGTTCTTCGCCAAGCACCTCGGCTGATGCAGAACAAGGCGCATATCCGCAGTTCCTCCGAACTGTTCATGCGGTTCGGGCCCACGCTGGTGGTGGCGCTGCTGACCGCGCTGTTTATTACGGTCGACTGGCTGCGCTGGGGGCTGGTTTTCACCGTGCCGCTGCTGCTGCTGGCGGTCTATGATTTCTTCCAGCGGCGGCATACGCTGTGGCGCAATTATCCGCTGCTCGCGCATGTCCGTTGGATCATGGAGGATTTGCGCCCCTATGCGCGTGCCTATCTGGTCGAGGGCGATCTGGAAGGACGCCCCTTCAACCACCAGCAGCGCGCGCTGGTCTATGCTAGGGCCAAGGGCCAGCTCGATTCGCATCCTTTCGGGACCGAGTTGGACGTCTATTCGGACGAGTATGAATGGCTCGCCCATTCCATGGCACCCAATGCCCAGGCACCCTCCGAATGGCGCGTGGATGTCGGCAGCAGGCAATGCACCCGGCCCTATTCCGCGTCCGTGCTCAACATCTCGGCGATGAGCTTCGGCTCCTTGTCGGCCAATGCGATCATGGCACTCAACAAGGGAGCGGCTGCGGGGAATTTCTACCACGATACCGGCGAAGGCGGCATCTCGCGCTATCACCGCTCGCATGGCGGCGACCTCGTCTGGGAAATCGGCAGCGGTTATTTCGGCTGCCGGACCGAGGACGGCGCGTTCGATCCCGACCGCTTTGCCGAAAGCGCCCGCGGCGAACAGGTCAAGATGGTCGAGATCAAGCTCAGCCAGGGCGCCAAGCCCGGCCATGGCGGGGTCCTGCCCGGCAGCAAGGTGACCGAAGAGATCGCCGCAGCGCGCGGGGTCCCGGTGGGGAGCGATTGCATCTCGCCCCCCGCGCATTCCACCTTCTCGACCCCGATCCAGATGCTCGAATGGGCCGCACAGCTGCGTGAACTGTCGGGCGGCAAGCCGGTGGGGATCAAATTATGCGTCGGCAAGCCGCATGAGGTCTTCGCACTGATGAAGGCCATGCACGAGACGGGCATCACGCTCGATTACATCGTCGTCGACGGTGCCGAAGGGGGCACTGGGGCCGCTCCGGTCGAATTCTCCAACCGCGTCGGAATGCCGCTGCGCGAGGGGCTTATCCTCATGCGCAATGCGCTGGTCGGCAGCGGACTGAAGCCTGAGGTCAAATTAGTTGCTGCGGGCATGGTGCATTCGGGGGCGGGAATGGCAATGAATTTCGGACTGGGCGCCGACTGGTGCAATGCCGGACGCGCCTTCATGTTCGCGCTGGGCTGCGTTCAGTCGATGAAATGCCATAACGACATGTGTCCGACCGGCGTGGCGACGCAGGACGCGACGCGGCAACGGGGTCTGGTACCGATGGAAAAGGCCGAACGTGTCGCGCGCTTCCAGCGCCACACGCTGCATTCCTTCCGTGAAATGATCGTTGCGATGGGGCTCGACAATCCGTGGCAGATTACGCCGGCGCATATCTCCGAGCGCCAGAACAGCGCCCAGTCGGACAGCCTCGACCACATCCATCGCTTCCTCGAGCCCGGCCAGTTGCTCGACTCCCCCGAAAGCACGCCCTATGCCAAGGCTTGGGCCGCCGCACGGGCGGATACATTTGCGGAGGCAGTATGACAGCGGAACAGGGTTTGAAGCGCTGGCACGAGGTGGTCGAAAACGGCAATTCGCCCGAAGCGTTGGCGGCGATCATCCACGAGGACGCGGTGTTTCATTCGCCCGTCGTCCACACGCCGCAGCGCGGCCGCCCGATCGTGGTGGCCTATCTGTCCGCCGCAGGACAGACGCTCGGCAACGACAGCTTCGAATATGTCCGCGAACTGGTCGACGGCGAGAATGCGATGATCGAGTTCAAGACCGAGATGGACGGTATCGAGGTCAATGGCATCGACCTCATCCGCTTCGATGAAGACGGCATGATCGTCGACTTCAAGGTCATGGTGCGGCCGCTAAAGGCCGTGAACAAGGTCTGGGAGCAGATGGGCGCCATGCTCGAGCGCATGAAGGCGTCATAGGCGCGCGAGAATGAACGATGCGCGCTCCTCGGCGGAGACCAGGGGCAGGTCGATCAACGCATAGCCATGGTCGCGCCAGGCCCCGCACACGGCCCGGTCGCTGGCAATGGCTTCCTGCCAATCCTGGATCCGCTCATCATCGGGCGTGTAGATCGCGCGCCACGGCGGCGCGCGAAAGATCGGCCCGTCGAAACGATATTCCTCGCAGGCCCGCGCAATCGCGTCAGAAACGGGGAGTCCCTCGACCCGCAGGAAACCGGCAATATCGGGGAAGCCGCGGTCGAACACGACCGGTCCGTCGGCCTGCGTCTTGTCCCACGCCGCCAGTTGCGCCGAGAGCATTGCATTGGCGAAGGCGAGCGGATTCTCTTCGCGCAGCGCCATGCCGCCTGCAGATCTGAGGATCGTACGCGCGACTTCCTCGACCGTGGCCACGCCGCGGCGCGAAAGCTCGGCCAGCAGCGTGGACTTGCCCGCCCCGGGAGCCCCCGTGATGGCGGCTCTCTGGACGGGCATCGCGCGCGAACCCTTACTGGTTCATCGTCGCGAAGAAGTCTTCGTTGGTCTTGGAATCCTTCATCTTGTCGAGCAGGAATTCCATCGCGTCGATCGTCCCCATCTGCATGAGGATACGGCGCAGGACCCACATCTTCGAGAGCTTGTCCTTCTCGACCAGCAGCTCTTCCTTGCGGGTGCCGCTCTTGCCCACATCGAGCGCAGGGAAGATGCGCTTGTCGGCGACCTTGCGGTCGAGCACGATTTCGCTGTTGCCGGTGCCCTTGAACTCTTCGAAAATCACTTCGTCCATGCGGCTGCCGGTATCGATCAGCGCGGTGGCGATGATCGACAGCGAGCCGCCCTCCTCGATGTTACGCGCCGCGCCGAAGAAACGCTTGGGACGCTGCAGCGCATTGGCATCGACACCGCCGGTCAGCACCTTGCCCGAGCTGGGCACCACGGTGTTGTAGGCGCGGCCGAGGCGGGTGATCGAATCGAGCAGGATCACGACATCCCGCTTGTGCTCGACCAGGCGCTTGGCCTTCTCGATCACCATTTCGGCGACCTGCACATGGCGGTTGGCGGGCTCGTCGAAGGTCGAGGAGATAACCTCGCCCTTCACGCTGCGCTGCATGTCGGTGACTTCCTCGGGGCGCTCGTCGACGAGCAGCACCAGCAGGAAGACCTCGGGATGGTTGTCGGTGATCGCCTTGGCGATATTCTGCAGCAGCACGGTCTTACCCGTACGCGGCGGGGCGACGATCAGCGCGCGCTGACCCTTGCCCTGCGGGCTGATGATGTCGATCACCCGCGCCGACTTGTCCTTGACCGTCGGGTCGAGCGTGTCGAGCGACAGCTTCTCGTCCGGATACAGCGGCGTGAGATTGTCGAAATTGGTCCGGTGGCGAACTGCGTCGGGATCGTCGAAATTGACCTTGTAGAGCGTCGTCAGCGCAAAATAGCGCTCGCCTTCGCGCGGAGCGCGGATCTCGCCCTCGACCGTGTCGCCGGTACGCAGGCCCCATTTGCGGACCTGGTTGGGCGAAACATAGATATCGTCGGGGCCGGCAAGATAGTTCGCCTCGGGGCTGCGCAGGAAGCCGAAACCGTCCTGCAGCACCTCGATGGTGCCGATCCCCATGATCTTTTCTTCGTATTCTTCGTCTTCGGCGAGTTCGCGCAAAATGCAGAACATCAGGTCCTGCCGCCGCATGGTCGAGGCACCCTCGACCCCCAGCTCTTCGGCCATCGCGACCAGGTCTGCCGGGGTTTTCTCTTTCAAGTCCTTGAGATGCATAAATTTTACTCGGTAATCGGTTGGATGGCCGGCAGGTCGGTGGGTCCTTCGACACGCGCAGGACTGGGCTTGGGGAAAGCAGACCCGGTCCCGTCTGTGCGCGGGACCTGTAGCCGGTAGGTGGGATGCAATTACGGCGGCGCTGCGGGGCCGTCAATCGGCAATGCGACGGGCCGATCGCTCAGAAGGGTTTGACGATCACCAGTACGACGATGATCGCCAGCGCGATCCCGGGAAATTCGCCCCAGATGCGCAGCTGCTTCTCGGTCATCGGGCGTTCCCCCGCGACCATCTTTTTCGACCGCGCAACCATGATCCCGTGAAACGCGGTCAGCAGGAGGACGAACAGCAGCTTGGCATGGAACCAGCCCTGATCCCATGCGCCGATGGTCATTGCCAACAACAGCCCGAGCACCCACACGACGATCAGGCTGGGGGTCAGGATGACCTTGCGTAGCAGGCCCATCCGTTTGCCCCACAGACCCGCTTCCGCGGACCCTTCGGTCGCCGGGTGCAGGTAGATCATCTGGCGCGGCAGCATGAACAGCCCCGCCATCCAGAACACCATGAAAATGATGTGCCCGGCCTTGAGCCACAGATAGGTCATCGCCAATACGTCCTGCATCGCCGGGTTATGTAGGCTGCGCGCACGCCTGCGTCACCCCTTGAAACCGCGCACCGTGGCGAGCAAGCGCTCGACATGCGCGATTGGCGTCCGGCGGTCGATCCCGTGACCGAGATTGAAGACATGCGGGCGGTCGGCAAAACATTCGAGGATGTAACGCGCACGCTGTTCCAGCCGATCGCTTCCCGCAAGCAGCAGCAGTGGGTCGAAATTCCCCTGGACCGGCATGTCGCGGGGCAATTCGCGGGCCGCCCATGCGGGATCGACCGTCTCGTCCACGCCGACAGCCTCCACGCCCGTCTCGCGGGCATAGGCGGGCAGTTTCTCGCCTGCACCCTTGGGAAATCCGATGATCGGGGTTGTGGGGTGACGTTCGCGAAGGGCCGCGACGATCCGCGCATTGGGCGCAATCACCAAACGCTCGAATTCATCGGGGGCCAGGCTTCCTGCCCAGCTGTCGAACAATTGGACCGCTTCGGCGCCCGCCTCGATCTGGCCGGAGAGATAGCTGATCGTCTCGCTGGTGATGGCTTCGAGAATGGCGTCGAGCTTGGCCGGATCGCGATAAGCCATCGCGCGCGCCTCGTGCTGGTCGCGGCTGCCTTCGCCCGCCACCATGTAGGTCGCCACCGTCCATGGGCTGCCGGCAAAGCCAAGCATGGTCACCTCATCGGACAACCGCTCGCGGCATAGCCGCACGGTCTCGTAGATCGGCTCGTAGCGACTTTTGTCAGGCGTCAGCCCCGCCAGCGCGGCATCGACCAGCGGGGGTGATAGCTTCGGCCCCTCGCCCGCGAGAAACTCGAGATGCTGCCCCAGCGCATGCGGGACGATCAGGATATCGGAAAACAGGATCGCCCCGTCGAAGCCGAAGCGGTCGATCGGCTGCAAGGTGATCTCGCAGGCCGCTTCGCTGTCATAGGCCAATGCGAGGAATCCGCCCTTTTCGGCGCGTAAAGCCCCGTATTCGGGCAAATAGCGACCCGCCTGGCGCATGAGCCAGAGAGGCACGCGATCGGTACGTTTGCCGTTCAACGTATCGAGCAGGAGACCGGGCATCGCTGAGTCCAATCTAATAAATAATAGTATTTCTAAAGAGGTTGTAGGTGTCTGTTGGCCCTGTGGATTTCAGGGATAAGTGGCCCCTGCCCGATTTCTCCCGCGCTGCAAAGGGTCGAGGCCGGTTGCCGACTCGCCGCCGGCTGTGAGTCGAGTCAAACTTATCCCTGCTATGCCCACCCCTGCGCAAAACTCGGATTTGGTGTGCGGGAATCGGCCCGTGAAGGACTCGTTCCGGGGAGCCTTTTTGCTCCCGAACTTGTCGCCAGCTTTCTCCCGTGGTTTATGCCCCCGTTCTCCACAGGCCGCAGGACCTCGCCATCGCCAACCGCGTCCATCTCCATCTGCTGTCCGATTCCACCGGCGAAACGCTCGAAATGCTCGCCAAGGCGGCGCTTGCGCAATTCGAGGATGCCGATGTCATACGGCATTTCTGGCCGATGGTCCGCAGCCGCCAGCATCTCGAGCGGATCCTGCCCGAACTCAAGGACAATCCGGGCCTCGTCCTGTTCACGCTGGTCAATCCGGATACGCGCAACCGGCTGGAGGAAGCCTGCACCCAGCTGGGCCTGCCCGCGGTCCCCATTCTCGACCGCGTGACCGAAGCGCTCGAAAAAGCGCTGGGCCAGGAAGCGCATGGCCGGCCGGGGCGCCAGCACGCGATGGACCAGGCCTATTTCAACCGGGTCGAGGCGATCCAGTTCACCATCGCGCATGACGACGGGATCGGCTGGGAAGAATGGGAAGAGGCCGATATCCTGCTGGCGGGCGTGTCGCGCAGTTCGAAAACCCCGACGAGCATCTATCTTGCCAATCGCGGTTACAAGGTCGCCAATATCCCGCTGGTGGTCGAAAGCCCGCCGCCGCCCAAGCTGTTCGAACTCAAGCACCCGATGATCGTCGGCCTGACCACCGCGCCCGAACGGCTGGTGCAGATCCGCCGCAACCGCCTGCTTACGCTCAACGAAGAACGCGAGACCGATTATGTCGATGGCGAGCGGGTCAAGGGCGAGGTCAAGTTTGCCCGGCGGATGTTCGCCGACAATGGCTGGGCGGTGATCGACGTGACGCGCCGCTCGATCGAGGAAACCGCCGCCGCGGTAATCCGCTTGTATAACGAGCGTTCGGCAAGTGGCAGCTCGCAGGGATCCAAACCGATATGAGTGACCTTGGTGGTAGCGGGATCGTGCTCGCCTCGAACAGCGCGTCGCGCAAGGCGATGCTGGAGGCGGCCGGGATTGCTTTCGAAGCCGAAGGTGCCGCGGTCGACGAACGCGCGCTCGAAGCCGAGATGGAGGGCGCCGAGCCTGCCGAGATCGCGCAGGCGCTGGCCGCGGCTAAGGCGGCAGCCCTGTCTGCCGCGCGACCCGATGCGCTGGTGCTGGGTTCGGATTCGCTGGTCGAAGTCGACGGCAGGCGCTTCGACAAACCGGCCAGCCGCGACAATGCGGCCGAACATTTGCGGTTCTTCTCGGGCAAGACAATGACCCTGCAGAGCGCAGCGGCGCTTGCGCGCGGGGGGCAGATCGTCTGGGTCGGCTCCGATTTTGCGCGGCTGCGCGTACGCGACCTCAGCGAGGACTTCATCGCCGCCTATCTCGACGCCGAATGGCCCGCGGTGTCCTATTGCGTCGGCGTGTTCCGTATCGAGGGGCCCGGGGTGCAATTGTTCGAGAGCATTGCGGGCGACCAGTTTACCGTGCTTGGTATGCCCCTGCTGCAAGTCCTCGATGCGCTGCGCGGCGAAGGGGCGCTCGCTTCGTGACCGACTATGTCGAAGTGATCGGCGATCCGATCGCCCAGTCTAAATCGCCCGTCGTCCACGGGCTGTGGATCGAGAAGCTCGGGCTCGATGCGGAATACCGTGCCACGCGTGTCGAAGCTGCGGGGCTGGAGCACTATCTCGCCGCGCGCCGCGAGGACCCCGCCTGGCGCGGATGCAATGTCACCATGCCGCACAAGCAGGCCATCATGCCGCTGCTCGACCGGCTCGAACCGCTGGCGAAGCGCGTCGGTGCGGTCAATACGGTCGTCAAGGCCCCCGATGGCAGGCTGGTCGGACGCAATACCGATGTTGCCGGGTTTCTCGAGCCGCTGGCGCAGCGGCTTGGCGAGCAGCACTATTTCCGCATGGCGCGCGTCCTGGGCACTGGCGGTGCCGCGCGCGCGATCGTGTCCGGGCTGGCGCGCGAAGGGTTCCGCATCGTGCTTGCCGGTCGCAATACCGACAAGGCGCGCGCGCTGCTGGAGGAACTCGATCCCGACGGCGAACACCATGTCGCGCCGCTCGACCATTTCGCGCAGGCAACCGATTTTGCCTTCGACGATCGCGAGGGCTGCTGCGACCTGATCGTCAACGCCTCGCCGCTTGGCATGCGCGGGCAACCTGCCCTCGCGTTCGACTGGAGCCATGCGCCGCCGGGTTCGATCGCCTATGATATCGTTACCGATCCGGTCGCTACGCCATTTCTGGAGAATGCCCGCGCCGCCGGGTTCCGGACCATCGACGGGTTCGCCATGCTGATCGGCCAGGCAGCGGCGGCGTTCGAACATTTCTTCGGTGTGGCCCCGCCCCGTGAATACGATTCCACGCTGCACGAAAAGCTGGCAGCATGACCCGCCCGCTGATCGTCGGCCTCACCGGGTCCATCGGCATGGGCAAGTCGACCGTCGCTGCGATGTTCGAGGCGGCGGGCGTGCCGGTATTCGATGCCGATGCCGAGGTGCGCGCGATGCAGGGCCCCGGGGGTGCGCTGGTTCCGGCAATCGAAGCCGCCTTTCCGGGGAGTACCGGTGCGGGCGGCGTTTCGCGCGAGAAACTCGGTGCGCTGGTGTTCGGCAATCCGCAGGAATTGGCGCGGCTCGAAGCGATCGTCCATCCCGCGGTGGCGGCGCAGCGCGAGGCATTCCTGATCGAACATGCCGGCGCGCCGCTGGTGGTGTTCGATATCCCGCTGTTGTTCGAGAAAGGCGGCGCCGAAGCGGTCGACCGCGTGGTGGTCGTCTCCGCCCCCGCCGAAGCCCAACGCCGGCGCGTGCTGGCCCGCCCCGGAATGACCGAGGAAAAGTTCGCGCATATCCTCGAACTGCAGACCCCCGATTCGGAAAAACGCGCGCGCGCCGACCATATCATCGACACCGGGACTTCGGTCGAAGAGACCGAAGACGAGGTCCTCGCGCTGATCGCGGAACTGCGCGGCGCCGGACCCGCGCGCCAATCGCTGTAACCCCCTTGTAATCTGGCCCCGCGGGGCCGATAGGAGTGGTGATGCGCGAGATCGTGTTCGATACCGAAACCACCGGCCTAGACCCCAAGACCGGGGACCGGATGGTCGAGATCGGCTGCATCGAGATGGTCAATCTCGTTCCGACCGGCGCGAGCTACCACGCTTACTTCAATCCGGAACGTGACATGCCCTCGGGCGCCGAGGCCGTACATGGCCTGTCGGCGGCATTCCTGTCGGACAAACCGCTGTTTCGGCACCTCGCCGCAGAACTGCTCGAATTTATCGGCGATTCGCCACTGGTGGCGCATAATGCCGGGTTCGATTTCGGGTTTCTCAATACCGAATTGTCGCTGTGCGAACTGGCCCCCATATGCACCAGCCGGATGGTCGATACCGTCGCCTTGGCGCGCAAGCGGCATCCGGGGGCCAAGCTCTCGCTCGACGCGCTGTGCTCGCGCTACGGGATCGATCGCAGCCACCGCGTCAAGCACGGTGCGCTGCTCGATGCCGAACTGCTGGCGCAGGTCTATGTCGAGCTCAAGGGTGGGCGGCAGATCGGCCTCGAACTGGCGGCCGAGGTCGCCTCCGCTGGGCTCGTCCAAACCGCCGATTTACCCGCCGTGCGCCAGGCCCCGTCGGGGCCGCGCCGTCAACCGCGCCCACACCATGCCAGCGCTGCGGAACTGGCGCGGCATCGCGAATTCATGACCGGGATCGAGAATCCCCTGTGGGGCTAATGTCCGGTATGGCGGAAACCGGCGGACGGGCCGGGGAGTTGGAACCGCACGGGGGACGGTAAAGGAGAAAATAACAAGATGGATATTCGTGTTTCCGGCCACCAGATCGACACCGGCACAGCGCTGCAGGAGCATGTCGGCGATCGATTGAACTCCATCGTCGACAAGTATTTCAACCGCGCCATCTCCTCGCATGTCACCTTCGGCAAGGGGTCGGGCGGCGCGTTCACCTCCGATATCGTCACACATGTCATGCAGGGCCTGATCCTCAAGGGTCATGCCGAAGCGCATGACGTCCACCAGGCCTTCGATGCCGCGGCGAGCAAGATCGAAAAGCAGCTGCGCCGTTACAAGCGCCGGATCAACGACCGCCACGAACAGGCCGCCCATGCAGTGCGCGAGGCCGAGGCCGCCTATACGATCCTCGGCGCGCCCGAACCCGACAATGACGAGGAACTGACCGCTGACAGCCCGCCGGTGATCGCCGAGACCAAGGCGATGATCCCCGAATGCAGCGTGGCCGATGCAGTGATGCTGCTCGACCTCCAGAACACCAATGGGCTGTTGTTCAAAAATGCGGGCAGCGGCGCGCATAATATGGTCTATCGCCGTCACGACGGTTCGATCGGCTGGGTCGAACCGCGCTAGGAACGACGGAGAGTAGCAATGACCGGGGCCGCAACCAGCGGGGCTGAGCGCCATCATCGGGCGCTCGAAAGCCTCTATGCCTCGGCGCCGGTCAATGCGCTGTTTCCCTCACGGCTGGAAATTACCGGCGAGGGCACCTCACGGATCACCTTCGACGTGACCGAAGAGGTCTATCATGCTGCCGGTGCGGCGCATGGCACGATCTATTTCAAGATGCTCGACGATGCCGGTTTCTATGCTGCGAACACCTTCGTCACCGACCGTTTCCTGCTGACGACCTCGTTCAACCTGCATTTCACCAAGCCGGTGCGGGTGGGGCAGGTGGTCGCCGAAGGGCGCTGGGTGAGCGGGCGCAAGCGCGTGTTCGTCGCCGAATCGCGGCTGGTCGATGACGAGGGCGACGAAATCGGCCGCGGAACGGGGACCTTCATGCGCTCGCATATCCCGCTGTCGAGCCTCCCCGGCTATCTTACCGAAAGCTGAGCATAGTGAACGCGCGCCTGCCTGCCCATGTCGAGGTTTCGGGCCTGATCCGCGCGGTCGAAGGGTCGGGCGGTTTTGGCATGGTTCTTCAGAAGGGGGAGAAAGACGCGGGTACCCTGCTGGTATTAACCACGCAAAGCGGCAGGAATACCCGCTTGTGGGAGCGTATGCCCCAGCTCGATGGTTCGCGCGCATTCGTCTGCACGCGCACGCAAGACAATGAAAACACAAGAGAATTGGACGAATACGTGACCAAGCGCCGGCGTTCGGACCCCGATTGCTGGGTTATCGAGCTGGATATCGAAAATGCAGAACGGTTCGTCGCAGGGGCGTCGGGTTAACTTGACTTAATATCAATTGCGACTATTTGCCCGCCAGCTTCGATGCGCAGGCGGCGTTAGGACGGCAATGGGGTCGACACGCTAGCACGCAGACGGGGGGTGGCCGGCAGGCCCGTATCGGATCCAAGTTTCAGGACGCCATCAACGCGCCATGGATCCCAGCCTGCGTCAGACCGCCAACCGCTTAGTTGTCAGTGAAAAATGGTATTCAAGACTACCGGGTTTACCGCGGTCATCGCGGCAATCGCCTTTACTACTTTTGCGGGAGCCGAAGGTTCCGGCGCCAACGCCCAGGTTGCGGCGCAAGCAACCGCAGACATCACCACCGAGGCACAGCTCACTGAAGAAGTGGTGCCCGTCTTCGTCGAGAAGGAAGTGGTGCAGGAGCTTCCCGCAGCGGAAGCCGTATCAAACAATTCCGCCGACGCGGCACCGCAGGCAGACAGCCTGCGCGAGCTCGTCGCCGCCATGCCCGCTGGCAGCCAGCTTTCCGACGAACTCCAGTGCCTCGCCGGGGCGGTCTATTTCGAATCGCGCGGCGAACCGCTCGACGGCCAGCTGGCGGTTGCGCAGGTGATCATCAACCGCGCCGAAGACCGCCGTTTCCCGTCGAGCTATTGCAGCGTCGTCTACCAGCGCGCGCAATTCTCCTTCGTCAAACATGGCCGTATGCCGCGGATCAAGACCGGCTCGCGCGCCTGGCAGCGTGCGCATGCCATTGCCCGCATCGCCCACCGCGGGCTGTGGGACAGCGAAGCAAGCGATGCGCTGTACTTCCACGCGAACTACGTCCGGCCCAGCTGGAGCCGCCGCAAGGTAGCGCTTGCGACGATCGACACGCACGTCTTCTACCGCTGAGGCAAGTCAATTTGGAAAGGGGCCTTCGCGCGAGCGGGGCCCCTTTTCGATTCGCACCGGCTAGTCGCGCACGTCGACCCAGACCGGAGCATGATCGCTGGCCTTCTCGCGCCCGCGATGCTCCTTGTCCACGCCCGCTGCCTGCAACCGTACGGCTAGCTCGGGGGACAGCAGCAGGTGATCGATGCGGAACCCGTGGTCGCGCTGCCATGCGCCCGCCTGATAGTCCCAATAGGTCCACACGCCCCCGCGCGGATTGAGCGTATCGAGCGCGTCGGTCCAGCCATCGCCCAGCAGCCGAGCATAGGCATCGCGCGATTCGGGCTGCATCAGCGCGTCGCTCGCCATCGCGCGCACCGACCAGACATCCTTGTCTTCGGGGATGACATTGTAATCGCCGACCAGCGCGGTCGGGATTTCCTGCGCCCACAGCGTGGCCGCATGCGCGCGCAGCCGCTTCATCCAGGCCAGCTTGTAATCGAATTTCGGCCCCGGTTGCGGGTTGCCATTGGGCAGGTAGATCGACGCCACGCGGACGCCGTTCACGTCCGCCTCGAGATAGCGTGATTGTTCGTCTTCGGGATCGCCGGGCAGGCCGCGCTGGGTCTCCAGCGGTTCAACCCCGTCGGCGAGGATAGCGACGCCGTTGAAGCTTTTCTGACCATGCCAGATGGCCTTGTAGCCGATGCTCTCGAACTCCTCGGCGGGGAAGCCTTCGTCCATCGTCTTGATTTCCTGCAGGCAGGCGACGGTGGGCCGGGTTTCCTCGAGCCATTCTATCAGACGCGGCAGGCGCGCCTTGATCCCGTTGATGTTGAAGCTGGCGATACGCATGCGGGCGTTCTTATGGCCTCGGCAGGCGGTTGGCCAGCGCCAAGCCCCGTGCCTTCGCTGCGGTGCGTGAAGGGCCGGTCCGGCCCCTGCAGGATGTCTAGATGCCGAAGCTCGACCCGCAACCGCAGCCTGCCGCGGCCTGCGGGTTTTCAACGCGGAAGGCCGCGCCGCCCAGCGATTCGACGAAATCGACGGTGCTACCCGCGACGAGATCGAGGCTGACAGGATCGACGAGCAGCTTGACCCCGTCCTTCTCGCTGATCGCATCGTCGCTTTCAGCCGCATCGGCGAGGCCGAACTTGTACTGGAAGCCCGAACAACCGCCCCCCTCGACCGAGAGGCGGAGGATGGCCGGCTTGGCCTGCTTCTCGGCGATCGCGGCGATACGGGCCACCGCGGCATCGGTGAGGGTGGGGGAATTGATCATGCCAGCGATGTAGGGAGGCGCGAGCCCAGTCTCAAGCGGTCTGGATGTAAGCGCGCATGGCTTCAGCCTCGTGTTCGATCTCGTCGAGCCGCGCCTTGACCAGATCGCCGATCGAAATGAAGCCGCACATCGCCTCGCCTTCGACCACCGGCAAGTGGCGGATCCGCCGCCGGGTCATCAGCGCCAGCGCTTCGAGCACCGAGGTCGTGCGCTGCACGGTGATTGCGGGCGCGGTCATGACCTCGCCCAGCGGCCGTGACAGGCAGGCATCGCCTTCATCGGCCAGGCGATAGATTACGTCGCGTTCGGAAAAAATCCCGACCACCTTCCCGGCTTCGACCACCGGGACCGCGCCGATACGCTTCGAGGCCAGCAGCGCAACCGCTTCGCGTACGGGCGTATCGACATTGCAGGAGATGATCTCGGAGTTCGCCCGCCCTTCGATCAGACTGCCGATTTCCATGCGCCATCTCCACCGCTTTGCTGCTGCCAGAATGCCATCTTCACCTGCAAAAAGCGAATCGTCCAGCACCCCGGCGTTGAAACTGGTGCGCAGGCCCGCCATGTGCGCTGGCGATGGCGCATAAATCTCCCTTGGACGATCCCGAAAGCGCGGCCTTTGCCTGGGCGCGCTATCGGCGGATCATGCGCTTCATGTTCCTGCTGACGGTCGGCGTGGTCGCGATTGCGATGGCACTGCTGTACCGCCACGGCGCCGAGGAAGTGTCGATCCACTTCTACATCGCCGTCGCGCTCGGCGTCGGCTTTACCATGCTGCTGACCAGCGCGCTGATGGGACTGGTGTTCCTGTCCTCGGGAACCGGCCATGACGAAGCCATCGAAGACCCGCTCCGCGACGACGACTAGTCGGCTGGTCTGAGACGGTATTCCTCGACCGGTACGCCGCCGATCAGATGACGCTGGATGATCGCCTCGAGTACCTCGGGGTGGCACGAATGGTACCACACGTTATCGGGCCAGACGACCGCGATGGGCCCCGCCTCGCATACCTGCAGGCAATCGGCCTTGGTCCGTTGGATGGTCCCCTCGCGGCCCACCAGTCCGAGTTCCTTCAGCCGGCGCTTGAGGTAGTTCCACGCCTGCTTGCCTTCGTCGCGGCGGCAGCACTTCTGCTTCTCGGAGATGCCACACAGGAAGATCTGCCGTTCGGCAATGGCGCCGCCGGTCTTGGCCAGCGCTTGCTCGGCCTTGCGCAGGGCTTTCAGTTTTGCAGTCAAATGTACCGCGGCAGGCTCAGCTGCGCTTGCCCGCAATCCGTGCAATCTCGGCCTTGACCAGATCCTCGACCATGCCGGGCAGGTTGTCGTCGAGCCATTGGGCCAGCATCGGGCGCAGCATTTCGCGCGTCAGGCCCTCGAGCGAGGTCTCACCCGAACGCACGATCTGCGGCTGCTTGCCGGGTTTGGCGAGCATGGCGAGCGCGGCGAAATTCTGGCTCATCGCCGCGCGCGTGTCGCCCCGGGTGAGCGCATCGTCTTCGGCTTCGTCCTCGTCCCGCTCGTCATCGAGGGCGATTTCCTCGGCGAGTTCGAGCACTTCGTCGGCTTCTTCGGAATCGGCGGGTTCGGCAAGGCTTTCGCGCATCGTGGCAGCCGTGCGCCGACGGCGTTCGAGGATCGCGCCTTCGCGATTGTCGCGTGCGATCACCTTTTTGATCGAGTCGAGAATTTCCTCGACCGAAGGTTCACCCGTTTGCTGCATCGTCACTCAAGCCCCTGTTGGCGAATCGGTACGTCCCGATTCGGTACAGCGCTCAATAGCCTGATTCGGTTCCCGTTTCATCCTCTCCCGGAACACTGGCGTCGGGTGTCGCGACATCGACAGTGCTCGTGGCGCCGGCGACGGGTTCGGGATCGCGGTCCCAATCCCACACACGGCCCTTCACGCGCTCGTAATTGGCTGCGGGATCATAGAGTACGCCCTCGCCCAGGAACCCAAGGTCGCGCGCTTCGGCGCGGCCCATCGCGGCCAGCAGGCTGAAGCCAGCGACATAGGCGTTGCGGCGCGCCGTCACCAACTGCGCTTGCGCGCTGAGCAGTTCCTGTTCGGCATTGAGCACATCGAGTATCTGGCGGCTGCCGATCGAGTTCTCCGCGCGCACGCCTTCGAGGCTGAGCGTGGCGGCCTCTACCGCGATCTGGCTGCTTTCGATCACGGCCAGCGATGCCTGCCAGCTCGACCAGGCCGCGCGTACCTGGGCGATGGTTTCGCGTTCGGCGGCAATGACCTGTTCGAGCGCTGCGGTCTCGCGGGCCTGCGCCTGCCGCTGGCGTGCGGCGGGAAGCCCGCCCTGGAATATGGGAATGCTGAGGTTCACTCCCGCATTGGCCGTCGTTTCTTCCTGCGTAATGCCGGGAGCGCCCCCGGCCAGCGTGTCGAAGTAATCGGTATAGGTCGCGCCCGCGAACAGCGACACGCGCGGCAGCCGACCGGCGCCTGCGACCTCGGTGTCGAACCCCGCGGCATCTGCGCGTTCCATCGCCGCCAGCAGGTCGGGATTGTTGGCCAGCGCCGTATCGACGGCCGTGGCCACATCGGTCGGCAGGTTGGGCAGCGGCGGCGGCGCCTGCAGATCCTCGGGCGCATCGCCCACCAGCCGGATGTAGGTTTCGCGGGCATTGATCAGGTTCGCCTGCGCATTGCGCAGATCGCCCTGCGCCAGCGCCAGCCGCGATTGCGACTGGGCAACATCGGTACGGGTAAGGTCGCCGATTTCGAACCGGTCGCTCGTTGCCTGGAGATTGACCGTCAGGAATTCGACCTGGTTGGCGGTGAGCGCGACCAGCGCCTGCGTGCGCAGCACGTCCATGTAAGCGGCCACGACCTGACTGAAAATTGCGCTCTCGGTCGCGCGCAAATCGTTCTGCCCCGCCGCGACGCGTTCTTCCGCCGCCTTGACCGCGTTCCTGACCGCCCCGCCGGCATAAACCGGAACGGTCAGCTCGGGACCGATCTGGAGGGTCCGGTCGGGCGAAGTGAAGCTGTTGGGCGACTTCTTGATGAACTCGATATAGGTGCCGGAGGCATTCACGCTGGGAATGCCGGGGGCTTCCTGGATCTGGACGTTTTCGTCATTCGCCCGCTGGTTGGCGCGCGCGGCGAGCAGCGTGGGATTGTACAGATAGGCGTTGGTCAGCGCCTCCTGCAGCGTATCGGCCTGCGCCGGAACAGCGAGAGCCAGCGCGCTTGCGCCCGCCCCCAGAACCCAGAACTGTGCTACCCCTCCGCGACGCATTCAGAAACTCCAGCTTTGCGGCCGGTCGAATGCGCCAAGCCGCGGGATACCCATTTCGGCAAGCGGGATCAGCGCCAGCGCGCTCCCCGATTTACGGCCGGTGGCGAGGCGGGTGACGCCGCGCTCGACCATGCCGGTTACGATCCGTCCGCCCTCGGCAACCAGCTTGGCCAGCGCTGCGGGCGCATGTTCGATGGCCCCGTCGACCAGCACCAGCGTGTAATCGCCGCGCTTGGCGCCATTGGCCGCCTTCTCGGGCGTGACGGTGTCGAGCTTGCCGACCAGCGGTTCGACCAGCGCGGGCAGGTAGCCGCTGCCGCCATCGATCACCAGCACGCGGTCATCCATGCTGGGCCGGGCTTCGGCGAGCATGGCACCATGAAACAGCGGGGCGGGCAGGAACCCGCCGCTTTCGAGCCGGATCGCGCGGTCCATATAGGCGATCGACTTGGCCCCCTCGGGCACGAAATCCTCGCGCGCGATGCTCGACATGCGCTCGAGCACGAAGCCGTCGTTGACACCGCTGGTGCGCAGCTGGCTGTCGATCATCGCCTTGCGGGCGGCCGTGTAGTCGGGGCGGGTGGTGGTCAGGGTCATGGTCATTTCCGCGAGCTGTATTACATCAATAACACGCTTATGCAAGCTCCGGTTGCCTTAGGCGTATGGCCTCTCCGGGCCAAGCGCTTTGACCGATGGCGGCAAACCTGACTATCGGGGAGCGCAAATCTGCAACATGGGAATTTGCGGCGATGAGCGACATGACCGTCATCAGTGAAAACGACCTGATCGAGAGCGTTGCCGACGCGCTCCAGTATATCTCCTATTACCATCCGATGGACTATATCCGTGCGCTGGGCGAGGCCTATGAGGCCGAGAAGGGCCCCGCCGCCAAGGATGCGATTGCGCAGATCCTCACCAACAGCCGGATGTGCGCCGAGGGGCACCGCCCGCTGTGCCAGGACACCGGGATCGTCAACGTCTTCGTCAAATGGGGCATGAACTGCCGGCTCGACAGCACGCGGTCGTTGCAGGAGGTCGTCGACGAGGGGGTGCGCCGCGCCTACAACCATCCCGACAACAAGCTGCGCGCCTCGATCCTTGCCGATCCCGCCTTCACCCGGCGCAACACGCGCGACAATACGCCTTGCGTCCTGTCGGTCGAGATGGTGCCCGGCAGCACGGTGGATATTGACGTCGCCGCCAAGGGCGGGGGCAGCGAGAACAAGTCCAAGTTCAAGATGATGAACCCGAGCGACAATATCGTCGACTGGGTGCTCGAACAGATTCCCTCGATGGGTGCAGGTTGGTGCCCGCCGGGAATGCTGGGCATCGGCATTGGCGGCACCGCGGAGCATTGCGTGAAGCTGGCGAAGCAGAGCCTGATGGATCCGATCGACATGGGCCAGCTCAAGCAGCGCGGCGCGCAGAGCGATATCGAGCAATTGCGCATCGATATCTTCGATGCGGTCAATGCCATGGGCGTCGGTGCGCAGGGTCTTGGCGGACTGGCGACGGTCCTCGACGTGAAAATACTCGATGCGCCCTGCCATGCCGCCGGCAAGCCCGTGGCGATGATTCCCAACTGCGCTGCCACGCGCCACGCGCATTTCACGCTCGATGGTTCGGGTCCGGCCTATCTCGAGCCGCCCAAGCTGGACGATTATCCGCAAGTGACCTGGCAACCCGACAGCGCTGCCCGGCGTGTCGATCTCGACGCGCTGACGCCGGCGGAAGTGGAAAGCTGGAACCATGGCGACCGCCTGCTGCTGTCGGGCAAGATGCTGACCGGCCGCGATGCCGCTCACAAACGCATCAAGGACATGCTCGAAGCGGGCGAGGAACTACCGGTCGAGTTCAAGGGGCGCGCGATATATTATGTCGGTCCGGTCGACCCAGTAATGGGCGAAGTCGTCGGTCCGGCAGGCCCCACCACCGCCACGCGGATGGACAAGTTCACCGATATGATGCTCGACCTCGGGCTGCTCGCGATGATCGGCAAGGCCGAGCGCGGCCACGATGCGGTCGAAGTAATCAGCCGGTTCAAGGTCGCCTACCTCATGGCGACCGGCGGGGCGGCCTATCTCGTCAGCCGCGCGATCAAGGGCGCTGAGGTGGTGGCTTTCGAGGATCTGGGGATGGAAGCGATCTACGAATTCGAGGTCCAGGACATGCCCGTAACGGTCGCGGTCGATGCGGCCGGCAACAATGTCCACACGCTCGCGCCTGCCGAATGGCGACGCCGCATTGCTGCTGGAAATCTCGAACCTGCGGAATAACGGCCGCTCGACCAACCGCAGAGCCTGTTCGACCGCCGCGCTGGCATTTGCGGGCGCGAAGGGGCACATCGCAAACCGTGCCAATCGATGAACGCCAGATGAATCCCGAAAGCGAGCGCCTGTCCGGCAAGGTCGTCCTCGCCTCCATGGTGGGGGTGTGGCTGTGCTATTTCCTCCTGATCACCTTGCGCGGCGTGGTCGTCGGGCTCGAGTTCCAGGATGAGCTGCTATGGCGGCGCGCATTGGTTTGCGTTGTCGGCGTGGCCATGACCGGGCTTCTTTGGCTCGTCCTGCGGGTGGTCGAGAACCGGTCGCTTGGCATCAAGATTGCGGTCACGCTGGTTGTCGCGATGCCCGGTGCGATCATGATCGCCCAAGCGAACCGCTGGATATTCAGTTCGATCGAAGCCAAGGTCGAGGAGCAGATGGGCAAAGAGCGCGGTATTGCCCTGCGCCGCGACGATGCCGGCAATCTCCTCATCGACCTGCCCCGCACGAAGATGGGCGAAGATGTCGAGCAGGCCGAAGAGGCCGTTCCGCAAAGCGTGCTTATCTCGCCCGCTCCGACCGCACTCGACCAGTGGAAGATGACCTTCGACTTCGCGATCGGACGCTATTTCATCCTGCTGGCCTGGGCGTCGCTGTTTCTTGCCCTGCTGGCCGGTGCGCAGGCACGCGCGGCCGAGCGGCGCGGCGAACGCTTCCGCACGGCGGCCAAGGCGGCGGAACTGCGATCGCTGCGCTATCAGGTCAATCCGCACTTCCTGTTCAACACGCTCAATTCGCTGTCGGCGCTGGTGATGACCGGTAAGGCGGACCGGGCCGAACAGATGATCCAGACGATTTCGCGCTTCTATCGCCACAGCTTGGCGGACCATCCGACCGGCGACGTCAGCCTCGAGGACGAGATCGACCTGCAGGAGCACTATCTCGCAATCGAAGCGGTGCGTTTCCCCGAACGGCTGAGGATAAAGGTCGACTTGCCGCCCGAACTGGCCAGATATCAGGTGCCGGGGATGATCCTCCAGCCGCTGGTCGAGAATTCGGTCAAATATGGGGTATCCGCATCGCGCAAGCCGGTGACGATCACGATCGCCGCGCGCGAGGAATATGGCCGGCTGGTCCTGACCGTGAGCGACGATGGACCCGGCACCGCAGGCGAACATGGCTTCGGCATCGGTCTCGCCAATGTCCGCGACCGGCTCGAAGCGCGCTTCGGCAATAGCGCGACGATCGTTTCGGGGCCCGCGCTTACCGGCTATGAAACCGAATTGAGACTACCGATGGTGAAACATGGCTGAGGAAGTGGGCGAGACGCTCAAGACCCTGATCGTCGATGACGAACCGCTGGCGGTGGAACGGATGCAGGTCATCTGTTCGAAAATTCCCCAACTGCGCGTCGTCGGGACGGCAAGCGACGGAGCGCAGGCGTTGCGCCTAGTCGATGCGTTGCAGCCCGATCTGATCCTGCTCGACATGACCATGCCCGAAGTCGATGGTATTTCGGTAGCCAAGTCACTGGCGCAAAAGGCGGAGCGCCCGGCGGTGGTCTTCGTCACCGCACATGACAATTACGCGGTCGAGGCCTTCGATCTCGATGCGGTCGATTACGTGCTCAAACCGGTCAAACCCGAACGGCTCGAACGCGCGGTATCGCGCGCCATCGCCCGGCGCGGTGACGGTGAAGCGTCCGAAAGCGCGTGGCTCGAGGAACTGTGGATCCCGCACCGCTCCGAGCTCATCCGCATCGCCACTTCCGAAGTTGGCCAGATCGATGCCGAGCGCGATTATGTCCGCCTGCATGTCGGCGCAGATGACGCAGCGCGGACCTATCTGTTGCTGCAGACCATCGCCGGGCTCGAAAAGCGGCTGGATCCTTCGCGATTCATCCGCATCCATCGCTCGACGATCCTGCGCAAGGATCGCATCACCGGCCTGCGGCACGATGGGCTCGGCGTGTGGTCGGTCGAACTCGAGGATGGCGAGGCGCTGCGCATCGGTCGGACCTATCTGCCCAAGGTCAAGGCGATGGCGGGCCGCTAGAGCCCGTCACATTTGAAACGCATAAAAAAGGACCCCGACCGGGGGACTGCAACCGGCCGGGGTCCGAAGTCGGGCAGGCTGATGTATCAGCCGCCCATGGCCTGTTCGTCGACACGGGCCGCGACTTGCTCGCCTGCCTGTGCCTTGGCCATTTCGTAACATTCGCGCGCGGCGCGGTCGGGCAGTCGGGTGCCCGTGCGCGCTGCGCCGTAGCCGCAGACTTCGCGTGCGACGCGATCGATGCGCTGCGACAACTCCTTCTGGCCGGCGACGGTGCTCAGGTTGAGATCGCTGTAGGTCACATTGACATTTTCGGCCTGCGCGACGGTTGCGGTGAGTGCGAGGCCGGCGGCGGCGAGCGTGGCAAGGGTCTTGTTCATAGTTCCATCTCCAGGTTTGCGGCGGACCCCGATCAATTGAGGGGGAGAGGCCCGCCGCACCAACTGTATTACATGGCTACATCTGTAATCACACGCGGGCTTCGACGGATGGCGAGGGCAATGGACGGGCGCTGCAAAACGACCGACCAATGGCATTTGGCAATCGGCAGGCGACGGGCGTAGGACGCTCGTCTTATGTTGCTGAGCATCCTCTTCATCCTCGGGATAATAAATTTCGCGGTCCACAAGGCGGTTCTCGAGTCGAACCACCCACTGCTCGACACGCTGCCGGCCGCCTTTCGCGCGGACGGCGGGCGCGTTTCGCTGGCGTTCGAGTTTTTCGTGCTGCTGATGGCGATGCTGCTGGTGGCGCACGAATGGCCGGCTGCGGCCTGGGGGTATGCGATCTACAGCCTGCTTAATGGCACGACCGCATGGCTGTTGCTGAATGGCCGGATCTGAGCGCGGGAACCGCAGACGCGATCTGGCGCTTGAACGACATGGCTCCGCGGAAAACATGGCTGATCGTCAATTCGCGCAGCGGCAGCAATAGCGAAGCCGCACTGGTCGCGCTTGAACGCTCGCTCGCCGAATACGGCATGCCCGCCGAGAAGACGATCGCCTTTCCTGCCGAGGAACTTCCTAACCGCACCGTGTTGCAGGACGCGGATGTAGACCGTCTGATCGTCTTCACCGGAGACGGTACCCTGAATGCAGTAATCGAGGCGGTGACGGGCTGGAGCGGCGAAGTGCTGGTCCTGCCGGGGGGGACAATGAACCTTCTGAGCGCCCGGCTTCACGGGGCCGATACCGAATATGACGCTATCCTCGAGCGCATCGCCAGTGGCGCGTTTCGGCCCGTCCGTCCGAAAATGGCCTGCTGCCTGCGGGAAGGGCCCATGCCGGTGTCCTGGTCGGGCCCGGAACCGCCTGGGCCGAGGTACGCGAAGCGATGCGCGACTTCGATGTTGCCGGCCTTGCTCAGGGCGCCGGCGAGGCACTGGCCGAAACGACGGGCGGGTCGCGCGTACGGATGGTCGAACCGGCGATCGGCCAGGACGATGGCTATCCGCTGATCGAGCTGACCCCGAGCCACCGCGGCATGCAGGTCGATGGCTACCGGATCGAAAACGCCGGAGAATTCCTCCAGCAAAGCTGGGCGTTGTTGCGGCGCAGTTTCCGCGACGGCCCGCATGAGCGGCTCGGCCTGCTCGATCGGCTGGTGATCGAGAACTGCGCGGGCGAGCCGGTCGAAGTGCTTATCGACGGCGAACCGGCCACTTTGGAAACGCGGGCCGAATTCACGGTGGAAGACTGCCCGGTCGATCTGCTAGCGACCGCGCATGGCTTCTGACATCCGCCGGATATTCCATCTTTCCGACATCCATTTCGGGCTCGAAAACAACCGCGCGCTCGATTGGGTGAAGCAGGAGATTGCCGAAAAGCGCCCCGACGCGGTGGCGATTACCGGCGACCTCACCATGCGCGCACGGCACCGCGAATTCGCGGCTGCGACGCATTGGATCAATGAACTCGATGCCCCCGTTACCGTGGAGGTAGGCAATCACGACCTGCCCTATTTCAACCTCATCGAACGCTTCTTTGAGCCGTACAAGCGGTTTCACGGGATGAAGGAGAAGGTCGAAAAGGAACTCGACCTCGGTGCGCTGGCGATCGTCCCGCTCAAGACTGCCGTGCGGATGCAGCCGCGTCTCAACTGGTCGAAGGGCTGGGTGAGCCAGCGCTCGCTCGACCGGTGCCTGGCCGCGCTCGATGCGCTGCCCAAAGGAACGCGCGCACTGGTGGCCGTCCATCATCCCTTGCGCGAAGTCGGCACGCAGGGGACCGCGCTGACCAAGCATGGCGACCGCGCGCTGCGCGAGCTCGCTAGGCGCAAGGTCGAGGGCGTCCTCTCGGGTCATGTCCATGACGCGTTCGATATCATGGAAGACACGAGCGAGGGTCCGGTGCGGATGATCGGTGCGGGCACTCTGTCGCAGCGCACGCGCTCGACCCCGCCGAGTTTCAACGAGATCACCTGGGACGGGGCGCAGCTAACCGTGTGCGTGCGCAATCTTCAGCATGTCGAAACATCCGATATGCAGATCGACGACGTGCCGGAAAACGCGCTGCCGCCACGGGGACCGGGAGAGGCCGTCGCACCGGTGCGTCAAATTCCGCGGACCGATCCGCCGGTGCATTAACCAGCCCGGCTAAGCAATTTCGGCACCGGTCCAACAATGATCTGACCCTATCCTCTGCGGCGATTGACCGGAGGAAGCAGAGTTATGGAACTCGTAAAGGCAATGCCCCTGGGCGCCGTTCTGACCCTCGTGGTGGCGCTGGCGATCGGTTCCCAAGGATCGAAAGGCGGCCAACTCCAGATTTTCCGCGCCGAGATTTACCAGTTCGACCTGTGGTGGTCGTGGCCGCTGTTCCTCGGCGGAACCGCGCTGGCCTGGGGCATCATGCTGCTCCAGCGCTGAGGGCGCTACAAACGAAGAAGGGCGGCTCCTCGCGGAACCGCCCTCCTTGGTGATCTGATAGATCGTTTCGCGTTTAGCGCTTCGAGAACTGGAAGCTACGGCGGGCCTTGGCGCGGCCGTACTTCTTACGCTCGACAACACGGCTGTCGCGGGTCAGGAAGCCTGCCGCCTTGACCGTGCTGCGCAGCGCGGGCTCGTATTTGGTGAGCGCCTGCGAAATGCCGTGCTTGACCGCACCGGCCTGGCCCGAGAGGCCGCCGCCGCGCACGGTGGCGACAACGTCGTACTGTTCCTGGCGCTCGGTGATGGCGAAAGGCTGGTCGATGATCAGGCGCAGCGTCGGACGTGCGAAATACACTTCCTGGTCTTTGCCGTTGACAGTGACCTTGCCGCTGCCGGGCTTGAGCCAGACGCGCGCAGTGGCGTCCTTGCGGCGACCGGTAGCGTAGGCACGGCCCTGCTTGTCGAGCTCCTGCTCGCGCAGCGGAACCTGGGCGGTTTCAGCGATCTGGGCTGCGTCGCCCTCGGGCGCGTCACCGGCGATGTCCTTCAGATCGGCGAGATCCGAGACGGTTTCGTTCTTGGTTTCGTCGACCATTATGCGACAACCTTGTTCTTGCGGTTCATCGAGGCAACGTCGAGCTTTTCGGGCTTCTGGCCGTCATAGGGATGCTCGGTGCCGGCGAATACGTGCAGCGCGCGCATCTGCGCACGGCCAAGCGGGCCACGCGGGATCATGCGCTCGACAGCCTTTTCGAGCACGCGCTCGGGAAACTTGCCTTCCAGCACCTTGGCCGGAGTGGTTTCCTTGATGCCGCCGGGGTGGCCGGTATGCTTGTAATAGATCTTGTCGTTAAGCTTCTTGCCGGTGAACTTCACCTTGTCCGCGTTGATCACGACGACATGGTCGCCGCAATCGACATGCGGGGTGTAGCTCGGCTTGTGCTTGCCGCGCAGGTGGTTGGCGATGATCGCCGCGACACGACCGACGACGAGATTCTCGGCGTCGATGATGTGCCACTTCTTTTCGACCTCGGCCGGCTTGATCGACCGGGTGGTCTTCGTAAGAGCCTTCATGGCTGGTTTCCGTTCCTAGTGTTCGTGCCATGCCCGTGGGGGCATCGGCGCCAATCGGCGAATCCATGCGAATGAACCCGCGAAGCGCGCGGCAAATGGCGCTGGATGGCCTGTCAGTCAAGCGTTTCTGCGCATCTTGCGTGGGGTAAAATACAACCCCAACGAATTTCAGGCAAGCGAAAGGCTCCAGGTTTCGCGCGAAAGCCGCACATCTTCGGCAATGCGGGTAGTGATCCGGCGCTCGAACCGCTCGAGCAGTCCGCCCGTCGTCGCGCTGGCCTCAAGCTCGACCGAGAACTCACCCGTCAGCCCGCCGGGCAGCGGCAGTTCCCGCGAATCGCGGGCTTCACCGGTCACGGGAAAAAACAGGTCCGGCGGAGTGGTGCCGATAATCGTTCCGGCAGTCTTGGCAAGCTGGGCGAGATAGAGCTTCGCTTCCTGCATCTCGGCGGCGGACTTGCCCGATTGCTCAAGCACCCCGATCGCTGCCTGCACTGCGGCCGCGGTGCCCTCCGTATTCACCGGCTGGCTCCCGACCATCCGTCCGCGGCTATCCAGACGCGCGGGGAAGGGCCCGGGCGAGCGGCGGTCGCGTTCGACTGCGGCAATGGGCTCGAGCACTGCAGGCGCGTCAACCGTACAGGAGACCTGTTCGCCCGTAACGCGGGTTTGCCCGGCGATGCTTTCAAACTGTCCCTTCCATTCGCGGGTCACCAGCAGCGATGCTCCGCGGGCCAGGCCGCGTTCCAGCTCCCGGCGCAGCAGGAACGGGCGGGTCGGGATGCTTATGGAACGGCTCGCCGCCCATACGGCGGTCGGGTGGCCGAGGACGGGCAGGATCGCTGCCAGACCGAAAAGCCTCAGCACGCCGCGCCTGTTATCCGCCTTCATCGCCCACCCCCGATACCAGCAGTATTACGGGGCTTCGAACGGCGCGCAAGCTCTCGCGCCGTGCGCGGCCGGAAGCCTCGAGGTCGCGGGAGCCAGGTCAGGCCGCGTGGGTCTTTCGCCCCAGCACATGCGCACCCCAGGCGAAGCTCGCGACCAGCAGCGCGCCGACGATCTGGTGCGCAACGGCCACCCATAGCGCGACGCCCGTCCATACGGTCGCGATCCCGAGTACGATCTGCGTTCCGAAGGCGATATGGATCGCCACCGAGGCGCGGCGCATGAGCGGCTTTACCCTGCGCGCCATGACGATCAGCGCAGCGACCGCCGCCCAGGCCCACCAGCGGTGCAGGAAGTGGACCAGGTAGAGATCGTGGGTCACGGCGCGAAGGAAACCGCCACTGGTGTCATACTCCGGCACCAGCCCACCCTGCATCAGCGGCCAGCTATCGGAGGCGAGCCCCGCATTGAGTCCCGCGACCCACGCGCCGAGCAGCAGTTGAACGAAAAGGATTGCGCCCACCCAGCTCGCGGTGACGGTCCAGCGCGCGGGACCACCGCTGCCAGCGGCCAGGCGGCGAAGATCGAGCGCGGTCCAGACCAACCCGCCGAGCGTGAACAGCGCGGTCAGCAAATGAATCGAAAGCCAGAAATGGCTCACATCGGTCATTGTCCCGGCGAGCCCGCTGCGGACCATGAACCAGCCGAAGACGCCCTGCAGCCCGCCCAGCGCAAGCAGCGCAACCAGCCGCCACTTGTAGCCCTGCGGGATCGCGTCGCGGATCCAGAACCATGCCAGGGGCAGGGCAAAGGCCAGCCCGATCAACCGGCCAAGCAGCCGGTGAAACCACTCCCAGAAGAAGATGAACTTGAAAGCCGCAAGGTCCATTCCTGCAGGGCCGGTCACGTTCCGATACTCGCCCGTGGCCTTATAGAGTTCGAATTCGGCCTGCCACGCGCTGTCCGACAAGGGGGGGATGGCCCCGGTGATCGGTTTCCACTGGGCGATCGACAACCCGCTCTCGGTCAGCCGGGTGATCCCGCCCACGGCCACCATCACCACGACCATGACGGCGACGATCATCAGCCAGTTGGCCAGCGCGATCGGCCGCGCCTGCTTGCTCTTCTCGGACATGGCATCGTCTGTGGTTTGCAGGCGCGGCTGGCGCAAGTGCAAATCGGGCAAGCGGCAGCCCGGTTGCCGCAACCGACGCGATGCGACCGTCACCCGCCGGTTTTGCTTGCAAGAAGATACACCATAACATATCTGGCCTCGCATGTTGCAACGTGCCATCTCGCCGATTCGTCGGAGGCTCGACCGGGCGGGGATCCTGCTCTCGGGTGCATGTGCGATCCATTGCCTGCTTTCGATTGTCCTGGTGTCAGGTCTCGGCCTTGGCGGGGAGCTGTTCCTTTCGCCCGATATCCACCGTGCGGGGCTGCTCATCGCCACGCTGATCGCAGGCGTCGCGATCGGCTGGGGCGCCTTGCGTCACCGTGTTGCAGCCCCCTTTGTGGTCGCAATGACCGGGCTGACCTTCATGGGCGCGGCGCTGGCCGTACCGCATGGCGTGAAGGAAGCGGTGCTGACCATCATTGGCGTCGCGCTGGTATCGCTGGGGCACATCCTCAACCTGCGCCATGTGCATTCCGCGGCTTGCAAGGAGCGCGCGGGCGACTAAGTCGGGCGCATGATTGCCCTGACCGTCAATGGCGAGACCCGCCGTACTGCCGCCGCCACTATCGCCGATCTCGTGCGCGAACTTGAACTCGACCCGGCGAAGGTCGCGGTCGAGCACAATGGCACCATCGCCCCGCGCAGCGAACTTGGCCAGCATCCCATCAGCGATGGCGATACGCTGGAAATCGTCCATTTCGTCGGCGGCGGCCAGGACGATGATAGCTGGACCGTTGCCGGACGGACTTTCCGCAGCCGGCTAATCGTCGGCACCGGCAAATATCGCGATTTCGAACAGAATGCGGCAGCACTCGAAGCCTCGGGTGCGGAAATCGTCACCGTGGCGGTGCGCCGGGTCAATGTCAGCGATCCCAATGCGCCCATGCTGACCGATTACATCGATCCCAAGAAAGTCACTTACCTGCCCAATACGGCGGGCTGCTTCACCGCGGACGAGGCGATCCGCACGCTACGGCTGGCGCGCGAAGCGGGCGGCTGGGATCTCGTCAAGCTGGAGGTGCTCGGCGAAGCGCGCACGCTCTATCCCGATATGCGCGAGACATTGGTCGCGACCGAGACGCTGGCCAAGGAAGGCTTCCTGCCGATGGTCTACTGCGTCGACGACCCGATTGCGGCCAAGCAGCTCGAGGATGCAGGCGCGGTCGCAGTCATGCCGCTGGGCGCGCCGATCGGCTCGGGGCTCGGTATCCAGAACCGCGTCACAATCCGGCTGATCAAGGAAGGCGCCAGCGTGCCCGTACTGGTCGATGCCGGGGTCGGCACCGCTTCGGATGCTGCTGTCGCCATGGAACTGGGCTGCGACGGGGTGTTGATGAACACAGCCATCGCCGAGGCCAAGGACCCGCTCCGCATGGCGCGCGCAATGAAGCTGGCCGTGGAGGCCGGGCGCGATGCCTATCTCGCCGGCCGGATGGGGACGCGCAAATATGCCGACCCCAGCAGCCCGTTGGCGGGGCTGATCTAACACAGGGGCGAGTCCCGGAGGCTGCGCCGGGGTGCGGAAAAAATATTAACCATCTTCGGAGATAGTCGGCCTCGTGACAGGGGAGTGCCGATCATGGCCGTTACGGGTACCGCATCACTGACCATTGCCGAAATGCGCGAATTCGCCGGGCTGACCGCCGCCGAGCAGCGCTATATCCGCCGCAGTCTCGATATCGGGCTGGGACGCTGCGATGCCTTTCGCATCTGGGGGCGCAACCCGGGCGAGAACGCCGCGATCCGCAGCCAGTATGTCGCCTATCAGGAGCTGAAGGCGCTGCGCCAGTCGATCCCCGAACACTCGGGCTTCGACAGTGTCGAGGGCTTTGTCGGCAAGCTGACCCGCGTTGCCGCTTTCGATCTGGCGCAGGAGCGGATCGACAGCTTTTCCGCCTTTCGCTTTCTCTATGAACGGCTGATCTCCGCCGCCGCACGGCCGTGGCTGCCCAGCGCCTTTTGCGCCGCCGCCGCCCTGCCGCAGATCCGCCCCGATCGCCGCAAGATGCTGCTCCAGAGCCTGAGCGAAGCTGCCGCGACCGCCCCCGGCTGGAGCGACCGTGCGCCAAGTTTCTTCCCGGAATATATCGAGGAAGCGGTCGCCTAGGCCCTCTTCACGCCACCGCTACAGTCCGCGGTCCTAGCTGCGGTACAGCTTCGCCAGATGGTCGCCGTAGCGATCGCGGATCTTGTGGCGGCGGATCTTCATCGAGGGGGTCATTTCCTCGTTTTCGATCGTGAACGGCTCGTCGGCAAAGGCGAACTGGCGTACCTTTTCGACCACCGATAGATCCTTGTTCACCCGGTCGATCGCGGCGCGCACCGCGTTGCGATACTCGGGCAGTTCCTGCAATTGCTTGCAGTCGAACTGTTTCCCCTGCGCACGGCACCATTCAAGCGTCCATTCGGCATCGGGGACGATCAGGCCGACGATATAGGGCTTGCGGTCGCCCGCCACCATCGCCTGGCCGATCTCGGGTTGCAGCGTCAGCATGCCCTCGACCTTCTGCGGGGCGATGTTGTCGCCCTTGTCGTTGACGATCATGTCCTTCTTGCGGTCAGTGATGACGATCCGGCCCCGGTCGTCGAGGTGGCCGATATCGCCGGTATGCAGCCAGCCGTCCTGGATCGTGCGCTGGGTCTCGCTTTCGTTCTGCCAATAGCCATGCATGACGAGTTCGCCGCGCACGAGGACTTCGCCGTCGTCGGCAATCTTCAATTCGACACCGCGCATTGCCGGACCGACCGAATGCATCGCGATCCCCGCTGCCGGGCGATTGCAGCTGATCACCGGACCGGCTTCGGTCTGCCCGTAACCCTGCAACATCGTCAGCCCCATGGCTTCGAAGAAGATGCCGACTTCGGGGTTGAGCGGCGCACCGCCCGATACCATCGCCTTGATCCTGCCGCCGAACCGCTGGCGGATTTTGGGCCGCAGCAGGCGTGCGACCGCCAGATCCTTGAGCTTGTCGCCGAACTTGGGCTGGCCCGCGGCGCGACGTTCGCCGACCTCCAGCGCAGTGTTCATCAGCTTCTCGGCAAGGCCGCCCTGCTTGTGGACCTGCTTCATGATCCGCGTGCGCAGCACTTCGAACAGCCGCGGGACCACGACCATGATGGTCGGCCGCGTTTCCTCGATATTGCTGGCGAGCTTTTCGAGGCCCTCGGAATAAAAAATCTGCGCGCCGACGCTGATCGGGAGGAACTGCCCGCCGGTATGCTCATAGGCGTGGCTGAGCGGCAGGAAGGAAAGGAACCGCTCGTCCTGCACGATGCCGAAATCCTCGATCAGGATTTCCGCGGCGCCCGCGGCATTGCACAGGATTGCGCCATGGTGCTGCAGCACCCCGCGCGGGGCCCCGCCGGTGCCGCTGGTGTAGATGATGCACGCCGTATCGCCGCGTCCGACCTTTGCCATCCGCTCGGTCACCGCCTTGCGCGCCGCCGCGGCATCACCCTCGAGCATCTTGTCCCACATATGGAAGGTGAAGCTGCCCGATTGCTGGCGATGGAGATCGTCGATGCCGATAACATGTTCGGCAATGCCCGAGGCCTGCAAGGCACCATGCAGCGGCCGGAGCAGCTTCTCGGTCGACACGATCACCGCCTTGGCCCCCGAATTGTCGAGGATGTGGACGTGGTCGCGCTCGGTATTGGTGATGTAGGCCGGCACGGTGATGCAGCCTGCAGCCATTACCGCGAGGTCGGCGATGCACCATTCGGGGCGGTTCTCGGATACGAGGCACACGCGGTCGCCTTCCTTGAGGCCCAGTCTGCGCAAATTTTCCGCAAGGAGGCAGACCCGTTCCGCGGTTTCACGCCAGCTGATCGTCTGCCAGCTGCCATCCTTCTTCGCCCCGAGGAAGGGCAAGTCGCCCTTCTCGTCCGCGCGTTTGAGGAAGAGTTCGACGAGATTGTTGGCGGAATCGATGTCCGACAGCACGGCAGGCTCCTCAGCGATCTTGTTCTTGTTGTAACCCAGTTCTTGGCGAGGACTTAGGCTGCCTCCCGCCACACGGCAAGCGACCCGGCGGGGTCACGGTATCTCGATCTGTCCGGCAAGCCGCGGATCGCGCGCGCTGACCCAGCCCGATGGGCCACGCAGGACCGCGCCGCCCTTGACCGGCGCCTCGCGGACCAGCACGTCGGTGTGGCCCAGCGCCTCGAAGGCCGAGGCCTGCTCTTCGAGCCAGGTGCCTTGCTCGAGCAGGAGGCGGTCGCCGAAGGCCATGATGAAGGGAAGGCCAAGTATCTCTTCCGTCGACAGGCCGAAGTCGATCGCTCCGATGATGCTGCGCGCGGTCTGTACCGGGATGGTGCTGCCACCTGCTGCGCCGACCGCGAGGAAGGGTTCGCCCGTCGGATCCCAGACCACCACCGGCGCCATCGAACTGCGCGGGCGCTTGCCCCCTTCGACCCGGTTCGCGACCAGTCTGCCGTCGACGGTTGGCGAGCGGCTGAAATCGGTCAGCTCGTTATTGAGGAAAAAGCCGCCTGCCATCAGGCCGGACCCGAAAGCCCCCTCGATGGTCGAGGTATAGCTGATCATGGTGCGCTCGGCATCGACCACGGCGAAATGCGAGGTGCCGTGTTCCTCGGGCTCATCGCCATCGGCCAGCGCTGCCGGTGCGCCAGCAGGGACGCCGGCGGCGACTTCGGAAAGCGTGCTCCCCTCGCCGATCAGCGCGCTGCGCGCGGCGAGATAGCCGGGCTCGACCAGCCCCGCGACCGGTACCGAAACGTAATCGCTATCCGCCAGGTAAAGTTCGCGATCGGCATAGGCGAGCCGCTGCGATTCGACGAACAGATGCCAGGTGACCGGATTGCGCAGGCCCAGTTCGGCAAGGTCGAACCGTTCGAGCTGGCCGAGCATCTGTAGCACCGCGACACCGCCCGAAGTGGGCGGGCCCATCGTGCACACGCGATAAGCGCGATAGGTGCCGCACACGGCGTCGCGCAGCTTGGCTTCGTAACCAGTGATGTCCGCATAGGTCATCGCCCTTTCGCGCGGCGTGTCTGCCGCGACGGTCGCGGCGATTTCGCGCGCCAGAGATCCGCTGTAGAACGCCGATGGTCCCGCCGCAGCGATGGTCTCGAAGGTCTGCGCCAGCCGCTCGTTGGCGACCCGCGTGCCGACCGGCAGCGGATTACCCTGCGCATCGAAGAACAGCGCCCGTGCCTCGGCAGTATACGCCGAGCGGTTCCTTGCGCTCTCGAGCATGCCGTTGAGGCGCGCATTCATGTCGAAGCCTTCGCGGGCCAGGCGGATGGCGGGTTCGAACAGCTCGGCCCAGGCCAGCGTGCCATGCGCGGCATGTGCCTTGGCCGCCAGCGCGATACTACCCGGGACCCCCACCGAAAGCCCGCTGCGTACCGACTCGCCGCGCGGGGGCAGCGTGCCGTCTTCGTTGAAGAACCATTCGGGTGTGGCGCCTGCCGGGGCGGTTTCGCGGCCGTCGAATGTGCCTACCGTGCCATCGGCGCCGCCCCGGACCATGAAGCCGCCGCCGCCGATCCCCGAGCTTTGCGGTTCGACGACGGTCAGCGCCAGCATCACGGCGATCGCGGCATCGGTCGCACTCCCGCCGCGCGCGAGCATAGCTTCGCCCGCCGCCTGCGCGCGCGGATCCGCTGCCGAGACCGCACCCGCGAAGGTCGGAACCGGTTCGGCGGGCGAAGAAGCGAGAGGCGGGGTGGCGGAACAGCCGACGAGCGAGAGCGCCAGCAGCGAAGCGGAGAAGACCTTGTTCATCGCGGCGACGCTATTCACTTCCGACCGCTTCGGCAATCGAAGCGAAACCATCAAGTCGCATAAGCTCTTCGAGCCCGCGCAGGATCCGCCGCGGCAGGCCCGGCCCGCCGTAAACCATCGCGCTGTAGAGCTGGACCAAGCTCGCGCCTGCCCGGATACGCGCCCAGGCGTCCTCCGCGCTGGCAATTCCGCCCACCCCGACCAGTGGAATCGACCCGCCGGTGGCCGTGCGGAAGTCGCGCAATCGCTGCTGTGCGAGATCACGCAGGGGCGCGCCCGACAATCCGCCCGCCTCGCCTGCGTGGGGCGAAGCCAGCTGGGGGCGAGAGATGGTCGTATTCGAGACGATCAGCGCGCCCAGCTGCCGCTCGATCGCGATTCGCGCGATCGCGTCGATATCTGCCGGTTCGAGGTCGGGTGCCACTTTGAGAAACACCGGGGGCCCGCTGGGCCCGCGCGCCTCGATGACCGCGTCGAGCAGTCCTGCCAGCGCACTCTCGTCCTGCAAGGCGCGCAGGCCGGGCGTGTTCGGGCTGGAGATGTTGACCGCGAGATATGAGGCCAGCGGCGCCATGATGCGCGTCATCGTCACATAATCGGCGATGCGGTCCTCGCTGTCCTTATTGGCACCCACATTGACCCCGACGATGCCCGGGCGGCGCGCGCGGCGCTGCAACCGGTCGCGCGCCACTTCTGCGCCGCCATTGTTGAAGCCCATCCGGTTGATGACGGCGCGATCCTCGACCAGGCGGAACAGGCGCGGCTTGGGATTGCCAGCCTGGGGGCGCGGGGTAATCGAGCCGACCTCGGCAAAACCGAAGCCAAGGCCGAGCAATTGGTCGGGGACCTCGGCATCCTTGTCGAAGCCGGCTGCCATGCCGAGCGGATTAGGAAAGGTCAGCCCAGCGACATCGATCGCCAGCGGACCGGTCTGCGCCGGGCGCATGCGCGGAGCAAGGGTCAGCGCCCTGACCGTCAAGCGATGGGCGCGTTCGGGGTCGAGCGCGAAGAGGGCGGGGCGGGCCAGATCGAACAACATGCCGCGCGCCATGCCGTGCCGGCCACGCGCTGTCGAGCCGTGAAGCGTCCATCCGGTAGACCTGCGTTCGCGCGGAAAACGAAGAAAAATTCTGTCAGCCCACGGGCTGTCGCTTGCATACAATCAATTGATACAGACTCGGCGTAACACGCTCTTGCGACCCGAAGGGCTCGGAGCGATTTTGCAACGAGTTCTCGACTTCAAAGGGGGGGGACCTTGAGGGGTCGCCCCCTTTTTTTCTACCTACGCCCATCTGCCTGACGAACATTTGTTCTCGGCAGCATTGCGATCATGGTAAATTTGGCGTATTTTTACAATTCTTTGGCCGAAGTAGGGACGGAACAGGGGTTTGTCGGGTCTGCCAGGTGACGATGTGTCACACTCTTTCGAGTTCGTAGCGGCGCCGCCGGATCTCGCGCCCTATCTCAACTCGCTCTATATCTGGCGCAGCCCGGATGATCGGCTGGATGATGTTCTGCCCGCCTATTCGGGGCAGATGGTCGTTTTCGGGCGCGGCGTGGGCCGGATGCAGTTCGACGGCGGCGAAGTAGCCGAAACCAGCGATGCCTTCTTCCTTGCGCCGCTGTGCCAGGCGCGCAATTTCAGCGTCAGTGGGCCGGCGACCCTGTTCGGCGTCTCGCTCAATTTCCGCGGCTGGGCGGCCCTGTCGAGCCTGTCGGTGCACGATTACCACGATTGTTTCCTGCAACCCGAAATGGTCCTCGATGATTCGCCCGCGCAGGCCTTTGCCGCGCTGGGTGGGCGCTGGCGGGCAGGCGAACTGGGGGATCGGGAATTGCTCGACGCGATGACCGATGTCGTCCGGCGCGGGCTGTCGAAACTTCCCGAACAGCACCTGACGGTGATCGACCGGACGCTCGAATGGCTGTCGAGCTCGTTCAAGCCCGAATTGGAAGAGCTGTACGAACAGCTGCCCTATTCGAAACGCCAGGCACAGCGGCTGGTGGCGCAATTCTTCGGCCAATCGCCCGTGCGGCTGGTGCGCCGCTATCGGGCGGTGCGCGCCGCTACCTTGCTGGCGATGCCGCAATTGCCCGAAGAGATCGAAGCCGAGATCCGCGAGGCGTTTTACGACCAGGCGCATCTCATCAAGGAAATCCGCTTCTTCACCGGGCGCACCCCCAAGCGGCTCCAGCCAGCGGCGGGTTCGCCGATCAACGACATGCTCGGCCCCGATGGCTATGGCTCGGTCAATCTGTTCGGCTCGGGCGAAGCGGAACAGCTCGGCCGCAGCCCGCTCCACGACGCCTGAATGCTAACGACTCGCAACTAGGTCTTTCCCGTTGAAATGGGGGAGCTTGGCTCCTAATTGGCCAATCGGAACGAATTGGTCCGATTTAACTATGCGCCTGTCAAACCTTGCTGATTATGCCGTCGTCGCCATGTGCGCCGCATCGCGTCATTGCGGTGGGGGCAAGACGAGCGCGGCCGAACTGGCGGCGGAGACCGGCCTCCCGGTGCCCACGGTGCAGAAGCTGGTAAGCAAGCTGTCGGCCGCGGGTCTGCTGCGGTCGAGCCGCGGCGCCGGCGGCGGGCTGCAACTGGCACGCCCGGCCGCGGCGATCACCGTCGCCGATATCGTCGAGGCGGTTGAAGGACCAATCGCGCTGACCGCCTGCGTCGAGGGCGTCCAGTGTTCGGTCGAGCATGATTGCTCGGTCAAACCGCACTGGCCGGTCGTGAACGAAGCGGTGCGCGGCGCGCTGGCGGCGATCCCGCTGACCCAGCTGGCACGGACAAGAGAGATTGCATGAGCGAAGAATTGGACATCCAGGACCGCGAAGCGCGCGAAGCTGCCGAAAAGGCCGCCGAGTACGAACACGGCTGGTCGTCGGACATCGAGACCGAGTTTGCCGAAAAGGGCCTGACCGAGGACACGGTCCGCTTCATCAGCGCCAAGAAGGGCGAGCCCGAATGGATGCTCGACTGGCGGCTGAAGGCGTTCCGCCTGTGGCAGGAGATGGTGGAGCCCGACTGGGCGAAGATCGGCTATCCGGCGATCGATTACCAGAACGCCTATTACTACGCGGCGCCGAAGAAGAAGGTCGAACTCGAGTCGCTCGATGAACTCGACCCCGAGATCAAGCGCGTTTACGACAAGCTCGGCATCCCGCTCGGCGAGCAGGAAGTGCTGGCCGGCGTGAAGGGCGCCAAGAAGGTGGCCGTCGATGCCGTGTTCGACAGTGTCAGCGTTGCCACCAGTTTCCGCGAGGAGCTGAAGCTGGTGGGCGTCATTTTCCTGTCGATCAGCGAAGCGATTCGCGAATATCCCGACATGGTGCGCAAATGGCTCGGCAAGATCGTCCCGCAGCACGACAATTACTTTGCGACCTTGAACAGCGCGGTCTTCTCGGACGGCACCTTCGTCTATGTGCCCGAAGGCGTGCGCTGCCCGATGGAGCTCAGCACCTATTTCCGTATCAATGCAGAGAACACCGGCCAGTTCGAACGCACGCTGATCATTGCCGAGAAGGGCAGCTATGTCAGCTACCTCGAAGGCTGCACCGCGCCGATGCGCGACGAGAACCAGCTTCATGCCGCCGTGGTCGAGCTGGTCGCGCTCGAAGACGCCGAGATCAAATATTCGACCGTGCAGAACTGGTATCCCGGCAATGCCGAGGGCAAGGGCGGGATCTACAATTTCGTCACCAAGCGCGGCCTGTGCCAGGGCGCGCGCAGCAAGATCAGCTGGACGCAGGTCGAAACCGGCAGTGCGGTGACATGGAAATATCCCAGCTGCGTGCTCAACGGCGAAGACAGCGTGGGCGAATTCTACTCGGTCGCGGTGACCAACAATTACCAGCAGGCCGATACCGGTACCAAGATGATCCACAACGGCAAGGGCAGCCGCTCGACGATCATCTCGAAGGGAATCTCCGCCGGCAAGTCGAACAATACCTATCGTGGCATGGTCCGCGTGGCCGCCAACGCTGATGGGGTGCGCAATCGCACCGAATGCGATTCGCTGCTGATCGGCGACCAGTCGGGTGCGCACACCGTGCCCTATATCGAGGTGAAGAACCCCAGCGCGCAGATCGAGCATGAGGCGACCACCAGCAAGATCAGCGACGACCAGATGTTCTATGCCCAGCAGCGCGGCTTGGATGACGAGGAAGCGATGGCGCTGATCGTCAACGGTTTCGCCAAGGACGTGCTGAAGGAATTGCCGATGGAATTCGCCGTCGAAGCGCAGAAGCTGCTGGCGATCTCGCTCGAGGGGAGCGTGGGGTGACCGAACGCAAGACCCTCCAGATCCGCACGCCTTCGGCGGACGATGCCGCTCCCGCGCTCAAGAAAAAGGGCCGCGGCTGGGAAATCTCCGAGAAGCGGCTCGACAAGATCCACGAACACGCGCGCCATTTGCGGCGGCATGCGACTCCGGCGCACAAGGCGCTGGCCGCGCGTTTCGCCAAGGAAGACTTCGGCAAGTTCAAATTCACCCGCCACACCGTGGTCGGCTCGGCGATTCTCGATTTCGTGTCCCACCCGCTCGGGCTGGCGGTCGCGATCGACGAGGAAGGCCAGAACGACACGCTGGCCAAGCGCCGCGACAAGAGCCTTGCTGCGGTTGGCATGGAAGTGCTGCGGCTGCCCGCAGCGACGATCCTCGACGATGTCGAAGCGGCGATGCAGCCGATCTTCGCCGCGATGAATGCGCGCTACCGCGACAAGGAAAGCGCACGCCGCGAACACCAATCGAAATACGGCCCGACTCCTCGGCGCACCCGCCCGGTCCGTCGCGACGACAGGAAGTAATATGCTGAAAATCCACAATCTCCACGCCGAAATCGACGGCAAGACAATCCTCAACGGGCTGACACTCGAAATCCCCGCGGGCGAGGTTCATGCGATCATGGGCCCCAATGGTGCGGGCAAGTCGACCCTGGCCTATGTGCTGGGCGGACGGCCGGGCTACGAGGTGACCGAAGGTTCGGTCGAATTTATGGGACAGGATTTGCTCGCGCTGGAACCGCATGAACGCGCCGCTGCCGGCCTGTTCCTCGGCTTCCAGTACCCGGTCGAGATTCCCGGAGTCTCGAATCTGCAGTTCCTGCGCGAAGCGCTGAATTCGCAGCGCCGGGCGCGGGGTGAAGAACCGCTGACCGGCGGCGAATTCCTCAAGCTGGCCAAGGACAAGGCGGCGCTGCTCAAGCTCGACCCCGAAATGCTCAAGCGGCATGTCAATGTCGGCTTCTCGGGCGGCGAGAAGAAGCGAGCCGAAATGGTCCAGATGGGCATTCTCGACCCGCAATTCGCAGTGCTCGACGAAACCGATAGCGGTCTCGACATCGATGCGCTGCGCGTGGTCGGTGATGGCATCAACGCGATCATGCGCGATCCGGCCAAGGGCGTTCTGCTGATCACGCACTACCAGCGCCTGCTCGAAGTGGTGAAGCCCGACAAGGTATCGATCCTGTCGCAGGGCCGTATCGTCCGGACCGGTGGCCCCGAACTGGCCGTAGAGCTTGAAAACGAAGGCTATGATGCGATCATGTCCGCCGAGACTGCGCATGCCTGAGGCAGCCGAACTCCCCACCCGCCGCGATGAAGCGTGGCGTTATTCCGCGGTCGAACGGCTTCAGGGCGAAGCGCTCGACGACTGGCGCACGATCGATGTCGCCGCCGGCGAGACCGTTCACGAAACGCTCCTGATTGCCGATGGCGGCGACACCAGGCCGACCGAACTGCACCGGTGGCGCGTGACCGTGCGCGAAGGCGCGACCTGCGAGATCTTCGCGGTGCTTGCCGCGGCCGAATATGCCCGGCTCGAAATCGAGGTGACGCTGCACAAGGGCGCGCATTTCGAATTGGGCGGGATCACCGTCGGCGGCCGCGAAACCGTGCGGGAATTCGTCACCCGCACGATCCATGCCGAACCCGAGGCGACCAGCAACCAGACCGTTCGCGCGGTTCACTGGGGCCACGGCACGGGCAATTTCCTCGGCAATATCGATGTTGTGCGCGATGCGCAGAAGACCGATGCGGCGCAGGACTTCAAGGGGCTGCTGCTCGAGAAGGGCGCAACCGTGAACGCGGTGCCGCAGCTCGAAATCTTTGCCGATGATGTCAAATGCGCGCATGGCGCCAGCGTTGGCCAGCTCGATGAAACCGCGCGTTTCTACATGGCTGCACGCGGAGTTTCGCCCGATCTTGCCCGGCGCCTGCTGGTCCAGGCCTTCCTCGGTGACGCGCTGGTCGCGCTCGAGGATGACGAAAAGCGCGAGGCGATGCTGAAGGTCGCGCTCGACAAGGTCGACCGGGCGCTGTGAGCGAGGCTGCCACCCTTTTGCGCCCCAACGACATCAGGGCCGAATTCCCCGGCATGGTGACGGGCGATGGCCAGCCGTGGCATTATCTCGATACCGCCGCGACGGCGCAGAAGCCGCAAGCGGTGATCGATGCGATGACCCGCGCGCTGGGCGCAGATTACGCCACCGTCCACCGCGGGGTCTATGGCCGCAGCGCGCAGATGACGCTTGGCTACGAAGCCGCGCGTCGCCGCGTCGCCGCTTACATGGGCGCTGCCAGCGAACACGAAGTGGTGTTCGTGCGCGGCGCGACCGAGGCGATCAACCTCGTCGCGGCGAGCTGGGGCATGACCCATATCGGCGAAGGCGACCGCATCGTCCTCTCCACGCTCGAGCATCATTCGAATATCGTGCCCTGGCAGATGGTCGCCGAACGCACCGGTGCGCAGATCGACGTCTGCCCGCTGACCGAGGATGGCCGGATCGATCTGGGCGCGCTCGAAGCGCTGCTGACTCCGCGCACCAAGCTGGTCGCGCTGGCGCATGTCTCGAATGTGCTGGGCAGCGTGCTCGATGCCCGCGCCGCAGCCGATCTGGCGCATTCGGTGGGAGCGAAACTGCTGCTCGACGGGTGCCAGGCGGCGCCGCGCATGGCGCTCGACATGGCCGCGCTCGATTGCGATTTCTACGCCTTCTCGGGCCACAAGCTCTACGGTCCGACCGGGGTCGGCGTGCTGTGGGCGCGCGAGGACATCCTCGATGCCATGCCCCCGTGGCAGGGCGGCGGGGCGATGATCGACCGCGTCACCTTCGACAAGACCACCTATGCGCCGCCGCCGCAGCGGTTCGAAGCGGGCACACCGATGATCACCGAGGCGATCGCGCTGCATGCGGCGATCGACTATGTCGCCGCGCTTGGTCCCGATCGCCTGTTTGCGCATGAGGCCGCGCTCGCCAGGCAATTGCGCGACGCATTGCGCACACTCAATTCGGTGACGCTGTTCGGCCCCGAAGAAAGCGCCGGCATCGTCAGTTTCGCGATCGAGGGGGTTCACCCGCACGATCTCGGCACCATATTGGACGAAGAGAATGTCGCGATCCGGGCCGGGCACCATTGTGCACAGCCGCTGATGGACCATCTCGGCGTCCCCGCCACCGCCCGTGCCAGCTTCGGGCTCTACTCGGACGAAAGCGACATCGCTGCGCTGATGCGCGGCATCGAACGGACTCAGAGGATCTTCGGATGAACGACGATCAGAACAGTGATTTCATTGCCGCGCCCTCCCCTGCGGATGCGCTGGCTACCAAGCCGCCGCGCGCCCGTGTCGAGGACGCGGTCGATGCAGAAGAAACGCCGCGCGCCACCATGGAGCGCAAGCGCGACTATCTCGAAGGCTTCCTGCAGAAAAAGCCCGAAAACGTGCCCACAGGCGCGCCGGGCGGTGATCTCTACGAAGCGGTGATCGCTGCGCTCAAGGAAATCTTCGACCCGGAAATCCCGGTCAATATCTACGATCTGGGCCTGATCTACGGCGTCGAGGTCGATGACGAGAGCGATGTGACCGTCACCATGACGCTGACGACGCCACATTGCCCGGTGGCCGAAACCATGCCCGGCGAAGTCGAATTGCGCGCCGCCAGCGTGCCCGGCGTTCGCGATGCCGAGGTGAATCTGGTGTGGGACCCGCCCTGGGGCCCGGACAAGATGACCGACGAAGCCCGCCTCGAACTGGGGATGCTGTGATGAGCGATACCAAGACCCGCACCGCGCCCAAGGCGGCGGTCGTCCTGACCAAGGCCGCCGAACAGCGCGTCGCCGATCTGATGGCCAAGGCGCCCGAAGACGCCATCGGGGTCAAGTTGTCAACCCCGCGGCGGGGCTGCTCGGGCCTCGCCTACTCGGTCGATTATGTCACCGAGGAAGCCAAGTTCGACGAGAAGATCGAGACCCCCGGCGGGCTGTTCTTCATCGACAGCGCCAGCGTGCTCTACCTGATCGGGAGCACGATGGACTGGGTGGAGGACGATTTCACCGCGGGCTTCGTGTTCGAAAATCCCAACGCCAAGGGGGCGTGTGGCTGCGGCGAAAGCTTCATGGTCTAGCCGCCCACGATCGGCTGGTTACTCCTCGGCGAGAAAGTCGAGCAGCGCGCGCTCGTATTCGTCGACCCGGCCATCCGCATCGATCCGCGCGTCGAGCCATTCGCGCTCGCTATGCGTCACCTCATGCGCCGCGGCTACCCCCTCGGCACGCGTCGGCGCTTCTTCCTTGCGTCCGAACACCTTGCCGAATGCGTTGGGCGAAGCCTTGGCCATCCGGCCGAGAAACCCGCCCACGCTGCTGCGCGTATCGGTCATGAAGGCCTGCAGCTCGGCGGCGCGCTCGCGGCTGATCTGCGCATCGGGATTGCTGTAGCCCTGCAGGTAGTTGGCGATGCCCTGGACGAACAATTGCTTCCATTCAGGCGCATTGTCACCGCCCAGCGTCGCGTCCTTGAGGCGGAACAGCATGTCGGCTTCCTTGCGCCCGACGGCTGCGGGGCGTTCACTGGCAGGCGCGAAGATCGCGCGGCGCAGCAGCCGGGCCTCGGTCGCGTTGACATTGCCCGCTTCGAGCGTGCCGCCGTCGCGCGTTGGCCCGGTGCCCTCGAGCGCGGCGAGCTCCATTTGCGAGGTCGCGTAATCCTTGAGCGCTGCCGGCACGTTCTGCGCGCGTTCGAAAACGCGCACCAGCAGCTCGATTTCGGCCATGCTGCCGAACTGCCCGTCGGCATCGATCTGCATCATCAGCCAGCTGGCATTTTCGGGATCGACATAGCCTGTAGGGGCGCGCTGGTTGATGACATATTCGCCCAGCGCCTCGACGAAGAAATCGACCCATTCGGCGCTCTTTGTCGTCAGTTCGCGGTTGAGCGCGAAGATCGCTTCGGCTTCGGCCTGCGAAATCCGCCCGTCGGGCCATGCCTCGCGCCGCAGCGTCAGCACTTCCTCGGGGGTGATGACCCCATCCGCGCCGACTCTCTTGGCCAATTCGCCGAAATGCACGCTCATCTGGACCAGCTCCCGTAAAATCCTGGTCCGGCAAGCCTATCCCGGCTTGCTTAAGACGCGGTTAGCGGCGCAGTGCGCGCACGCAGGCGGCGCGGTCTACGTCGAGGCCGTCGCTGGCACGGCGGGCATCGACATAGGTGGCGCTCGGTTCGCCGCGCGGCTCGAGCGGGTAGAGATAGACATCGAGCACGCAGGCCTCGCCGACGAATTGCAGCTTCTTGGCATCGCCTTCCTTCACGGTCAGCCGCGGGGCACCGAACAGATTGGCGAGCGCGGTTTCATTGCGTCCGATCACGCTCTCCAGCCCGGGCACATTCATCACGCGCGGTGCGCGGAACGAGGGGGTGGCGGGCGCGACGCGCACCTCTTGCGGCGGCGGTGTGGCTCCGGGACGCGCGGCCGGAGCACCCGAAGGACCGGGCGCAACGGGTACGGTGGTGCAGGCTCCGAGCAGGGGCAACAGCAGCAGGGCGAACTTACGCATCGAGGTCTTTCTCACGGGCGCGGTGAACGAGGTGGGTGGCGCAGGCAGCGCCCATTATCGGGGCAAGGAGGTTGAGGAAAGGTATCGCGAGCAGCGCCACCACCACGCCGCCGAGCAGGAAACGCGTGAGTGCGCCGATCGGGGCCAGCTCGGCCGGATCGGCGCGGTGCCGCAGCCACACCATGTCGTGCAGTTCGCGCCCGACGAGATAGGCGTTGACCGTCCAGAAGACCGCCGCCGCGCCAATCCCCGTGACCAGCAAGAGACCTGCGATCGGCAGCGCCGCGGCATTGGCGAGCACGGTGCGCAGGAGCGAGCGCAGCGCATTGCCGACTTCTTCGGCGAGTGGCAGGTCGCGCAGGCTGTAGCGCGCCTGCGGATAATGCCGCGCCTCGACCGCGCGCACCACATCCTCGGCGAAGAACTGCAGCACGAACAGCGCCACCACCCGGAACAGGAACCAGCCGGCCAGGATCATCCCCAGCGCCGCGAGCAGCGCGCCCAGGCCCGAGGTGTCGGCGCTGGTCACACTGTCGATCGCGCGTTCGACCACGAGATAGAGCCCCGCGCCGCCAGCCGCGAAGATCGCCAAAGTCAGCAGCGCGGTCTTGCCCAGCACCCTGAGAATAGCCGGATCGCCAAGCTGACCGGCGGCAAGGGCAAGGGCACGGGGAAGCGACATCATCGGAGCCGGGGGATGCGCGCCGATATGGGGCAAGTCAACGCCGCCCTTGGCCAAACCCCGACGAGCCGCTAACCGCGCCCGACACACCGATTATCCCCTCCCCGGAGTACCCATGACCGAACCCCGTTACGACGTAATCGCCATCGGCAATGCCATCGTCGATGTGATGGCCCCCTGCGAAGAAGAGCTGATCGCCGAACTCGACCTCAACAAGGGCGGGATGACGCTGGTCGACGAAGACGGCGCCCGGCGGCTGTACGAGGCGATGGGGCCGGCGAAGGAGATTTCCGGGGGCTCGGCCGCCAATACGCTCGCGGGCATGTCCGCGCTGGGGGCGCAATGCGCATTCGTCGGGCAGGTCGCGACCGACCAGCTGGGCGACGTCTTCAGCCACGATATCCGTGCGGTGGGGATCGATTTCGACACGCCGGCGCGCGAAGGCCAGCCCTCGACCGCGCGCTGCCTCATCTTCGTCACCCCTGATGGCGAGCGGACGATGAACACCTTCCTCGGGGCAAGCCAGTTCCTCCCCCCCGCCGCGCTCGACGACGAACTGATCGCCAGCGCGGGCATCCTCTATCTCGAAGGGTATCTGTGGGACCCGGAAGAACCGCGCCGCGCAATGCGCCGCGCGATCGAGGTGGCACGCAATGCGTGCCGCAAGGTCGCCTTCACTGCCAGCGAGAGCTTCGTCATCGACCGCCATGGGGACGATTTTCGCGCGCTGATCGAGGAAGGGCAGATCGACATTCTCTTCGTTAATGAAAGCGAACTGGCGACGCTGACCGGCGAAGAGGATTTCGAGGCAGGGCTCGCCATGCTGCAGGACAAGGTCCCCGTGCTGGTTGCTACGCGCAGCGCCAAGGGCGCCGTAGGCATTGCCAATGGCGCGCGCGCCGAGGTTGCCGCCGAACCGATCGACAAGGTCGTCGACACCACCGGCGCGGGCGATCTCTTCGCGGCGGGCTTCCTCACCGGTCATGCGCGCGGCGAAACCCTCGAAACCTGCCTGCGCATGGGCGCCATCTGCGCCGCCGAAATCATCTCACACTACGGCGCGCGCAGCGAAGCGGACCTCAAGGCGCTGGTTGCCGATAAGCTGGGCTAAGCAATCCGGCGGGCCCTCGCACCGCGCCGGCTTCCGAGTCGGGGCGGTGCTTCTCGCGGCAAGTCGCGCTGCGTTAAAGTTGAGCGAGGCACAGCCGAACGCCCGAGATGCCCTAGTGGTCTGAGATACACATCGGTGTCAGTCCGAATGAGGCTGGCGTCCCGCTAGTTTCCGGCTTCAAGCGCAATCGATCGGTCGTCATCATCGCGCGCAAGGTCGTTCTCGCCGATCTCCCAATATGCATCTGCGCGTAGGCGAAGAGCGAAATAGTCATCCGGATCGATCTCCAATGCTTGGGATAGATAATCGATAGATTCCCGGTGTTTCTGCCTATTACGAGCAAGAACTGCCTTGCCATGCAGTACAACGACCCACCCGGGCTGGTTCTTGCCCACCCGGTGGAAATCATTTTGCGCATTTAGCTCGTCATCCATCCAAGCATAGGCGAGGCCGCGATTGGCAAGCGCGTAAGGATGATCCGGAACGCGGTTGTGCAAGAGCGTGAAATCCTCGACAGCCTCTTCAAACCGACCGAGATCGAGGTTTGCGAGGCCTCTCTCTAGGTAAGCTCTGTCATTCTCTGGCCGAATGGCAAGGGAGGCATTCAGATCTTCGATTGCGTTTGGCAAGTCACGCAACTCGCGGTGAATAAGTGCACGGTTGAAAAGCGCATAAGAGTCACCAGGCTCAAGCTCGATCGCTTTGGAATAGTCCAGCAAGGCGAGGTGATTATTGCCGAGCCGGTGATGGACGCGGCCTCGATCTCCGAGCAAGTCCGCCCGCTTTTCAACGTCGAGATCGTGATCGGCCAGCATCGCGTTGCAGGTCGCCACGGCTTCGAAGAGTTCCTCCTCGTCGCCATTATAGTCGCACGCAGGTTTGGTGTTGCCGTAGACTATTCCAAGGGAACCGACAGTGAGCGCCAATCCGATGGCGCCGTTCCAGATGAGCGACGCCCAATATCGCCTGGGTTGTTCGGCCCGCGAGTAGGATCTGGATGATCCGCGAATGAGCGGGCGGATCTCGCCATTCCGCCAGCCTGGGACCACAGTCCCCAAGGCATAGCTGCCTACAGCTCCGAGCAAGGCGGGTGCCAGCCATTCGGATCGGGCGAAATCCTCCGCCCACTCAGTGAAGGCAAACCCACCGATGGCTAGCAATCCCGTCAGAGAAGCCAAGCAGAACAGCAAGTGGCGCCCGGACTTCCAGCTCAAGTCTTCCGGCGGTAGTGTAATATCACGCGGTGTCAGGCCGTGGGTGAAATAGCGCCAGACATATGCCGCGGGTGCAAGGGCGGAAACGGCCAGAGGCAAGGCAATCCAAGCCTGTGGAGGTATAGCATCCACGATCACAAACCGAATTACCCGCGTTCCCGCCGCACCTCACGTTGGCCGATGTCGCGGCGGCAGAAGCCGTCGGGGAAGGTGATCGCGTCGACCGCTTCATAGGCTTTTGCCTGCGCTTCGGTCGCGCTTGCTCCGCGCGCGGTGACGTTGAGCACGCGGCCGCCGCTGCTGGTCAGCGTCTCGCCTTCGAGTTTCGTGCCGGCGTGGAAGACCTTGGCGCCGGCGGCCTCGGCCTCGCCCAGATCGATCGTGCCGCCCTTCCTGGGCGTGCCGGGATAGCCGTCCGCCGCCATCACCACGGTCAGCGCGAAATCGCTGGATAGCACCGGTTCGGCGATGTCGCCCAACCGTCCTTGCGCGCAGGCCTGCATCAGTTCGACGAGATCGCTTTCGAGCCGCATCATCAGCACCTGGCATTCAGGGTCGCCGAAGCGCGCATTGTATTCGATCAGCTGCGGGCCGTCTTTGGTCAGCATCAGCCCGGCATAGAGCACACCCGAATAGGGCGTACCCTCGGCGGCCATGGTGCGCACGGTCGGCTCGACGATCTCGCGCATGACCTGGGCCTGTAGCGCTTCGCTCAGCACCGGGGCGGGCGAATAGGCGCCCATGCCGCCGGTGTTTGGTCCGGTATCGCCTGCGCCCACGCGCTTGTGATCCTGAGCGGTGCCGATGGGGACGATCGCGGTGCCATCGGTCAGCGCGAAGAAGCTGGCTTCCTCGCCCATCAGGAACTGCTCGATTACCACTTCGCTGCCCGCGCTGCCGAACTTGCCGTCGAACATTTCGTCGAGCGCATGCTGCGCCTCTTCGCGCGTTTCGGCGATGACCACGCCTTTGCCCGCGGCAAGACCGTCGGCCTTGAGCACGAAGGGCGGGTCGAACTTCTTGAGCGCGCCCCAGGCCGCTTCGAGCGAGGTGCAGCGCTCGTAGCGGGCGGTGGGGATATTGGCGCGGCGGCACAATTCCTTGGTGAAGCCCTTGCTGCCTTCGAGCTGCGCGGCTTCGCGTGAAGGGCCGAAGGTGTCGATCCCCGCGGCGCGCAAGCTATCTGCCAGCCCATCGACCAGCGGGGCTTCGGGACCGATCACGACGAGACCGATGTCGTTCTTGCGCACGAATTCGACCACCGCCTCGTGGTCCCCCGCGTCGAGCGCGATGCATTCGGCATGTTGTGCGATGCCCGGGTTGCCCGGTGCCGCCCACAGCTTGTCGCACAGCGGCGATTGCGCCAGTTTCCACGCTAACGCATGTTCACGCCCGCCCGACCCGAGCAAAAGGATATTCATGGCCGACCACTTCCCGTCCACTGCAGATGATGCGAGCTTGGTAGCGAAGGGCCGCACGGGCGACAACGCCGAGCCGTTGACGGTGAGCGAAATATCCCAGGCGCTCAAACGCACGGTCGAGGACCGCTTCGGCTTCGTCCGCCTGCGCGGCGAGCTTTCGGGCGTGAAGCGCGCTGCCAGCGGGCATCTGTATTGCGCGCTCAAGGACGAAAAGGCGGTGATTGACGGGGTGATGTGGCGCGGCAATACCGAGCGTCTGCCCTTCGCTCCCGAAGACGGGCTCGAAGTGGTCGCTTCGGGCAAGCTCACCACCTATCCGGGCCGCTCGAAGTACCAGATCGTGATCGAGCGGATGGAACTGGCGGGCGAAGGTGCGCTGCTGGCGCTGCTCGAGAAGACCCGCGCGCGGCTGGCGGCGGAAGGGCTGTTCGATGCCGGGCGCAAACAGCCGCTCCCCTTCCTGCCGCGCACCATCGGTGTGGTCACCTCGCCCACCGGCGCGGTGATTCGCGATATCCTCCACCGGCTGGCGGATCGTTTTCCCACCCGCGTCGTGGTCTGGCCCGTGCTGGTGCAGGGGCAGGGCGCAGCCGCGCAGGTCGCGGGCGCAGTGCGCGGCTTCGCCGCCATGCCCGAAGGCCACCCTGATCGCCCCGACCTCGTCATCGTCGCGCGCGGCGGCGGGTCGATCGAGGATCTGTGGAGCTTCAACGAGGAAGAGGTGGTGCGCGCCATCGCCGACTGCCCGATCCCGACAATGAGCGCGGTCGGGCACGAGACCGATACCACGCTGGCAGATTATGCTGCCGACCGCCGTGCGCCGACGCCCACCGCCGCGGCCGAGATCGCCGTGCCGGTGCGCGCCGAGCTCGCGGCAACCTTGAAGGATTTCGAAGGGCGCAAGGAACGCGCGATCCTGCGCCCGGTGCAGCTGGGGCGCGAGCGGCTGGAAGCACGCGTCCAGCGCCTGCCGACCCGCGAGGCCTTGCTGCAACCACAGGCCCAGCGGCTCGACGATCTGGCCGAGCGCCTGCGCCGCGGCCTGCGCGATCGCGCGGCGCAGGGGCGCGAGCGGCTTGGCAATCTGCGACTGTCGCCCGCCGCGCTTGACCGCAATCTGCGCGAGGCCCGCCGCGCACTGGCGGGGCAGAAGCTGGTGCCTGCGCTGGTCGAACGTCCGCTGGCCGAGCGGCGCGAGCGGCTGGCCGCGCTGGCACGGCTGGCCGAGCAGCTTCATCCCGACCGCCCCCTGGCACGCGGCTATGTGCGCGTCACCGGACCCGACGGGCGGACCATCACCGACCGGGCGGCGGCGGCGCAGGAGGCGTCACTTACGCTCAAGTTTCGCGACGGTGAGCTCGAAGTGGGTACCGGCGGCGATACCCCGCCTCCCGCGCCGCGTCGCAAACCGCGCAAATCCGGAACCCCGCCGAAGCAGGATGATTTGTTCGGTTAGGCCGGACCTGCTAGGAATTGCACCATGCTGATGAACAAAAATTCGGGCCCGCCGAAAGGCGAGGCGAAGCTGCAATACGGCCCTTCCGGCTTTCGCGTGCTACGCGCGGGCAACCATGTCTTTTGCGCGATGAGCGGGGTGCCGATCCCGCTCGACGAGCTGCGCTATTGGTCGGTCCAGCACCAGGAAGCCTATGCCAGCGCCCAGCTCGCGACCGAGCGACTGGCCCCGTGAACTGGATGCGGGTCGCGCCGCTCCTGCTTCTCGGAACCGCATGCGTTCCCGCCGCCACGCCGGAGCCCGCTCCGCCATCGCGGACGACCGAAGTGGTGCAGCCGGTCCGCGCTACGCCGACGCCAGGTCCGACGCCTACGGTCACGCCGACTCCCTCACGCCCTGCGGTGTTCACCTTCGATGGCGCGCTCGAACAGGGCGGCTGGATAAGGGGCACGGTTCCCGGCGGTACCAGCGAAGCCATGCTCGGCGAGGAGGAGCTGGCGTTCGACGATGAGGGCCGGTTCTTCGCCGCCTTCGACCGCGATGCCCCCGCTGCGATGACGCTGACTGCCAAACTGGTTCACGGGGGCACGATCGATAGCCCGCTGGCGATCGCGCCACGCGGCTGGGACATCGAGCACGTCAATGTGGCTCGGCGAACGGGCGGTTCGTCGGCATCCTTCATGCGGCGCCGCCAACCCGAACTTGATGCGATCTGGAATGCCCGGCTGGAAGAAACCAGGGCGCAAGGCTGGCGGCAGGACTTCGTCTGGCCGGTCAAGGGGCGCATTTCGGGCCGGTTCGGGTCGCAGCGTATCTATCGCGGCGAACCGGGCAGCTATCACTCGGGGATCGATATCGCCACCGGCGGTGCCGGCACCCCCTATGTCGCCCCCGCCGATGGCGTGGTGGTGCTCGCAGCGGATGATTTCAGCCTCGAGGGCAAGCTGCTGATCATCGACCACGGACAGGGGCTCAACAGCGCCTTTCTGCACAGCGCGCGGCTCTACGTAGGCGAGGGCGATATGGTCCGGCAGGGCCAGCATATCGGCGACATCGGCTCATCCGGCCGCGCCACCGGCCCCCATCTCCACTGGAGCCTCAAATGGCGCAATGCGCGACTCGACCCGTTGTTGTTCACCGGACCGATGCGCTGAGCGCTTGACGCGCGCAGTGTGGCGAACAAGAGGGCCGACATCCATGCGCCGCTCGCGTCTTCTCCTTGCCGTCCTGCTGGCTGGCATGATCGCTCCTGGCACGTGGCTACGCACGCCTGAACCCCCGCGCGACTTGCGGCGGCTGGCCACAGCCACTGCCATCGCATTCGAATCGACCCGCACGGGCCCCTTCACCCTTGCGGGTGCATGGGAAATGACCGGTCACCGCAAACAGTTCGGCGGCTTCTCGGCATTGGTAACGCTTGATGGAGATCGCTTCCTGGCGGGCAGCGACACTGGGCGCAGGCTCGTGTTCGAACGCCCCGATCGCAGCACCTTGCCCGGCGTGCTCGAGCGTTTCGGAGACGATCAGGCGGGCGGGAAGGAAGGACGCGATCTCGAATCCCTCGCGATCGATCCCGATAGCGGGACCGTCTGGGGCGGCTATGAATTTCGCAAATCGATCATTCGCTTCCATGCTGATTTGAGGGTCGACGAGGAAGTAAGTCCGCCACTGATGCGTGACTGGGGCGGAAATTCGGGGGCCGAGGCACTGGTCCGTTTTGCCGATGGCCGGTTCCTGGTGATCGAGGAGCGTCCTCTGCGCTGGCGCGAGTCGCGCCATGTCGCGCTCCTTTTCGCCACCGATCCTATCGACGATGCCGATCCCGAAAGCGTGCGCGTGGACATCCCGGGGGGCTACCGGCCCGTCGATGCCACGCCGCTGGAGGACGGGCGGGCGCTGATTCTGCTGCGCCGCATTGCCCTGGGCATTCCGCCCGGATTCGAAACCGCGATTGCGGCAATCGATATCGACCGGCGCACTGCAGACGGCAGGATCCCTGCCCGCCTGCTGGCCGAATTCGGTACTGCGATCCCGCAGGACAATTACGAAGGAATGACCATCACCGACGATGCCGACGGACGGCATGTCTGGCTGATCTCGGACGACAACTTCATGGCGCTGCAGCGGACACTGCTGCTCAAATTGCGCTGGGACCAACGCGAAAAGGCGCGCGAGTAGCCTCGCGCGCCTTTCGATCCAGCGTAGATACCCTGGCGCCGAAGCGCCTTGACGGCTTACGCGGTAGCGAGATTCGCCTTCTTCAGCTCGCGCTTCACCTTGAGCGCGTTGGCCGAGAGCTTCTCGTCGCTGGTCTTGAGCAGCCAGTTGTCGAGACCGCCATTGTGCTCGACCGAACGCAGACCCTGGGTCGATACGCGGAACTTGAAGCTGCGATCGAGCTTCTCGCTCATCAGCGTCACGTTCTGCAGGTTCGGCAGAAAGACCCGCTTGGTCTTGTTGTTGGCGTGGCTCACATTGTGACCGACCTGGCGGCCCTTGCCGGTGAGTTCGCAAATGCGCGACATGATACGTCTCTCGTTCAAATGGCTGGGCGAGTTCCCTTGGCCGCTGCTGCGGGGCGGGGGCTCGTGTTTGTCCCGGAAAGCGGCGCGCATAGCGGCGAGCTTGCGAATCGTCAAGCACGTTGCACCCGCGCCCACCGGGGGCTAGCGCCTTGCCGATATGGCCAGTTGGACCCTTCCGCAACCCATGGAGCGCGCGCTCGAGCTTGCCGCGCAGTCTGCTGCAGCGGGCGAAGTGCCCGTCGGCGCCGTGATAACCCGCGGCGGGGAGATCCTGGCGGAAGCGCACAACGCCCCGCGTGAAACGCGAGACCCCACAGCCCATGCCGAAGTGCTCGCGATCCGCCGCGCGGCCGGAGCGCTGGGCGAGGAGCGGCTGACCGATTGCGAATTGTGGGTGACGCTGGAGCCCTGCGCGATGTGCGCGGGCGCGATCGTCCACGCGCGGATCGGCAAGCTCTATTACGCCGCCAGCGACCCTAAGGGCGGCGCGGTCGAACACGGCGCGCGCGTACTCGATCATCCACAATGCCTGCACCGGCCTGAGGTCTACGCGGGCATGGGAGAAGCGCGCGCGGCAGAACTCTTGCGCGCGTTTTTCAGCGACCGGCGGTGATCTGAAGGCAGCTATCCTTCGTCTGAAATCGACCGGATGAGGACTCTCTTGGCGACGTGGGTCGTCCGAATGTAGGAGCCGCTCCGATTGCCCTCGACCGTTGAAGGCAGCCGCAAAGCGAAACTCGCTAGAGGCCCCGCCAGATCTTCGCGGGGGCTTCATCGCGTGCGCCAAAGCGGGTGCGATCGCAGGCTTTCGGCATGAAGCGCTTGTCGTAACACAGCCGCAATTCTTCCAGCCAGCCGCGCGCGTTGAGCTTTACTCCCACCGCTTCATGCACCCAGCCGCGATTGGCATCGACAAAGCGCGTGCGGATGGTGCCTGCAGTCAGATCGTCCTCGCGGCTGACGCGGTCGTAATCGGGGATGCGCAGCCCCTCCCACAGAATGCGGGTGACCTTGAAGTAAGTCGCGGGGTTCTGGGCCATGCAACTGCCGTGCTTGGCCCATTGGCGCGCGATCAGCGCTGCGGAGGGCGAGATGCACATATTGGCAGCGGCCTCGCGCGGTCGCGGTTGTCGCTGGGCGGAGCACCATTGCGGCCAGCTACGCCCGCTGTCGGGCCACAATCCGTGCACCACGAGGCCGAACATCCCCGCCCGCCCGCTGCATTGGCGCGCATGGCGCGGCTGCCCCTTGCGCGGCTTGCAGAATTCGGGGCTCCAGCTCAGCGCCAGCGTATAGCCGGTGACCGGGAGCGGACGCGGTGCTGCATCGGGCCGGACTTGTGGTACCTGCACCGTGCGCGGGAGGTTGCATTGATAGTGCTGCGCCGCCAGCGGGGGGGCATGGGCCAGCATGCCGGCGAGCGTCAGTAGCGACAGCCGCCTAAGGAGCGACACGGTCGCGGGGATCTTCCGCAAACCACTGCCGTGCGTCGGCACGAAACAGCACGATCACGGCCGCCCCCGCCACCAGGCTTGCCGCAAGGTCGACAAAACCGGCGAGGTGCGGCCCCAGCGCCGCGAAGGCGAGATAGTTCTGGAACAGGGCGTAGAGCACGACCAGCGCCAGTAGGTAGCGCACCATCCCCATGCGCAAGAGCGAAATGGTGGCCCAGACGATGCTGGCGAGCAGTGCAAAAATGAACAGCGACGCGATCACCATCCAGATTGCCATGCCCCGTGCGCCGCCGCCCTCGCCGCCAAAATCGATAAGCGCGCGTTCCTCGAGGTTTCCGAAACTCAGCACCGCCGAGACGAGCACCAGCAGTGCCGCAAGCGGGAACAACACATCGAACAGTTTGATCGAACCTGGTTTCACCCCAATTTCCCCTTAGAAACCCCGCAAAAGCCGGAATGGATGTATTACATTGCGGCGCGTATAGCGACCGCCGCGTGCGAAAAGGCGGACCTATTCGGCTCCGTTTCCGCCCTTCTTTTCGGCAAACCACGCGGTGGCATCGGGCTGGAAAAGAAACCAGATGGCCAGGACCGTCATCACCGTGCTGACGAGCCCCCAGACCATCGTCGCGTCGAAGTTGGTGACGATGGCGACCCCCGAGGTCACTACCGACCACGCGGTGAGGACGACAAGCAGCCACTTGGCCAGCCCGATCCGCAGGACGGAGATCATGAACCACAGCGCGAGGCTGATCGCGATGCCGAACAATACACCCGCGATCAATACGCCCGCGCCCATGTCGGCATAGCCCTGGCCTGCCAAATCGGCTTCTGTGAGGCTGGCGATCGCGCCATAATTGAGCGCCACCCCGAGCAATCCGATCGCGACCGATCCGAGATAGAGCCAGTCGAACTTCCTGATTGATGCCGGTTTCATGCGACCCCCTCGCTATGTTCCTGAAGCGCAGGAATATCCGAATTTACAGCGGCGTAAAGTCCAGACCGATATCGGCGGCGGGCGCACTCTGCGTTAGGCGCCCGACCGAGACGTAATCGACCCCGGTGGCGGCCTTGGCGCGGATCGTCTCGAGGTTGATTCCGCCGCTGGCTTCGGTCGGCACGCGTCCGGCGACCAGCGCCACCGCTTCGCGCAAGGTCGGCGGTTCCATATTGTCGAGCAGCAGGCGAGTCGCCCCGGCGGCAAGCGCGGGCTCGATCTGGTCGATCCGGTCGACCTCGCAGATGATTTCCTCCACCCCGGCCGCGACCGCGCGGCGTACCGCCTCGCCCACCGATCCGGCAACGAGGACATGATTGTCCTTGATCATCGCCGCATCCCACAGGCCCATGCGGTGGTTCGCCGCGCCGCCCATGCGCACCGCGTATTTTTCCAGATGACGCAGGCCGGGGATGGTCTTGCGCGTATCGAGCAGAGTGCAGTCGGGATTGTCCATCGCCGCGACATAGCCTGCGACCATGGTCGCGATGCCCGAGAGGTGCTGCACGGTGTTGAGCGCGCTGCGCTCGGCAGTGAGCATAGCGCGGGCATTGCCTTCGAGATGCATCAGATCGGTGCCCGCGGGAACCTGGTAGCCTTCCTCGACGAGGATATCGATCTGCATGTCCGGGTCGAGCGCGCGGAAGAAGGCGGCGGCAATCGGCAGACCGGCGACATGGATCGCATCGCGCGTGTCCATGGCCCCGGCAAACCGCGCCTCGGCGGGGATGACGCTCTCGCTGGTGACATCGCGGCCGCCGCCCGGCAGCCCATCGCCAAGATCCTCGGCCAGCGTTTCGCGCACGAACCGGTCGAGCTCGAAGCCGGGAAGGGTGATAGTCATGAAATCGCTCCTGAAACGGGCCGGATGAGGCGCTGGTGCTCGACGCGGCTCTGCGCGGCACCGGGCGTGCTCACGCCAAGGCGTGTGCGCCGATCCTCAGTGCACGAACCGGGCGACGACATCGCGATAGCTGCGGCTCACCTTCACCTCGGCGCCCGAATCGAGCACGAGGAAACATTCGCCATTGGTATGCGGTTTCACCTGCCGCACCTGGTCGAGATTGACGATGGTCGAGCGATGCACGCGCTGGAACTTGCGCGGGTCGAGCCGGCGTTCGAGATCCTTCATCGTCTCGCGCAGGATCAGCGAATTGTCGCCGGTGTAGATGCACATGTAATCGCCCGCGGCCTCAATATGCTCGATCGTTTCGACCTCGACGCGGAAAATCTGGCCGCGGTCCTTGATGTTAATGAGCTTCTCGAACCGGCTGGCCGCCTCGGCATCCTCGCCCGCGAGCGTTTCGGCGGCTTCGGGGGCGACTTCGGAAAGCACGCTCTTCAGCTTCTCCGCCTCTTCGGTCGATTTCTTCTCGGCCAGACGCTGGCGCACGCGCTCGATCGTATCGGCCAGCTTGTCCTCGTCGACCGGCTTCATCAGGTAATTGACGGCATTCGCCTCGAACGCGCGGATCGCGTGTTCCTGGAATGCGGTTACGAAGACGAACAGCGGCGGGTCGATCTCCATCACCCCCTGGACGACCGAGAAGCCGTCAAAGCCGGGCATCTGGATATCGAGGAAGACGAGGTCGGGTTTCTGCGTCTTGATGGCGCGGATCGCCTCGCGGCCGTTCTGGCAGGTGCCGATGATCTCGACGTCCTCGAACGGTTCGAGCCGCAGCTGGAGGCCCTGGATGGCGAGCTTTTCGTCGTCGACTAGAAGGGTCCGGATGGTCATGTCGTCTGGGGTGCTTTCGAGGGTGAGTGTGTAGGTACAACGGCCGGGGAAGCCGCGGGTTTCTTAAGCGGGGCCGCCTGCGCGGGTGCGGCTTGCGCCGCGCTTAACGCGGGGTCCTCTTCGCTTTCGAAGGGTAATTCGATGAGCACGGAAAAGCCGCCGCTTTCGGGGGAGCGGATTTCGAAGCGATGTTCCTCGCCATAGGCTTGCGCCAGCCGGTCGCGAATATTGGCGAGGCCGACTCCGGTCGAATCGCGGCGCGCATGCGTCGGGCGGACCGCGGGCAGGCCGGCCTCGATATTGTTCATCGTCATGCCCGGACCCGTGTCCGACACGGTTACGCGCAGCCGCGGGCCGACGATCTGCGCGACGATGAAGATATCCGCGCCTTCCTCCTGCGGGCTGACGCCATATTTGATCGCGTTTTCGACCAATGGCTGAAGCAGCATGGCGGGCAGCCGCGCGCTGGCCGCCTCGGGCTCGACGCGAAAGCTCGAGCGCAGCCGTTCCTCGAAGCGCATCTGCTCGATCCCGAGATAGAGCTGCAGTGTCTCGACCTCCTGCGCCACCGTTACCTTGCCGCCCGGCTGCGTCACCAGCGTGTGGCGCAGGAAGCTTGACAGGCGCGTAAGCATGGCATTGGCGGTCTCGCTCTGCTTGAGCAGGACCAGCGTGCTGATCGAATTGAGCGTGTTGAACAGGAAATGCGGATTGAGCTGGTAGCGCAGCATGGCCAGCTGCGCGCTGGTCGCCTGCGCTTCGAGCCGTTCGAGCCGGTCGGCCTGCTCCTCGACCTGGAGGAAGAAATTGATCGCGTAATAGAGCGCCGACCACGCACCGAGCAGCGTCAGGTCGAAGAAATAGATGCCCACGAACAGATTGGCGAAGCTGGTATTCGACGACGCTGCGCCCGCCACGTCGAGCACCCAGCTGTCGATGAAGGCGTAGATGCCCACCGCGAGGACCAGCACCATCGCAGTCGCACCCCAGGTCACGATCGGGCGCTGGCGGATCAGCTTGCCATAGACCACTGCGAGGATCAGGCTGAGCGAAAAGCCGGTGATCGTGGCAATCAGGATGATGACCAGCCGGTCGGGCGGTTGGCCATTGGCCAGCGCGGACATGACGCGCAGCATCGTTGCCCCGCCCCAGCCGGCCAGCTGGAGGTTCCAGAACGCCTGGTTCTTGTTGGCGAAGAACGGCGTTGGGCGAATGGGCAAGACTGCCATGGGCCATGCCCTCTAGCGCAATTGCGACGAACTGCGCCAGTCGCTACAGTGTCAGCGACAGCCGAAGCGAGGGAGAGACGCGATGGGCGTGCAGGAAAATATCGAACATCCGGAAGCCGAACGCGCCAAGTTCCGCGAAATGCGCGAGGGCACGGCAGAGGACTGGGCGATCATCGGCGGCGAGTATCGCGCCTTCGCCAAGGGCCTGCCCGATCGCGTTCTCGACCACCTCAAGCTGCTCCATGGCGATTTCGGCGGCTTCCCGGTCGACCGGCTCGAACATTCGCTGCAGACCGCGACTCGCGCGCATCGCGACGGACGGGGCGAGCAATATGTGGTCATGGCGCTGCTGCACGATATCGGCGATACCCTGGGCAGCTATAACCACCCCGAAGTGGCCGCCTCGATCATCAAGCCCTTCGTCACCGACGAAATCCACTGGATCTGCCAGAACCACGGCGCTTTCCAAGGCTATTACTATTTCCACTTCCTCGGGATGGACCAGAACGCACGCGACAAGTTCGCCGACCACCCGCATTTCGAGGCGTGCCGGACCTTCTGCGAGAAATACGATCAGGCCGCCTTCGACCCCGCCTATGAGAGCGAACCGCTCGAATTCTTCGAACCGATGGTCCGCCGGGTGATGGAACGACCGCTCGCCTCGATGTACGCCAAGGCAATGGAAGCGGAGTGAGCGCCTAGCCCTCGGCTGCGAGCGCGTCGGCCAGGCGCTGCTCGGGCACCAGCCCCTGGATGACCTCGTCCCCCGCAATCCAGCTGGGTGTTCCGGTGAATTGCAGCGAGCGGGCGAAGGCCATGTTGCGTGCGAGTTCGCCGGTGGCCGCGTCGGATGCAGCGAATTCTTCCGCGGCGGCTATGTCGAGCCCCGCGATCTGCGCCGCGCGGGCGACATTCGCCTCGCTCGGCGGACCCTGGTCGAACATCGCGTGGTAGAAGGCGGGGTATTTCCCCTGCGCCGCGGCAGCCAGCGCCATACGTGCAGCCTGTTCGCTGCCGTCGAAGATCGGCCATTCGCGGACCACCACCTTCAATTCGGGGTCGGCGGCGATCAAGCGGTCGATCCCGGCGATCGACTGGCGGCAATAGGTGCAGCCATAATCGGTGAATTTGACCAGCACCCTCGTGCCTTGAGGATTGCCCAGAACCGCGCCCTGGAAAGGCTCTTTCACTTCACCCGAGACCTGCGCCAGCCGGTCCTCGGCTTCGCTGCGCTGATAGGCTTCGGACATTTCGGGAAGGATCTGCGGATTGGCGAGCAAATAATCGCGCGTATGGCCATGCCCCAGCCCCGAGAGCGACCACAGGCCGGCCCCGGCGAAGCCGAACACCAGCGCGATCAGCGCGGTCAGCAGGTTGTTTTTCATCAGATCCCTCGGTTTTCTCAGCCCGGTGCGCAATTACGCCCGCGCTCCATTTCGCATTGCCGCTCGAGCAATGCACGCGCTTGCATGCCGATGTCCTGCGCGCGGATCCAGTCGGGCGTGCCACGGTCGAGACCGCCCTCGGCAGCCTGCGCGCTGCGTAGCGCCAGGCCGTACTGGCCGCTCATCACCTGCTGTTCGGCAGTCGCCAGGCGCGCGCGCGCCGTGTCGCCGCGCGCGGCATAGACCACGCCGAGCTGGTACCAGGCGAAGGGATTGCGCCGGTCGCGCCCCACCGCGGCGCGCAGCACGCGTTCGGCCTCTTCGTAATTGTCGCGGTCTTCGGTGGCGATCAGCGCATGGCCGAACAGGCTGGCGATCAGCGGTTCGGAATTGGTCAGCGCAGTCGCGCGGCGCAGCGGCTCGAGCGATTCCTCGGGCCGTCCCGATTCGAGCAAGACCTGCCCCTTGAGCTCGAGAAAGTACGGATCGTCCGGGTCGATGGCGAGCAGCTGATCGGTCGCGCCGAGCGCGAGGTCCACCCGCGCATTCTGGTGATAGGCATAGGCGCGTGCATAGAGCGCGGGGACCGTCGCATCGGTTTCGGGATAGCCGCGCAAGGTGGCCGAGGGCTTGGCAAGATAGCCGACGAGCTTGGCTTTCACGCGCTCGAAATTGGCCTGGTTGCGCGCATCGCGCGGACGTTCCCAGGCAGGGTCCTTTTCATAAACCTCGCGCAGCGCAGCGATGCGATCGCCCGACAGCGGATGGGTGCGGTAGAACCCCGCTTCGTCGCTCTGGCTATAGCCGTAACGATACTCCTGGTTGAGCAGCTTGCCGAAGAAGGCCAGCGAACCGCGCCCCGAAATCCCTGACTTCGAAAGATACTCCGCCCCGGCGAAATCGGCGGACGATTCCTGCGTCCGGCTGAAGGCCAGGAACTTGCCCATGGCGGCCTGCTGCCCCGCCATCATGATGCCCATTGCGGCATCACCCGCGCCCGCCAGTGCGGCGCCGATTCCGGCGATCATCGACAGCAGCGATATCTTCGTCGCAGCGGCGGCGCCCTCGCCATAGCGGAGGATGTGGCCCCCGGTGATATGGCCGAGCTCGTGCGCGATCACGCCCTGGACTTCCTCGGCACTATCGGCGGCATCGATCAGTCCCGAATGGATATAGACCGCCTGGCCGCCTGCGACGAAGGCGTTGATCGACGGATCATTGATCAGGATGATTTCGACATTGTCGGGTTCGAGCCCGGCCGCCTCGATCAGCGGCGCGGAAATCTCGTCGAGGAATGCCTCGGTCTCGGCATCGCGCAGGATGCTTTGCGCGGCGACCGGCTGCGCCGCGAGCATGGCCGCAGCAAGGAAGGCAATGAGGCGGGTGAGCAGGCGCATCGGCGCGTAGCCTAAGGCCTTTCGGCCTGAACCGGAACTGAAAGATCGGTCACCCGCCGCGCGAAGGCGAGGATCGCGTCGTCGACATCGCGCGACCCGCGCCAGGGACTCGCCAGCGAGATCAGCGGCGCATTGTGATTGAAGCCCGCGTGAAAGCGCGTTTCGACCGCGCTGCCCGCTTGGTCCAGCGCCGCTGCCAGCGCGCGGGTGTTGCGCGGTTTGACCAGCGTGTCGTCCTCGCCATGGATCAGCAGCATGGGCGGGGCCCCGGCGCGCACATGATTGACCGGCTGGGTCTCGCTGCCCGCGCCGACCGAGCCGAATGCTTCGCGGCTCGATGGTTTGTCATAGGGGAAGAAGTCGTAGGGCCCCGCGAGGCCGACTGCGCCGCGGAGACTGACGCCGCTGCCCGCGAGCCATTTCTCCTCCAGCGCGACCTGCACGACATTATAGGCCCCCGCCGAATGCCCGGCGACGACGATGCGCGTCGGATCACCGCCAAATTGCGACGCCAGCCGCGCGGTTTCGCGGATTGCCGCAGCGGTATCTTCGAGCATGGCGGGGTAGCGCCCGTCCTCGGCGAGGCGGTAACCTGCCAGCGCGACAACGAAGCCTTCGGGTGCCAGCGCGCGGGCGATAAAATTGTAATCGTCCGGATCGCCCCAGCTCCAGCTGCCGCCATGGACGAAGATAAGGATCGGGAGCGGCGCGCCGACCCCCGCAGGTGTGTAGATGCGCAGCTTCTGCGCGGGATGTGCGCCGTAAAGCCCACTCGATACCAGCGTCACGCCGCGTGACCCGCCGGTTACCCGGTCGATCCCGTCGAGCACGGCCGGACCGTTGCTGCGGACCGCCCATAGGAAGGCGCCGCCTGCGAGCAGGAGGACGACTACCAGTCCGAGCAGGATTTTCATAGTGCGCCTCATGCCAGTTCCGGGTCCGTTGCTTCGACCGTATCGACGATCGCCTTGGCCTCATCATCGGCGAGTAGGCCGATCGAGGCGAGGAAATTGTGCCCGGTATCGTAGCTGTTTCCGTGCCATAATGGCACTTTTGTTGCCTCGAGATTGGCCTTCGCGGTTAGTTCGTCGTAGGTCATCCGCTCGCCGACCTTGCGAATGAAGATCGCACGGACCCGGCCCGGGTTCTCCAGCGCGACATCGGCAAAGGCGGTCAGGTCGCCCTGGCTGTCATCGCCGATCAGCGCGAACTTCATGTCTGGGTAGGTTGCGAGAATGCCATCGATAGCAGCACGCTTGTGCGCGCCGTGGCTGGACGAGCCGAAGGTCTCGCGGTTGAGGCCCCAGTCACGCAGCGTGATCGGGCCCAGTGGCAGGCCGCGCCCGCGGATATAGGTCACGAGATAGCTGAACAGGTTCCACGGGCTCGACGAGACATAGAAGAACGGGCGGTGGGTGGCCGGCTGGCGTGTCCCGGCATGGCCGCTGCCATCGGCCAGCACCTCGCCGCCGCCGAGCGCGTTGTAGAATACATCCGCCCCGGGTACGAGAATCCGCTCGGCCGGCATCTCCATGAGCATGCGCCGCCAGTTGCGCAGCACGGCGCGAAAATCGCCGGTGATCCCGGTTTCGATGATGGTGTCGTCAATGTCCGAAATCACCGCGAGGCCGGTGTCGTCTCCCGGCGCGAGGACATGCGCATCGAGGCACTGCTCCGCGCCATTGGCCTGCCAGTGGATGACCACCGTCTCCCACGCGGGGTGCACATCATATTCCCACTCGGGATCGAGCCGGATATCGAAATGGACGAAGCCCTCGCCATCGGTCAGCCCCTGGTGGCGCTGGCTTGCCTCGCCGGGCCGCGCAATTTCGAGCTCGACCGGGAACTCGCCGACCTCGTGGCTGGCGAACTGCCCCAGCATGGTTTTCGCCGCGCGCCATTTGCCGCGTTTCTCGAACTTGCCCACGCGGGATCGCAAGGCCCGCGCGGTAAGGCGCAGGCGGCTGCGGTTCCGATAACCGAAGTAGGGCTGGATACGGACGGGCGCGGTAGGCAGAAACGGCATCGCCCCCGCGCTAGCCGGTGCAGCGCGGGGGCGACAAGCCTTTTGGCCGGAGCGGGTTTTCTAGCCGAGCAGCTTGCGCGCGGCGCGTTCGACCAGCGGCACATCCTCGGGCACTTCGCCGATCACTTCCACGTCGCCGTCGGGCGTGCGGCGGACCATGACCAGCGCGAATTCGGCGCCGTCCTCGTCCAGCTCGTCGATCGACAGCGAGTCGAGCGCGCGCAGCTTGCGTGCAAGACTGGCGCGGACCGCCTTCTTGTCATCGACCGGCTTGCCCTGCTCTTCCTTGCGGAGGCGGCGTTCCTCCTGGACCACGCCCTTCAGCCCGCCTTCGGCCTCGCGCAGGAAAGTGGCGAGCGTGCCGCGTTCGACACCCACGCGGTGCGCATGCGTCAGCACGGCGGCGTATTCGGTGAGGCGGGTCTTATCGTAATCGGCGCCGAAGACGAGCTTGACCACCGGGGTCATCGGCGCGCGGTCCTGATAGGTCAGGCTGTTGCTGGCCAGCAGTTCGTCGAATTCGGCAGGGTTGTGCTGCGCCTCGAGGCTGAAATCATAGGCGCGGCCGACCGCGGCATACAGCGTCTTGCGACTGCGATCTTCGGTGCTCTGCGCGGCCTGCGCCATTTCACGCGCTGCGGCGAGGCTGTCGTAAAGGCCTTCGGGGGTGACCCTATCCTCCTCGACCGGCGCTTCGGCCTGACCCTCGTCGCGAGGCCACTCTTCCGCAGCGTAGGCGATGGCTTCGTCGAGCGGCGCGGTGGGTACATCCGGCTCGTCGTATAGCGGTTGGTCCTCGAATGCCGGCTCGAAATCGTCCACTTCTCCGCCAGCGACGATGGCGAATTCGGTGTCGTCTTCCTCGGGTTCTCCCTCGTCCGTCTCGGCCATCGGCTTGAGCCAGTGCCCAGCGGGAGCCTCGTAGGCGGTGGGCATGGGCGGCGGGAGCGCCGCGTCTTCGCAGTGGAAGGGTTGTGATATGGGCGGCGCGGCCTCGTCGCCCGTCAGGTCGACGCTCTTCTTGGCCCGCTCACCGCGGCTTACCAGCGAGATCAGGCTGCTCGACGTCTCTTCATCGGCCAGTGGATTGACGACATCGGCAACATCGTCCTCACCTTCTTCCTCTTCGTCCCATTCGGGCAGGCCGTAATCGGCGGCGGTCTTGATGCTGTTGTCGAACTCGGGGCCATCGTCGCCCAGCCCCATGTCGTCGGCAATCGGGCTGCCCAGCGGATTGCCGAGCGCATCGAGGCGCGGGCCGGACGGAGCGGGGCGGGCGCTTGCTTCCACCGCTACCTCTTCGGGTTCGTCATCGAGCGTACCGAATGCGGGCTGCGGCAATGCACCGTGTCCATGGCTTTCCATCATCTCTGCGTTCCCGAGTTCGAGCACGTCTTCGCCATATTCGGCGCGCGCATTGGTCGTCAGCGTTTCGGCGGTTTCGACGGTGTTGCCGTAGTCCGGTGCGCTCCCGAGCGACTGGTCGATGGCAAGCAAGAGCTCGTCGGCGGTCTGCTGGTCGGCCATTTCCTTCCAGTTGATCACGCCGTAGATGAAATCGATCGTCTGGTTGTTGCTCGAATAGGGCAACAGGATCCCGCGATAGAGCACCGGTACGCCGCTCGCATCGATGAATTCGGCCTCGAAGCCGATCGGCGCCTGGTTGGCGAGGATCTGCATGTAATGGTCGGTGATCCGGCTCAGTACCGAACGTCCGGGTACTTGCGACAGCAGCGCGGGTCCGCCGTCGAAATCGCATTCATACGCCAGTTCGGCGCCGACGAAGCGGACCATTGGGTCGTCGACATTGTCAGCCAGGTCGAGCAACACCGAATAGGGGCCGAAATCGCCCAGCTGTTCGGGGTGGAGGTCGGCAATATGTGGGAAGTCGAGATCACCGAGCAGGCTGGCCCAGTGGTTGTAGGCGCGCACCTGCATGCGGCGCTCGTCCTGTCCGACCGGCGAGGGCGGCGGATCGAGCTCGGCGTCGGACTCCTCGACATAGTCGTCGTCGAAGTCCTCCTCCGCATCGCGCGAGCCGAAATAGCCGCCTAGCCTGTCAATCACTGCGTAGTCCCCGCATTTTACTCATTCTGCAGGGGTATGCGGCGCGCGTGGTAAACATATCGTAAAGCGTATTGCCTGCGGATATGACCAGCGCGCGGGACCTCAAAGCATGTAGCGCATCCGGATGGTGAACCCGCGATCTTCCGCGCCGATATCGACGGCCGCGTCGGCGAAACTGGGCGGGCCCATGCGCACCTTGGCATCGCGCGAGAAGCCGAAGCCTTCACGCGGCATCATGCCCAGCGCGCGGTCGGCCTTGCCATTGGCGTTCTCGTCATGAAGCAGCGCAACGGCATAGCGCCCGGGTTTGACGTTGGTGAAGGTGAAGGACACGCTGCCATCATGCGCCGGCGCGGTTGCCCCATGCGCCCCGGGCACGCCGCGGCAGCGCGGAAACTGGTCTTCGTCGGTGGTCATGCAGGCGCGCACCACGCCCTTGGCATTGCGCAGTTCAGTCACCGTTACGGTAATCGTCGCGCCGGTTTTGGGCGGCGGCGGTGTCGCGGCTGCCAGCGCTGCACCCAGCGGCAGCAGCGCGAGCGCCGCCCTACGGTTCAGGCGTTGGGGCTGAGCCCGCGATCCGTGCCGCACAAGCGATCCCAGAAGCGGAAATAGAGGCCGTAATTGCATCTGTACTCTTCATGATGACGCTGGTGGTGGCTGGCGGTTATCAGCCAGCCGCCTAACGCCGAGTGAACCAGCCGGCGGGGAAACATCTCCCAGCCCATGTGATTGGTGACGCCCATCACCGTCATCACCAGCAATACCAGGCCGAGCATGGCGACATGGATCGGGATGAGGAAGACCAGTGCGGGGATCACCACCGCTCCGGTAATCGCCTCCCATGGATGGAAGCTCATTGCCGCCCAAGCGGTCGGCGGGCGGCTGGCATGATGGACGGCATGCATTGTGCGAAAACACGCGGGCCGGTGCATCAGCCGGTGGGTCCAGTAGAACCATGTGTCATGCGCCAGCAGGAACAGCAGCGGCGCGAGCGGCAGGTACCACAGCGGATAGTCGCTCCACCCGGTATAGATCTGCGTCCAGCCGCGCTCCTGCCACCCCCAGGCGACCACGCCCGCGGGAATGCCGTAAATCGCCGCCGAGGCCAGCGACCAGCCGATTTCCCGGCGAATCTGCGGTCCGAGCCTGGCGTGATAACCGGGCCGCACGCGCTGCGTGATTGCAGCGAAGATTCCGCTCGCGGCGAGATAGCGCAGCGCCACGATCGCAGTCATTGCGAGGACGGAGAGGAGGATGGCGGCCCACATCATCTGCAGACCTTAGTCTGCCGCAGGCCGAGGGGGAACAGGCGAAGTGCTAGTCGGGTGTGCCCCAGGGCGCGCATTGCGGGTCCAGCCCAACGGTCGCGCGGCGCAGTGCAGTACGCGCCAGCCGTTCGACCTCGACCTTGCGGCGCGGGGCGGCCAGCGGGTGGAGCGGCGCAGGGCGGATGATCTCGCCGTCATAGCCATCGGCAACGATGATGCCGCAGCAATCGGGGCGATAGCCTTCGCCTTCCAGCGGGCTGCGATCGAGCCCCGGCGGCACACCCCAGTAGAAGCGGTCGCAATAGTCGAGATAGTCGGGCCATTTCCCGTCACTCAGCAGATCGCCGCGCTGGACCTTGATCTCGACGATAACCACGCGGCCCTTCGGATCGATACCCATCAGGTCCGCCCGCCGGCCGTTCCGCAGCGGCATTTCCGCGAGGCACCAGATGTCGTTGCGAGCAAAAAGTCGGGCAATGCCGCGTGCGACAACTGCCGCCGTTTCCGCTGTGGTTACCGAATCCGTCATGCCCCCGAACTGGAACAGAGAGCGAACATGGTCAAGGGTCTATGTGCTGAGCCGGCTATCCGGCAGCGCAGTCGATACTGGCGGGGCGGAGCGTTCAGCCAGCGTCGATGAGGTCGAGGATAGCCGTCCGCGCGGTGTGGAACTCGCGCCACAGCGTCAGCGCGGCAGCCGTCGTATCCTGGCCCTGCGCCGTGAGCGACAGCAGCGCGCGCAAACCGGGCTGCATCACGGCGGCGAGGTCTTCGATCCCGTGTGCCACCATTTCATAGTGCCAGCCACCCTGCTCGGCCGCGCGGTGCGGCAGCTGCTCGATTTCGGGTGTCAGCGACTCGCGCCCGAGCTGGGCCAGATTGCCCACTGCAGCAGCCGCTTCGTGCACCGCTTCCCACTGGGCCGCGAGAATGCCGATATTGGGCGCCGCACGCGGTCCCGTATCGGCGGGCGGCAGCATGGTGGCGTGGGCCAGGTCGAATTCGTGGGGCATCGCGCTCATGACCGTGGAAGGTACGAAGCCAGTCTTGCGAAAAGCCTAACGCGCGCATCGCGAACAACGCGTTCGTTTTAAGGCTGGCGAGCGCGACCACGCTTTGCTAAGCGCCCCGCTCGCCGCAAGGCATGGGAAGCACCCGTAGCTCAGCTGGATAGAGCGCTGCCCTCCGAAGGCAGGTGTCAAGCCGGTTTTGGCGAATTGTTTTGAAGGAAAAGATAAGAGTTTCAGATGCTTAAATGATTGCGCAGGATTGGGTTCACATTGCAATTCTTTCCGCGTAAGCATCGCGTAAGCACAAAGCACCCGTAGCTCAGCTGGATAGAGCGTCGCCCTCCGAAGGCGAAGGCCACTGGTTCGAATCCAGTCGGGTGCACCAGCTTTTCTGATCATTGACCGTTCGAGAGTCGTTAGATGCCTGTCCGCTTTTAGCGTGCACAGGTATTTTTTGACGGCTGGAATTGGGGTGGATTGCGGTCAGTCCGCTTGTGGCGCTGGGGGGGCGATCCTTGGACATTGCATCAAGCTGCTTTTCAATCGTGGAAACACGATTCTCTGGGAGGCACTGCTTGAAGCGGCCTGTGACAAACTGAAATCGCAATAGCTGGGTTTTGATCCTGATCAGCGGTTTCGTCTGCCAAAGCCGCCCTTTTATCCCACATTCGTTGTGAAACCGATGTTTGTGGGAAAAGTTATTGCTGCGGCAGTCATTCAATCCGTTTCTACCGACCAAGCTCGCGCCTCGAACGAACCAAGCTCAACCTGCTGAATTACCGTTGTGCATTTACGTTGTGGTCCTGTGTCAGGCGAAAGAGGGGGAAGAGGCATTTCCCGCTGCGCCGACCGCTCTAGCCCTCACTAAATTGCCCAGTCCGCTGCTATTACGTTTGCTTGGTCAAGGACGAGATCAACTGCGGCTCTTTGAAGGTCGGGAGGATATCCATATTTGGCGAGCAACCTCCGAACCTCGATACGCATTCGAGCACGGACGCTCTCTTTCTGCGTCCAATCCACTGTGACCGACTGCCGAATTGTGTTGACTAGAGCCTGAGCAAGAATGCGAAGCTCGTCATGTTTCATTAGCTCTTTTGCAGAACCGTTCTCAGCCAACGCATCATAGAACGCCAGCTCTTCTTGGTTAAGCCCGAGATCGGTACCCCGCTTTCCTGCTGCTGCCACATCGCGAGCAAGCGCGATGAGTTCATCAATCACTTGGAGGCTGTCTACAGCGCGGTTGTGATATCGGGTCAGAACATCATCGAGTCTATCACTCAATTTGCGTGCCTCTATGACGTTAACGCGCTCGCGCGATTTGATGTTTCCTTCAAGCAACCGACGCAGTGTTTCGACCGCCAAATTGGGCTGATTGGACTCTTTGACTTGTAGCAAAAAATCGTCGGAAAGGATGGCGAGATCAGGCTTTTCCAATCCTGCCGCACCAAACACATCTAAAATGCCATCAGCCATAACGGCTTGCGACAAAAGCTGCTTAATCTGCCGCTCGATTTTCTGGCGACCGCGTCCACTTTTCCCAGTCGTGTACTTGACCAGATTGGCGCGTAGCGCGACGATCAAAGCGACTTTCTGCTTCTCGTCTGCGGCACGTTCATCCCCTGCGGCTAACGCAAATGCGGTCTCCATTTTTGTCGCTGTTTCGATAAACTCGGCTCTTCGATCAAGCTTCAAAATTTCTTCAAGACATACCTTGAGTATAGTCAGCCGCGCTCCAGGATCGGCATCGAAAAAGCTTTCCCAGGGTGCCGAGCCCAACAATGCGATTGCGCTTTCCAGTTCCCTCCGGAGCTGCCTAATCACCTCGTCCATGTCGACCTTAACCTGATCTCGGTCGCGAGCACTGTACTGCGCCAACGCAGAACGAAGTTCAGCACCGATACCAAGATAATCGACGATCAATCCGCCGGGTTTCTCCCCAAAGACGCGATTGACGCGGGCTATAGCCTGCATAAGACCATGCCCCTGCATCGGCTTGTCGATATAAAGCGTGTGCAGAGCGGGCGCATCGAATCCCGTCAGCCACATGTCCCGAACAATGACGATGTCGAAACCCGAATCGGGCTTTTTGAATCGGTCCGCCAAAGTCTCCCGTCTTGCTTTGGATCGGATGTGCGGTTGCATCAGCTGTGGGTCGGAATTGCTACCGGTCATGATGACCTTGATCTTGCCTGAAAGGTCGTCATGCGGATCAGGAGAAACCCAGCCGGGGCGCAAAGCGGAAATGGCTTCATGAAGTTCTACTGCGACTTGGCGGCTGATAGTTACAATCATCCCCTTGCCGCCGCCCATCGCCTCCTGCCGACGTTCAAAGTGTGTCACAATATCATTCGCAATCGCATCAATTCGCTCAGGTGCACCAACCACTTCTTCAAACCGGCTGAGCTTCCCCTTGATGCGTTCAGCGGCTGCGGTATCGTCACCCTCGACCAGCTCGTCAGCCAACGCGTCCAGTTTGGCTCTCTGATCCTCGTCCAACTGCAATTGAAGCTTGGCCAGTCGTGCCGTGTAGTGAATCGGAACGGTAGCTTTATCGACCACCGATTGGGTCATATCGTAGGTGTCGATCACATCCCCAAAAACCGCTTCGGTGCTGCGGTCTCGTTCGTCGATAGGAGTTCCCGTGAAGCCTACGAAGGTGGCGTTGGGTAGTGCTTGTCGAAGGTATTCAGCAAAGCCGACTTCCTCAACGATTTCTTCTCCTCGCGTCACAAAACGGCGATTCAAACCATATTGTGAGCGATGCGCTTCGTCGGCGATGACAACGACGTTGCGACGGTCCGTGAGTAACGGATGTTCGCCGTCCTCTCCGCGAAACCGCTGGATTGTCGTGAAAACCAAACCCCCGATATCGACGGTGAGCAGCTCACGGACCTGTTTGACTGTTTCCGCACTGTGAGGCGTACCTCGTACGACCGTCCCATGCGCAGAAAACGTCTTGAAAAGTTGGTCGTCGAGATCATTCCGATCCGTGACCATGACAATCGTGGGGTTACGTAGTTCCTTCGACAATTGAAGCTGCCGAACGAAAAAGAGCATGGTCAGTGATTTGCCCGAGCCCTGTGTATGCCACACCACTCCACCGCGTCGTTCGCCGCCCTCACCGGCGGCGTCAATCGTCGAAGCGAGCGCGCGGAGGACGGCGTGATATTGATGATAACCGGCAATCTTTTTGGATCGGACAACACCATCTGCAATTTCGAATGCTGTGAAGTCAGTTGCCAAATCGAGGAGGCGTTCTGGGGCGAGTGCTCCCCGGATCAGAACCTCAAGTTCGGCGTGACCGATATCATCCTTGAGATCACCGTCGATAGTCCGCCAAGGGGCGAAGCGGTCAATTCCAGCTGTCAGTGAGCCTATGCGTGCTTCCATGCCGTCAGAAATGACCAACGCTGCGTTAAAGCGGAACAGCTCGGGCACCTTATTCTTGTAGTTTTGGAGCTGCGTGAATGCTTTTTCCAAGGTTGCGTTTTCGTCGGTGGGGTTCTTCAGTTCAAGCACGCAAAGCGGAAGACCATTTACGAACATAACGATGTCAGGGCGCACCGTTTCTCGATCACCCTGCACGACGAATTGGTTGGCCGCGACGAATCTATTGTTGTCGAGATTGGCGCGGTCGAGCAGGCGCATCGCTATCGTCTTTGTCTCGCCATTTTCGTTCACTTCGATCGGCACGCCTGATACCAGCCATGGGTGGAACGCGCGGTTGTTCTCCAAAAGGTCTTGGCTCGGAGTCGATTGAATGGCGGTCAAAGCCGCGCTGATCATACGCGAGTCCGCGTCCGGATTCAGCGTAGCGAGGGCAGAGCGCAGTTCGCCTTCAAGTATGGTTTGGCGGTAGTCAGTGCGCGAGCCCATGGGCCCATCTGGCGCAAGGTAGTCGCCTGGCAACACTCGCCAACCTGTTATGTCGAGCCAGCTCATTGCCGCCAGCTCAACCGCGCCCTCGTTGACGCTATGATGGCCGCCGCTCCCGCCTTCTGGGTAGGTCATGCTGCCTCGCTGTCCTTAATTAGGTCATCCGAGGCCAGACGCCATTCGTCGCGCGCAGCTTCGTATTGCGTGGGATCAAGGCGGAATAGCGCAGTACTCGGAGTGAAAACCGATCCAGCGATCTCAACGAGCGCATATTCACTGTCGAGGCTTTCGTTGAAGTCCGGTTCATCATCGTAGAAGGGACCGAGTGTGGCACGGTTTTGTTCGTTTGGTCGGCTCCATGCCGTATCAAGCAAAAAAGATACCAGAGCGTCGCATAGTCCTCCGAGCATGTAGGCGTGCTGTCGCTCCAATGTTGGCAGGTCGAGCGCACCACCATGCCGCATTCCAGAAATATTGCTTAACTCGGCAAGAGCTGAAGCCGCGCCGTTCATTGATCCGAGCAGCGCCTTGAGTTGCTTCTCTATTTTCTCGGCGTCAGGATGCCCATCGAGTGCCAAGTCGAGTGCTTTTATGATGGCTCGGTTCTTCTGCGGGAAGCTATCTTTTTCACCAAAAACGATTTTCAAAGGTCCTGCCACCGAACCATGAGCAGCCTCAAACATGGTTCGGACATGGCTGAGACTCGTCAACGGCAGTCGCTCAATGCTTTGCTCCAATGCCTCGATATGCAGCATGAGCGAACCCGCGCGCTCAGGATGACGTTCGATCAGTTCACGAAGGCGCTGGAGTTGATAGGCCATATCAGAAAGTTCTCATGCGGCGGCAACTGCATCAACGGCACTGGCAATACGCACCTCACCAGATATCAGCTTAGGAAGAAGGTTGTCTCTTAGCTCTGTCAATGAACGTGCTTCAGCATGACTCACCGCAATCGGCGCAATGAAGCTTTCGGCTAACTTCTCAAATGTTTGCATCAAAGGGCTTGGACCGATGGCGCATCGTTGCCGACCCATATGCTTCCAATCGGCTCTGGGCATCCGCGTTCCTGTTGCAGCACCGCTAGCAGATGCTACAAATTGCTCGTCGTTAAACGCCAAATAGAAATAAAAGCGTCGATCAGCCTCCAAAGCTCGGAACACGAATATGTCGGAAGAACAGATGCCGTCGATGGGAGCTATGACGACTTTATGAAAATAAGGCCGGAGTTTTCCAAACAGCAAATCATCTTTTGAGAACCGCGTCTTTAAGCTGTTTACATCGGATGCGTTTCCCCAAGCCGCCAGTCCTAGCTGCCGCTTGGGCATACTATCCAATCCAACATAGGGAGTAGATGGATCAAGCTCGCTAGGTTCCACGCCATCTCGGATCAATTCGGCGATTTCATTGGCTTGTTTAATCTGCCATCCTTCTGGCAATCCGTCATCGCCGAACCGGTTTGGAAAAAGGTCTGCGAGATCGGTAGGGAGACCTGGGTCGATACCTTTTGCTTTTGCTTGGACAGGATCAAAATCGACAAACCAGCTCCGAAAAAGCGATTGAGCTGTCTCTTCCAGCGTTGCGGCCATTTTGACTGCGAGCGCAATGCGTTCCTGGATTGGCTGCAAGACCTCAACGATACGCAGTTGTTCGGCAATATCAGGCAACTGAACCAGAATATCACCCAAATCGCGCTTGGTAACGTGCCCAAGTCCAGTGGTCTGCTTGTTCGCTGCGATCGCTTGAAAGTTTGGTTGAAGGTAGAGCATGAGGAAGTGAAGGAAATCGGGATCAACGGCTTCCTTTGCCACTACTCGAAAAATATGCTGGTTCAGCCAAGCATCGCCCTGCGACCAAATGAACGTGCCGATCGATGTCTCCGGCTGACCAGACCAGCAAAACAGAAGATCTCCATCTGCGAGCCTGACTCGTGGATCGTAGTCTGCTTGGGTTCGTTTTGTTGAGTCTGAAATGCCGTTCTTAATCTCAGCGATCTTTACGACTGGAAGGCCATCGGTAGAAAAATCGATATTCTTGAATGCCAGTCCATTAAACCAGTCGGCGAGTTCGATTAGCGGCACGGGATCAGTACCAAAATCAAATGCCGGGGCATATAGTTCCGCGGGAGCATCACCAGCCATCACGCATCCCCCAGTTCTTTGAGAACCTGCATGAACTCCTCGACGTCGCCCGTTTCGCGCGCGCGCTCAGCGGCGAGCACAAAACGCAATTCCCGTGCCGTAGCCGCGAGCAATTTCATTCGCGCCTCAGCGCTAGCGCTTGGGGTCGCTCCGCGTATTGCATCGTGCTCGGCGATCAGCTTGGCGATTTCGGCTGCGATCTTGTCATTACCGGCTCCCGGCTTTTTCAGCCATTCCTTCACGAAACCCACGCCTTCGGCGATGATCTCTCTGCCTTCGTCACGCAAAGTTGTGCCTTCGCGTGGGTTGACGATAGTCGCAAGCGCGCGGTCGATCAGTGTTTCGCCCTTTTGAAGCGATCCACTCAATGCCGCGCCGCCGTGAGGCGTAAGAGCGTTTCCATCTATGACTGACTTTGTGTTGCGACCATTAGTAAGCGCGATCTGATTTCGCCGCGCCTCTACGAAGACTCTAACGATATAGCGTGAGGCGGCGATGGCTTGCGGAGATTTGACGACGGTCGCTGCCATCACCACTCCGTGCTCAGTGAACATTGTCGGCGGTTTCCTCCGCCCTCCATGGCCACCGCTTGATGTCACATTTTGTGATTTCAAGTCGGCAAATTCTTCGGCGGTCAACTGGAAGGCGAAGTCGTCGCCGAACTTATCGCCATTGCGCCGCACTTGCTGGTTCAAGGCGCGGGTTTCGATTCCAAACCGGGCTGCGAGATCAGAGTCCATTATTACCGGCTCGCCCCGATAATGATACACCGGCGGCTGCTGTGCGTCCGTACTTGAAATCACATCCTGTGATGTCGAACCAGACTTGTCACCAGCCATAACCGACCTTGGTAAGCTGAGTGCGGATTTCGAGATCCAGCTCGGCGCCTTCTTCCATCTGCGATTTCAATGTGCTCGTGAGGCGCTGCATTTTGTCGGCGAATGGCTCAGCATCCTCCTCGCGCGCTTCTGTCCCGACATAGCGCCCCGGTGTAAGCACGTGACTCTGTTTCGCGATCTCTTCGTTGCTAACCGATTTGGAGAAGCCTGCCACATCCTCGTATTGGTCGCCTTTCTCACGCCAAGCATGGTAAGCGTCAGCGACCAATGCGATATCGTCGTCAGTCAATTCCTTTAGGGTCCGCGTTTTCATCGTGCCGAGGCTCCGGGCATCAATGAAAAGCGTTTCACCACGGCGATCGCGCAGCTTCTTATCCTTGACCAATCCGTTCGACTTGTCGCGCGCGACGAACCAGAGGCAGACCGGAATTTGCGTTGTCGAGAAAAGCTGGCCAGGTAGAGCCACTATGCAGTCGATCAAATCTTTCTCGATCAGCTCGCGCCGAATGTCGCCTTCGCCTGATTGTTGGCTCGATAACGAACCATTGGCCAATACAAACCCAGCAATGCCACTAGGCGCGAGGTGATGGATAAAATGTTGCACCCAGGCGAAGTTGGCATTGCTCGCCGGGGGCTTACCAAACCTCCAGCGATTATCATTCTCGAGACGATCACGCCCCCAATCGCTGTCATTGAACGGCGGATTGGCAAGAATATAATCGGCTTTCAAGCCCGGATGGAGGTCTTCATGAAAGGTGTCGGCCCACTTAGAACCAAGGTTGGCCTCGATACCTCGGATCGCTAGATTCATCTTAGCGAGCCGCCACGTCGTCGGATTCGATTCCTGCCCGTAAACGGAGATATCATTCCGTTTACCGTTGTGCGCTTCGACAAATTGCTCGGATTGCACGAACATACCACCGGACCCGCAACAAGCGTCGTATACGCGACCCTTGAAAGGTTCGATCATGGCCACAAGGAGCCGGACGACACAACCCGCGGTGTAATACTGGCCACCGCGCTTGCCCTCCGCGATAGCGAATTGGCCCAGAAAATACTCATAGACTCGGCCAAGTACGTCCTGACCATTATGCTCATCGCGGAATGCGAGATTCGAGAAGAGGTTGACCACCTCGCCGAGCTTGGTCTGATCGAGTTCGGGCCGAGCGTAGTTCTTCGTCAGAACGCCTTTGAGTGTTGGGTTCTCAGTCTCAATCGCGAGCATCGCCTTGTCGATCAGCGCACCGATCGTCGGGTCTGTACTCGTCGCATTCGCCTTAAGGAAATCCCACCGCGCATGTTCCGGCACCCAAAACACACTCTCAGAGGTGTACCAATCACGTTCCTCTGCAAACATGGAATTTTCAGGATCAGAGAGCGCCTCCGCTTGTCGTTCAGTGAAGCGATCCGAAATATATTTGAGAAAGATTAAACCAAGGGCAACATGTTTATACTCTGCGGCATCCATATTACCACGCAACTTGTCCGCAGCAGCCCAGAGCGGTGCTTCAAAAGATTCAGTACTTGCTGCCTTCTTTGCAACTTCTTTTCTTGGTCGTCCCCGCGCCATGTCATTCCCTGCAAAATTTCGCTTCCTCATACGATAGCAGCTTACAAAAGCAATTGCTTACGCAATCATGAGCCTTTGCAGTTGCGCCTTCAATCTGCCGCACAGACAACAAGCGATGCACATCAACACTAACTGGGCTCCGTAATCGGTCGGATAAGCTCGTCGCTTTCATTTTGGTATGGGTTACTGTGCACTGCCCACCCGGCTCCATCGGGCAGGCGCTGTCAGAAAAAACATAGTGCCGAAATCGAGACGCAGCTTCATTCAATCGAACCTTCGGGCTGACGATCGCCATTGCGCCTGCGCTCGACAAGGCTTCGCAAACTCTCGGTCAGCACGAGCGTCGAACTACCCAGCTTGACGATTTCGATCTCCTTGTTCGAGATCAGGACATACAGCGTGCTACGACTGATCCCGAGATAGCGGCAGGCATGCGGCACACGCAAAGAGATTGGCTCGATAACGGGGAGTTTGTGTTGCTCGCGAAGATGCTCTGTTGTGACTGCTGACGGCATGCTGGTCGATCCTTTCATCTGCCGGGTGATGACGGACCGACCTGGGGGACATAGAGGGGAGCAAGTCAGGCCCGCCATCGACCTGGATTATCGATCAACCAAGACCACTTTCGCCACATGACGTTTGTACGCTGGAGCCGCCGTTTTTGCGATACCGCCACGACAGGCGCGGACAGTTGGCCCAATCGTACAGTCAGATGTGCGCTTGCATGCTCACGGACAGTCCGATCGGGAAGCTTGAGAAGGGCACAAAGGCGTGATCGCAGGACCGCCGTCGCATCCTGCGCTGAAATCGAACGCAATTTTGATGGGACCGCCAGCTTGCGATATTGGGAGCCGTCGCATATTTCTAAGCAAAACCAGCTACATACCACCCGACCGACGGCGGTGCTTTTATCTCGCCCTCCTTTCCTCCCATCAAAATTCGCCCGATTCTGCCGCCTTTCTGAAAATAGCGATTCCAACACTCAGGATGACCTTGAGAGGCTCGTAAAACGCATCACAATTCTTGCAGCCAGACTGCAACGCAACTGCCGCCGCGCTGCGTCTCTGTCACACTTGGGGTGATGGAAAAGGATCAAAAAGCTGTCAGCGACGCTGCGATTGAGCGTGCGGTCAGACGCGCCCAATGCGCGAGTTAGCGTGTGCCGCTTGCGTCGCTCTTGAGCTCTTCAAGCCGCTCCAAACACAGCTCATGCACGACGCGGCCTAGCTCCTCGACTTGCTTACCGAGCCATTCGAGCTCTTCTTTGGTGATGCGGTAGTGCTTCGAATAGCGTGCCTTGACGTAGGCTTCCTTGAGCTTCTCGAAGCGCGCTCGGTCGGCCCGCGTGTCGCGCGGCCAGACATAGGTGAGGCGTGCATCGATCCGCTCGGCTTGGGTGCGCAGGAAGCCGAGATTGTGCACGTGCGGCGTGTAGAAGGTGCAGACCAGCAGCACGCAGTGGTATAAGCTCTCGGTCGCTTGATGCATTAGAAACGCAGCTTCTTTGAAAAACTCCTGATCCACCGCATCTTGCGTAAGCTTGAACTTGCGCATCGATGACTTGAACCACTCATCGAAGTACTCCTGCGCCATACAGAGCGCCTGCTCGGTCGTCTTGGGTTTGGGCGTGTGTAGTTCGGAGTCGTCGGATTGATAAAGCGCGACCCCATCCTGTTTCACGTCCATGAAGAAGTAGCGCCCATGCGCGAGGCCGTCGTTCACCTCTTGCAGCGTGTGAACGATGAAATTCACTGGCGTGTGGAGCGTCTTGGTCACGCCGTATTCGCGCATCAGCCGCTCATCGAGTTTGGCCCAGTATTTCACTCGGTCCGTCAGTCTGCTGTCATTGACGATCACCAACAGGTCATAATCTGACTGATAGCCTTTGGCCGTGTGCGGCTCATCTACCCAGGTTCCCCGCGCATAACTGCCGTAGAGGATCACTTTGAGAATGCGCCCGGCCTTCTTCCACTCATGCTTAGCCAGCGCGAAGGCATCATCAAATTCTTCGAAGATCAACTGCACCACGCGCTCAAGCTCGCGCTGCTTTTGCGGGGGCAGATGATCGAGGTCGGTCTTCATCGCTCAATCTCTAGCAAGCACATGAGATTCTTGCACCTGCCAAGTCGCGAGGCGCGCTGCGACGGCGCACCCCAAAGCGCTGAGGAGCCGCGCGCTGGCGGTTCGCGTTAGCAACAATCCGACAGGATTGTTTGTTAGCATAGTTAAGGGGCTCGCTATCCCAGCGTTTCTGCGGGTTTGAGGGCTGTTTCGGTTCCCGATAGTCCGAATTTTCGGTTCCTGATCGTCCGAGTCCAGCGGTTCCTGATAGTCCGAAGGGTCCACAGCTTTATCCACAGGGTTAGCCATCCCCATTTCTGGGGAGGGGGCTTGAATCGCGTTTACAGTAGGAGTGTGCTGGAAGGTTTGCATCGGAACCTGCTTCATGATCCGGCTGCACGCTCGGCGATAAATTCGCTCACGGCGCTCTTTCGTGCAGTGCGGTCCAGCGCAAAGCTGCCTCGCTGGAAGTTCGTGCCATTGAGCAAAGCGCTGACATACCCCGCAATCATATCGGCAGCAGTGATAAGCGTAGCGTCCAAGACGTGGATATACCTGCTTGTGATCGATCCTTTGGCGTGCCCCAAAAGCGCAGCAATGGTGATCTCGGTAAATCCAAGATCATTGCCAATGCTTGCAAAGCTGTGACGCAGAACGTGGGCCGTGACCCCCTCCAATGGAGAGCCCTTAAACAAGGCTTCCCAGTGGTTTGGGAAGCCGCCGAAAGCATTGTCTTCGCCATACCCTGGGAACACGTAGCTACCCGTAGCAGTCTGGCGCTGTGCCTCGAGAAATTCGACAACAGGCAGGCCTATGGGCCGGATCGATCTGCCTTCCTTGCTTTCGGAAAGCCGTAGGCAACTACCATCCAGGTCCACGTCGCACCATTTGAGATTGATAATCTCGCCGCGCCTGCATCCGGTCAAAGCGATCTGGCGAATGATGTCCGTTGTCGGCCAGAATTTTTCTTGTGCCTGCGCGTCTCCCAGCATGCTTCCGAGAATGCCGTACTCGACTTCGGTCAAACGCCGCTCGCGAACCTTGTATTTCGGCTTCTTGATGCCGTGCGCGGGATTGTGGTCGATGATCCCCAGATCAATGGCGTATGAGAGTATTCCTCCAATGAGGCCAAGAGTCCGGGTGGCAGTGCCAGGACCGCCCCTCACGATGGACTTTCCCCGCAGCTTCTTGGTTTTGACGATGATCCGCGACCGACCCGCCATGATGTCGCGCATAATCTTGACCATATCAGCTCTGGTAAGGTCTTTGACGCGCCGGGTTCCGATCAGCGGAATGATGTGTCTCTTGATCCGACCGATATCGGTATCGATGGTCGATTGCTTCTTCGGTCGCCCTCCTTTGCCGAGAATCAGGCCATCATCGAGGTCCTGAATGTAGCGCTTGCAGAGGTCCTTCATCGTGATCGCACGATGATCTTCAAGGCGCTCCTCTGCCGGATCGTCGCCTCCCGCGACACGTCCCAACTGAGCCTTCGCTTCGCGGCGGGCCAGTTCCGCTGTCCACACGCCGTGCAGCCCAAGCGTAAGCCGTCTAGCCCGCCCTCTTTGGCGATACTGAATTACGTAGCTGCGCTTGCCCGACCGGTATACTCGGAGCCCAAAACCGGGTAGCTCTTCATCCCAGATGATATAGTCTTTTGCCTGAGACTTGGCTGCCTCGACGGTGCGCTTCGTTAATTTGACCACGGCGATCTCCGTTTCCAGAGCCCCGTTTTTGAGTAACTGTGGTGTCATCACTCGGAGGAAAACCGGGGCGTAGATTTGGGTACGCCAGCGAAATCCGAGTTCAATCTAAATCTATATAAAACAGTAGTTTAGAGTAGTATTTCGTAGTCTGGCGTACCCGTTCTGTACCGGCTCCGAAGGCAGAGGCCACAGGTTCGAATCCTGTCGGGTGCACCATTCGCGGCCGGTTCCTGGCGGGACAACCTCACCGTGACCCCAACCGCCATCCTGATCTGACGTCCGCCCAGAATTGTGGTGGGCTTGAGATGGGAGTCTCTCTTCCGAAGACGTTGAGGACCGGCGTGGGTAGCTAGAACCATGCTCGCAGGCCGATGACGGCCTTCACACCATCCGGGTCTCGTCCGTCCGCCCGAGCAATGTCGGCGGTCTCGCCCAGCTTCGCTTCGTATTCGATCCCGATATAGGGCGCGAATTCGCGCAGGATCTCGTATCGCAGGCGTAGTCCCGGCTCTACCCTGGTAATCCCGGAGCCGACTTCGCGCTCCGGAATGTCCTGCGCGGCAAAACCCGCCTCGATGCGCGGTTGCAGGATCAGGCGCTGGGTGATCTTCTGATCGTATTCGGCCCCGACCCGCGCGGTCAGATCGCCGCGGTCCGACAGGAACAGCGACCCGTCGAGATGGACCATGTAGGGCGCGAGGCCCTGCAGACCGACCACGAGATGCGTGAGGCTGTCGGGCTCGAGGTCGAGCCGCACGCCCGCCTGCAGATCGAAGAACGGGCTGATCGCGCGGCTGTAGAGCGCCTGAATTTCGGCATCCTCCAATGCGCCGCCGAATTCACCCTCGCCTTCGGTCTTGAGCACGAAGCGATCGATGTCGCCGCCATACCAGGCTTGTGCATCCCACACATAGCCGTCTTCGCCGCCATCGGTTGCGATCCGCGCTTCCAGCCGCTCGACCAGAATCGTGCCGGTGGTCATGCCGCCGTTTTCGCGTGCCAGTTGCGTGCGTGCGGGGGCCATTGCGTCGCGGCCCCAGATTGCATCGGCCGCATATCGCGGGCCTTCCAGTGCGCGAGGCGGGATGGCATCTTCAGCTGCGGCCCCGGGTGCGGCCTTGTCCGTCATCGCGGCATGCGCTCCATGGTCCATGCCCGCCATGCCCGCCATGGGTGCGTCGTCGTCGGTGCGCTCGTTCGGCGGGCATTGCTCGGGTGGAAGATGCCCCATCGCGCAATGATCGATCTCGGGTTCCGGCGAGGGTTCCTGCTCAATCTTGGGCGGGCATTTTTCGGGCGGCAGGTGGCCCATCGCACAGTGATCCATCTCGGACTGCGCGGCAGGCTTCGCGTCGTGCGCCGAATGGTCCTGCGCAGCCAGCGGCGTAGCCGCCACCATCGCCCCGGCAAGCACTGCAACGCGCATCATGATGCGCCTCCCTCGGGGAATGGCCGCACTGTCACCACTTGCATCATTCCTGCGTGCATGTGGTAGAGCAGGTGGCAGTGGAAGGCCCAGTCGCCCGGCTCGTTCGCGGTCAGGTCGAAGGTCGCGGTGCCACCGGGCTGGACGATGACGGTGTGCTTCAACGGCTGATGCATATGGTCCGCGCCATTGACCAGCTCGAAGAAATGGCCGTGCAGGTGGATAGGGTGCGCCATCATGGTCTGGTTGACCAGTTTCACCCGGACCCGCTCGTCATAGCCGAAGCGGATCGGGTCGTCGGTGACGGCGGTGAATTTCTTGCCGTCGAACGACCACATGTAGCGTTCCATATTGCCGGTAAGATGGATTTCCATCTCGCGGTCTATGCTGCGATGCGGGTTCATCCGCCTGGCCTTGAGATCGGTGTAGCGCAGCACGCGGTGGCCGACCCCGTCGAGGCCGAGGCCGGGGAAATCCATGCGGTCCATCGGCATCGGTGCGATCATGTCCACGCCCGGCCCGACCTCGACATCATCGGGAACGAGCGACTTGTCCCGCATCGAGTGGTCCATGCCTTGCATTCCGTTCATTCCGGAATGGTCCATCATGCCCATATCGGCCATCGTCAGCGTCGGGATTTCCCGCAGCGGCGGCGCGGTGGCGATATGACCCTGGTGGCTCGTCAGGCTGGAGATCCCCATCCCGCTGCGGTCCATCGCCTCGGCCACGATCGCGTGGCTCCCGTCCGGCGGGGTCACGATCACATCATAGGTCTCGGCGACGCCGATCTGGAATTCGTCCACCTGCACTGCGTCCACATCCTGCCCGTCGGCTGCGATGACGGTGATCGGCACACCGGGAATTCGAACGTTGAAGAAGGTCATCGCCGATCCGTTGATGACCCGGAGCCGCACGCGCTCGCCCGGGGCGAAGGCCAGTTGCAAATCGTCCTGCGGGCCGTGCCCGTTGATGAGGAAGGTATAGGCGGTGCCCGTCACGTCGGAAATGTCGCGCGGGTTCATCCGCATCTGCCCCCACATGCGCCGCATTTCGCCCGGCATGTCGCCTTCGGTCGCGGTCTGCATCTGGCGCTGGAAGTAATGCTCGCCGACCTTCAGCTTGCGCATGATCTCGTGCGGATGCAGCGGCGTGAACTCGGACAGCAACACCACGTAATCGCGGTCGTAGCGCGGATCCGGTTCCGCACTCTCGATGATGATCGGGCCGTAATGCCCAGCCTGTTCCTGCAGGCCCGAGTGCGAGTGCCACCAATAAGTGCCGCTCTGGCGGATCGGGAATTCGTAGGTGAAGGTCTCGCCCGGCTTGATGCCGGGGAAGCTGACGCCGGGCACCCCGTCGAACTGGAACGGCACGAGCAGGCCGTGCCAGTGGATCGAGCTGTCCTCGTCCAGATTGTTCGTCACATGCAGCCGCGCGGTCTGGCCTTCGCGCAGGCGCACCAGTGGCCCCGGCACGGTGCCGTTTACGGCGAAGGCGTGGCCCGAGCGGCCGCTAGCCGTGAAATGATGGTTGCCAATGGCAAGCGCAATGTCCTCGCCCCCCACTTCGCCGAAGCCGTTGCGCGCGTGCGTCAGCGACGCGCCGCGGGCCCAGGCGGGCATCGGAAGCGCGCTGGCAGCAGCCAGGGCAGCGGTGCTGCGGATTAGATGTCGTCGGGAAAGCGAGGGCATTGGGGAGCCTTGCAAAAGATTGATCCGTCGATGCCGGCTATATATACCCCCATGGGGTATGACAATCGGACACTTGGGCCATGGCTGACGCAAAGACCGCAAAAATCAATCGGCTGAACCGGATCGCGGGGCAGGTGCGCGGTCTCGCGCAGATGATCGAGGATGACCGGTACTGCATGGATATTCTCCATCAGTTGCAGGCGGTAAAATCCGCGCTCGCCAAGGTGGAAACGCAGATTCTGAAGGATCATGCCGCCTGCTGCGTAGCCGAAGCCATCGCCAGCGGTGACGAGGCCGACCAGCGCGAAAAGTTCGAGGAACTGGTGGACCTGTTCGCCAAGCGGCGTTGACCGTCACGCCGCGTCTCGGGTGGGCGCGGACGAATCCGCTGACGGCGGTCACCTTGCGACCGGGTTCGGAGCGCCTATTGCATCTGCCCGGGATGGACGCCCAGGCCGATGTCGTGCCCTCGAGCCATTCCCGACCGCCAAGTCCTAGCTGGCGGGCTTCCTTGCAAAGACGCCAAACCCGGCGATGATTGCATAGCAGATGATCGGGATGATCATCGCGACGGCCAGATCCCCGCCCGTGGCATCGGCCACGACGCCGTAGACAAGCGGGACGATAGCGCCGCCGCAGATCGCCACGTTGATGATGCCCGAACCGTCGGCTGCGCGCGGACCCAGTTTTTCGCAAGCGAGCGAGAAGATCGTCGGGAACATGATCGAGTTCATCAGACCCACGGCGAGCAAGCTGTAAGCGGCGATGGAACCGCTGCTGGTGGTCGAGATTACGATCAGTGCAATGGCGCCAGCGGCGTTGAAGGCAAGGATCTTGCCCGGGCTGAAGAGGCGCAGGAACACCGATCCGATGAACCGGCCGATCATCGCGCCGCCCCAATACAGGCCGATCATCCAGCCGATCACGCTTTCGGGCTGACCCAGAACGCGTTCTCCGGACAGGTAATTGATAACGACCGAGCCGATCGACACTTCGGCGCCGACGTAAAGGAAGATGCACAGCGCGCCATAGCCGAAGCGGCCGCGCTTCAGCAGGTCGAGCCCGGCGAGCCCTTCGGAGGCGTCGTGCGTTTCGCCCTGCAGGCGGTTGCGGAACAGCCAGACCGCGAGAGCGACCAGCGCAATCAGCGCTGCCAGGCCGAGATAACCCTGCCAGATCGCCTCGCTTTCCGCCTGGCGATAGGCCTGGAGGTCGGCGCCGGACAATTGGTCGGCGCTGATCGTGGCCAGGCTGCCAAGGATGAGCGCCGCCCCGACGATCGGGAAAATGGTTGTGCCGAGCGAATTGAACGCCTGCGCAAAGGTCAGCCGGCTGTGCGTGGTGCTGGGCGGGCCGAGCAGGCTGATCAGCGGGTTCGCGACGACCTGGACGATCACCACACCGCTGGCGAGGACGAACAGCGCGAACAGGAAGATCGCATAGGTCGCCGTCTGGCTGGCCGGGATGAACAGCAGGCAGCCCGCCATCATGGTGAGCAGGCCCGCGACCGCGCCGCGCATGTAGCCGATCTTCTTGACCAGTTTCGCGCCCGGTATGCCGATGATCGCATAGGCGGCGAAGAAGCAGAACTGGACCAGCATCGCCTCGGTCCAGTTGAGCGTGAACAGTTCCTTCAGCTTGGGGATGATCACGTCGTTGAGCGACGTGATGCCGCCGAAGATGAAAAACAGGCCGAATACGAAATACTGCAGGCCCGGTGCGTCGACTGGGGGCCTGTCGTCCTCGATTGAACCGGAGATTGCGCTCGTTGCAGCGTCGGGTGCCAGTGCCATGTCAGTTGTCCTCCCAAGACCCGGTGCGACCCTGGTGGGGCCCGGTTTGTATTCTATGGCTCCCGGTGTCAGGCGCGTGCCGCCTTACGCCGGGAGTTTGAACCGGTCTGCTCAGAACGAACAGTCGGTTCCGTCTGCAAATTCCTCGCGCACGATGGTCCCGATGCTCAGCGCGAAAGCGCCTTGCGATGCGAAGGTCAGCGTCGGGCCGAGATCGGTGGTGCAAGCGCCGGTGATGATCATCTCCCGCCAGCTCTTGCCCGCTGCGACTGCCAGCTGCTGCGTGATGTCGAGCGGTTCACCCGAACCGACCGCGAGCGTCACGGGAGCCTGGGGCCGGTCGGTGACTGCGTAGAGGATGCGGTAGCCGTAGCCGCTGTTGCCGCCGCCCTGCGACAGTTCGAGCGTGGCGCCCGGCGCGAAGGTTACGCTGCGCGCATCTTCCTGCGCGCTCCGGTCGAGGCCCAGGGCGGTGATCCCGCCCGCTTCGCCGCGCAGATTGTCGAGCTTGCCGCTCGCGGTATTGGCCAGCACCCCGTCGGCGAGGCGGCCGTTGACATACCAGTCGAGCGCGGGCCCCTGTTCGAGCGGAGCGCAATTCTCGTCGAGCTTGCGCAGCGGCGCGGTGTCCGCCAGCGACCGGCCGTAGCCGACCGGGAAAAGCGCGCCTTCGGGGCCGTTGAGCGGGCCATAATCGCAGCGTTCGGGCCAGCTGAAGCCGAGTTTGCCCGTGGCCGGCACCGCGCCAGTGAGGACATCGGCAACACCCGCGCCCTCACTGCCCGGAAGCCAGCTGGCGACAAAGGCGTCGGCGAGGTTGAGTTCGCGGTTCATCCACATCGGGCGGCCCGACAGGAACACGGCGACCGTGGGTACGCCTTCGGCCGCGAACTTGCGCAGCAGGCCGAGCCCCTCTTCGTCGGAAAAGCCGAGGTGTTTCCGGTCGCCGGCGAATTCCGCATAGGGTTCTTCGCCGAAGACCACGATCGCGGCGTCGGGTTTGGCGGCATAGGTGCCATCGACCGACAGCGTCGCGCTGCCGCCGCGCGCTTCGGCAGCGTCCTTGAGGCCCTGCCAGATCGAGGTCGCGCCGGGGAAATGTTCTGCGTTCGCGAGTTCAAGCCCGCCCTGCCAGGTGAGCGTCCATCCGCCCGCGGCCTGCGCGATGCTGTCGGCCGCGCTCCCGGCGACGAGGATGTCGGCGCCTTCGGCCAGCGGCAGCACGCCGTCGTTCTTCAGCAGGACCTGCGATTTGGCGACCGCTTCGCGGGCGATCGCGCGGTGCCCGGGCGAGCCCAGCAAATGGTATTCGCCGGCATTGGGCCGCGCGGACGGCTGGACGAATTCGTCCAGCAGGCCGGCGCGCATCTTGACGCGGAGGATACGGCTGACCGCTTCGTCGAGGACCGGCACCGGGATGGTTCCGTCCCGGACCTGGGTGAGCAGCGTATCGTACAGGCCCTTCCAGTCGTCGGGCACCATGTAGATGTCGAGCCCGGCGAGCAGCGATTGGGGGCAATCGGTATTGGTGCAGCCGGCAACCTGGCCGTGGCCGTTCCAGTCGCCGACCACGAGTCCGTCGAAGCCCAGCTCGCCGCGCAGGACATCGGTAAGCAGCATCTTGTTGCCATGCATCTTGACGCCGTTGATCGAATTGAAGCTGGCCATGATCGCTTCGACGCCCGCATCGATCGTCGCGGGGTAGGGGGCGGCATGGATCACCTTCAGCGCTTCGATGTCCCCGGTGACCTCGCCTTGGTCGACCCCCTGGTCGGTCCCGCCATCGCCAAAGAAATGCTTGGCGGTGGCGATGACGTGCCCGGCGCCGAGACGGTCGGCGTCGCCCTTGCGCCCCTGCAGACCTTCGACGAGCGCGGCGCCAAGGGGGGCGACGATGGCGGGATCTTCGGAATAGCTTTCATAGGTCCGGCCCCAGCGGTCGTCGCGGGCGACAGCGACGGTGGGCGAGAAATTCCAGTCGATTCCGGTCACCTCGATCTCGACGGCGGTCGCTTTGCCAATCCGGCGGACGAGATCGGGGTCGCGCGCCGCGCCCAGGCCGATGTTGTGCGGAAAGATGGTCGCCCGCACGACATTGGTGTGGCCGTGCACCGCGTCGGTGCCCCACATGGTCGGGATGACGGGTTCTCCGCCTGTCAGCGGCGCCACTGAGGCGAGATACATTTCGTCGGCATGGCGAAGCCATTGCGAAGCGGGGGCGAATTCATCGCCATAGGGGCCGCGGTTTCCGCCATTGAGATAGCTGCCGAAGCGATAGCGGCGCATGTCGTCCGCAGTGAAGGATCCGATCTGCGGCTGGATCAGCTGCGCGACCTTGCGCTCGAGGCTCATCCGCGCGACGAGATCGGCAATGCGCGCATCTTCATCGGCGATGGGCGCGGTTGGCGCCGGCGGTGCGCTCGCGGCAGGGGCGGGAACCGTGGTGCATCCCGCCAGCCCGATTGCTGCAGCCGTCGCCAGTAAAAACGCTCTCATTCCAGCCATCCCTCCCGCTCCCTTGTTCAAATGAGAACGTTATCAATCGGGCTGGGGTGCCACGCGTATGCGGTAAAATCAAGCGGCGTTTTCACCGCGCAGCCTGGTTGCCAGCAGGAGCGTTGCCAGCGCAGCGAGCCCGGCAAGAACCCAGAAGAGCCCGCTGAAACCGAACACCGGGACCATGGCCAGCGTCAGCCATGGCATGATCAGGCTGGGCACCGTGTTGGTGAGGTTGAAAAAGCCGAGATCGCGGCCGCGCCGTGCAGGCTTGGGAAGAAACCTCAGCGTCTGGCTGGAATGCAGCGCCAGGAACACGCTGGTCGACAGGCCGAAGACGACATAGCCGAAAAGCGCCCCGGCAAGCCCCTCGGACAGGGCCATGATGGCGAGGCCGATGCTGCCGATCCCCGAACCCAGCACCAGCGGCAGGATCGGACGGCTGCGGACATCGGACCAGCGGCCTGCAAGCAGGGCCAGCGGCACCGACAGGCCGAGCACGAGCGCGAAGATACGCGCGGTGCCACTGTCGCCGAAATCCGGCTTGATCCCCGATATCCATACCAGCAGGTAGGCGAACATGGTCGCTTCGGCGATCTGGACGAGCAACCGGGCGAGCCACATCCGGGCGACCATGTCGCGGGCCGCCCGGCGATGTCCATGCGGGCTCGCCGGCTTGTCCGCCATCAGGTGCGGCATCGGCCGCGGACGGCCGAACACCACCACCGGCAGCACCATCAGCACGACCAGTCCCGCGACGAGACCCAGGCGCAGGTCCGATCCGGCCAGCCCCGGGATGGTCACGAATGCCCCCGACAGCGCACCCAGCGTCGGCGCGAAGGCCAGGAGGCCGCCGAGAAAGCCTTTCTGATTGTCGGGCACGACATCGCCGGCCCAGGCGGCCAACGGCGCGAGCATCATGTTCACCGCCAATTGCCACGCGACGATCGCGATCAGCAGCTGGGTCCGGTCCTGCGCAAGGGGCACGCACAGCAGCAGCAGGCTCGACGAGAGCATCCCGGCGACGATCCACGGTTTGCGCCGGCGCGTCACATCGCTCAGCCAGCCGAAGCCGATATTGGCACAACTCGCGGCGATCGCCCCGGCGAAGGCGGCGTAAGCCAGCAGATCGATCGTGCCCGCGCCGGCCATTTCGCTGGCCCTGAGGGGAAGCAGCAGAGTGAGGAACGGAACGTAGGATACCGCGCCGCCGGCCACCGCGAGCGCGTAAAGCCACAGGAACCGGCGCGATTGGGTTATGCCCGCGTCCCGGCTCAAGTGCGGGAACGCGTGGGCGCGCGGGCCGTGGAGGCGCGGACGATCAGCTCGCCTTCGACCACCACCGGCGCCTGGGGCGCGCCATGCTTGTTGAAATCGATCAGCAATTCGACCGCCCGTGCGGCGGTGCGCGCAATCGGCTGGTCGACGGCAGTGAGCGACGGCGTGGCGAAGCGCACGATGGGTGTGTTGTCGAAACTGACGATCGACAGATCGCGCGGGACGTCGAGGCCGCGTTCCTTGGCCACATCGAGCGCTGCGAGAGCCATCTGGTCGCTGCTGGCGATGATCGCCGTCGGGGGATTTTCGCGGTCGAGCAATGCCTGCGCTGCGGCAAGCCCGCTTTCAAAGCCGAAATCGCCCTGTTCGAGCAGGTCTTCGCAATCGAGCTCGGCATTCCCCATCGCTTCGCGCCAACCATCGGTGCGCCAGCCCGCGAGGCTGTATTCGTCCGGCCCCGCGATAAAGCCGATGCGCATGTGGCCGAGTTCGATAAGATGGTCGGTGGCTTTGCCCGCGAGCAGCTCGTCGCCCATGGTCATGGCGATGCCCGGACCGTCCTCTTTCGAGCCGATGCGCGCAAACGGAATGCCGTTTTCGGCCAGCAATCCGGTAATCTGCGGATTTTCCGAATGCGGCGGTGTGACGATAACGCCGTCGGGCTGCAAAGCCGCGATCGCCGCGCCGAGTTCGCGCTCCACATGGTCGCTATGCGTATCGATCAGTTCGAAGATCATCCGGTAGCCGCGTTCGGCCGCGGTCAGCATGCCGCCGAGCAGCATCTGGTCGACCCAGTCGCGGCCATCGCGGGCTCGCCAATCGGCAATCGTGCGGTCGCGGTCGTTGATCGCCAGGATCAGGTAGGACCGCGATCCGCTCATCCGCTGCGCCGCGATCGAGGGGACATATCCCAGCTTGTCGATGCTCGCCTGAACGCGCTCCTTCATGGCCGGGCGTACGTTCGGTTCCTTGTTGATGACGCGGCTGACCGTCTGCAGGGAAACCCCCGCATCGGCTGCGACGTGCTTGATGGTCACTGACTGGCGCCGCCGGCCCATGGAATAGCTAACCCCCCGAAACTCAGACCGTGCTAATACGAACCGGCCGGGCATTGAACCCCGGTCTAGGCTGCCTGGGCGGTTTTTGCCCCGCAGTATTGCGCGACATAGGCATGGTGGTCGGGCAGGTTGGCAACGGTGCGGGCCACTTTCTCGCGCAGCGTCTGGAGGAAATGCGCCAGCTCTTCGTCGGTCATCTTCTTGGCGACCGGGTGGAAGGCGCGCGGCATGATCCCCTGGCCCAGCATGACCTGGATCCAGCTGTTCTCGACGAACAGTTCCTCGTTCTTGCGGAACACCCGCCCGGTTTCGCGGAACAGTTCGATCTTCTGCGTCAGGCTGTCGGGAATATCCATCGTTGCGCACTGACGCCAGAACGGGCTGTCGCGCCGCTCGGTGGCCTTGTAGTGCAGGATCAGGAAGTCGCGGACCTGGATCATGTCGGTCAGCTGCTGGTCGTTGAATTCGGCAATGTCGCGCTCGCTCACATCGCCTGCCGGCATCATCCGCAAGAGCCGGATGACCGCCCGCTGGATCAGGTGGATGCTCGTCGATTCAAGCGGCTCCAGGAAGCCGGACGACAGACCGATGGCGATGCAGTTGCGGTGCCATTGCTTGCGCCGCGCGCCGGTGGTGAAGGGGATTGCGCGCGGCTCGCTGATCGGCTTGCCTTCGAGCGTCGACATCAGGCGATCATGCGCGGCGTCCTGCGACAGGTAGCGGCTGCAATAGACGATGCCGTTTCCGCCCCGGTGCTGCAGCGGAATGCGCCATTGCCATCCCGCATCATGCGCGATCGCGCGGGTGTAGGGCACCGGGGGGGCGGCCAGTTCGGTCTGCACCGCGATGGCGCTGTCGCAGGGCAGATAATGCGACCAGTCGTCATAGCCGACATGCAGCGCGCCTTCGATCAGCAGCGCGCGGAAACCGGTGCAATCCACGAACAGATCGCCTTCGAGGCGAGTTCCGTCCTCTAGGCCGATCGCCGCGATATTGCCGGTCTCGCCATCGATATCGACCTGGCCGATCTTGCCCTCGACGCGCTTCGCCCCGGCCTGTTCGGCGATGCGGCGCAGATAGGCGGCATATGCGGTCGCGTTCAGGTGATAGGCATAGTTGAGGCCGTTTTCGGGCAAATGGGCGAATTTCTGGGCGTAGGCGGCGACAAGCTCGAGGCAATATTCGTCGTAACTGACCGTATGGCCGCGTTCGCGCCCTTCGGCCCAGAAATGCTGGAAGCCGGCCGACCAGTGGTCGCGCCCGGTGTTGCCGAAGGAATGGAAGTATTTTTCGCCGTCGCGTTTCCAGTTCTCGAATTCGATGCCGAGTTTGAAGGTGGCCTGCGTTTCCCGCATGAAATCGGCTTCGCTTATGCCGATCAGGCGGTTGAACAGCACCAGCGGCGGGATGGTAGCCTCGCCGACCCCGACGGTGCCGATGGCATCGCTTTCGACCAGCGTCAGATCGATCGCATCGCCCATGGTGTGGGCGATGGCTGCGGCAGCCATCCAGCCCGCGGTGCCGCCGCCGGCCACGACGATGCGCCGGGGTTTGAAATCGCTTCTCATCGGTTCAGTGTCCTCAGCAGGAAGGTGCGAATGCGGCTGGCGGTTTCGGCGGTAAGCGGCGCGAGTATGCCGCACGCCGGTTCGGGAATATGCTCGGTCACCTCGGGCGGATTCTCGAACACGTAGTGATCGAACAGCTGCCGCCAAAAGGCCCGCTCTTCCTGCGGCAGATCGCGCAGCGCCCATATCGCGTGGTTGAGCGCGTCCTGGGGCTGCCCCAGAAAACCCGGCGTGTCGCGCCACCAGTAATTCACCAAGACATTGAAGGCCTCCAGCCCTTCGACATGGTGCCACCACATCGACGGGATGTAGATCGCATCGCCCGGCTCGAGTTCGGCGACCCGGGCATGCGCCATCGCCTCGGCGAAACGGGGGAATGCTGCCAGGTCCGGATCGTGGAAGTCGACCAGGCTGACCGCGCGGCCCGCGGGCGTGTTTTCCAGCGGACCGATATAGAGATTGCGGAACTGTTCGGGCGGGAACACCGTGAAGCGCCGCCGGCCGACGGCGCAACAGGCGAGATTGCGCGGAAAATCATTATGCGCCGCGACGCGCGTATCCGTGCCGATCCAGATGCTTTCGCGCGGATCGCGGCCGCGGACCGGGGAGGGGTTTTCATCGGCCAGGCCGTCGAAGAACAGCTTCATATCGACCGAGGTGAGGTAGATTGCCGGCGCGTCCGCGCGGCCTTCATTGTCGTCGAAGCCGCGGAAGATATCCGCCAGTTTCCCGCGCGCCTGCCGGAAATTCATGGCGAAATCGTCTTCGTAGAACAGCCGGCCGTCGCGCCCCGGCTGGCCGATCGTCACTTCGAACGGCACGGGATGCGCCTTGCCCAGCAGGTAGGACCGCGCCGCGCGCGGCGAATCGAGGCCAGCCGCAACCAGTGGCCAGTCGTTCACCAGGCCGCGCACCACGAATGGCGCGCTGGCCTCGTCGAGCAGCGCCGAAAGCGCGGCAAAATCCGCAGCTTCGCGCACTTCGACCGGTTTCATCTGCGCGAAGATCGAAGGATCGGCTTCAGCCACGGGCCTCCCGCCTGTTCTTGCGCTCGACCAGCTCGCTAAGGTTCGACAGCGACGCCACCGCCATGAAGATCGGCATAAGGTGGCCGTCGGCGTGAAGCGCGCCAAGCGCATCGCCGTCGAGTTGCTGCAGCTTGTCTTCATTGATCATGTGGAAGCCGACGAGCGTGTTCTTGGCGCCATTCGCCAGCGTAACCTCGAAGCTGAACGGTTCGAGCAATTCGTACCGTTCGAGCGCCGCGATAAACGCGGCGCTGTCTTCATAGCCGACATGCAAATCGCCCAGCTGCGCCGAGATCTGTTCCACGTAAGGCGTCGGCCGGCCGAATTCGTCGAACAGCCGTATGCCTTCGCCATCGGCCGAAATGCGCGGGTGATCCATATCGATATGGACGGTGGGCTCGTGGCTTTCATCTACCGGGCGCCCGACGAGGAACGGCTGGATCGCCATCGACAGCGGCCGATAGGCGGCATCCCATTCGCTGCCTTCGAGAAACAGGTTTTCGCCGTTCTCGAACCCGAGCAGGGCAAGCGCATTGAACCGCCCGCCATCGTTATCTCGCCGAAAGACGATCGGGTAATGGACTTGGACTTGCCGGAATTCATTCGGAACGACGAGCGCGGCCATCGCGGCATCGCCGAACTGCGCGCCAGCACCGGTATGCACGCGCAGCGCGGCATGGTCCGAATTGTTGAGGGTTTGGTGATTGCTCATGGTCAGGCGATTGCTCCCTGCGCGCCGCGGTCGGCCTCGGCCGCGCGCAATGTATCGAGATAGGTTCGGTTGGACGGCAGCGCAGCGGCGAGCGCGCGGCTGCGTTCGGACACTTCGGCAAGCCGGCGCAGCGCATCGGGTTCGGGCGCCGGCCGCGCGGCGCTGGGCAGGGGAAAGCCCATTCCGTACAGGACATATTGCTGGCTGAAGGCGGAAAAGATCTCGTCCACCTGGGGGAAGTCCGCCGCGGAAGGCGGGTGATCGCGCCAGAGTTCGAGTTGGCCTGCGAGCGTCTCCGGGATCGTGGCTGGATCGCGCTGCGCCTGCCAATAGGGTTCGCCGCGCTTGCTGAGCACGTAGTGCAGCTTGAGGAAGTCAACGATCCGGTCCCAGCGATAGCGGAACAGGGCGTTGAACCGGTCCGCCAGCCTCGGCAGCGCGGAGCGGCTGTGCGGATAGGCATCGGCAAGCGCCTTCAACGACAATTCGATCAGCACTATGGCCGATGCTTCGAGCGGTTCAATGAACCCGGCGGACAGGCCTACGGCAAGACAGTTACCGCGCCAGAACTGTTCGCGATGGCCGGTCGCAAACTGCAGCTTCCGCGGCGCGAGTGCCCCCGGATCGGCACCGGGCACCTTGGCCGTGATATAGTCGGCGAGAATTGCCTCGGCCTCTTCGTCGGACAGGAAGCGCGAGGAATATACGCAGCCGATGCCGCGGCGCGTGGGCAGGCCGATGTCCCACAGCCAGCCGGCCTTGTGCGCGGTGCCAACCGTCTGCGATGCGATGGCGCTGCCGGGCGCGACCGGAACCTGCATGGCCAGCGCGCGATCGTTGAACGAGACATCCGACCGGTCGCGCCATCCAACGCCAAGCTCGTCGCCGATCAGCCGGGCTGCCATGCCGGTGCAGTCGATAAAGAAATCGCCCTCCACCGTATCGCCGCCGCGCAGCATGAGTTTGGCAAGGAGGCCGTCTTCGCCGCGTTCGACGCCTGTTACATGGGCGCGAACGTGCTTCACGCCCAGATGGGCAGTACCATGTTCGGCGAGCAGCGCCCCGAGCTTGCCTGCATCGAGATGGTAGCCGTAATTGAGCGCGCCCGTAAAAGCCGGCATGGCACGCTGGCGCGGCGCCAGGTCGCGATCGCAAACCGCGATCTGCGGCGTCACGGCCCCGGCAAAGGAAGCCGCCTTCCCGTGCTGTGCGGACCAGGCGAAGAGGATGTCCGCCATCGGCCCGGACGCCGGCGGGGTGAAGGGATGATAATAACTGTCATCGGCCGACCCATCTACCCAGCCATCGAACCGCGATCCCTGCTTGAACGAGGCGTCGCAGGCGCTGAGGAAACGGGCTTCGTCGATCCCGATCGCGGCGAGCGTCTCGCGCAGTGTCGGCCAGCTGCCTTCACCGACGCCGATGGTCGGGATATCGGGTGCCTCGACGAGTGTCACGTCGAGCTCGGGCCGTCGGGCCGCAAGCAGGCAGGCGGACAGCCAGCCAGCCGTCCCGCCGCCCACGATCACCAACCTGTTGAACTCGGACCTCATCGATCGGACGTCCATACCCTCTCATCACACAGGATACAAAACGAGCCGCACTGCGCGGGCAGTGCGGCTCGCTTGCCCGAATATCGGCCGGACCTGCGGGTCCGGATTGCAGTTACCAGGTAAAGCGGACGCCGCCGGCATAGCGGGCATAGCCCGGGGCGGCGAAGTATACTGCCTGGTCGGCACGCATGTGGCCCTTGCGGTCCGCATTGGTCACATTGATGCCCTCGGCGAAGACCGAGATGCCGTTGGCGAACTCGTAGCTCGCGCTGACATCGAACTGGCCGTACTCCTCGGTGAAGAACGGATCGGTCCCGAAGCCCGACAGGAACTCGTCGCGCCAGTTGTAGGCGACACGCGCCTGGAACCCGCCCTTGTCGTAGTAGAGCACTGCGTTGGCACTGTCGCTTACGCCGGTCACCGCGAACTGCGGCTCGGGGTCGAAGCCCGGACGCAGCAGGTCGTATTCGGTGTTCGAATTCACGATCGTGTAGTTCAGGATGACGCCGAAGCCGGTATCCCAGAAGCTATGGGTGATCGCGAATTCCCAACCGGAAAGAGTCGCGCTCTGGTCGCTGTTGCCCGGCTGGCTGATGTTGAAGATCAGCAAGGGATCGCCGGGCTGGGCAAGGATGCCGACCGGCATGCCGCCCGCATCATAGTCGACGGCGTCCGGATAATTGGCAACGACGTAGTCGAGGATCGAAGCGCCCGGATTGGCCGCGTCCGGTGCGAAGGGCGCATTGCTTCCCTGCTGCGCAACGGCCTCCCGGAAGATCGCGCCCGCGCTCGGATCGCGCAGGTCGAATGCCGAGGACTGACGGATCGAGTTGCCGATGAAGTTCGACACCTTCTTGTTGAAGTAGCCGACCGAGAGGTAACTGGCCGGGGCGTAGTACCACTCGGCCGACAGGTCGATATTCTTCGACTTGTAGGGAAGCAGGCCCGGGTTGCCCGAGAAGCCGGTGCTGCCACCACTCACACGCGCCGGCGAATTGACTGTGAGACCACCGTCGAGGTTGTTGTAGGCCGGACGGGTGATGGTGTGGCTGTACGATGCGCGCAGCACCACGTCCTGGATTGGCGTCATGTCGAAATCGATCGCCGGGAGCCAGTTGTCGTAGCTGCCCTTGAGCGTCGTGAAGACCGTATCCGACGGGTTTGAATCGACAATCGCAATTTCGTTGAACGATACGAGCGATGCGCCGTCCGGCGACGGCACGAGGGCCGAACTCGAGACGTCGGTCGCCTCGTAGCGCAGGCCGAGGCGCAAATGAGCCTCATCGGCCAGAATATCGAAGGCGTGGATGGTCTGGAGGTAGGGGGCGATCGTACGCTCATTGAGCAAGCGGTCGACAGTATACTCGGCCAGACAACCCTCTCCGGTCGGGGTCCCGACCCAGGGAGTCGTACAGACGCCGATCTCGCGGTCCAGCAGGTCGATCAGCGAGACCGTGTCAACCTTGAAGTAGTTCGGAATGACCGCCGGATCTTCCGATCCTTCCATGCCTGCAAGGTCGTCCGGCAGGTCCTGCAGCGTGTACAGGCCGTCGGGCGTATCTTCTGCGCTCAGCGTGCCGCCCCAGCTGTCGGTCTGAAGGAAGCCGTAGGCCGAACGAACCTTGTTGTCAGTATAGGTTACCCCGAAATCGAGGCTTTCGATAAAGCCGTCGTCGAAGTCCTTGCCGCCCGACAGGCGCACTTCGTTGATCCGGTCCTTCATGTAGGCCGTACGGAAGGCGTTGCCGGAAGGCCGGATGTTCGACGCGTCGATTTCGGAACCCGGATACATCTGCACGGAGATGACCGGCATGTCGCTGGTGAAGTCGATACGCTGATTCTGGACACCGAAGATTGCGCTGCCAACAGCGATGTTGCTGCCGAAGGGCGAGGTCGGTTCGGATTCCGCAGTCGAATGGTGCGCGTCGAGTTCGAAGCGCCATCCGCTCGGGTGGTTCCATTGCAGGTTTCCGCCCAGCGAGTGGTTGGTGTTGCGGTTGGCGGCAACGGCACCAGTAATCGCGAGGTCCTTGCCCGGGCCGAAGTCCTCGGCGTAGAAGTTCGGGCCGGCCACCGGGTCATCGGTCCAACTGCTGGCGGTCGCGCCGTGATTGAACCAGACCCCGATGCTGTTGGTTTCCGCATCGATGGTGTTCTGCGAAAAGGTGTAGTCGACGGTTGCGGTAAACTGGTCGGACGGGCTGAACTGCAGCACCGCCTGACCATTGATACGCTCCCGGTCGATGTTGGTGAAATCGTAACCGGCGTTCTGCGGCGTCTGGTAGATATCGTCCGGACCCGGGCGGTTTTCCACGGCTCCGGTCGTCGGCAGCGAACCCCAGCTCGAGGAATCGCTGCCCAGATACCCTTCGCGCCAGCCCGCGTTGAACTGGGCGAGCGACGCCTTGCGGCGCTGGTACGAACCGCTCAGCAGGATGCCGAAGGTGTCATCGGCAAAGGTCTTGCTGATGACACCCGATATCTCGGGTGTGATTTCGGTATCTTCGAACGTGTGGTCGAGAACGCCTTTGACGCCGATCGAGCCCTGGAATCCGGGCCGATCGAGCGGACGCGGGGTTTTCACATTGATGACCGAGCCGATGCCGCCGGAGGGAAGTGTCGCACGCCCCGACTTGTAGACTTCGACGCCCGCAATGCCTTCCGAGGCAAGGTTGGCGAAATCGAATGAGCGCGACGCAGGCGCTTCGCAGCATGAGCCAAGACCCGATGCCGGCATCTGGCGGCCATTGAGGAGTACGAGGTTAAAGTCCGGCCCGAAGCCGCGAACGGTGACCTTCGAGCCTTCGCCGCTTTCGCGATCGATCGACACGCCGGTAATGCGCTGCAACGATTCGGCGAGATTGGTGTCAGGGAACTTGCCGATGTCCTCGGCACTAATGGCATCGACCACACCGACCGCATCGCGCTTGATGTTCATCGCGTCCTGTAGGCTGGCCCGGATGCCCGAAACGATAATGACGTTGCCGCCATCGTCAGCCGCGACTTCCTGCGCAGTCTCGGAAGGCTGAGCACCTGTCCCGACATCCTGTGCAGCGGCAGTCGATGCCGTCGCCCCCAGCGTCAGGATCGACGCGCCCGCCATGAAACGCGCGAGTGATTGTTTGTTGCCGAACTTCATTTTCCCTCCCTCTCCTGCGAAGCGCCGTCAGCGCGCGCAGGCTTCTTGATTTTGATCGAGGATATATATGTTAACGTTCACTTGGTCAATCGCGGCTGGAATTGGCTGGTCACAAAAATGCATGAGTGCGGCGAAAATGTTGCAGTTGGCGCATGTTATCCGGGTGGCGCCGCCGACCACGGCTTTACGAGCGTAGGAGGATTGGGCCCCGCTCCTCCGATATCGTTTGGACCCTGGCGAAGACTGCATGCGTCGGGGCGGCAATCTCCAGGTCCGAGCCGATACGTGGATGCGGCGGAGTGCGTTTCCGCGCGGTCCCCTCTTGGCCCCAATGGTGCCAGCAAGTGCTTGCCGTAGCGTTGCGGCGTGGTTCAGCGCAGCGCCACAATTGCCCGGGCAAGTGTAGCCTTTTGCGCACGTGCGGCCAAGAATCGGGCGCGCCACTATTACAATTTGGCGAAAATGCCCTAGGTAGGCGCCGCAGGGGGCGATTAAGGCACAAGGTTGATGGACCGGGTAATCTACAACTTCGACAGCCTGCCCCAGCGGCACGGCTTGGCGTCGGCCCCCAAGCGCCGTTCGATTTACCGCGCCCGCCGTACGCCGGAGCCGCGGGTCGGGATCATCTATAATCCGCGCAGCCATCGCAACCACGGGCAGGATCTTGCCTGCAGCGGTGCGGACAGCATCATGGTCGCACAGCCGCGCACGCGGGATGAGATCGCCCATGCCCTTGCCGGGTTTGCGCGCGACGGTATCGATTTTCTTGTTATCAATGGCGGTGACGGCACCGTGCGCGATGTGCTCACGATGGGCCAGACCGTATTTGCCGATCGCTGGCCCGCGATCGCGGTGCTGCCCAAGGGCAAGACAAATGCGCTCAACGTCGACCTTGGCGCGCCGGCCGATTGGTCGCTCGAAGGCGCACTTGCGGCTTATGCCTCGGGCCGGCAGATCATCCGCCGCCCGCTTGCGGTCAGCCGCGATGATCACGACGATCCGGCCATGCTCGGCTTCATTTTTGGCGCAGGCGCTTTCACGCTTGGTATCGAGGCGGGACAGGATGCGCATTCGCTGGGCTTCTTCAACAGCCTCGCTGTGGGCGCGACCAGCGCCTGGGGCGTGATCCAGGGTCTGTTCGGTAGCAATCGCAACAAATGGCGCCGCGGCACGCCGATGCAGCTCACCTACCTCCCTTCGGGCAAGCCCGTTCCGCGCTCGGCGCATGGCGATCCTGCACGGCGTAGCGTGCTGCTCGCCTCGACGCTCGAACGCATGCCGATGGGTATCGAGCTGTTCGGCATGCCGCGAGCGGGCCTCAAGTTCGCTCTGCTCGACCATCCGCTGCGGGGCCTTCTGGCCGCGCTGCCCGTCATCCTGATGGGCTGGAGACCGCGCTGGCTGGCCAAGGCCGGTCTCCACCAGCTGGAGGCCGATGCGCTGGCGATCGACGTGGCCGAACCGGTGATTCTCGACGGCGAGGCCTTCCCCCCGGGGCGCTATCGCGTCGCACAGGGGCCGGAACTCACCTTCATCAGCGCGTGAGCGGCGCGCTCGCGCAGCGCATCGCAAGCGCACTCGACCGCCCGGTGCGGGACGAGGTGGCTGCCTTCGCGCGCCGCTTAGGCGAAGACGCCGGGGCCCTTGCAGTGCTGTTTTACGGCTCGAACCTGCGGACCGGCTCGCTCGAGGGCGTGCTCGATTTCTATGTCCTGCTGCCCGGCCCCCAGCGCGAGAAAATCTGGCCGCGCGTCAGCTACCGCGAATGGGACCATGCTGGCGAGCGATTGCGCGCCAAGATCGCGACGATGTCGCTGGCGCAGTTCGACAGCGCCGCGCGCGGGGAATCGCGCGATACGACGATCTGGGCGCGCTTCGTCCAGCCTTCGGCACTGGTCTGGGCGGCAGACGACGGTGCGCGGGGGCGAGTGTTGGCGGCGCTCGGTGGGGCGGCGACCACTGCAGGCCGCCTGGCGGCTGCTGTCGGACCCGAAGAAGGGGCGGCGGAGGCCTATTGGCGCGCGCTGTTCCGCGCGACCTACCAGGCCGAGTTCCGCGTCGAGAAACCCGGGCGGGAAAACTCCATCCTCGAGGTCAATGCGGCGCATTTCGATGGGCTGTTGCCGCTGGCGTGGGAGGCGGCGGAGATCGCCTTTTCGCGCGACGGTGCGACCTTGCGGCCGAATCTGTCCGATGATCGCCGCCGCCGCATCCTCGCGTGGTGGCGCCGCCGCGCACGCCTGGGCAAACCGCTCAATTTGCTGCGGCTGGCCAAGGCGACCACCACTTTCGACGGGGCGGCGGATTATGCGGCGTGGAAGCTCCACCGCCACACCGGCATAGCGCTGGAGGTGACGCCTTTCCGGGCTAGGCATCCGCTGCTCGCGGCCCCCGGCGCGCTGCTCGAGCTATGGCGCAAACGCCGCGCTCAGCGGTAGCGCATCCGGATCGAGATGCTTTCGACGCCAGGGCCAACCTCGAACGCGGTCTTCTTGTAGCTCGGCTTGCCGAGGTTGAAGATGTTGATGCTGGGATTGTTCGACATTGCCCCGCCATCGGCGAAGATGTCGGTGCTGCCATTGCCATTGATGTCGTGGCGCACCGCGATCGCATAGGTTCCGGGGCGCGGCAGCGGCATGCAGAACGACATCGAGCCCGCCTTCGCGGGGGCTTCCATGCGGTAGATCCACTTGCCCTTCTCGAGCCAGTCTTCCTTCGTCCCGCGATAGCTCTGGACGCGGATGGTGCCCTTGCTTTCCTTGATATCGGTAATGGTCACGCGCACGGCGGGGCCGGCGCCGGCGGCGCATTTGGCGGCGTCATTGGTGATCTTCTGGCGGTATTGCGCCTCGGCCGGGGCGGGGGCGGCGAGTGTCGCAAAGGCAAGCGCCGCGATACCGGCGGTGGCGAAAGTCGTCCGTTTCATAAAGGTAATCCGTCTTCAACTGGGTCGATGCGGCGCCTCGGCGCCGGGTGTGAAGGGCCTGTCGCCCCTCGTTATGGCCTGGTGTTTACCAGACCGCGCTGAATTACGGCTGAATTTCGCACCTGCGGGATGTCCGTAAGCGAATCCGGGCCCATCCAGGCGCGCGCAAATGCACGGCCCATGTGGAAAAGGCCCTCCCGCTCGCTTGTTAACCCTCGTTTCGCGCGCGTAGGGCTGGCCAAGGCTCACCCGCGACCAAGGCCCCCAGCCCGCATGACCATTCCGCTTATCTCGCCTTCGATCCTGTCTGCCGACTTCGCTGCGCTGGGTGAGGAAGTGCGTGCCATCGATGCCGCCGGAGCCGACTGGATCCATGTCGATGTGATGGACGGGCACTACGTGCCCAATATCACCATTGGCCCGGCGGTGGTGAAGGCGCTGCGGCCGCATACCGACAAGCCGTTCGACGTCCATCTGATGATCGAGCCGATCGATCCCTATCTCGAAGCCTTCGCCGAAGCCGGGGCGGACATCATCACTGTCCATCCCGAGGCGGGGCCGCATATCCACCGCACGCTGCAAGCGATCACCGCGCTGGGCAAGAAGGCGGGCGTGGTGCTCAACCCGGGCACCAGCCTCGAAGCGCTCGACTATATCCTCGAGGACGTCGATCTGGTGCTGGTGATGAGCGTCAATCCCGGTTTCGGCGGGCAGAGCTTTATCCATTCGCAGCTGCGCAAGGTCGAGGCGATCCGTGAGCGGATCGAGAAGCTGGGCAAGCCGATCCACCTCGAGGTCGATGGCGGCGTCAATGCCGAGACCGCGCGGCTGTGCGTCGATGCGGGCGCCGATGTGCTGGTCGCGGGCTCGGCCACCTTCAAGGGCGGGCCCGGGAAGTATGCGGCCAATATCGCAGCGCTGAAGGGGCAGGCGTGAACCACGGCGCGCGCACCCTTCTGCGCGAGGATCGCGGCGCCTCCGACGACAGTGCAGCACCCGCGCTGCCCCTCACCGGCATGGCCGAACCGCTGGTCGACCGCAGCCCGCCCGGCAGGCCCGACGCGGTGCCGCTCGAACCGGCGCGTGCGCTGGTCCTCACCGATTTCCAGCCGCCGCGCGCGGGCCCCGTCGATAGCCTCGTGCGCTGGGCCTATCGGCTCGGCGTGCCCAATTCGGTGCTTGCGGCGCCGCTGCGCAAGCCTGCCGCGCCGCGCTTGCTCGCCACCGTGGTCAGCCCGCTGCAGGGCGAACGCGCCGCGGGCATGGCTTTGCGCGCCGGCCAGTTCCTCGTCCACGGGCTCAAGGTGCCGGTCGACAAGCTCGATTTCGCCAGCAATGCGCCGCTGACCCCGCCCGTGCAGCGCGCGGTGCAGGGGTTTGGCTGGTTGCGCGATCTGGACGCCTGCGCCCCGCGCGAGGAATGCGCCGCGATCGGCGAGAAACTGCTCGCACGCTGGCTCAAGGCCAATCCTGTCCCCGCCAAGGGCCCCGCCTGGACGGTCGAACATGCCGGGCTGCGGCTGCTTGCATGGCTGGTTCATGCGCCCTTGCTGCTCGGCGGCGATGCACGGCTGCGCGCCCGCGCGCTCGGGGCGATGGAAGCGACGGCGCGCTTTCTCGACCGGCAGGTCGCGGGGGCCGAGGACCGCCTTGGCCAGGTGGCCGGCTGGTGCGCGCTGGTTGCGGCCGGACTGCTGCTGCCCGATGGTCGCCCGCGCCGCCTGTTCGGCGAGGCGGGGCTGCTGCGCGCCCTGGGCGAATTGGTCGCCGAAGATGGCGGCGTGCTCTCCCGCAGTCCGCTGGCGCAGGGCGAGGCGATCGCGCTGCTGGTCGATCTGCGCGCCTGCTACGCCGCGGTGAACCGCGAACCGCCGCCTGCGCTTGAGACGATGCTCGGTCTGCTTGTACCGCCACTCCTGACGCTGCGGATGGGCGACCGGGGTCTGGGCAGCTGGCAGGGGGCGGGTGCGACTTCCGCTGCGCGCGTCGATGCATTGATAACGGCGAGCGGGATTCGCGCGCGGCCGGGCAAGGAAAGCCGCCACTGGGGCTACCAGCGCGTCGATGCGGGCAAGGCCACGCTGGTGCTCGACGCCGCGCCGCCGCCACGCGCCCGCCACGCGCGCTATGGCTGTGCCTCCACGCTGGCCTTCGAGCTGTCGCATGGCGACCAGCGCATCATCGTCAATTGCGGCGGTGCCGAACTGGCGGGCGGGCTGGTGCCCGTGCGGATCGAGCAGGGACTGCGCGGCAGCGCGGCGCATTCCACGCTGGTGCTCGACGACGCCAATTCGACCGCTGTCCTGATCAAGGGGCAGATCGGCAAGGGCGTCGAGGAAGTCGATATCGCGCGGACCGCGGTCAAGCAGAAGGGACGCGATGCCGCGCGGCTGGAGGCTTCGCACAATGGTTATGCGGCGCGCTATGGCCTGATCCACCGGCGCACCCTGTTGCTCGGGGCGGACGGTAGCGGGCTGTCGGGTGAAGACGTGCTCGAACCCTCGGGGCGGCAGGGCAAGCGCGGCAAGATCAGCTTCGCGATCCGTTTCCATCTCGGCCACGGCATCGAAGCCGGGCTGGCGGACGACCGGCGCGGTGCGGGGCTTGCGCTGCCCGATGGTAGCTACTGGCAATTCCGCCTCGGAGGCGATAGCGGCGAAGCGCATATCGCGATCGAGGACAGCCTCTGGGTCGACGGGCAGGGCCGCCCGCGCGCGACGAAGCAGCTGGTCGTCGAAGGACTGACATCGCGCAGCGGGGGACGCTTCCCCTGGCTGCTCAAACGCATGGGGTGATTTTACGTGGCTGACGTGGCGATCAAACGGGCACTGCTTTCGGTGTCCGACAAGAGCGGCTTGGTGGAACTGGGCACGGCGCTGGCCGGACGCGGCGTGGAGCTGGTTTCGACCGGCGGCACCGCCAAGGCGCTGCGCGAGGCGGGGCTCGACGTGCGCGACGTGTCCGATCTCACCGGCTTTCCCGAAATGATGGACGGGCGGGTCAAGACGCTCCACCCGATGGTCCATGGCGGCCTGCTCGCCGTGCGCAACAATCCCGAACACGCGGCGGCGATGGAAGCCCATGCGATCGGCGCGATCGACCTCGTGGTCGTCAATCTCTATCCCTTCGAGGCGACCGTGGCAAAGGGTGCCGAGCGCGACGAGATCATCGAGAATATTGATATCGGCGGGCCGAGCATGGTCCGCAGCGCAGCCAAGAACCACCAGTTCGTCACCATTGTCACCGACCCGGCGGATTACCCTGCGCTATTGGGCGAACTCGAAGCATCGGGCGCGACCTCGCTCGACTTCCGCCGCCAATGCGCGGCCAAGGCCTTCGCGGCCACCGCTGCCTATGATTCGATGATCAGCCAGTGGTTCGCTTTCGCGGACCAGCGGCAGCTCTTCCCCGACTTTCTCGCAATCAACGGCAAGGCTCCCGTCGAGCTGCGCTATGGCGAGAACCCGCACCAGCAGGCGGCGCTCTACACGCCGGTCGGTCCGCATGCCCGGGGCATCGCCCAGGCCGAGCAGCTGCAGGGCAAGGCGCTGAGCTACAACAACTACAACGATGCCGATGCCGCGCTGGAACTGTGCGCCGAATTCGCCGGCGGCGAACCTGCGGTGGTTATCGTCAAGCATGCGAACCCCTGCGGCGTCGCGCAGGCCGCGACATTGCTCGAGGCGTGGAACGACGCGCTCGCCTGCGACAGCGTGTCGGCCTTTGGCGGCATCGTCGCGGTGAACACCGAACTCGATGGCGCAACCGCAGCGGCGATCTGCGAAATCTTCACCGAAGTCGTGATTGCCCCTGCGGTCAGCGATGCGGCGCGAGAGGCGTTTGCCAAGAAGAAGAACCTGCGCCTGCTGGTTACCGGCGACCTCCCCGATCCCCGCCGCGGCGGGCTGGCAGTCAAGCCGATCACCGGCGGCCTGCTGGTCCAGACGCGCGACAATGGCGCGATCACCGAAGCCGATCTCAAGGTGGTCACCCAGCGCGAGCCCACCGAACAGGAATTGCGGGATTGCCTGTTCGCCTGGACCGTCGCGCGGCACGTCAAATCGAACGCCATCGTCTATGCCAAGGACGGCGCGACTGCAGGCATCGGGGCGGGCCAGATGAACCGCCGCGATTCCTCACGCATTGCCGCGATGAAGGCAGCCGAGGCGGCGGAGAGCTACGGCTGGGAGCAGAGTCGCACTGTCGGTAGCGCGGTCGCTTCCGACGCCTTCTTCCCCTTTGCCGATGGCCTGCTGGCCGCCGCCGAAGCGGGCGCGAGCGCGATCATCCAGCCGGGCGGATCGATCCGCGATGACGAGGTGATCGCCGCCGCCGACGAACGGGGCCTCGCCATGGTCTTCACCGGGATGCGCCACTTCCGGCACTGAGTCCGGGCGGCTTCTTGGTCAGCGTTCGACGAGCGAAGCTGAACATCCGACGACGGGCGTATTAAGCCGGTTGCAAGAGGTGCGGGTGTAACCATCTGGGCGAGACATACGAAAGAAGCCCCTATGAGCCTGTTCACTCCCGACCTCTATCGCAATTTCGGCATCGGTTTCGGTGTCGGCGCCGTTGCTGTTCTACTGACCAATGGCAGCGAATGGCTCGCCGCCGTGCCGCAGTTGGTCGCTTCGATCCTGTAATGAACCTGCGCGCCGCCCTTGCTGCCGCCACGCTGGCGCTGGGGGCTTCTGCCTGTCAGCAACCGGCACTGGCGGCGGAACAGGCGGTCGCGGCGCCCAAAGCACAGCGCGTTGCCAAGGAAGGACCGGGGCTCAAGACCGCGATCTTCGCAGGCGGCTGCTTCTGGGGTGTCGAGGGCGTTTTCAGCCATGTGAAGGGCGTGACCAGCGCGGTTTCCGGCTATCATGGCGGGACCGAGCGGCAGGCCAGCTACAAGCTCGTCTCCAGCGGCATCACCGATCACGCCGAGGCCGTGAAGGTCACCTATGATCCCAAGGTCATCCGCTATGACCAGCTTCTGCGGATCTATTTCTCGGTGGTCGCCGATCCGACCCAGCAGAACCGGCAGGGCCCGGACCGCGGCGCACACTACCGCGGGGCCATCGTCCCCATGTCAGCCGAGCAGAACACCGTCGCCAAGGCCTATATCGCGCAACTGACCGCCGCAAAGCTGTGGAACCGCCCGATCGTCACGCAGATCGAACGCGCGCAGGCCTTCTATCCGGCCGAAAGCTACCACCAGGACTTCATGCTCAAGAACCCGCGCCACAGCTATATCGTGCGCTGGGATGTGCCCAAGGTGAAGGCGCTCAAGGCGATGTATCCGGGTGTCTACTCGGCGAGCTTCCGGCGCGACTAACTTGCGATAGGCGCTTGGCGCGCCTACCTCTTCGCGCATGGCCAGACATGCGCATGCACACACCGAACACGAAGGCGACGACCTCATCGAGGCGGCCCGTCACACGTTGACCGACAATGGCGAGCAATGGACCGGCATGCGTCAGTCGGTGTTCGAGGAACTTGCCCGCCACGACAAGCCGGCCAGCGCCTATGACATTGCCGACAATCTCTCGCAAAGCCGCGGCAAGCGGGTGGCGCCCAACAGCGTCTACCGGATCCTCGACCTGTTCGTGCGGACCAATCTCGCCAACCGGATCGAGAGCGCCAATGCCTATCTGGTCAACACCCATCCGGGGTGCCGCCACGACTGTATCTTCCTGATCTGCGACGATTGCGGCAAGGCCACGCATATCGACGACGACCGTGTCACCGGCGCGCTGCGCGTAGCGGGGCAGGACGCGGGCTTCACCGATGTCCGCCCGGTGGTCGAACTGCGCGGGCTATGCGACGATTGCGCCCGCTGAGGCGCGCCGCCAAACCGTTCATTTGCGGCGATAAAGCGTTCATCGACAGTTGCGTTTCGCGAGTGTAGAGCTTGTCCGCATGACAAGTCGCCCCAAGACCCCCCTCCTCGATACGGTCAATACACCCGACGATCTGCGCAAGCTGGGCAAGGACCAGCTCCGCCAGCTGTCCGACGAATTGCGCGCCGAGATGATCGACGCCGTCGGTACCACCGGGGGCCATCTGGGATCGGGACTGGGCGTGGTCGAGCTGACCACCGCGATCCATTACGTGTTCGACACGCCGCAGGACAAGCTGGTGTGGGATGTCGGCCACCAATGCTATCCGCACAAGATCCTCACCGGGCGCCGCGATCGCATCCGCACGCTGCGCCAGGGCGGCGGGCTGAGCGGGTTCACCAAGCGCAGCGAAAGCGAATACGATCCGTTTGGCGCGGCGCATAGCTCGACCTCGATCAGCGCGGCGCTGGGCTTCGCCATGGCCAACAAGATGCAGGACCGGGCCGGGCGCGGGATCGCGGTGATCGGCGATGGCGCGATGAGCGCGGGCATGGCTTATGAAGCGATGAACAATGCCGAACAGGCGGGCAACCGGCTGGTCGTCATCCTCAATGACAACGACATGTCGATCGCGCCGCCGGTGGGCGGCCTGTCCGCCTATCTCGCGCGGATGGTGTCGAGCAGCGAATATCTCGGCCTGCGTTCGATGGCGTCGAAACTCGCCAAGAAGCTCGGCCGCCGCGTCTGGGGCGGGCTGGAAAAGGCCGAGGAATACGCGCGCGGCATGGCGACCGGCGGCACGCTGTTCGAGGAACTCGGCTTCTATTATGTCGGCCCGATCGACGGGCACAATCTCGACCACCTCATCCCGGTGCTCGAAAATGTCCGCGACAGCGAACAGGGCCCGGTGCTGATCCATGTCGTGACGCAGAAGGGCAAGGGCTATGCCCCGGCCGAAAACAGCGCCGACAAGTATCACGGGGTCGCCAAGTTCGACGTCGTCACTGGCGAACAGAAGAAATCCAAGGGCGGCCCACCCGCCTATCAGAACGTCTTTGGCGAAACGCTGGCAAAGCTCGCTGATAGCGACCCGCGCATCTGTGCCATCACCGCCGCCATGCCCAGCGGCACCGGCGTCGACAAATTCGCGCAGGCGCATCCTGGCAGGGCCTTCGACGTCGGCATCGCCGAACAGCACGGGGTGACCTTTGCCGCAGGCCTCGCTGCCGAGGGCATGCGCCCCTTTGCCGCGATCTATTCGACTTTCCTCCAGCGCGCCTACGATCAGGTGGTGCACGATGTGGCGATCCAGAACCTGCCCGTGCGTTTCGCGATCGACCGCGCCGGTCTGGTCGGCGCGGATGGTTGCACGCATGCCGGCAGCTTCGACATCACCTATCTCGCGACGCTGCCCAATTTCGTCGTCATGGCCGCCGCCGACGAGGCCGAACTGGCCGCGATGACCTATACTGCAGCCGAGTATGACGACGGGCCGATCGCCTTCCGCTACCCGCGCGGTGCGGGGACGGGCGTGGAGATTCCCGAGAAACTGGAAAAGCTTGCCATCGGCAAGGGCCGGATCGTGCGCGACGGCACCAAGGTCGCGATCCTGTCGCTCGGCGCACGGCTGGAGGAGGCCAAGAAAGCCGCCGACCAGCTCGAGGCCAAGGGCCTGTCGACGACCGTCGCCGACATGCGGTTCGCCAAACCGCTCGACACGGGCTTGATCGAGAAGCTGATGCGCAGCCACGAAGTGGTGGTCACGGTCGAGGAAGGCGCCGTGGGCGGCCTTGGCGCGCATGTCCTGACCTTCGCCAGCGACACGGGCCTGACCGATGCCGGGCTCAAGGTGCGCACCATGCGCCTGCCCGATACTTTCCAGGACCAGAACGATCCGATGAAGCAGTATGACGAGGCTGGGCTGAATGCCCCGCAGATCGTCGACACCGTGCTCGCAGCATTGCGCCACAACAGCACCGGAGTGGAAGAAGCGCGCGCCTGACCGGCGGTTTGGGGCGGCCTCTTCTCCCAGCCTGATCCTTCCCCTGCCGGGAAGCGAAAAAATCGCGGACATCATACGATGCAAGCTGGGTGCTAACTCTTTCGCAGCGCCGCCGGGAGTGGCAGGACGGTCGGTGAAAGAGAGGCCGCATGACCCTGCTGACTACCGACACGTCAAATCACGTCACGACACTGACCCTCAACCGTCCCGACACGATGAACCCGCTTGGGGCCAAGGGCGATGGGGATGCCTTCGCCGCTGCCTGCGATGCGATCAATGCCGATATGGATGTGCGCTGCGTCATCCTGACGGGCGCGGGGCGCGCGTTCAGCGCGGGCGGCGATATCAAGGCGATGAAGGAGCGGACCGGGACCTTCGGCGGGACTGCGCCCGAGATATCCGACGGCTATCGTAACAACATCCACAAGGTGCTGCGCGCGCTCTACGGTCTGCGCGTACCGCTGATCGCTGCGGTCAACGGGCCGGCGATCGGGCTTGGCTGCGACCTTGCCTGCCTCGCCGATATGCGTATCGCGAGCGACCGCGCGAAATTCGGCGTCACTTTCCTCAAGCTCGGGATCATCCCCGGCGATGGCGGGACCTGGATCCTGCCGCGTATTATCGGCGAGGCGCGCGCTTCCGAACTCTTCTACACCGGCGACGTTATCGACGCGGCCACCGCGCGCGACTGGGGCCTCGTGAGCCGCGTGGTCGAGGGCGAGGCGCTGATGGACGAGGCGCACGCGCTCGCGGCCAGGGTTGCCGCCATGCCCCCGCATGCGCTGCGACATGCCAAGAACCTGATGCGGCAGGGGCGGTCGGTGACCTATGACACCGCGCTCGAAATGGCGGCAAACACGCAGGCGCTGATGCATCTGACCCAGGACCACATGGAAGGGGTGGATGCGCTGATCGAGAAGCGCGCCGCCAAATTCACGGGCGACTGACGCGGCGAAGCACCCGCCCGATGCTTGCCTGTTGCGGTAAAATCGGAGAGACTTTGCCCGCGAGGGGGATAGCATGCCCGTAGGAGTGCTCGAAGTCATCGTCTGGACCTGCGTCGGCCTGTTCGTCGGCGTCGTCCTGCTCGGGTTCGCCGCGCTGGTCGGCTGGTGGCACCCACGCGACGAGGAAACGGGCAAATGGCTCAAGCGCTCGGTCGTCTTCCCGCTGGTCGGCGGCGTGGTCGGCTTCGCGACCCTGGAGTTCGGTAGCGGACGCGATACGCCGCTTCCGCCCGAACCGAGCCCGACCGTATCACCGACGGTGTCGCCTTCACCGTTCCTGCCGACCGGCACACCCACGCCGACGCCCCGCCCCACGCCGACGGGAACACCTACGCCCCCCGATCCCGGTCCGCTGGCTGAGGCGTGTACCGTTTCGGTCCCGCAGTCGCTGACCATCTGGGCAGACGAGCAACTGGGTGAGCCCCCTGCCTTCACCTGCGCGGGCCGCCAGCCATATCCGACCTGCCTCGACCCGCTGCGCCAGCGTTCGCGCCCTGAAATATCGTCGGCGGCGGCGCGTGAGTGCGGCGATGCGCTGGCCGCTTTCCGCCGTGAATATGTCGCCCCCGTCTATGGCGCAAAGGCCACCTATCAGGTCAATCTCGACACTGCCGAAGCCGCCTTGCGGCTGCGTACCTCGGATGAGGCGGTGGAGCGATATGACTACGTCACTGCCGAAATCAGCCGGATGAACGGACGCGAGTGGGATGGGTTCGTCGCCATCGACCGCCAGTCGCGGGAGGACATGCGCGCCTGCCAGGACGAGCGGCGCTGCCTCGACGAATAGCCGCCGGTCAGAGCCAGCGCCATATTCCGGCGGGAATACCGTTGGCGTGGATGTGGCCATAGGTCGCGGCGAGCCAGATGATGAACCCGCCGATCCAGGCAATCCCTCCCGCCCTCGCCAGCCCGCCGAAGCGCGGCCAATAGCTGGTCCGTTCTTCCCATCCGGTCCAAGCGTCGCCCATTTGGCTTTCCTTCTTGCGGTCCTGCAAATGCGCACCGAGCAGCGCCAGCAGGCCGATTGCGGCTGCGAGAATAATTTGGCGCGGGGTCGGGCTGAGCAGGACATGCGTCGCGGCCCACAGCGCGATCGACCACATCATCGGGTGACGCGTGACGTGGAAGACGCCGTGGGGGTCTTGCGCCGCATGCGCCGCCGCGCGCGGATCGGGCAGCGCGGGATTTCGCTGGAACGACCCCGCCAGCAGGACCGAAGCAATCAGCATGATCACGGTGGCAATCGCCCATAGGACGTCACCCGATCCGTTCCACAAGGGGACCCCTCCCGGTCCGACCGCCCGAAACGCCATCGCCGCCCAGACGAATGTCGCCAGCGCGACCAGCGAATAGAGCGCGCGAAAGCCATTCTCGCCCAGCGCGCCGACCAGCGGGCCGCGCAGCGGGTGCGACAGCGCAAAATGCATCCCGACAAAGGCGAGTGAAGCAGCGAGCAGCGAAACCAAGGCCTGATCCATGATCGACTCCCATGTTTACAGCGTCAACATGGATAGCAGAAGCGGTACGCGAAGCAAGCGGCATTCGCAGTGGCTGGATTATGCGGCGGGTTCGATCCCGAGCAGCTGGACGGTGAACAGCAGCGTCGCACCGCCGGGGATCGGCCCCTTGCCGCCTGGCCCATAGGCGAGGTCGGCGGGCGCGGCGATCTCGATCGTGTCGCCCACGCCCATTTCGGGGATCGCCATCTGCCACGCCTTGATCAGCCGGCCCAATGGGAAAGTCGCCGGTTCGCCGCGGTCGAAACTGCTGTCGAAGGTCTCGCCATCGAGGAAGGTTCCCGCGTAATGCACGGTCACCGTGTCCTCCACGCGCGGCTTGTCGCTGCTGCCTGCATAGTCGACATAGCGCCACTTGAGCCCGCCCGGCATCGCGCGCCAGCCGTCCTCATGCGACAGGCCGGCGAGATAGGCCTGTTGCGCATTCATCCAGGCGATGTCCTGCGACCGGTCGGGCGGCGTATCCTGTGCGGATAACGCATGGAAGCCGACTGCGGCGGCGGCCGCGCCCAGCGCCAGCAGGGTGGTACGCGTTTCCTTCACCGGCCTACCAGTCGTAGCCCTTGGGAAGATCGCTCTCGTCAAGATCGCGATAGCGCTCCTTGAGACGGCTCTGGTGGTTGTCCAGCGGCTGCTCCACGCCGTCGATGAACACCTTGACCGGCATCGAACCCACTTGGAGCGGATCGCCGTCCCAGATCACCAGGTCGCCCATCGCACCCGGGGCGAGCACCCCGGCCTCGCCGCCCATGCCGCTGATGCTGGCGGGCACCGAGGTGATCGCCGCAAAGGCCTGGCCCCAGCTCAAACCGTCGGCCCCGGGCACGCGGGTGAGCGCCACGAGATTGCCCGCGTACTGGTTGAGGTTGCGCGGGTTCTCCATCGCGGCGGCGTTGAGCGCGACCTTGACTCCGGCTTTCACCATCCGCCCGATATTGCTCTGCGTTGCCGCCAGCTCCTCGAAATTGGCAGGCAGATCGTCGAGTCCGTCGGCGATGACAGGCACGCCGGCTGCAGCGATCTCGCGGGCGACGAGCCAGCCTTCGCTGGCGCCAACGAGCACGAGGTCGAGCCGCGGGAATTCACTCTTAAGCGCAAGCGTGCTGCGGATGTCGGAAGCGCGCTCCACATAGACGTAAAGCGGCTGTTCACCGCGGACGACCGGGGCCAGTGCCGCCGCGTCGAACCGGGTGAGCAGGACCTCGTCGCTGCGGATGTCGGCGCTGGTGGCCGCGCGGTTGGCGCTCGCCTCGCGCAGCGCGGCGCGCAGCAGCGTGTGCGTGGCGACGCGGCTGCCGCCCGCGATCCGCCCGCCATATTCGCCGAGCGCCACGACCTGGAAGGCGCGCGGCCGCGTAACCGCGTCGGGATCGGCCCCCAGATCGATCACCGCGCCCTGCCCGCCGAAGATCGAGCTCGAGGGCAGTGTGACCGTGGCGGCGCGGGTGATGCCCGAAGCGCGGTGCACGAGGATGTGCTGCGAGGAAGGATTGATCACCGGAGCCACATCGAGCGCCGCGCTGAACGGCGCCCCGCCGGCGCGTGTGTCGTTCGATTCGCTCACCGCGCCGACGTCCCACAGGCCGAGGCTGGTAATAGTCGCGAAGATGCCCGGGGTAACCCAGGCACCGTTCGCGTCAATCGCGGGCAGGTTGCTGGCGGGCGTACCGCTGCCGATCGCGGAGACCTTGCCGTTCTCGATCACGACATAACCGCTCTCGATCGGTTCGCTGCCATCGCCCGAGGCGACAGTGGCGTTGGTCACGACGAAGCTCTGCGCGGCGGCAGGCGCGGCAACGGCGATGGCGGCGGAGGCGAGAAGCGTTGCAAGAGCCTTCATTTCACGTCTCCTTCACCGGGCTGGCCGAGCTCGAAATCGCTCACCGGGCGGCGCTTGCGGTCCATTGCGTCGAACATCAGCGCGCCGTCGACCCAGACCTTTTCGGGCCGCGAATAGACCGACAGCGGATCGCCGTTCCACAGCACGACGTCGGCCATCTTTCCGGCCTCGAGGCTGCCGGTCATCTCGGCGATGCCCATGGCCTTGGCGGCGTTGTAGGTGAACCAGCCGACCACTTCGGCATCGGGAATGTCGATCCCCAGCCGAAGCCCGGCGGCCTGCGCCTTGGCCGCTTCCTGGTTGAGCCGCTGGATGCCGTTCTCGTCGTCGGAGTGGATCACCACGCAGGCATCCGCCTGGCGCAGCAGCGCCGCGTTTTCGAGGATGCCGTCATAGGCTTCCATCTTGAAGCCGTACCAGTCCGCCCAGATCGCGCTGCAGACGTCGTTTTCGCGCAGCAGGTCGCCGATCTTGTAGGCTTCGACCGCGTGGTGGAAGGCGGTGACCTTGTAGCCCATCTCCTTGGCCATATCCATCACCAGCGCCATTTCGTCGGCGCGGTAGCAATGGTTGTGGACGAGGATCTCGCCGTCGAGCACGCCCTTGAGCGTTTCCTTGCCCAGATCGCGCTTCTTGCCGTCATAGGCCTCCGCATCGAGCCACATCTGCCGGTTGACCGCGAAATTGCCCATGCGGGTGGAGGGCGCGCGGCCCTTGCCGCCGTAGACGCGTTTGGGGTTCTCGCCGCAGGCCATCTTCATGCCGTAGGGCGCGCCGGGGAACTTCATCCCCTGCACGGTCCGCGCGGAAACGTTCTTCAGCGTCACCGAGCGGCCGCCGGTCAGGTTCGCCGAACCCGGCAGGATCTGCAGGCTGGTGACGCCGCCATTGGCCAGCGCGCGGGTGAAGCCCGGGTCCTGCGGCCAAACCGAATGTTCGGCCCAGACTTCGGGCGTCATCGGGCTGGTTGCTTCATTGCCGTCCGAATGCGCCTGCACGCTGGGGGTGGGATAGTCGCCCAGGTGCGAATGGATGTCTATCACCCCCGGGGTGACGAACTTGCCGCTGCCATCGATCCGATCGTAGCCCTCGGTGGCCAGCGAGGCATCGCCGACGGCAACGACCTTGCCGTCGCGGAACAGCACGGTGCCGTTGTCGATCCGGCCGCCGCGGCCGTCGTACACGGTCGCGCCGATCAGCGCCGTCGGACGGCCGGGATAGGGGGTGTAGGTCGAGGGGAAGGGGGCATTGCCATCCTTGCCAACCGGCGCGGTCCAATCCTTGGTAGAGGCCGAGGCCAAGCCGTCGCCCCCGGTGGTGGAACATCCGGCAACCGCAAATGCGGCCGCGCAGGCGAGCAAGGTATATTTCTTCATGGAACCCCCAATGCAGTCGGGCCGGAGCATCGCTGCCCCGGCCCGCGCGGTCAATTGCATTTTGTCGGCGCTATCAAGCAGTTCGCAGATTGGCACCGGATAGCGGATCAGCCCAACGGGCGTGTTTCCGGATGGATACCGGCGCCCTGCGGTTCGCCCGGACCCTCGCTCTGGCCGAGCAGGTCGTCGCCGACATCGTCGTCCTGAAGCGTATCGAGATGCATGAGCTTCTTGATCAGCGGGCTGATGACCATCACGCCGACACCGATCGCGATCGCATACCAGCCGACGGTCGAATAGACGTCCAGCACGACCTGCTTGCCCGCTTCCTCGCCCACGCCTTCGGCACCGGTGGCCGAGGCGATCAGGCCGGCGGCGAAGTTGCCGGTGGCCGAAGCGAAGAACCAGGTGCCCATGATCAGCGACGCCATATGTGACGGCGCCAGACGGTTCATGGCCGAGAGGCCGACCGGTGACAGGCACAGCTCGCCGGTGGTGTGCAGCAGGTAGATCAGGAAGATGAACAGCACGGGCACGGCTGCGTCCATGCCGACCGACTGCGCGCCCCATACGAGGACGAGGAAGCCAAGGCCGACCTGGACGACACCCAGGCCGAACTTGAGCGGGGCGCTGGGTTCCATCCCCTTGCGGCCTAGCGTTTGCCAGGTAACCGCAAACACCGGGGCGAGCAGGATGATGTAGATCGCATTGATCGACTGGAAGGTCGATGCCGGCACGCCGCCGCGATCGACATGGCGATCGGTGAACAGGTTGAGGCTCGAGCCCGCCTGTTCGAACAGCGCCCAGAAGACGATCGAGGTCAAGATCAGGAACATCGCTGCGAAAATGCGGTCGCGTTCTTCGCTGGGCAGCTTCACCACCGCAGTGAACAGCACGTAAAGCACCAGCGACCCACCGAAGAGGCCGAGCACGTAGCCGACCATGTCCTGATACTGGATCGCAAGCCAGCAGACGCCGACCAGTGCGATGCCCACGCCGTACATCGACCATTCGGTCTTCTTGGCAAGCTGCTTGGGCGGTTCGCCGCGGCCGAGCAGCAGCGGCTTGCCCCAGACGAACACGACCAGACCGGCCAGCATGCCGATCCCTGCAAGACCGAAGCCATAGGCCCAGCCATAGGTCTCGCCGATATAGCCGCACAGCAGCGAACCGATCGCGGCGCCGAGGTTAATCCCCATGTAGAAGATGGTGTAGGCCGCATCGCGGCGCGTATCGGTGCGCGGATAGAGCTGGCCGACAATCACCGAGATATTCGCCTTGAGGAAGCCCGAGCCGACGATGATCAGCGCCAGTGCCAGCCAGAAAACGTAGACGATCGGGTTGTTCTCCGTCCCCGCGGCGGGATCGCCTTCGAAGGCCATGAAGAAATGGCCCAGCGTCAGCAGGACCGCGCCGAACAGCACCGCCTTCCTCTGCCCGAGATACTTGTCGGCGAGATAGCCGCCGACCACCGGGGTGATGTACACCAAGGCGGTATAGGCGCCGTAGATGATGCCCGCATCGCTGTCCGAAAACAGCCAGTGCTTAGTCAGGTAGAAGATCAGCAGGGCGCGCATCCCGTAATAGGAAAAACGCTCCCACATCTCGGCGAAGAACAGGACGAACAGTCCCTTGGGGTGGCCCAGGAATGTTCCTGCCGAATCCCCGTCAACCGGTTGTGTTGTGGCCATGCGTGGCAAACCTCTTGTAGTGTTCAGGAAGCCGCACACAGGGCTTCCTCCCCGAAGAAGCGGGCACCCTAACGGCTTGCGCGCTCATGTGAAGCATTAGTTACACTCGTGACCGGCTGGTTCGCGAATGGCGGTTTGGCCGGGAACCTTGCGCGCTCCGGTGTATTATGGCACTGATGCAGTCAGCTTCGGGGAACACGTGATGCGTAACCAGTCCAAGCCGGTCTATCTCAAGCTGCGTGACATGATCGCAGCGGCGATTATCGATGGACGCTATGCCGAAGGCGACATGCTGCCCTCGGTCCGCGCGCTGGCTGCCGAGCAGGGCGCCAATCCGTTAACCGTCGCCAAGGCTTACCAGCAGTTCCAGAACGACGGCCTGGTCGAAGTCCAGCGCGGGGTCGGCATGTATGTCGTCGACGGCGCGGCCGAGCGCCTGCGCCGGTCGGAACGCGACGCTTTCCTGCGCGAGGAATGGCCCGAGATCAGGGCGCGGATGAACCGCCTCGGCGTCTCGGCCAGCGAACTGCTTGCCGAAGCCTGAGGGCCGGGCTGAAATTTACAGCTGTGAACTTGCGGGCAACCGCGGCTTCTGCCACAACCAGCGGATTGGAATCGGGCAAGAAAGCATGATTTCGGTGGGGCGCGTGGTAATAACCCATTTGTGGCCGAGTGGGCCAGGAGACGCCAAATGATCCGATCCGAACTTCTTGCTGCCCTTGCCCAGGATAATCCCGAGCTGCGGGCCGAAGAGGTCGAACAGGTCGTGGACGTCTTCTTCGAAGAAATTGCCCAGCGCCTGAGCGAAGGCGGACGCGTCGAACTACGCGGGTTCGGCGCCTTTTCCACGCGTGAGCGCGAAGCACGCAAGGGCCGCAACCCGCGCACCGGGGAAACGGTCGATGTGCCCGCCAAGCGCGTGCCCTATTTCAAGCCCGGCAAGGATATGCGTCGCCGTCTCAACGACGACTGACGTTTCCCTATAGCTCAAGATCGATGATTGCCCGCCCGCCGGGCAGCGATTAGGGCTGCTTGCCGCAGGCGGGTGTGGCGGAATGGTAGACGCCGGGGACTTAAAATCCCCTGTCCTTTGGACGTGTGGGTTCGAGTCCCACCACCCGCACCAACGCTGTCGCATCCCTTTCGATGAACCAAGCGCGCCCTTCCGCGAATAATTCGCAAAGGCCTTATCTCCGCGTTAACCCCTAGCGTTATATTAGGGGCCTTCAAAGGATCGCTGGGCCAGGGAACCGTGGCAGACAAGCCGTAGCTGCGGGTACCTGGAGAATTTAGGGGCGATGGAATTTACCACCGAACTCTACATGGACGATAACGCTTCCTCGACCGGACCCGAACAGCGCGCTGCGCCGCGCTTCATCTCGCTTATCCGCGCGGCGAAACTGGTGTGCGGACAGGGCGAGTTCGTCTGCGTTATCCGTGATGTCTCGGCGACCGGCGTATCCGTGCGCACCTTCCATCGCTTGCCGACCGATGCGGCGATCGCGCTCGAATTGCAGAACGGTGAAACCTACGAGCTGGAACTGGTCCGCTCCGAGGGCTTCGAGGCGAGCTATCGTTTCGTCACCCCGATCGCGGTCGAACAGCTGATCCAGGAAGATTGGGGTTACCCCAAGCGCCAGCTGCGTCTCAACATCATGCTTCCGCTTGTGGTTTCCGCGCTGACGGGCCGGGGCAAGGCGGTCACGCTCAATGTCTCGCAGCAGGGCGCGCGGATCGAATGCGACCACGTCTTCTCGATCGACCAGCGCGTGACGATTTCCTGCGACCAATTGCCCGACATCCGCTGCACGGTGCGCTGGCGCAAGGATGCCAACTACGGACTGGTGTTCGAAGATACCTTTACGCTGGCCGATTTCGCCAAGCTGGCCGCCAAGGTGCAATGCCCCGCGCTGCTGCAGGACCAGAGGTAATACGCGTCGGTCTCACGCGAAGCCTTGCTCTTATCTAGCCGGCGACGAAATCCATCGCGGCGCCGTTGATGCAATGGCGCTTGCCGGTCGGCTTGGGGCCATCGTTGAAGATATGGCCCAGATGCCCGCCGCAATCGGCGCAATGCACTTCGGTGCGCGGATAGCCGATCTTGTAATCGGTGGCGGTGCCGACCGCGCCCGTGTCGATGGCTTGCCAGAAGCTGGGCCAGCCGGTTTTTGAATCGTATTTGGCCCTTGAGCTGTAAAGCGCATTGCCGCAGCCCGCGCAGGTGAAGGTACCCGCGCGCTGTTCGTCATTGAGCCGCGAGGAATAGGGCCGTTCCGTCCCCGCCTCGCGCAGGATCGCGAATTCCTGTTTGCTGAGCCGCTGGCGCCATTCGGCGGCCGTGTACTTAACCCGAAAATCCTTCGCCTCAGCCGCGCCAGAGCCGCACGCAGCCAGTCCCGCGAAGCTCGCAGAGGCACCGATCCAGCCAAGCAGGCGGCGGCGATCGAGGGACGGGTCGGTCATCGGGTGCGGTCTCATGGCGTGGAGGAATAGCCCCCCACGCCTGAACCTACGCTTGAACCGCGCGACGGGTCACCGCCCGCAGTCAGAACTGGGTGACCTCGACCTCGAGCTTGCGGAAGCCGTGGACGAAATTCGCCCGCACGCGCTCGATATCGCCCGCGACATGCACGCGGATGCGGCGCTTGTGCATTTCCTCGAGCAGGATCCGCAGCTGGAGCTCGGCCAGGCGCGCGCCGACGCAGCGGTGGATGCCATAACCGAAAGCGATGTGGCGGCGGGCATTCTCGCGCATCAGGTCGAGCTTGTCGGGATTCTCGAACACTTCCTCGTCGCGATTGGCCGAGAGATACCAGAGCACGACCTTGTCGCCCTTCTTGATCGTCTGGCCGAACACTTCGGTATCCTCGGTGCAGGTGCGCCGCATATGCGCCAGCGGGGTCTGCATGCGGAGCATTTCCTGGACCGCATTGGGGATCACGTCGGGGTTCTGTTCGAACAGCTTGCGCTGCTCGGGGTTCTTGTCGAGCTGATAGACGAAGCCGCTCATCGAATTGCGCGTTGTGTCGTTGCCGCCCACGATCAGCAGGATCAGATTGCCCATGAATTCCTGCGGGCTCATCTGGTTCATCGCTTCGGAATGGATCATCATCGAGATGAGATCGTCGCCCGGTTCCTTGTCATGCGTACGCTCGATCCACAGCGACTGGAAATAGGCCGCCATCTCGTTGAGGAAGCCCCAGCGCATCTCGTCGAGATCGCGCACGGTGGCGAGCTCGGTATCGCCCGCCCAATCGGACCAGAAGGTCAGCAGGCGGCGGTCTTCCCAGGGGAAACCGAACAGGATCGCGAGCATGCCCGTGGTCAGCTCGATCGAGACCTTGTCGACCCAGTCGAACACTTCGCCGCGCGGCAGGCTGTCGAGCAGTTCGCCGGTGCGCTGGCGGATCTCGCCTTCCATCTCGGCCATGCCGCTGGGCGTGAACTTGGGCGCGACGGTGCGCCGCTGGCCGGTGTGCTGCGGGCGGTCCATGGCGATGAACATCGGCAGCTCGCGCCGCTCCTCGATGCCCGCCTCGGCGAGTTCCTCATCGGTCAGCCGGTTGAGGATGGTGATCCCGCCATGCTCCCAGCTGGACGAAAAGGTGTCGGGCAGTGCTTCGATATGCTGGATTGCCTTGTGGCCGACCACTGCCCAATAGGGGCCGAAGGGGCTCTCGGGGATGTAATGCAGCGGTCCGGCTTCGCGCATCTCCTTGAAGATCGGCTGCCAGGTGTTCTCGGAATAGATGTCGCTGCGGCTGACATCCCATTTGTGCGGGTGGCTGAGGCGTTCCTCGGGGTGCTCCGCAAAATGCTTTTTCAGCGCTTCATGCGCTCTGGGTTCGGTACGGCATTGGGGGCGTTCGATTGCAGCAGTGGCCATGTCTCTCTCCTCGCGGGAGCGACTCCATCCGCCGCTCTCCCTTCTATGCGGCCCATCCTGCCTTAACTGACACGTGTGTCAATAGTGCGTTGCAAATCGCCACCCAACGAGGCCGTCCGTCCGGGGGTGCGAAGTCTTACGCGGGTTCGGTCCCGCCGACATGCCCCTTCACCGCGCGTCCGCCGCGGCCCGATTTCATCACCCGGCGGCGGAAGATCATCGCCCCGAAGCGGACGAACAGGATCACGCACAGTGCCTGCCAGCCAAGCGCGAGCGCATGCGGCCACAGCGCGTCCGACTGCGCCGCACGCGCCAGCATGGCGAAGGGCGAGGACAGCGGGAAAATCGCGGCGAACAGCTCCATCGGCGAACCGGGGCGAGTGATCGAGGACGCGGCGAGGAAAAACACCAGCAGCTGCGCCATGGTGACGGGCATCGACAGCGTCTGCACCTCGCGCACGGTCGTCGCCATCCCGCCAATGGTCAGGAACAGCGAGCCGAGCAGCAGATAGCCCATCGCGAAATAGACAATCCCGAACAGCAGGAACAGCGGCCAACCCAGCGCGGGTTCGGGCAGCTGCGGCAATGCGCTACCGGCCAGCAGGCCGATCGCCGCGCCCGCTGTGGCCCACACTGCAATACCCACCAGGCTGATGCCCAGCATGGCGGCCAGCTTGCCGAGGAACACCGCGTCCATCGGGATGGCAGCGGCGAGCACTTCGATGATCTTGTTGGCCTTTTCCTCGACGAGGTTGGAGAGCACCATGCCCGCCAGCAGCATCATCAGCAGGAACAGCAGCAGCTGCCCCGCCTGCGCGGTACGGATACGGTCGCTGCGCTGCGCGGCGACACTGGTCGCGACCGGGCGCGCGGTAACTTCCGGATAGGCGGTTGCGGTCCCCCTGCCGGCATCGGCGGCGATCAGCGCGATGGGTCCGCTCCAATAGTCTATCGCGTCTGCCGGCGCAGTCAGCGCGGGCGCGGCCACCGTGCCGCTGATCACCGCGGTATAGTTTTTGCCCGGCTCGCGCAGAATCTGTTCGGGCGAGGCTGCGCTGGCGCTCGACTGGAGTTCGGGGAGCGCCATGCCGATCTGCGGGGCGAGCCGCGCGCGTGCCGCGATCATCGCCTGCGTGTCGGCTTCGGCCATGGCCACCGCGATAACGCGGGTATTGGCGTCGCGCTGCACTTGTCCGCCGATCCCGCCTGCCAGCGCTCCGATAACGATCGGGAACAGCGGGCCCAGTAGGAAGAAGAAGAATGCGCGGCTGAACAGGATCGCGTGGAAATCGCGCTTGGCCACGACGCGCGCGGCTTCGAACAGCGACAGGCGGGTGGTGTCGGTCATCGCGGCGCTCCTGCGGCCTGGTCTTCCTCGAGTGCGCGGGCCGCCGCTTCGCCGGCAATCTCGACGAAGGCATCGTGCAGTCCGGCGCGCTCGATCGACAGCGACAGGATACCGGCTTCGCCATCGATCAGCTGCTTGAGCAAGGCTTCGATCCCCGTCTCGGGAACGGGGAAGAACCAGAAATGGCTGCCATCCGCCTTGGCATTATGGCGGGCATCCGCGGGGAGCGCCGCGCGCCAGGCGCCGTCGCGCTGGCGCGTCTCGAGCCGGACCTGCGCGGGGATGCGGTCGCGTGCGGCATCGACCGACCCGGCATAGGGGACCTTGCCCCCGGCAATGATCGCGACCTCGTCGCATAGCCGCTCGGCGTGGTGGATGACATGCGTCGAGAAGATCACCGTGGTGCCATTGTCCGCCAGCTCGCGGATCATCACTTCGAGCTTGCCCTGGTTGATCGCATCGAGCCCGCTGAAGGGCTCGTCGAACACGACCAGACGCGGGCGGTGGACCAGCGTGCCGAGCAATTGCACCGTCTGCGCCATGCCCTTCGACAGCTGGCGGATCTGCCGGTCGACCGCATGGCCAAGGCCGTGGCGTTCGAGCAATTCGCGCCCGCGCGCCTTGCCTTCGGCGGTCGGCAAACCGCGCAGGGCGCCCATGAAGGCGATCGCCTCGTCGCATTTCATTGCCGGGTAGAGGCCGCGTTCCTCGGGCAGGTAACCGATCAGCTTGGCGACCTCGTGCGGGCGGTCGTTACCGAACACGCGGCGTACGCCCTGGTCGGGATCGATAATGCCCAGCAGCATGCGCAAGGTCGTGGTCTTGCCCGCGCCATTGGGGCCGAGAATGCCGTAGATCGCGCCTTCGGGCACGGCGATGTCGACGCCGTCGACCGCCAGAGTGCCGTCGAAGCGCTTGACCAGCCCGTGGGCCTCGATAGCGAGCGGGCGCTGGTCGCCAGCCGGGGGTCGCGTCATGGAGCCTGTCTCGGTAAGCATGCGCGCATGAGTAGTGGCTGGCAGTGAACGGGAGCACCCGCAAGCGTGGTTAATGCAGGATTGCAGGCGGAATTGCGCGCCGAGGCCCTCAGGCTGGGTTTCGTCGCCTGCGGATTTGCGTCTGCTGCGCCCGACCCGCAGCGCGCCGCGCGGCTCGAGCACTATCTGGGCGAAGGGCGGCACGGCGCGATGGACTGGATGGATGCGCGCAAACAGCAGCGCGCCTCGCCGCAAGGACTATGGCCCGAAGCCAATAGCGTGATCGCGCTGGGCATGAGCTATGCGCCCGATGTGGACCCGCTGGCGCTTGCCGACGCGCCGGAGAAAGCGCGCGTTTCGGTCTATGCGCAAGGGCGCGATTATCACGACGTGGTCAAGAAGGCGCTGAAAGCGCTGGCGCGGTGGCTGATCGCGCGCGAACCGACAAGCGAACTCAAGGTCTTCGTCGATACGGCGCCGGTGATGGAGAAGCCGCTGGGGGAGGCGGCCGGGATCGGCTGGCAGGGCAAGCACACCAATCTGGTCAGCCGGTCGCATGGCAGCTGGCTGTTTCTCGGCGCGATCTATTCGACGCTCGAATTCGCGCCCGACCTCTCGCATCCCGATCGCTGCGGCCAGTGCCGCGCGTGCCAGGATGCCTGCCCCACCGACGCCTTCCCCGCGCCCTACCAGCTCGATGCGCGGCGCTGCATTTCCTACCTCACGATCGAGCACAAGGGGCCGATCCCCGAGGAGTTTCGCGAGGCGCTGGGCAATCGCATCTATGGCTGCGACGATTGCCTCGCGGTCTGCCCATGGAACAAGTTCGCCGATACGGCGCACCGGCACCTCAAGCTGGCGCCGCGCGAAGATCTGGCCGCTCCCGACCTGGCTGCCTTCCTGACCTTTGACGATGCGGGTTTCAGGCAGTTCTTCTCGGGCTCGCCGATCAAGCGGGTTGGGCGCAACCGCTTCGTGCGCAATTGCCTTTACGCGGCAGGGAATAGCGGTTCGGCAGCTCTCGCTCCGCTGGTCGAGGGGCTGCGCGGCGATCCCGATCCCGCGGTTTCCGAAGCGGCCGATTGGGCTGCGGCAAGGCTCGCCTAGCCCTCGCGATAATTCCGGTCATGCTCGCCCAGCAGCGGGGCGGGTGACGGATCGGGCGCTTCCCAGGCGGAAAAGCGCGACGGTTCGCGCATCTCGACCAGCGTGCCCTCGGTGGGGTGTTCGCGCCGCATGAAAAAGCCCGACGCTTCAAGATGAGGCTCCTGCGCCATGTCGGCCATGTCGCGCACCGGCATCGCGGGGATCGCATTGGCGTGCATCAGCGCGACCAGTTCGTCGGTCGCGAAACCGGCGGTCAGTTCGGCGATGCGGGCATAGAGTTCGGCCTGCCCCGCAATCAGCCCTTCGAGAGTGGCGAAGCGCTCTTCGCGCGCGAAAGCCTCGTCGCCCATCAGCGCGATCACCTTGGTGAAATGGTCGAGCCGGTAAGGCACGATGCTGACATATCCGTCGCGGGTCGGAAACGGCTGGCGATTGGGATCGACCTGGCGGCCATAGCAGGGCGGGCCGACGGGCGGATCGAAAGTGTTCCCGCCGAGGTGCTCCTTGAGCATGAAGCTGCTGAAGGCCTCGAACATCGGCACTTCGACATGCTGGCCTTGCCCCGTGCGCAGGCGGTGTACCACGGCGGCCATCACCGCATAGGCGGCGTGCAGCCCGGCGACCTTGTCGGCGATCAGCGATGGCAGGTAGCGCGGGCGCTCGTTGCCGTCTGCGCGTGGCAGCAGGGTGGTGGTGCCGCTGGCCGCCTGAATCACGTCGTCATAGGCCTGCAGCCCGGCATAGGGCCCGCCCGAGCCGAAGCCGACGCAATGCGCATAGATGATGTCGGGAGCGAGCGCGCGCACGCTGTCGTAATCGAATCCGAGCCGCTCGATCGCTTCGGCGCGGACATTGTGGATGAAGATGTCGGCATCGGCGAGCAGGTCGCGCAGGATCGCGCGGTCGGCCTCCTGCTTGAGATCGAGCACGAGCGACTGCTTGCCGCGATTGAGCGCGATGTATCCCGGCCCCATCGCCTTGCTGTGCGCGGAGGGCGCGCCATAGCGGAACACGTCGCCGCCGGGGGCCTCGACCTTGATCACCTCGGCCCCGAAATCAGCAAGGATCTGCGTGCAATAGGGCCCGAAGACCACCGAGGTCATGTCGATCACGCGAAGCCCTTCGAGCATCGCACGACCGTCCCCGGCTGCAATCACAGCATGTCCTTGAGCGGCACTGCGCTGTCGGCAAGCACTTCGGGATCCACTTCCGCGCGCGCCATCACCAGCTTGCGGCCCTGCACGTAATCCTTGGTGTTGTTGACGCAGTCGAGCGCGATCACCACGCCTTCGCGCAGATAGACCACGCTGAACTTCTTGTCCGCCGGATCGCCGCGCAGCACGGTGGCATCATAGCCGATCGATATGCCGACGGTCTGCAGGCGCAGGTCATACTGGTTCGACCAGAACCACGGGACCGCATCATAGGCCTGCTTGTCGCCCATGATCGCCTTGGCCGCGATCGTCGCCATGTCATTGGCATTCTGCACCGATTCGAGGCGGATGACCTTGTTGTCGGCATAGGGGTTGGCGTGGCTGGCGCAGTCGCCGATGGCATAGATGTTGTCGAGCGTGGTGCGCCCGTACGCGTCGACATCGACTCCGTTCGAACCCGCTGCCCCCGCAGCGATCAGCGGCCCCACAGACGGCACGATGCCGATCCCCGCGATGATCACATCGCAGGCGATCGTTTCCCCGCTGTCGGTCATCACGCCGGTGACGCGGCCGTTTTCGCCGGTGATCGTCTCGACCGCAGTAGACAGCCGCAGATCGACGCCCTGTTCGCGGTGGTAGACAGCGTAGAATTCGGACAATTCGGGGCCCGCGACCCGCGCCAGAACGCGATCGAGCACTTCGACCACGGTGACCTGGCAATTGAGCTTGCGGAGCACCGCTGCTGCCTCGAGACCGATATAGCCCGCGCCGACGATCACTGCGCGCTTGGCCCCGGCGGCGAGTTCTTCCCTTAGCGTATCGACGTCGCGCCGCGTGCGGACGTAGTGGATGCCGGCATTGTCGCTACCCGGGCACGACATGCGGCGGGCATCGCCGCCGGCAGCCCAGATCAGTTTGCGATAGGTAATCCGCGTGTCGTCGGACAGGCCCAGCTCGCGCGCGACCGGGTCGACCTCGTTGACGTTGCGGCCGAGGCGCAGCTCGATGTCCTTGTCGGCCCAGAATTGTTCGGGGCGTATCTGGATACGCTCGAACGGCTTCTCGCCCGCAAGATATTCCTTCGAGAGCGGGGGGCGTTCGTAGGGCGGATTGCGATCGCGGCTGACGATGAGGATCGAACCCTCATGGCCGTTCTGCCGCAATGCGATGGCGGCCTGGGCCCCGCCATGCCCCGAGCCCACGATGACGATATCGAAATGTTCCATCGCCGCGCTGGCTGGCGCGAAAACGCCAGCCGGTCAAGCCCAGCCGGTCATGCCCGGGTCGGGTGTAGTGCTAGCGGCCGAGCAGGTTGCGCGCCATGCTCGCGACCTGCGCCAGCATGGCCGGCGCGACCGGCGACTGGCCCTGCGCCCGCGCAACCATGCTGCGGAACCCGCGCACCGCGACGGCCTGTTCCTCGGCCCATTTGGCAACCGCGGCGGGCATGTCCTGCTTGGCATCCTTGCGCCGCGCCAGCCGCCGCAGCAGTTCGAGCCGCATCTGCTGGAAATCGCGCGCAAGGCCCGAAACCAGCAGGCGCTCCCACACATCCGAAGGGCTCATCAGCGCGGCGGTCGACTGCGCCCAATCGAGACCGAGCCGGCGGCCGATATCGGTGAAGGCCTCGGTCAGCCCGATCGGGGCGATGCCCGTCTCGCTGGCCAGCTTGGCGAGGCCCACGGCGCCGTCGAGATCGTAGAGATGCGCGACGCGCGCGGCGAGCGCTTCGGGCGCCCCGGCGGCGATGAGATGGTCGCACAGGCGATCGGATTGCTGGCGCGATTCGGTGCTCAGCAATTCGGTGGTGGCGCCCGCGAGCTTGGCGACTGCCTTGCCGATATCGCCCACCAGCGCGCTCGGATCGACGTGGCCGGAAGAGGTGCGCAGCACGTCCGAAATCAGATTTCCCGCTGCCGCGGCGATCCGGTCGAACAGCATCAGCCGGGCGCTTTCGGGCATCGCTGTGGCATCGATAGACGCCCACAGGTCGGGCAGGTCGAACAGATGTTCGGCAGCGACGAAGGCCGCGGCCACTTCATCCAGCTCGACGCCTTCCTCTTCGGCCAGTTCGAAGGGATGGATCATCCCCATGCGGTTTACGATGCGGTTGGCGAGCTTGGTCGCGACGATCTCGCGCCGCAATTGGTGGCCCGCGATCTGCGTCTTGTACTTCTTGCGCATCGGCGCGGGAAAGGCTTCGAACAGCGTTTCCTCGAGCAGCGCATCGTCGGCGAGGCTGCCGCGCTCGATGGCATCCTGGAGCACCAGCTTGGACGAGGACAGCAGCACGGCCAGTTCGGGCCGGGTCAGGCCGGCGCCATCGGCCGCGCGCCGTTGCAGCGTCTGGTCGTCGGCCAGCCCCTCGGTCCGGCGGTCGAGATTGCCGCCCGCCTCGAGCGTCTGGATGATATGTTGCTGCGAGGCCATTGCGCGGGCTCCGCCGACTTCGGCGATCGACAGTGCCAGCGCCTGCAAACGATTGTCCTCGAGCACGATCCGCCCGACCTCGTCGGTCATCGATTCGAGCAGCGCGACACGCTTGGGCTCGCTGAGCTTGCCCGCGCGCTTGGCGGCGGCCAGCGCGATCTTGATATTTACCTCATTGTCCGAACAATCGACGCCCGCCGAATTGTCGATGAAGTCGGTGTTCGAGCGTCCGCCGCCATGCGCGAATTCGATCCGGCCGGCCTGCGTGATGCCGAGATTGGCGCCCTCGCCGATGACCTTGGCGCGGACTTCCTTTGCATCCACGCGCAGCGCGTCGTTGGCCGGGTCGCCGACCTGGACGTTATTCTCCTGCGACGCCTTGATATAGGTGCCGATGCCGCCGAACCAGATGAGGTCGACCGGCGCCTTCAGGATCGCCGAGATCAGCGCATCGGGCTCGATCGTGCCCTGCTCGATGCCCAGCTTCGCCTGCATCGCCTTGGACAGCTTGATGCTTTTGGCGTCGCGCGCGAAGACCCCGCCGCCCTTGGAAATCAGCGCGCTGTCGTAATCCTCCCAGCTCGAGCGGGGGAGCGCAAACAGGCGCTGACGCTCGTCCCAGCTGGCGGCCGGGTCGGGATTGGGATCGAAGAAGATGTGGCGATGGTCGAAGGCGGCGACCAGCTTGATCGCCCTGGACAGCAGCATCCCGTTACCGAACACATCGCCCGACATGTCGCCGCAGCCGACGACTTCGACGGGCTCGCTCTGCACATCGACGCCCATTTCGAGAAAGTGGCGTTGTACGCTGACCCAGGCACCCTTGGCGGTAATGCCCATGGCCTTGTGGTCGTAGCCTTTCGAGCCGCCGCTCGCGAAAGCGTCGTCGAGCCAGAAATCCTTCGCTTCGGCGATCGCATTGGCAACATCGGAGAAGGTGGCGGTGCCCTTGTCGGCGGCGACCACGAAATAGGGGTCCTCGCCATCGGTGATGACCACGTTTTCCGGGTGGACGACCTTGTCGTCGACGATGTTGTCCGTGACCGACAGCAGCGTGCGGATAAAGGTTTCGTAGCTGGCGCGCCCCTCCGCCGCCCAGGCCTCGCGGTCGAGCGCCGGATTGGGCAGCTGCTTGGGATAGAAACCGCCCTTCGCGCCGGTCGGCACGATCACTGCGTTCTTGACCCGCTGCGCTTTCATCAGGCCGAGGATCTCGGTGCGGAAATCGTCGCGCCGGTCGGACCAGCGCAGGCCGCCGCGGGCGACGGGGCCGCTGCGCAGATGGATGCCCTCGACCCGGCGCGAATAGACGAAGATTTCGCGATAGGGGATCGGCTTGGGCAGGTTGGGGACCTTGGCCGAGTTGATCTTGAAGGCCAGCGCTTCGGCCGCCGCGGGGGCGAAGGCGTTGGTGCGCAGGATCGCGTCGATCAGCGAATTGTAGAGCCTGAGCAGACGGTCGTCATTGATCGCCTTGACCTTGGCCAGGCCGCGCTTGATTGCGGCGCGCGCATCCTCGACTGCCTTGTCGCGTCCCGTACCGAAATCGGGATCGTGACGCGCAGTGAACAGCGCGATCAGCGCGCGGGTCACGTCGGGCGCCGCAGCCAGCGCATCGACCACGGTGTAGATGGTGAAGCCCATGCCGGCCTGCCGCAAATAGCGGTAGAAGGCGCGCAGCCAGTTCGCCTCGCGCGCCGACAGGCCCGCTTCGGGAACCAGCCGGTTGAAGGGGTCGTTCTCCGCTTCGCTGTTGAGGACCGCGCTGACGGCTTCCTCGATCGCATCGGACCGGTCGATCAGCGCTTTGGGATCGGCACCCGGCTTCAGGTCGAGCAGGAAATCGTGAATCGTCCCCAAGCGGCCCTCGTCGAGCACGGTGGGCATTTCGGACCGGACGTAGAAACCGAAATCTTCCAGTGCTGGCACGCCTTCGGACAGCGGCAGGCTGCCTTCGGACTGGTAGAGCTTGAGTCGCAGGCACCCCTGTACCTCGCGGTCGCAGAAATACATCCGCGCACCGCGCACCACTTCCTCGCTTTCAAGGCTCGCACCGAGTTCGTGCAGTCGCGCGATGTCGAGCGCTGCCTCGCGCGGGCCATAGCGGCCGCGGAATCCGGTGGGGAAATGGTCGGCGAAGCGCATGGCGAGGCCCGCCGCGCGGCTGGGTTCCTCGATCGCGCCAAGCTCGGCCTCAACCGCTTCGCTCCAGCCGCGCAGCAGCGTCTGCATCTGCTCCTCGAGCTGCGCCTGGTCGGGGGCCTGGTCGCCATCGCGAATATCGAAAACGAAGCGGATGGTGGCGAGATTGCCGCCTTCGACCTCGAGGCTCCAGTCGAGCAGCCGCGCCGAGGCGGCTTCCTCGAGCAGCGTCTGGATTTCCAGCCGCACCTGTGTCGCGACCATGTCGCGCGGCAGCCAGACGAAGGCGAAGAGGTGGCGCGCCAGCGGCGCCTCGACCAGCGCGAGGCGCGGGCGCGGGCGATCGACCAGGCTCATCATCGTCGTCGCGACGCGTTCGACGTCTTCTTCGGAGAAGCCGATCAGCAGATCGTGCGGGAGCGTGGTCAGCGCATGGACCAGCGCCTTGCCGGCATGGCCGGTGTCGTCGAACCCGTGACGGCTGCGCAGCGTATCGAGCTGGCGGCGCAGGCGCGGCACGCTGCGCGGCGGCGCGGCGAGCGCGGCGCTGGTCCAGACCCCGGCATGGACCGAGAGCGCGACCGGCTTGCCCTGCTCCTCGATCGGCACGATCAGCAGGTCGAGCGGGACGCGGCGATGCACGTTGCTGAGGTGGTTGGCCTTGATGATCAGCGGTCGGCGCTGGTCGGTGCCCGCTTCGAACCAGGCGAAAGCGCGTTCGTAGGAGGCTTCGGCGAGCAGCACTTGCGCGCTGCGGCGGCAGATGCCCAGCTCGTTCTCCTGGCGCCCGTCGCGGTGACGGGTGACGTGACCCAGCTGGGTCAACATGCCCGAATTGAGCCAGTCGAGCAGTTCGGCCCCTTCATCGTCGGTTGCCGCGATCCGCTTTGCATCGCTCGCCATGGCCTCCTGCAGCGCGGGCCAGTCGGTGACTGCCGCGCGCACGTCGGCAAGCGTTTCCTTGAGCGTTTCCTGCAACTGGCGGCGGGTCTTGGCATCGACCCGCGCGGCCTCGATGTAGATCATCGATTCCCAATAGGCCTCGTCCGGATCGCCTTCGGGGATGCCGGTCAGCCGTCCGTTCTTGTCGCGCTCGACCGGGATGACCGGGTGGACCAGCCGGTCGATCGACAGTCCCAGAGCGGCAATCGTCGCGGCGACCGAATCGACCAGGAAGGGCATATCGTCATTGACGATCGCGATGCGCGTGAGGCGGCGTTCGTCGCTGACGCTTTCGATCGACATGGCCGAACGCCCAAGCGTACGCTGGACGGCCAGCTGCCCGACGAATTGCGCGGCGTCGCCCAGCTGCGCCTTGTCGAACGGCGTATCGCCGCTGAGCAGCGACAGGCGCATTCTCTCGGTGATCGCATTCTGGAGGGTTTTCGGAAGGACGGCAGTTGTCGAACCCATAAGGGGCCTCTCTCCTTGCGGCGCATGATCGTTTCCGCGCCGCGAAATATCCGAGTCGTGTGCGCCACGACCTGCGCGCCGCGCCTAGGCCCGTTGCAGGCGGGCTGCAAGGTGCTGTGCGTGCAAAAGTGCAATCGTATGCGCGCCATCATGCGGCCCGCCGACGCTACGGCACGCTAGTCCGTCAGGACATCCATCGCGAGTTCCAGCGCCCGGCAACGCGCCGCGGGATCGAACATGCTCCCGCCGAAGACGATCTCGTCGGCCCCGGTCCGTTGGACAAAGGCACGTACGGCCCTAGCCGCCTGTTCCGGGGTGCCGATCGCGCTGGCCTGGCCGATATGCGCAAGCATGGCCTGCGCTTGCGGCGGCAGGCTGGCGCGATAGCCGCGGACCGGCGGCGGAAGCTTGCCCGGCGTGCCCGTGCGCAGCGCGACGAAGGCCTGCAATTGCGAGCTGGCGAGATATTCGGCCTCGTCTTCGGTATCGGCGACGAACAGGTTCATCGCCGCCATCACATGCGGCGCGGGACAGGCTTCGGAGGGCTGGAAATCGCGCCGGTAGAGTTCGAGCGCGCCATCGAGATGATCGGGGGCAAAGTGGCTGGCAAAGGCGTAGGGCAGGCCCAGCTTGGCGGCGAGCTGGGCGCCGAACAGGCTCGACCCAAGCATCCAGAATTCGGGCTGCGCGCCAAGGCCCGGGGTCGGATGGATCGCGGTTTCGCCCGCCATCAGCGCCATCAGCTCGACGACGTCCTGCGGGAACATCTCGGCGGCGCGATGCAGATCCTTGCGCAAGGCACGCTGCAATTCGGGCCCCGCTCCGGGCGCCCGGCCAAGCCCGAGGTCGATCCGCCCGGGAAACAGCGCATCGAGCGTGCCGAACTGTTCGGCGATCTGGAACGGCGTGTGGTTGGGCAGCATGATCCCGCCCGACCCGATCCGGATGGTCGAGGTGGCATTGCCAATATGCGCCAGCACGACTGCAGTCGCCCCGCCGGCAATCCCGGCCATGGCATGGTGCTCGGCCACCCAGAAACGCTTGCAGCCGGCCTTCTCGGCGGTTTGCGCGAGCATGGTCACGGCATCGAACGCCTCTCCCAGCGTGCCGCCCTCGCGGACGGGGACGAGATCGAGCACGGAGAAATCGGTCATGATGCGAGCTGCTCCAGATAGGTCCGCGCCCGGGTGGCCTCGGTGCTTTGCGGCGCGACCAGCAGCACCGATTCGAAACTGCGCCGGGCTTCCTCGTCACGCCCCGACAGCGCGGCGATCACACCCGCCTCGAGCCCGACTGCGGGGTCCTGCGGCGAAAGCAGGGCAGCCTGCGCGATCTGTTCGCGCGCTTCGCCAAGACGTTCGAGCCGCCGCGAGAGCGTGGCCGAAAGCAGCCATGCGCGGGCATTGGCAGGATCCGCTCCGCGTGCGCCGGCCAGCGCAGCCACCGCGTCCTCGTTGCGGCCCATGGCAACCAGAGCGCGTGCGCGGTCGACCGACACGCTCCCCAGAAGCGGCGTATCGGCGGCATCGGTGGCGTAATTCACCGCGCGGGTGAAGGCGATTTCGGCGATGGCGGGATTGCCCTGCGCCATGGCCGCATTGCCCGACATGGCCGAAAGCCGCGCCTGGTAGGCCGGGGCACCGGGAGGAACTTCGCCAGCGGCCAGATCGAAGGCGCGCTGGGCTTCAGCGAAATCGTCCAGCCGGACGAGCGCGAGGCCGAGGCAATGCGCCGATTGGGCCAGCTCGAGCTGGTTCGCGGCGGTCTCGCGCCAGGCCTGCGCCATATCGCTGGCGGCTTCGGCATCATCGGCGGCGAGCGTTACGCATTCGGCCAGCTTGCTGCCCGAGGTGCCCGTGGTGCCGACGGGTGCAGCCGCACGCTCGCGTGGCGGGCGATCGCGTAATTCCTCGGGTAGGCCGGGGAAGGCGTTGGCGCCAGGGTTAGGGCCGACCTGCAGGATCAGCAGGGCGATGGCGGAGGCAATCATACAGGGCCTTTCGAAAGCGCGTCGACAATGCGCAGCAGCAGGGCGATGTCCTGCTCGCGCGACAGGCGGTGGTCGCCGTCCTTTACCAGTGTGACCTGTACATCATCCGAACGCAGCGCGGCGGCGAGCCGCAGGCTGATGTCCCACGGCACATCCGGATCGCGCTGCCCATGGATCAGCCGCACGGGTGCGGTGATGGGAATCTCGCCGCCGAGCAGGAGCTGCGCCTGCCCGTCGCTGAAGAAGCCCGGGTGCAGCGGTGTGGGTTCGGGCCCGTAAGGGTTCTCGTCGTAGATGGTCTCGCCCGCGAGCAGCTTCGCCTTATCGGCATCCGACCGTCCCCAGTCGGTGAAATCGGGGGCCGGGGCGAGGCCCACCAGCCCGGCCAATTGCCCGCCAAGCGTTTGTCCGACGGACAGCATCAGCCAGCCGCCCATGGAAGACCCGATGACGATTACCGGTCCCTCGATCAGCGCATCGACCAGCGCGAGCACCTCATCGCGCCAGCGCGAGAGCGTGCCGTCGGCAAAGTCCCCCTCGCTCGCGCCGCAGCCCGAATAGTCGAACAGCAGGCACGCTTGCCCCCGCGCCCGTGCCCATTCGAACACGGCGGTCGCCTTGCCGCCCGCCATGTCGGACATATAGCCCGGCAGGAAGACCAGCGCGGGTCCGGTGCCGGGCGTAAAGCGATAGGCGATGCGCTTGCCGCCGGGCATGACATGGAACTGGATATCGCTCATTTGCGCATGCTGTTCACGCGACCGCGCGCGATTGCAAGGGTCAGAAGAAGCCGAACTCCTCGACATCGGGATCCTGCGCGCACATCGATTTGAGCGCGGCGAATTCCGCTTCGGTCAGCACCGGGGGATAGTCCGCGTCCTCTTCTGCCGCCGCGCGATAGGCCTCGGCGCGCTCGCCCGAGGACGGGTGGCTGGCCAGCCATCCGATCACGGCGGGGGCATCCTCGCTATCGCCCCGGCTCTCGGCCATGCGTTCGAAGAATCCGGCTGCGCCCATGGGCGAGATATTGCTTTGGGCCATGCGTGCGCGGGCATAGTCGTCCGCCTCGCGTTCGGCATCGCGCGAATAGCCCATCGCGGCGAGACCGAAGACGCCGTTGGTGACGCCCGAATCGGCACCCGCCAGCAGGATCGACAGGCCGAACTGGCGCAGCAGCGCGGTCATCACATGGCGTTCGCGGACATGGCCGACCTCGTGGGCGAGCACACCGGCCAGCTCCTCGGGGCTGTCGGCCTGCTGGACCAGCCCGTCGAACAGCATGACCTGCCCACCGGGCAGCGCGACCGCATTGACCATGGCCATATTGGCAACGCCTGCGCGCACCTTTTCCTCGGCGGGATCAACCTTGGCGAGCAGCTTGGCGAGCGCCGCATCGCCCGCTGGCGTATGACAGATACGACCGCCGAAATCGCCGACCATCGCCTCGCCGATCTGGCGTTCCCACCCGGGCGGGATGCGCGGGCCGAGCCAGTCGGGTGCGGTCAGGAACAGCGCCACCGCCGCGGCGCTGGCTACGCCGAATATCGCCGCCGCCTTGCCCAGTCCGAGCCTGTCGACCCAGGCGCCGTAATCGCTTTTCGCGGGGAGCTGCGCGGCGAGGCCCGCGGGGATCTCCTTGGGCAGGATCAGGCGGAAATCGGGCACGCTGGCGCGGTGATAGACGCGCTGTTCGGGACGGATTTCGCCGAAGCGCAGGTCGGCGGCGTCGAATTCGTCGCGCGCTTCTGGCCCCACCAGCGTGAACCCGCCGCGCCCGTCCCAGCTCAGCGTCCCGCTATGGCGCACCGCATTGGTGCCATCGTACCATTGGGCGGCAGTCTGGAACGCGTCTTCCATCGGCTCAGATCGCGCCCATGTCGAAGGCGTCGAGCAGGCCCTCGCCATGCTTCGCGGTGCGGGTCTCCGACTGGGTCAGCTCGTCGAGCAGGATCTCGCCGCTCGCCTCGAGATGCGTCATGAAGAACTTCCAGTGGCGATAGGACAGGAAGACCAGCCCGATCCCGAAGGTAAAGACGACCAGCAGCGCATCGACTACCAGCAGTTTCACCCAATCCAGCGTCGAGGCCGTGAACGTGAAGTGCAGGTCGCGCCAGCGGGTTGCGCCGACCACTTCGCGGTAGAACTTGGCGAAGAATGCCACCGCGATCAGGCCGAGGCCGAAGTAAAAGAACAGCACCAGGGCGAAGATGCCGATCATCCCGCCGAGCGCGCGGCCTTCCTCGCCGCCGACACCATAACCCGCGAGCATTCCCATGCCGGCCATGATGATCCCACCGGCAAAGAGGACGAAGGGGGTCAGATAGAACAGCAGATAGCGCGCGAAGACATTGCCCGCTTCGGCATCGGCCTCGAACGCGTAGGGGCCGAAGCTCATCTTGCTCCACCGTTCGTTCCACAGGCTGGTCATCGACCAGGGCAGCAGCAGGCCGGCCGGGATCCAGCCGACTGCGGTCTTCCACATATATGACAGGCCGAACAGGAAGCCGGCGGTGTCGCTGCCCCCGCGAATGCCGCGCCAGCGGGTGCGCGAAAGGCGGTAGCGCAGCGCGCGGAAACGGGCGACGCCCAGCAGGTAGAAGATCGCCAGCGCCGCGAATGCCGAAAGCGCAATGCCGAGCGATTCGTACCCGCGCGCGACCAGCGCCTGCGCAACGAAGCTCAACCCGAAATAGGGAATGCCGAACAGGACGAAGACCATGACGAAACCGATGAACAGCTCCATTCCGGTGCCTGCCCATTCGAGATTTTCGTCGACGAAGCGCGTGCGCGACCACAGATAGCGGCGCTCTCGCGCGGTGGCCCAGAAGCGGTAAATGCCCAGCGTGACGATCGTCAGCAGCAGGTTCGGCAAGGCGATCTTGGCGAAATCGCGCCAGTTTCCTTCAAAGACGAAGGCGCTGTCGGCCCCGTCCATCGCGTGCGACCCATGCATAAGTAACGACCCCTGTGAATATATCGCGCAAGGGTCGGGGATCGCCGCTGCCGTGTCAATCGGTGAGCCGCTATTCTTCGCGCAGGAAGATTTCTTCTATCGCCAGCCCGAAAACATCGGCGATCCGGAAAGCGAGCGGGAGCGACGGATCGTAGCGCCCGGTCTCGACCGCATTGACACTCTGGCGCGACACTTCGAGCCGGGCGGCGAGGTCCTGCTGGCTCCAGTCGCGTTCGGCGCGCAGGACCTTGAGGCGATTCTTCATGCGCCGCGCACCTTCTGCCACAATTGCGCGAGACCCAAGCCGATCGCCCAGACGGGTAGTACCCACCACGCCCAGATATGGGGCACCAGTTCGAACATCTCGAGGAAGCCCCAGAAGATGCCCAGCGCGAGCACCAGGCCGAGCGCAACCAGCGCTGCCATGATCGTGCGATAGCGCAGATATTCGTCCTGTTCCTCGGCGAGGTAGCGCACCATCGCCCAGATAATGCCGAAGGTCGGGAGCGTCGGCAGGAGCGAGATGGCGAAGACCGCCGGATCGGACAGCTCGTAGCGGTCCCACAGCGTTATCGCTATGCCGAGGCCGAGGACGTAGCCGAAGCTGCTGAACACGATCCGCCGGTTGTACGAAGCCATCGCCTGGCTGGTGCAGCCATCCGCACCGCGCCGGGCCAGCGGGAAGAGCAGGAAGGTCGCCGCGGCCAGCAGAATGAAGCCGACGGGCGATTCGATCGCCCCGCTCAGTTTCAGCGCCGCGATGACGGCGGTGCTGAGGAAGTAGAGCGCGACCCAGCGTCCCGGCGACTTGAGCAGCCAAGGCCCGCCGGTGCCGCTCATGCGCGGACATTCATGCTGCAACCGCACGAGCCGGTGCGCGCGATATGGATGGCCGCGAGGGCCGGAAAGAGAATCACGCTGAACTGCGCAAATTCTTCTGGGACGATGTCGAAGATGGCGAGCACCGCAGTCGCGATGATTGCGCCGGCGAACAGGAGGGGGGTCTTGAGTGACATGGCAATGGTCCTTTCCGTGATGTAAAGTCTGTTTGTCACGATTCGCGTGTGGTGTCAAGCCTGCTTTCCAAACAGTCGTGCGTGCTTGTCGCTTTGGGAAATGGCTTGTCACCACACCGTCATCGGGCGCAGGCAGGGGGCCGGAAGAGGAGAATTCGAATGTTCGCGACCGAACCGCCTGCCGCTGCCCCGCTATCCGCACTCGACCGCCGTTCGCTGCTCAAGACCGGCATCCTCGGGCTGGGGGTGGCCGGCGCCCCTCTCGCTGCGCAGCCGGGGGGCAAGGGGTTCAGCCACGGTGTCGCCAGCGGCGAACCGGCAGCCGAGCGTGTGCTGTTGTGGACCCGTTTCGTCGGCACGCAGGACACCGCGCTCGAATTCGAGGTCAGCGAAATGCTCGACTTTTCGCGCGTCGCGGCCGGAGGCTCGATCACCGCACGCGCGGAGAACGACTGGTGCTGCAAGGCCTGGGCCGAAGGGCTCGAGCCAAGCCGCTGGTACTATTACCGCTTCACTGCGCCCGACGGATCGCATTCGGACGTCGGCCGCACGAAGACGCTGCCCGTCGGCGCGACCGACAAGTTTCGCATGGCGGTGTTCTCCTGTTCGAACCTCGGTTTCGGCTGGTTCAATGCCTATGCGCATGCGGCCGCCGATGGCGATTTCGACTGCGCGCTGCACCTTGGCGACTATTTCTACGAATACGGCCCCGGCACCTATCCCTCGAACGAAGAGACGCAATCGGGGCGCGTGCTGTTTCCGGCGCGCGAGATCGTCAGCCTCGCCGATTACCGGCTGCGCTATGCGACCTATCGCCGCGATCCGGACCTGCGCCGCCTGCACCAGCTGTTCCCGATGATCGCCGGCTGGGACGATCACGAGAGCGCGAATGATTCGTGGGAGGGCGGCGCGCAAAACCACCAGAGCGAGACCGAGGGCGAATGGTCGGTGCGCAAGGCCGCCGCGGCCAAGGCCTACCGCGAATGGATGCCCGTGTCGGACGAGCCATGGGCCGCCTATGAAGTGGGCGACCTCGCGACGCTCTACCGGCTCGAAACGCGGCTGACCGCCCGCGCCGAGCAGTTTTCCTATGGCGACATATTGTCGGGCCAGACGACCCCCGAGGAGGCGATGGCCGCGCTCGTTGCGTTCCGCGAGGGCGACTACCGCGATGGCAGCCGCGAATTGCTTGGGATGAAGCAGCAGGCCTGGCTGACCGAAGGTCTCAAGCGCTCGGCATCGGCGGGCAAGCCGTGGCAGGTGCTGGTGCAGCAGGTGCTGATGGGCAATCTGGCTACGGCGCCGCGGCTGACCGAAGGGCTGCCGGCAGACCTGCCCGCCTATATCCGCCAGCGCATCCTGGCCGGGGCGATGGCCGGCCGCGCCGAATTGCCGCTCAACATGGATGCGTGGGACGGATACCCCGCCGCGCGCGAACGGGTGTTCGAGGCTGCCCTCGACGCCAATGCGAATCTCATCAGCCTGGCGGGCGACACGCATAATGCCTGGGCTTTCGATCTCGATCATGCCGGGGAGAAGGTCGGCGTCGAATTCGGTGTGCAGGGGGTGACCTCCCCGGGACTCGAAAGCTATGCCTCCTACCTCCCGGTCGATGTCCTCGAACGCGAGACGGTTGCGCATAATCGCCAGCTCAAGTGGATGGACGGATCGCGCCGCGGATACATGGCGGTGGAGCTCACCCCGGCCAACGCATCGAGCGAGTTCCGCTTCGTTTCCAGCGTGCGCGAGAAGGGCGCCGGGGTGAACGATACCCGCCGCGTTTCGACGCAGGCGGGAAGCCGCGCGCTCGATATGGGTTGAGAAACCCGCGGCCTGCACCTAATATGCAGGTCATGCCTAACGCGCGCATCACGACGACGACTACCACCACCCCGGGTAACCGGGGGCGGTCGGTCGCGGTCTGATCCGCGCCGCCGCCGCCCGGTTTCGGGCGGCATGGCGTTTCCTCCCGAAACCGGATTTTGCGCAAACGCCGCTTCAAGCGCGCGCGCCCTTGTGCCATGGGCGGCGCAATCAAACGGACGACGAATGACATGACGGAACTGCTCAAGATCAGCCTGCCCGACGGTTCGGTGCGCGAAATGGAAGAAGGCTCGACGCCGGCCGACGTCGCCGCAGCGATCGGGCCGGGCCTCGCCAAGGCGGCGATTGCTGCGCGCGTCGATGGCGAATTGCGCGACATCAACCGCCCCTTCGAGGGCGATGCCGAGCTGGCGCTGGTAACCGCGCGCGACGAAGAGGATGCGCTCGAACTGGCACGGCACGATTTCGCGCATGTGCTCGCCGAAGCGGTGCAGGCGCTGTGGCCGGGCACGCAGATCACCTTCGGTCCCGCGACCGACGACGGCTTTTATTACGATGTGAAAGCGCCCGAGAGCCGCGACCCTTTCAGCATGGACGACCTGTCCGCGATCGAGGAAGAGATGCGGCGGATCATCAAGGCCGACAAGCCGCTGCGGCGCGAGGTCTGGAGCCGCCAGCAGCTGATCGAGAAGTGGGAAGCCGAGGGCGAAACCTTCAAGGCCGAATGGGCGAAGGAACTGCCCGAGGACGAGGAGCTGACGGTCTACTGGTCGGGCGAGGACTGGCTCGACATGTGCCGCGGGCCGCACCTGCCGAGCACGGGCAAGCTCGATCCGCAGGCGTTCAAGCTGATGCGGGTGGCGGGTGCCTATTGGCGCGGCGATCAGAAGAATGCGCAGCTCACGCGGATCTACGGCACCGGCTGGCTCAACAAGAAGCAGCTCAACGCGCATCTTACGCGGCTGGAAGAAGCGGCCAAGCGCGACCACCGCAAGCTGGGCCGCGAGATGGACCTGTTCCACCTGCAGGAAGAGGCGCATGGCAGTGTCTTCTGGCACCCCAAGGGCTACCGTATCTGGCGCGAGCTCGAAGCCTATATGCGCCGTAAGATGGATGGCGCCGGCTATCGCGAGATCAAGACGCCGCAGCTGATGGACGTGCGCCAGTGGGAGCAATCGGGTCACTGGGGCAAATATGCCGAGAACATGTTCGCGGTGCCCGACATGGTGCCCGAGGTCGACGACAGCGGTGCGGGTGCGCATCCCAGCGTCGCCAAGGACGCCGACTGGATGGCGATCAAGCCGATGAACTGCCCCGCGCATGTGCTGGTCTTCAAGCAGGGCATCACCTCCTATCGCGACCTGCCGATCCGGCTGGGCGAGATGGGCTGCTGCCACCGCAACGAACCGCATGGGGCGCTTCATGGCCTCATGCGCGTGCGTCAGTTCACGCAGGACGATGCGCATATCTTCTGCACCGAGGACCAGGTCGTCGAGGAAGTGCGCGCCTTCTGCAGCCTCGCCGCCGAGGTCTACAAGGACTTCGGCTTCAGCTTCGCGATCAAGCTGGCGCTGCGGCCCGAGAAGCGTCTGGGTTCGGATGCGGACTGGGACAAGGCCGAGCAGGAACTGCGCGATGCGGTCGAGGAAGCCGGCATGATGAGCGAGGAGTTCGGCTGGGAAGAACTGGAAGGCGAAGGCGCCTTCTATGCGCCCAAGCTCGAATGGCACCTCACCGATGCGATCGGGCGGACCTGGCAGGTCGGCACGATCCAGGGTGACCGCGTGCTGCCCGATCGGCTCGATGCGACCTATATCGGTGAGGATGGCGACAAGCACCGCCCGGTCATGCTGCACCGTGCGATCTTCGGCAGCTACGAACGCTTCATCGGTATCCTGATCGAACATTTCGCCGGGCGCCTGCCCGTCTGGCTCGCCCCGGTGCAGGCGGTGGTCGCGACGATCGTGTCCGACGCCGACGAGTATGCGAAAGAAGCGGTCGCCAAGCTCGAGGCCGCGGGCATCCGCGTCGAGAGCGACCTGCGCAACGAGAAGATCAACTACAAGGTGCGCGAGCACAGCCTCGCCAAGGTCCCGCACCTGCTGGTTGTGGGCAATCGCGAAGCCGAGGAAGGCACTGTGGCGGTCCGTACGCTGGGCGAGAAGGACCAGCGCGTGATGAGCCTTGACGACGCGATCGCCATGCTGCGCAGCGAAGCCACGCCGCCCGACCTGCGCTAGAAGGACCGCACGCGATGGATCTGCTGGCGGCCTATGCGCCGTGGCAATTGGCGGCGGCGCTTGCGGCGGCCTTCGGCTCGGCCTTCGTGCGCGGCCTGACCGGTTTCGGCATGGCGATCCTGCTGGTGCCGATCCTCGCGCTGGCATTGCCGCCGGTGGAGGCGGTGCTGCTGGCAAATTTCCTCTCGCTCTTTATCGGACTGAGCGAGGTCCGCCGGCTGGTGCGCGGGGCGGAGCGCTCGGCGTGGCGCATATCCCTCCTCGTGGTGCTGGTTACCCCACTCGGCCTGCTGGCGCTGGCCGCGACGAGCGATGACCTAGCGCGCTTCCTGATCGCGATGATTGCGCTGTCCGCCTTCTTCGCCATCCTCCTGCCGCGCCGGGCGGACACCGAGCCGGGGCATCTGGCCACCGGCGGGGTGGGCGTGCTGAGCGGGCTGATGACGGGCTATGCCGGAATGCCCGGCCCGCCGGTCGTGCCTTATTATGTCGGGCGGCCATCCCGCGCGAGACGGCCAAGGCCTCGATGATGCTGATCTTCACCATTGCGGCAGGCGCGGGCCTGGTTTCGGGCGCCGCACTGGGAATTCTCGCTTGGCGCTTGCCGCTGCTGGCGGCGTTGCTGTTCCCCGCCGTATTGCTGGGCAATTGGCTGGGGGATCGCGCTGCGGGGCAGATCGGGGACGCGCTGTGGCGCGCGGTCGTCAGCGTGATTTTGGGCGGGGCTGCGCTCGCGGCGCTGCTGCGGCTGCTCTAGGCGATCAGAACGGCAGCACCGGTCCGGCGAGGACCAGCGCAAGGCCGCAGCCACCGACGATCAGCGCGCGCGCGATATCGACCACCGACTGGGCGGGGGGCTGCGTGCGGGAGAGAGCGGTGGGCTTGACCATGACCGCCATTCTCGGCTGCAATAGCTAATGAAAGGTTAAGGCTGCCATCCGGCCGCGGGCATCTGCTGGCTGGCGCAATGGAACCCGCCCCCGCCCGCAAGCACGGCATCGCCCGGCAGGCCGATCGTTGCGCGGTCGGGGAATAGTTCGGCCACGGCTGCCACGCCTTCGGCATCATGCGGGCTGCCGAAGGTCGGCACAACGACGAGATGGCTGGTGATCGCGAAATTGGCGTAGCTCGCGGGTTCGACATGGTCGCCGCTGGTGACCAGCCCGGGCGAGGGGATCTGCTTCACGGTCACGCCCACTGCTTCGGCGCGCGCCTTGGCATCGGCGTAGATCGCGGCATTGGGATCGTCCTTGCCGGTGGCGCGCGGCAAACACAGCGTGTTGGGCGCCACGAAGCGCGCGAGATTGTCGACATGGCCATCGGTGTGGTCGTTGATCAGCCCTTCGCCGAGCCACAGCACGCGCGTGAAACCGAGATCGCGCCGCAACCGGGCCTCGATCTCTTCGCGCGACAGCTGCGGGTTGCGATTCGGATTGAGCAGGCACTGTTCGGTCGTGACCACCAGCCCCGTGCCGTCGCCGTCGATCGCCCCGCCTTCGAGGATCCAGTCCGCCACGTCGAGTGGTAGCCCCGCATCCGCGGCGAGTTGGGCGCCGACCGTCTGGTCGCCGTCCATCAGATATTTGCCGCCCCAGCCGTTGAAACCGAACCGCCGCGCAGCGCGGTTGCCCGATCCGTCGCACAGCACCAGCGGACCCGTGTCGCGCAGCCAGACATCGCCGTAGTTGCGCCGTTCGAGCGTGACGGCGCCCGAAACCAGCTGGCGCGCGCGTGCCTCGTTGGCGGCGTCGCGGACCAGCAGGCGGACCTCCTGTCCGCTCTCGGCCACTGCATTGGCGAAGGCCGCGATCTGCTCCTGCGCGCGCGGGAGCACTGCGGGCCATTCGTCGGCGTCATGCGGAAACCCGATCCACAGCCAGTCCTGCGGTGCCCATTCGGGCGGCATGCGCAACGTCATGGACCGGTTCTCCCGCTCGGCAGGCTCAGGCGGCGCAGCCAGCGCCTTCGGCGGCGCAATCCTCGTCGCGCGTGCCCTTGAACTCGTCGCCCTCGTTCCAGTTGGGCCAGCTGGTCGAATCGGCCAGCATGCGCCCGATGCGGTAGAACAGCGCGAGATCGCTCATCACGCCCGACCAGTTCCAGTTCGGATCGTATTCGTCCTTGGGCCCGTGATAGCGGTTTTCGCGATAATCGGCGGCCACGGCGGCGCCCGCTTCGGTTCCTCCCTCGATCAGGTCCTCACCGCCATCGAGATACAGCATCGGCACGCCGCGCTTGGCGAAGGCGAAATGGTCCGAACGATAGTAATAGCCCGCTTCGGGGTTGGGGTTGGGCGTGGTGACGCGGTCATCGTTCATCAGCGCCTTGTCGAGGAACAGGTCGAGCTGCGACTTGCCCGGTCCGACCACGGTCACGTCCTTCGCCGCGCCCGCCATCAGGAAGGCATCCATGTTGATCCCCCCAACCGTCCGGTTGAGCGGAAACACCGGATTGGCGGCGTAATAGTCCGCGCCCAGCAGGCCCGATTCCTCGGCGGTCACCGCAAGGAAGACGAGGCTACGCTTGGCCGGACCGGCCTTGGCATGCGCTTCGGCCAATGCGACCAGCGCGGCGGTGCCGGTGGCGTTGTCGACCGCGCCATTGCAGATGTCGTCGCCATCGGGTGCCGGCGTACAGCGGCCGAGATGGTCCCAGTGCGCGGTGTGCATCACATATTCGTCTGCGCGCTCGCTGCCCGGCAGCATCCCGATCACGTTCTGCGAGGCGAAGGTGCGGATATCGTTGCGGAAGCTGGTCGAGGCGGTGAGACCAAGCGGGACCGCGGTAAAGTCTTTCTCACGCGCGGCGGCCGACAGTTCGCCGAGGTCCTTGCCCGCGGCGCCGAAGATATTCTCCGCGACCGCTTTCTGCACCCAGCCGTTCAACTGCGTCATCGGCGGCGGATTGTCGCCGCGCGAAGCATAGGCCTGCGGGCCCGACCAGCTGCTTTCGACCACGTTCCAGCCATAGGCCGCCGGCGCGGTGTCGTGGATGATGATCGCACCCGCCGCGCCCTGGCGGCTGGCTTCCTCGTATTTATAGGTCCAGCGGCCATAGAAGGTCATCGCCTTGCCGTTGAACGGACCCTCGAGCGTTTCCGCGCCGAAATCGGGATCGTTGACGAGGATGACCGCCGTCTTGCCTGCCATGTCGAGCCCGGCATAGTCGTTCCAGCCCTTCTCGGGGGCGTTGATGCCATAGCCGACGAAGACCAGTTCGCTGTCCTCGAGCGTGGTCTGGACATCCTCGCGATAGGTCACTCCGACCCAGTCGCTGGCATAGGCCAGTTCCATCGCCTCGCCTTCGCCGCCCGCAATCGTCAGCGGGGCGTAATTCTTGCCGGTGATCTCGACCAGCGGGACATCCTGCACCCAGCTGCCGTTATTGCCCGGCTCGAGGCCTGCCTTCTCGAATTCCTCGATCAGATAGGCGACGGTCTTTTCCTCGCCCGGCGTACCCGGCGCACGGCCTTCGAATTCGTCCGAGGACAGCCGCTCGGTGACCCGCTTCATCGTTTCTTCGGACAGCGTGCCGTCGGCGACTTCGGGCAGGTCGAGCCCGGCGTCCGCGCCTGCATCGGGGTCCAGCCCCATGTCGCAGGCGGACAGCACCAGCGCCGCGCTCGCGGCAAGGATGAAGCGTTTCATCGCGGAGGTTCCTCTTCTCACATCTCGCATTGCGCGCGCTTGTGTCAGCATGGCGGGACGAGGGCAAGCTTGCGCGGGCGCGCAGGCGGCGGCAGGGATGCCGGCGATGGCTGCCGACTGGACCTCCGCTCTCAACCGCGCCCGCGACCATGCGCCCTTCCTTGCGCGCGCGCTGGAGCGCCGACCCGACTTGGCCCGGATGCTGGCCGAGGGCGCGGGCGAAGAGGCGCTGCTGGCGGCCAAGCAGGTCACGGAAGCCGATGTGGCAACGGCGCTGCGACGCGAACGCTTGGGTCTGGCGCTGGTCTTGGCGGTGGGCGACCTCGCGGGGGCCTTCGATCTCGAGAAGGTCATGCGCGAGCTGTCGACCTTTGCCGACCGCGCGCTGCATGCGGCGCTCGCGGCGGCGATTCGCAAGCGCATGCCCGATGCCGAGCCTGCGGGAATGATCGGCCTCGCGCTTGGCAAGCATGGGGCGGGCGAGCTCAACTATTCCTCCGACATCGACCCCATCCTGCTCTACGAGCCCGAGCAGCTACCACGGCGCGAGCGGGACGAACCGGGCGAGGCGGCCCAGCGCTATGCGCGCGAAACGGTGCGGCTGCTGTCGGATGTCACCAGCGAAGGCTACGTCTTCCGGGTCGATCTGCGCCTGCGTCCGGCAGCCGAAGTCAGTCCGCTGGCGATCTCGCTCGACTCGGCCATCACGCATTACGAAAGTTCGGCGCTGGCGTGGGAGCGCGCGGCGTTCATTCGTGCGCGGGCCTGTGCGGGCGACATCGGTGCAGGCGAGGCGTTCCTCGACCATATCCGCCCCTTCGTCTGGCGCCGCAGCCTCGACTTCGGCGCGATCGACGAGGTGCGCCGTCTGACCCACCGCATCCGCGACGAACAGCGCGGGCCCCGCTCGCCCGAGCCGGACTATAACCTCAAGCTGGGGCGCGGCGGTATTCGCGAGATCGAATTCTTCGCCCAGACGCATCAGTTGATCCATGGCGGGCGCGACCCCTCGCTGCGGGTCCGCGGAACGCGCGCGGCGCTCGATGCGCTAGCCGCGACCGGCCGGATATCCTCGGCGGATGCGCAAGCGCTGGGTCAAAGCTACGACGGTCTGCGGACGATCGAGCACCGGCTGCAGATGGTCGGCGACAAGCAGACGCATACGCTCCCTGCGGGGGAAGCGCTGGACACGGCCGCGCGGCTGCACGGACTGGATGGCGGCGCCGCGCTGATTGCGCTGGTGGAGGATCTCGCCCGCCCGGTCGCCGAACGGTTCGGTGCCCTGCTTGACGAGGACCGGATATCGGTCCCCAAGAGCGCGCCGCATGTCGTGGCGGACACCGGCGCCGCGCCCGACATCCCGGTCGAACTGGTCGAACGCATGAGCCAGTGGACCGGGGGGCGGTATCCGGCGCTGCGCAGCACCGCCGCGCTCAGCGCCTTCGAAGCGATCCGCCCCGACCTGCTGTCCTCGATCGCGGATTCGCCCGATCCCGCGGCTGCCGCAGTGCGCTGGGAAAGTCTGATCGCGCGCCTGCCCAGCGCGATCAACCTGTTCCGCCTGCTCGAAGCGCGCCCCGGCCTGTTTGCGCTGATTGCCGATTGCCTGACGCTCGCGCCGCCGCTGGCCGAGGATTTGGCGCAGCGCCCCGAACTGCTCGACGCGCTGATCGACCGTACAGCGCTCGACCTGCCGGGCAGTGTTGCCGAGCTCGCAGCGCACATGGGCCGGCGAGAACGCGGCGACGATTACGAGATGCAGCTCGACCGGCTGCGCGTGGTCACAGGCGAGACCCGCTTTGCGCTCGCCGTGCAACTGGTGGAGGCGGCGCATGATCCGCTGGCCATCGCTGCCGGGCTGGCGCGGACGGCAGAGGCCGCCTTGCAGGTCGCGGTAGCGGCGGCCGAGGAGGAGTTTGCCGCAAAGCATGGCCGGATCGCGGGCAGCGAGCTGGTCGTGGTCGGGCTGGGGCGGCTGGGCGGCGGGGTGCTGACTCATGCGTCCGATCTCGACATCGTCTACCTCTTCACCGGGACGCATGAAGGCGAATCGGATGGCGAGCGACCGCTTGGCGCAACGCTCTATTTTAATCGTCTCGCCCAGCGGGTTACCGCCGCGCTCAGTGTTCCGACCGCGCAGGGCGCGCTTTACGAAGTCGACACGAGGCTGCGACCGCAGGGCAATCAGGGACCGCTTGCGGCCAGCGTGGAGAGCTTTGCGCGCTACCAGCGCGAGGATGCCTGGACGTGGGAACATATGGCGCTCACCCGCGCACGGGTGCTGGTGGGGAGCGCTGCCGCGCGTGCCGAGGTCGGCGAATTGGTGACGTCGATCCTGTGCCGCGAACGCGATCCCGCTGGCCTGCGCAAAGACGTGCTCACGATGCGCGGCGAGATGGCGGCGCACAAATCGGCCAAGGGACCGCTCGATGCCAAGCTGCTGCGCGGCGGTCTCGTCGATATCGAATTCCTGGTGCACTACCTGCAATTGCGCGATCGTGCGGCGCTGGGGCCCGATCTTGGCCCGGTCATCGGCAAGCTCGTCGCCGCCGGAAAGCTTCCGCCGACGCTCGCCGATGCGCACCGCTTGATGACGCGGCTGCTGGTCGGTACGCGGCTGCTCGCGCCCGACCTGGCCCGCCCCAATCCCGCGGCCGCGGCGCTGCTGGCGCGGCAGAGCGGGTGCGGCGACTATGCGGACCTGACGCATTGCCTGCGTGCGGCGCGCCACGATGTTGCCGCGGCATGGCAGGATGTGTTCGGCGAAACCCTGGAGATGGACGAATGACCAAGACCTATGGCGAAGGCGATGCCTTTCCCGATTTCACCATGGAAACGCCTGATGGCGGCACGCTGACGAAGGCCGACCTGGCGGGAAAGAAGGCGGTGATCTTCTTCTATCCCAAGGACAACACCCCGGGCTGCACCACCGAGGCGAAGGATTTCTCCGCGCTCAAGCCCGAGTTCGACAAGGCGGGCGCGGCGCTGCTCGGGGTCAGCAAGGATTCGGCCAAGAAGCACCAGAACTTCATCGCCAAGCACGATCTCACCGTCGCGCTGGCAACCGACGCGGCCGAAGGCGGGCTTTCGGATACGCTCGGCGTATGGGGCGAGAAGCAGATGTATGGGAAAACCTTCATGGGGATGATCCGCTCGACCTATCTGCTCGACGAGAAGGGCCGGATCCTGCGCGTCTGGCCGAAGGTGAAGGTCAAGGGCCATGCGGAAGAGGTGCTCGCGGCGGTCCGCGGCGGCTGACGTGTCTCCTCGCCAGCATCGGTCTGCCGCGCTGGATTCAGGCGGCTGTCGGTGCGTGGCGCGCTGAACCGAGGGGCGGCAGCCCTCCGCCACGCTACGGCGCGCGAGGGCAGGTGATCCGGTGCGCAATGCGATTCGCCCGGCGAAGCGAAAAGCGGCCTACGAGGGCGCATGAAGCGCTAAGTCCATGAATCCACGGCACATATTCTCAAACGAATCATTGACCGGGCAATCGCCATTATTGCGTTCGGCCCGAAGCATTTTCACGGCCCTGGAACGCCGTTCAGGGGTAACCTACAGAAAATAAAGCGAAAAATCGCCGGGGCCGGGTCTCTTGGGAGTGGCAGGGGTAGCGGTAAACGACTCAACGCGTTTCGCAGGCAACCTGCCGCGCGGTTCCTGCGCAGCTATTGCTTGATTAACTTTTCTGCCGATAACCCAAACTCACAAGAAGCCGGGGGGTTCCGGCGCAGACTGAAAAGGGCGGAAACGGCCGGGACGCCGGGATCGCCAAAAATCGAACAGGCGCGCAAAGCGCCGGATGGACGGGTTAGCATGATCACCAAGCGCACTTCGCTTGTTCTCGCATTGATGGCTGGTTTCGGCATTGCCGCCGCTCCGGCCCATGCGCAGGAAACCAACGCCGCGGCCGCTGTCGGCGCGATCGACATGAGCAAGGTCACCGCACCCGCCCAGGCTGGCGACGACGCGCAGTTCCAGCAGCTGTTCGCCAAGTGGGACGAACTCGATCGTACGACCCCGGCCGCTGCCCGGGTTTCGGTCCCTTCGCGCATGCCGCTCGACGACACGCGGCTCACCAGCGATTACGGCATGCGGACCCACCCCGTGCTCGGCGGTCGCCGCAGCCACAAGGGTGTCGACCTGTCCGCGCCGACCGGTACGCCGATCTATGCAACTGCGGATGGTTACATCAGCAAGGCGGAATGGTTCTCGAGCTACGGCAAATATGTCTCGATCGAACACGGCGCGAACCTGCAGACCCGCTTCGCGCATATGTCGGATATCGCCGTGACTGCGGGGACCCGCGTCAAGAAGGGCGACATCATCGGCTACGTCGGCTCGACCGGCCGTTCGACCGGCCCGCACCTGCATTATGAAGTCCGCATCGACGGCAAGGCGGTCAACCCGGTTCCCTATATGGTCGAATCGGAAGCACAGCGCGCTTTCGCGCTCGCCACCGGCCAGGGCGGCCAGGGTGACGGCGAAGAATAAGATTTTAGCCCTTCAAGGGTCGCAAAAGAGGCGGTGGGAGCGATCCTGCCGCCTTTTTTCTTGCCCATGCGAGAGGCTTAGGTAGGTTTCTTCTCGAAACTGGACGAGTCCGCGGCAGAACGCCGGACCGGCAGACAGGAGAGAGAAGCCCATCATGCACCCCATTACCCATGCGCAGACGCGCCCCGACCATCCCGCGATGATCATGGCGGGCAGCGGCCAGACCGTGACCTTCGCGGAAATGGACGCCTATGCGAACCGCTTTGCGCAGTTGCTGCGGGCACGCGGGCTCAAGCGCGGCGACCATTTCGCAGTGCTGATGGAAAACAACGTCCATTACCTGCAAGCGGTGTGGGGGTCGCAGCGTGCGGGCACGATGATGGTGCCGATCTCGACCCGGCTGACCGCGCCCGAGATCTGCTACATCCTCAAGGATGCGGGAGCCAAGTTCCTGCTCACCAGCACGCGCTATGCCGAGGCAATCGAGGGCATCCGCGACGAATGCGCCGACCTGCCGCTGCTGATCGTCGATGGCGAGGGCGAGGAAGATTACGAAGCCGCGCTCGCCGCGCAGCCTGCCGAGCCGATCGCCGACCAGGCGCCGGGCCAGTACATGCTCTATTCCTCGGGCACCACCGGACGGCCCAAGGGGGTCAAGCCGGCGCCGCCCGAGGATGACGACATCCTCGCGACCAATCCGCTGATGGGCCTCGCGGTGATGGGCGCCGGCATGCCCGCCGATGGCAGCATGGTCTATCTCTCGCCCGCGCCGCTCTATCATGCCGCGCCGATTGGCTGGTGCACCACCGCGCAGCGGCTCGGCGGCACGGTCGTGGTGATGGAGAAGTTCGATCCCGAGCACGCGCTCGAGACGATCGAGAAATACAAGATCACCGACAGCCAGTGGGTGCCGACGCATTTCGTCCGCATGCTCAAGCTCGATCCCGAGGTGCGCACGCGCTACGACCTCTCCAGCCACCAGCGCGCGCTGCACGCCGCCGCGCCATGCCCAGTGCCGATCAAGCGCGAGATGATCGAATGGTGGGGACCGATCATCAACGAGTATTACGCCGGCTCCGAAGGCGTCGGCATGACGCTGATCAAGGCCGAGGACTGGCTGACCCATCCCGGCAGCGTCGGCAAGGCGATCCACGGCACGCTGCATGTCTGCGATGCCGAGGGGGAAGAGGTCCCCGCGGGCCAGGACGGATTGCTCTATTTCGAGAACGATCTCATCCCGACCTATCACAACGATCCCGAGAAAACGCGCGAAGCGATGCATCCCAAGGGCTGGATGACGCTGGGCGATATCGGCCATGTCGACGAGGACGGCTTCCTCTACCTCACCGATCGCAAGAGCCACATGATCATCTCGGGCGGGGTCAACATCTACCCGCAGGAGATCGAGAACCTGCTCGTGACGCATGACAAGGTGATGGACGCCGCGGTGATCGGCGCGCCCTGTCCCGATTTCGGCGAGAAGGTGGTCGCGGTGGTGCAGCCGATCGACATGGCCGAGGCGGGCGATGCGCTCGAGGCCGAATTGCGCGATTTCCTCGCTCCCAGCCTGTCCAAGACCAAGATGCCCAAGCTGTTCGACTTCCGCGCCCAGCTTCCGCGCGAGGCCAATGGCAAGCTGTACAAGCGCGAATTGCGCGACGAATTCCAGAAGGCGGCCGAACAGCAGACGGAGCAGGCGTGATGGCGGCGCAGGACCGGCCCCGGCTCGATCCGGCCATCGCCCGCGCGGTGATCGATCCGCAGAGCTATGCCGAATGGGACGGCCTGCTCGACACGTTCGACCGCCTGCGCGAGGATACCCCTGTCGCCTGGGTCGAGCCGGCCGACGATGCGGTCCACCCGCCGTTCTGGCTGGTCACGCGCTATGACGATGTGATGCGCATGTCGAAGGACAATGCGACCTTCCTCAACAACCCGCACAGCGTCGTCTTCAGCCTGACCGAGGGGATCGAGTTCGCCAAGGCGCTCACCGGCGGCAGCGAACACATGGTTGCCAGCCTCGTCACCTTCGATGCGCCGGTTCACATGAAGTACCGCAAGCTGACGCAGGAATGGTTCATGCCCAAGAACCTGCGCGGCGTGGAGGACGAGATCCGTGGCATCGCGCATGCCGCGGTCGACCGGCTGCTGGCAGGCGGCGGCGAGGCGGATTTCGTGAAGACCGTATCGGCGCCCTATCCGCTGCATGTGGTGATGCAGATCCTCGGCGTGCCCGAGGAAGACGAACCGCGCATGCTGACGCTCACGCAGCAGATGTTCGGCGGTAGCGACGAGGACCTCAACCAGTCGGGGATGAAGGACCTCCCGCCCGAGGCGATCACCCAGCTGGTGGCCGGCGCGGTCAAGGACTTCGAGGCCTATTTCGCCAAGCTCACTGCGCAGCGCCGGGCGAACCCCACCGCCGATGTCGCCAGCACCATCGCCAATGCGGTGGTCGACGGCGAACCGCTCAACGACCGCGACATGATGGGCTATTACATCATCCTTGCCGCGGCGGGGCACGACACCACCAGCGCCAGCACCGCGGGCGCGATGCTCGCACTGGCGCAGGATGCCGAGCAATGGGCGCGCGTACGCGCCGACCGCAGCTTGCTGCCCGGCATCGTCGAGGAAGCGATCCGCTGGACCACGCCGGTGCAGCACTTCATGCGCACTGCGGCCCAGGACACCGAGGTCGGCGGGCAGGCCATCGCCAAGGGCGACTGGCTGATGATGAACTATGTCGCCGCCAATCACGATCCGGCGCATTTCGACGACCCGCGCCGCTTCGACGCCGCGCGCAGCCCCAACCGCCACCTCGCCTTCGGCGCGGGCGCGCACCAGTGCCTCGGCCTGCATCTCGCCCGGCTCGAGATGCGCATCCTGTTCGAAGTGCTGCTCGACCGGATCGAGACGGTCGAACTGGCGGGCGAGCCCGCGCGGTCCAAATCGACCTTCGTCGGCGGGCTCAAGACGCTGCCGCTGCGCTTTACTGCGGCCTGACCGGCCGCACGGCGACCTGCGCCGCGCTGGACCGGCAATCGCGCAGTGAGAAAGCGTGACCTTCCGCTGCCTGCCGCCGCGAAGTGTGGGTACACGGGGTCGGTGCCGCGTCTGACTGTGACCTTCCGACCACCCAGTTCTGTGACCGCAAGCCGTCTCTGGCGACGGAACGCCCTTTGGTGAGGGTATGAAAGGGAGAGGAAAGAACGCAGCACCGGACGAAGGCTACCAAACGCCGGCGGTGTAGGAAAATCGCCCAGCCACGCAGTATGGGGCCCGGCGCTCCTGGCCGCCCGGCAGTCGCGCCGATAGCTGCGGCCCTCCAGTTCAAAGAGAGGGCGCGTAAAACCCCCGAACCAGGTTCAGGGTGACGATATCGCTCGAACGGCGGCTGCCGATGCGGCGGACCGGAAGCCTACTCCGCCAGCAATCGCTGCGCCATCGCGCGCACCTCGGCGCCCATGTCTTCGCGTTCGAGCGCCAGCGCCAGCGTCGCCTCGACGAAGCCGGTCTTGCTGCCGCAGTCGAAGCGGCGGCCGGCGAAGGTGGCGGCGTGGAAGGGCTGGTTGCCGATCATTTTCGCCATGGCGTCGGTCAGCTGGATTTCCCCGCCCGCGCCCTTGCCCTGGTCCTTGAGCACGCCCATCACTTCGGGCTGGAGGATGTAGCGGCCCGAGATGATCTTGTTCGACGGCGCCTCGTCGACCGGGGGTTTTTCGACCAGCCCGGTCACCTCGGTCAGCGTCTCGGACAGCTGGGCGCCCGGCGCGATGACGCCATAGCTCGACACTTCGTCATGCGGCACTTCGAGCACCGAGATCAGGTTGCCGCCGACCTCTTCATAGGCTTCGACCATCTGCTTCATGCAGCCGGTGCCGCCGCCCTTGGCCGCGACCATCAGCTCGTCGGGCAGGAGGATGGCGAAGGGATCGTCGCCGACGATCGCGCGCGCGCACCAGATCGCATGGCCCAGCCCCAGCGGCACCTGCTGGCGCACGGTAATGATATCGCCCGGCGTGGCGCGGGTGGGTTCGAGCACCGAGAGGTCCTTGCCGCGCTCTGCCATGGTGGTTTCGAGTTCGAAGGCGACGTCGAAATGCTCGACGATCGCGGTCTTGCCGCGGCCGGTGACGAAGATGATCTGCTCGATCCCCGCCTCGCGCGCCTCGTCCACCGCATACTGGATCAGCGGACGGTCGACGATCGGCAGCAATTCCTTGGGGATCGCCTTGGTCGCGGGGAGAAAGCGGGTTCCGAGACCGGCGACGGGAAACACCGCCTTCTTGATCGGTTTACGGGCTGACATCTGTGTTGCTCCTGCCTGTTTGCGCGGCCAATTTCGCGCGGGGGCGCACGCGATCGGCCGACGATACATCCGCTGGCGCGGCGCTGCGACGCTATCGTGACGCTTGCCAGCATGACGCGCGAGGGTAAAGCACGGTTCCATGGACAAACTGATCATTCGCGGCGGTAACCGCCTGTCGGGGACCATCCCCATTTCGGGCGCCAAGAACGCCGCGCTGACGCTGATACCCTGCGCGTTGCTGACCGAAGAGGCGCTGACGCTACGCAATTTGCCGCGGCTGGCGGATATCGACGGCTTCCAGCACTTGATGACGCAGTTCGGCGTCAGCCATACAATCCCCGGCAAGCGGCCCGAGGACTTCGGCCGCAATGTCACGCTCGAGGCGATGCGGATCACCAGTTCGGTCGCGCCCTACGATCTGGTGCGCAAGATGCGCGCCTCGATCCTCGTGCTCGGCCCGCTGCTCGCGCGCACCGGCGAGGCGACCGTATCGCTGCCCGGCGGCTGCGCGATCGGCAACCGTCCGATCGACCTCCACCTCAAGGCGCTCGAAGCCTTCGGCGCGCATATCGAACTGGCGCAGGGCTATGTGAAGGCGATGGCGCCCGACGGCGGGCTGCCCGGCGGCGAGTTCGACTTCCCCGTGGTCTCGGTCGGCGCGACCGAGAATGCGTTGATGGCGGCGGTGCTGTGCAAGGGCACCAGCCGGCTGGTCAACGCCGCGCGCGAGCCCGAGATCGTCGATCTGTGCAATTTGCTCACCGCGATGGGCGCGGAAATCGACGGGATCGGCACCTCCGAACTGACGATCCATGGCGTGCGCAAGCTGCACGGCGCAACCTACCGCGTGATGCCCGACCGGATCGAGGCGGGCTCCTATGCCTGCGCGGCGGCGATCACCGGCGGCGAAGTGCGGCTCGAGGGCGCGGATGCGGGCGACATGGGCTCGACGCTGCACGCTTTGCGCAACATCGGGGTCGAGATCGAGAGCGACAAGCACGGCATCGACGTGGCCGCGAACGGGCCGCTCAAGGCGCATAACCTCACCACCGCGCCTTTCCCGGGGCTGGCGACCGACATGCAGGCGCAGCTGATGAGCCTGCTGACCCGCGCCGAGGGCACCAGCGTGCTCAAGGAAACGATCTTCGAGAACCGCTTCATGCATGTGCCCGAACTGGCGCGGATGGGCGCGGATATCGAAACCGAGGGCCGCACGGCGATCGTGCGCGGTCCGGTGGACCTCACCGGCGCGGAAGTGATGGCGACCGATCTGCGCGCCTCGATGAGCCTGGTGATTGCGGGGCTTGCCGCGGCAGGCGAGACCACCGTGCGCCGTCTCTACCACCTCGACCGCGGTTATGAGCGGCTGGAAGAGAAGCTCCAGCTGGTCGGCGCAGATGTCGAACGGGTGGGCGACGAATGAGCGCTGGCTGACGGACCTTTCCGGCGATCCGCGCGTTGGGTCGCCAAGGAAGGAGTTCTCATATGTTACTCAAGCTCATGGCGCTCGGCGGTATCGGATATGCCGGTTATCGCTATCTCGAAAAGAACAAGTCCAAGGCGGCGTTTGCCGACAACCAGGGCGATGCATCGATCCGCGACGCAGGTCCCGAATCGATGCGCGACAAGCCCGACGGGACCTGGACCAAGGCCGACGAGGAAAGCGACGAAAGCTTTCCCGCGAGCGATCCGCCCGCAAATTACTGATCAGGCGGTTTGAACTGCCGAAGGGGCGGTTGGCGCAAGCCAGCCGCCCTTTTCATAGGTGACCAGCCAGATGCGAATCGCACCCGCCAGTCCCGGCGGGGTTTCGGCGCGGATTCGTTCGGCGTCGATCTGCGCGACCAGCGCGTTGATCGACTGGTTGCGCATCCGCGCCGCGGTGGTGAGCTTGTCCCAGAACAGCGGTTCGAGGCTGATCGAGGTACGGTGTCCGTCGATGCGGACCGAGTATTTCTTGGGGGGGTGGTAAGGGGGCATTTCCATAGGCCGCGCGCCCTACAACGCTCGGGCCGGGGCCGATACGATTTTTTTGGGGTGTGCGGTGAACCGTGCCGCGCCTAGGTTTCGGGCATGGCTGACGGCTATGACGCGCTTACCGAAAAGGAGAAGGAAACGCTGCGCCTGATGGCGCGGGGGCACGATGCCAAGTCGGCCGCGAACGCGCTATCGCGGTCGGTACACACGATCAACGAGCGGCTGCGCGCGGCGCGGCGGAAGCTGGCGGTCACCAGCAGCCGCGAGGCGGCACGGCTGGTGCTCGACCGCGAAGGCGGGCCCCACGAAAATCTTGCGGACAAGGATTTGGGGGGAGACCCGCGTGCCGGTTCGGATGATCAACCGGGCCGCAGGCGCAAGGGTGCCTGGCTAATCGGAGGAATCTGCATGTCCGTACTGACCGCAGCGCTGCTGCTCTTCACGCCCCTCGCCTCCGATGGCGGGAGCTCTCCCGATGCCGAAACCGCGGCGCGCGACGCAGCGGTCGAGTCTGCCGCGCGAAGCTGGCTCGCGCTTGGCGATGCCGGAAACTGGCAGGCGAGCTACGATGCGGCAGGCGATGGTTTCCGCTCGGCAAACAGCGTTGCGGGATGGGCCGCGGCGTCGGAGCAGGCCCGGGTTCCGCTGGGGGCCGTCGTTGCGCGCAATCTGGCGACGATCCGCTACCTCAACGCGCCGCCGCACGGCTATCAGGAAGTCACCTTCCATACGCGCTTCGCCAACAAGCCCGATGCGGTGGAGACGGTCACGCTGGTGAAGGAAGACGGCCAGTGGAAGGTCGTCGGTATCCTGATCGACTGAATCGACCGGGCACCGGGGGGGCGCCGGCAGCCCCCGTGGCCATCAATACATGTGCTGGCCGCCGTTGATGCTCATCGTCGAGCCGGTCACGAATGCGGCATGTTCGGAGCACAGGAAGCTGACCCCGCGGGCGATCTCGCTGGCTTTGCCGAGTCGCCCGACGGGGATCTTGGCGACGATCTTCTCGAGCACCGGTTCGGGGACGGCGGCGACCATGTCGGTGTCGATATAGCCCGGCGCGATCGCGTTGACGGTGATCCCGAAGCGCGCGCCTTCCTGCGCCAGCGCCTTGGTGAAGCCGTGGATCCCGCTTTTGGCGGCGGCGTAGTTGACCTGGCCATATTGTCCGGCCTGGCCATTGATCGACCCGATGTTGACGATGCGGCCCCAGCCGCGTTCCTTCATCCCCGCAAAGGTGGCCTTGGCGGTGTTGAAACAGCCGCCCAGATTGGTGCGCATGACCGCGTCCCAGTCCGCGTAGCTCATCTTGAGCAGCGTGCCGTCGCGGGTGATCCCGGCATTGTTGACCACCACGTCGATCGGGCCATGCTGCTCGGCGATGCTTGCGCAGGCCGCCTCGACAGCCTCGGGGTCGCCGACGTCGAACTTGCTCGTGGGGATGCCGGTTTCTTCGGTGAAGCGCTGGGCGGCTTCGTCATTGCCGGCGTAATTGGCGATCACGGTAAAACCGCGCTCGTCGCGCAGGCGTTCGCAGACTGCGCGGCCGATCCCGCGCGTGCCCCCGGTTACAATAGCCACCCGTGACATAGTCGATTCTCCCCCGCATTCCCTAGCGTTGCGGCGAGCCTAGGCCAGCGACGTGGCGCACGCCAAGCCCCAACGCCCAAGCGGCGCTGCGGTGCAATCGTATTTTTGGGTGGGGTTTGCTTAGAAGCTGACGCGCGTGCCGACGTAGACGGCCTGGTCGTCCTCGAGCCCGTCGGTCAGCGGTGCAAGCCGGTTGTTGTCTTTCGACAGACGGACACCGGCGGTCACGTTGAGATTGCCGACCACGCGGTAGGAGGTGCTGAGATCGACGCTCTGGTTGCCCGCGCCTTCGAGCGTGCGCGGCGAGCGGCCGGCCTTGTCTTCCTTCTCGAGCGCGAGGCGCGAATCGAAGCGGCCCGGCTTGGCGGGCTTGTCGCCCTTGTCGAGGGCGTAGCTGGCGAGGTCGGGCATGCCCATGTCGCGCAGGCCGACCGAAACGGTCGCCGGCTTGGCGGGCTGGGCGAAGCTCTGATAGCCGCGCGCCACACCCAGATTGTAGCTGGTCTGGCTGATTGCGAGCACGCGTTCGCGGCTGTCGGCGGTGCCGGCCGAATCGATCGCGCTGCGGACCGAGATCGCGCGGGCCATGGCGTCGTCGACGCGGACCGCGACGGTCACCGTGCGGTCCTTGGTCAGCACCGGCTTGTTCGCCGGGGTGAAACGCAATCCGTCTTCACCCATCACGGCGGCGACGCGCGCAGCAAGCTGCGGATCGACCTTGGCCGGGGTAAAGCGCAGATAGGATACGGTTTCGGGAACCTCCGCTGCCGCGCTGGTCTGCACCACGGCGAGACCGGCGGCGGGTATCGCCAGCGACAGACCGGCAACAGCCAGCGCCGCGGGTACGAACCGCGCCTTGCCCTGACTTTTCACCGAACGTGCCATCGCGAACGAGCTTCCCTTGTTTCTCCGGACTAAAGGCAGAACCGCCCTGAACGGTTCCTGACTTTTACGCCCTGGCGGGGCGAGTCCCTTGTTTGTGACAGCCAAGGTAGCACTCGCGCACCCGATGGCCAGCTTTTCCACAGCGGTTCCGCGCGATTAGCGAAAAGTGTTGCGCAGTGTCCACAAGCACTTGGCAGAAGGTGCGCAGGCCGCGCGCATGGATTAAGCCCGCATTCACGCACGCAAGGCTGTGTGAGGCCCCGATGGCCTATGCCTTGCTCCCAAGCGTGCAGGCCTTATAGAGCCAAGCAATCTGCAGGATACCAAGGATCGACATGAGCGCTTTCGCAACCATTCGCCGCCCCGCAACCATCGCCGTTGCGACCGCCGCCTCGCTGGGCCTCGCGGCATGCGGTGGCGGGCGTGAGCGGCCGCAGGCGGACATTGCCGCGGCGCAGGTCACCACCATCGGGGTCAATTCCTACCTCTGGCGCGCCTCGCTCGATGCGGTGAGCTTTGCTCCGCTGCTCCAGGCCGACAGCAATGGCGGCGTGATCGTGACCGACTGGTATGCCAATCCGAGCAATCCGGGCGAGCGGGTCAAGATGACCGTCACCATCCTCGATTCCGATCTGCGCGCCGATGCGCTGCGCGTGGCAGCCAGCCGCCAGGTCAACCAGTCGGGCACCTGGGTCGATGCCCCGGTCCAGGCGGCGACCGTGCAGAAACTGGAAGACATCATCCTGACCAAGGCCCGCGAGCTGCGCCGCGAAGCGGTCAGCTGATCGCGGGGGCGGAGCCTTAAAGCGCCTTCCCATAGCCGGTAAAATCCGTAAACGCCGCTCGCATGAGCAGCGAAACCCGTTTCGATCCCGCCAGCGCCGATGCGCGCTGGCAAAGCGCGTGGGACCAGGCGCAGACTTTCCGCGCGGATAGCGATTCCCCCAAGCCCAAGAGCTACGTGCTCGAGATGTTTCCCTATCCTTCGGGGCGCATCCATATCGGCCATGTGCGCAATTACACGATGGGCGACGTGCTGGCGCGCTACAAGAAGGCGGTGGGCCACGAAGTGCTGCATCCGATGGGCTGGGACGCCTTCGGCATGCCCGCCGAAAACGCGGCGATGGAAAAGGGCGTCCACCCGGGCGGCTGGACCCGCGACAATATCGAACACATGAAGGCGCAGCTGAAGCGTCTCGGCTTCGCGCTGGACTGGTCGCGGGAATTGGCGACCTGCGAACCCGATTATTACGGGCACGAGCAGGCGCTGTTCATCGATCTCTACGAAGCGGGCCTCGTCTATCGCAAGGAGAGCGAGGTCAATTGGGACCCGGTCGATATGACCGTGCTCGCCAATGAGCAGGTGATCGACGGCAAGGGCTGGCGCAGCGGCGCCGAGGTCGAGAAACGCAAGCTGAGCCAGTGGTTCCTCAAGATCACCGACTTCGCCGAGGAATTGCTCGAAGGGCTCGGCAGCCTCGAGAACTGGCCCGACAAGGTCCGGCTGATGCAGGAGAACTGGATCGGCAAGTCGACAGGGCTGGAATTCAGTTTCGACCTGTCGAATGGCGACACGCTGCCGGTCTATACCACGCGGCCCGACACCATCTTCGGCGCGAGTTTCGTCGCGGTCGCACCGGATCATCCGCTGGCGCAAGCCGTGGCGGCACAGAACTGCGATGCGGCGAAGTTCATCGCATTGTGCAAGCGAGGCGGGACGACCGCGGCGGAGTTGGAAACGGCAGAGAAGCTCGGCTTCGATACCGGGATAGGGGCGAAGCACCCTTTCACGCAGCAGCACCTGCCCGTCTATATCGCGAACTTCGTGCTGATGGATTACGGCACCGGCGCGATCATGGCGGTGCCGGGCCACGACCAGCGCGATTTCGAATTCGCCACCAAATACGGCCTGCCGATCCCCCGGGTCGTCGCGCCGAGCGCCGATCAGGCGAACAAACCTTTCGACGGCGAGGCCGAGGCGGGTGAGGGCGTGCTGGTCAATTCGGACTTCCTCGACGGGATGGAAGTCGAGGACGCCAAGCGCGCAATCATCGCGCGCATCGAGGAACAGGGCCGGGGGACAGGCAAGACCGTCTGGCGCCTGCGCGACTGGGGCGTGTCGCGCCAGCGTTACTGGGGCACGCCGATCCCCTTCATCCATTGCGATGCCTGCGGTGTCGTGCCAGCGCCCAAGGACAGCCTGCCGATCACGCTGCCCGAGGATGTCGATTTCCGGACCCCGGGCAATCCGCTGCTGCGCCATCCGACATGGAAACATGTCGACTGCCCCAAATGCGGCGCAGGCGCGACACGCGAAACCGATACGCTCGACACTTTCGTCGACAGTTCGTGGTATTTCCTGCGCTTCGCCAGCCAGCCCGCGGACAAGCCGTTCGACAAGGACGAGATCGCCAAATGGCTGCCGGTCGAGCAGTATATCGGCGGGATCGAGCACGCGATCCTGCACCTGCTCTATGCCCGGTTCTGGACCCGCGCGCTGGCGCATATGGGCCAGATCGACGTGACCGAACCCTTTGCCTCGCTGTTTACGCAAGGCATGGTCACGCATGAGACCTACAGCCGCAAGGACGGGAGCAAGACACTCTACTTCGCGCCGGACGAGATCAGCCGCGAAGCCGAACGCGCGCTGCTCAAGGTGGATGGCGGCGCGGTCGAGATCGGCCGCGTCATCAAGATGTCGAAGTCGAAGAAGAACGTCGTCGATCCCGATACGATCATCGACACCTATGGCGCCGACGCAGTGCGCTGGTTCATGCTGTCCGACAGCCCGCCCGAACGCGACCTGCCGTGGTCCGAGGCGGGGATCGAGGGTTGCTCGCGCTTCGTGCACCGTCTGTGGCGCCTGTTCGCCGCCCATGACGCCGGGGCCGAAGGCGAGGACAAGCCGCTGCTGCGCAAGATGCACCAGACGGTCGCCGCGGTCGCCGAGGACATCGAATCACTGGGTTTCAACAAGGCGGTGGCGCGGATCTACGAACTGACCGGAGCGGTCGAGAAGGCGCAGCCTTCTGCCAGCCGGACGGCCGCGATCCGCACACTGGTGCAACTGGTCGCGCCGATGATGCCGCATCTGGCCGAGGAGGCCTGGGCGTCGCTGGGCGCCGGCGGCCTGGTGGCCGATGCCGCCTGGCCCGCAGTCGATCCCGCGCTGCTGGTCGAGGACGAGGTCACCATCGCGGTCCAGCACAAGGGCAAGCTGCGCGACACGCTGACCGCGCCCAAGGGCGCTTCGAAGGAAGATCTCGAAGCGATGGCGCTGGCGTCGGAAAAGGTGCAGCGCTCGCTCGACGGGGCGGAAATCCGCAAGGTCATTGTGGTGCCCGACAGATTGGTGAATATCGTCACCTGATGCGCATCGTCCTCGCCTGCCTCGCCCTCTGCACGCTCTCGGCCTGCGGCCTGTCGCCCATGTATGCGGGCGGCGGCAGCGGCGCGGTCGCGCAATCCATGGCCGCGATCGAGGTCGCGCCGATCGAAGGGCGTGCCGGCTGGCTCGTGCGCAGCGCCCTCGAGGAACGCTTCGGCGCAGCAGGCACGGTGAGCCCGCAATACCGGATCGATGTCCGGCTCGACGACCAGCTCGAAGGGCTCGCGGTGCTGCGCGACGATACGATCAGCCGCGAACGGCGGACGCTGCGCGCGCGCTATCAGCTGGTCGATCTCGCCACTGGCGAAATCCTGCTCGATGCGACCGATGGCTCGGATGCCGGGATCGATGTGGTGTCGAGCGAATATGCGGTCATCGCCGCTGAACAGACCGCGCTGCAGAACCTGTCGCAGGATCTTGCGCAGCGGATGGTGACGCGGATCGCGCTGGCCTTGCGGCGGCAGGGCGACACGGCACAGTGAAGCTCAGCAACCGCGATTTCGCGGCCAAGGGACGCAGCGCCGCCCAGGGCTGCGGCATTTTCTTTTTCTGCGGACAGGACGAAGCGGGCGCCAGTGCGGCGGCCAACGACCTCGTGACCTGGCTGCCCGAACCGGGCGAACGCGTCGAAATGTCGGGTGCCGAGCTGCGCGGCGATCCCGCGCGGCTGGGCGATGAGGCACGGACCAATTCGCTGTTCGGCGACCAGCGGCATATCTGGGTGCGGGCCAACGGCGACGAGGCGCATGAAGCGCTCAAGGTGCTGGTCGAAACCAGCGAAGCGGGCGGCGGCGAGGCCTGCCCGGTCATCGTCGTCGCCACCTCGGCCACCGACAAGTCGCGCTCGGCCAAGCTGCTCGAAAAGCGCAAGGATGCGCTGGTGGCGATGTTCTATCCGCCCGACCTGCAATCGGTCACCCGCAGCGTGCGCGGCCTCGCCGACGGGGCGGGCGTGCGGCTGGGCGGCGATCTGGCCGAACGGATCGCACGCGCGGCCAATCTCGACGTGCGGCTGGCGAAAAGCGAGGTGGAGAAACTCGCGCTCTATCTCGATGCCAGCGCGCAAAGCCCGCAAAGCGCGACCGCGGAGGATATCGACGCGATCGGCGCGGCAAGCGAGGACGATGGCTTCACCCCGCTGGTCAATGCGGTGATGGGCGGACAAGCGCCCAAGGTCGCGGTCGAACTGGCGCGGATGAAATTGCTCGGGCTCAATCCGGTGGGCGTGTTGCTCGCCTTCGAGCGGCGCGCGGCGCAGCTGGCGCGGATCGCCGCGGCGCTCGGTTCGCGGTCGTTCGGCGATCTGGATCGGGGCGAGGAGGCGCGGCTGGGTATCTTCTTCAAGGAAAAGCGCGATATCGGGCAGCAGCTCGCGCTGTGGCGGCACGGCGACAAGCTCGACCGGCTGACGCAGCGCCTCGTCGGGCTCCACCGCGAATTGCTGACCAACAGCCAGGCCGCCGAATTGCTGCTGGCGCAGGGCCTTGCCGATATTGCGCGCGTGGCCGGCGCGCGGGGGCGCTAGCCGCAGCTCAGCCTTCGGGGACCGAGAAGGTCCCGGTGACCCGGCCGCCCGACTGGCCTTCGCCCGTAACCGAGGACGATCCGCTGGCACGCCCGTCGACGCTCGACACGCCCGAGGCGAGATCGATCACCAACCGTCCGCCATTGAGCGTATCGCCGCCGCGGTTGAGCCGGACATTGCCCGCCATGGTGATGATGCGGCGATTGAAGTCATAAACAGCGGTATCGCCGCGCGCGCGTTCGTTGCCGCGGGTTACATTGACCCCGCCGGTGGCCATGATGCGCTGGATCTTGAGTGTGCCGGCATCCGAGTAGCTGACGATGGTCCGCGCCGCATTGAGGTTGAGCCCGGCCTGGGTGATCGCGACATTGCCCGACAGAACGACGCGGTTTTCGCGGTCCTGCAGCTCGATCCGGTCGGCGGCATAGGACACGGGCGCATCCGAATTGTGCCCCGCGATCGACTGCGCGGAGAGCTGCATTCCGGCAAAGGCGACCGCCGTGACCGCGAACGAACCGATGCCCCAGCGGGCGATGGTGGGGAGCAGGGGCTTCATTACGGCATCCTCAGCTTTCCGGGCTCCATGCGCAGCCGCGCATTGCCCGACAGGGTTATGGTGCGCGCCGACAGATCGGCGGTCAAACGGTCGGCGCTGAAGGTCCCGGCGGGAATTTCCCCCTCAACGCCCCCCGCACCGACCAGCAGCTTGTTGGCGAGGTCGACCGAGACGCCGCGCGCCAGCATGCGATAGCCATCGGCGGCCTGCATGCGCATCGGCCCGGTGATCGAAACCACTTCCTTGTCGATGTCATATTGCCCGGCTTCGGCGCTCAGCCGCGCGGGGCCATCGTCGAGCAAGAGCCGCGCGACCAGATCGTCCATCCGCACGAGTCCTTCCGCGCTCGAGCGCTGGACCGCCTCGCCCGCGGTCAGCGAAAACGGGCGGTTCTGGTTGTCGGCCCCGCGATAGAGCGCATTGTCGACGCGCAGGCGTTCAGAGATGATCGCCACCTTGTTGCGGTCGAGCAGGAAGCTGATCTCGCCGCGCGGCGAGAGCGGGGTGATGACCATCAAGGCCGCCAGCACGCCGACAGCCATTGGCAACGCGCGCGCAAGGAAAGCGACGAGGCGATCATGCGCCCCGCCGGGCTCGGCCCAGTGCTGGCGCTCGTGGCGCCGCTCCTGGGCTTCTGCCGTTTCGATCCTGCGTTGCCGGAATGCCATGCGTGTCGCCTGCCCGCGTGATCCTTACATGTGGCTGAAGATGTCGTGCTCGGCCCAGCCCGCCACGTCGAGCCGCGCGCGGGTGGGGAGGAAGTCGAAGCAGGCCTGCGCCAGTTCGGTGCGGCCCTCGCGCGCCAGCCGGCGGTCGAGCTCGTCCTTCATCCGGTGGAGGTAGCGCACGTCGCTCGCAGCGTATTCGCGCTGCGCGTCGTTGAGTTCGGGGCCGCCCCAGTCGCTCGACTGCTGCGCCTTGGAGATGCTTTCGCCGAGCAATTCCTCGACCAGCATCTTGAGCCCATGACGGTCGGTATAGGTGCGCACCAGTTTGCTGGCGATTTTGGTGCAATAGCAGGGCGTCGCTTCCACCCCGAGGTAATACTCGATCGCGGCGAGGTCGAAGCGTGCGAAATGGAACAGCTTGAGCCGTGCGGGATCGGCCAGCACCGCCTTGAGATTGGGCGCGTCGTAATCGCTGTCGGGCGCAAAGCGCACGAGATGCTCGTCGCCCTTGCCGTCGCTGATCTGGACGACGCACAGCCGGTCGCGGATCGTGACGAGACCCATGGTTTCGGTATCGACGGCCACGGGGCCATCGGCGAGGACGCCTGCGGGGAGGTCTTCTTCGTGGAAATGCACTGCCATGCGCGCGGCCTTAGGCCGATTGGGGATTGGTGGGAAGGGGTGCTGGCGAGGCGCGTCCGGGCGGCTTAGTCCTCTCCCTATGGCGACCGACACGATCCCCGAAAGCTGGCAGGCCGCGCTGGGCCCGGTGCTGGCGACCCCGCAGGCGCGGCAATTGGGCGGATTCCTGGTCGAGGAAGAGCGCGCGGGCAAACCGGTCTATCCGCCGCGCGGCGGCCGCCTGGCGGCGCTCGAACTGACCCCGCTCGACGCGGTGAAGGTCGTGATCCTCGGGCAGGATCCCTATCATGGGCCGGGGCAGGCGATGGGCCTGTGCTTCGCAGTGCCCGAAGGGGTGAAGGTCCCGCCAAGCCTCGTGAACATCTACAAGGAGCTGGAAGCCGACCTCGGCATCGCGCGCCCCGCGCATGGCGATCTGAGCAAATGGGCGCGGCAGGGCGTGCTGCTGCTCAACAACACGCTGACGGTCGAGGGCGGCAAAGCGGGCAGCCATGCAAAGCGCGGCTGGGGTGCGATCACCGATGCCTGCGTGGCGGCAGTGGCGGCGCGCGAGGAGCCCGCGGTGTTCATCCTGTGGGGCAGCCATGCGCAGGCCAAGGCGCAGCGGATCGAGCACTTGCGCAATCCACGCCATTGCGTGATCGAGAGCCCGCACCCCAGCCCGCTGTCGGCGCATCGGGGATTTTTCGGCTCGCGTCCGTTCAGCCGGACCAATGCCTTCCTTGCCGAACACGGCCGCACTCCGATCGACTGGGCGGTGTGACTTGCCATCGCCCCGCGCCTGTACGAGACTTGGCGCAAGCGACAGGGGGACCATGGCGATGAAGGCGATATTCAAGGCAGGCGCGGCGCTGGCCGTACTGGGAATGGTGGTTCCGGCGCAGGCTCGCACTGGCGGCGATCACCATGCCGAAGCGGGCACCCCCGATGCCGCCCGGGCCGAGGCGCTGGCCGAAGCGATGCGCGCGGCCGAGCTATGGGTCGAAGGCCAGCGGCAATATCGCAATATCCCCGCGGTCTCCGCCGCAGTGGCGCAGGGCGACCGGACCGTCTGGGCGCGCGGCTTCGGCACCACCGACCGCGCGCGCCAGATGCCCGCGAGTGCCGACACGATCTATTCGATCTGTTCGATTTCCAAGCTGTTCACCGCGGTCGCGCTGATGCAGCAGTGGGAGCAGGGCAAGGTCGCGCTCGACACGCCGATCGCGCATTATCTGCCCTGGGCCACGCTGGCGGACGATCCGCGTGACAGCGTGCCGGTGACCCTGCGCGGCGCGCTGACCCATTCTGCCGGGCTGCCGCGCGAATCGGACTATCCCTATTGGACCGGGCCCGACTATCCCTTCCCCAGCCAGTCCGAGGTCCGCGCGAAGATCGGCTCGCAGGCGCCGCTCTATCCTGCCTCGACCACCTGGCAATATTCGAACCTCGGCCTGACGCTGGTCGGCGAAACGGTCGAGGCGGTAAGCGGCCAACGCTTCGCCGACTACGTGACCGCAAACATCCTCGATCCGCTTGGCCTGGAGGATACGCGGCCCGGGCTTCCCGGCGCGCTGTATGGCGGGCAGCTGGCGGTCGGCTGGGGCGCGCTGACGGCGCAGGGCACGCGCCCGCAGATCGACCTGTTCGATCCGGCGGGGATCACGCCTGCCGCCGGGTTCAGCGCCAGCGTCGCCGATCTGGCCAAATTCGCCAGCTGGACCTTCCGCCTGGCGAAATCGGGCGAGGCCGAAGTCCTGCGCGCCTCGACGCTGCGCGAGATGCAGCGGGTCCATTATATCTCGCCCGATTGGGAAACCAGCTGGGGGCTTGGTTTCGCGGTGCGCCGGGAAGGCGACACGACGGTGGTTGGCCATGGCGGTTCCTGTCCCGGCTATCGCAGCTCGCTGATGATCGCGCCGAGCGAGGAAATGGCGGTTGCGGTCGCGATGAACGCGATGGATGATCCGGGCGCGCTTGCCTATGGCATCGCCGCGCTGATCAAGGCGCGGGGCGGGGCCAAGCCCTTTGCCGCGGTCGAGGGCGTCGATCTGGCCGACTATGCCGGGGTCTATGACGGGCAGCCCTGGAGCGCGGACTATATGCTGATCCCTTGGGCGGGCGGGCTGACCTGGCTCGCCGCCGATGCGGATGAACCGGCGAAGGCGATGTGGCGGCTCAAACCGCTGGGCGGCGACCGGTTCCGCGTCGTCACCGACACCGGCGAAGAACGCGACGAAGTCGTCTTCGAACGGGACCGCGCGGGCAATATCCACGCGGTCCACCAGCACTCCAATTCCTCGCGCCGGCTGCGCGGGCTTTAGCTCAGAAGATCGAATAGCCCCCGTCGATCACCACCGAATCGCCGGTATGGAAACGGCTGGCATCGCTCGCGAAATAGACCGCGATGCCCGCAAAGTCCTCGCCCTCGCCCCAGCGGCGCATCGGCACGCGGCCGATCGCTTTCTCGTTGAAGGCGTCCCAGTTCTGCAGCCGCTCGGTCATGTCGGTGGCGATCCAGCCCGGCAGGACGGCATTGGCACGGATACCGTAGCGCGCGAGTTCAACCGCGGTGCCGCGGACCATCGCCAGCACGCCCGCCTTGGTCGCAGCATAAGCCTGGTTCTGCGGCGCGCCGTGGATTGCCGACACGCTCGAGGTGACCAGCAGCGAACCGCCCGTGTCGCCGCTCTCCGCGCGCGCGACCATGTGCTTGCTCGCCTCGCGGAAGGTCCAGAACACCGCATCGAGATTGACCGCGGTGACCTTGCGCCACTGCTCGGTCGTCTGCTCGATCAGCGGCGCGCCCCCGCCGACGCCGGCATTGGCGATGCAGCTGTCGATCCGGCCAAGGCGTGACAGGCTTTCGGCCATGGCATCGACCACTGCCTGTTCATCGGCGACATCGACCTCCAGCGCCTCCACGCGCGTACCATGCGCTTTGAGGCGTTCGAGCGCGGCGGCGTTCTTGTCCGCATTGCGTCCCCAGATCGCGATGTCGGCGCCGGCTGCCGCAAGCCCTTCGGCCATGCCCAGCCCGATCCCGCCATTACCGCCGGTTATCACTGCCGCCTTGCCCGTCAGGTCGAAGGGTTTGAAAGCCATAGTCCTAATCTCCTCTCGCTCCGCTGCCAGTGAAGGGCAGCAGGGGAAAGATTGCAAGATGCAACTTGTTCGCTAGGCTGCCTGGCATGACCGACCTTGTCCTGACCGAGATCGCCGACGGGATCGCCACCGTTACCCTGAACCGCCCCGAAGCGATGAACGCGCTGTCGAAAGCGCTGCGCCACCGGCTCTATGCGGTGATGACCGCACTCGATGCCGATGAAGCCGTGCGCGCGGTGATCCTGACCGGCGCGGGCACACGGGCCTTCACCGCCGGGCTCGACCTCAAGGAATTGGGGGCGGAAGAAGGTGCGCTGGGGGCGGCCAATGCCGCAGGGGCGGATGAAAACCCGGTCAAGGCGATCGAGAGCTGCCGCAAGCCGGTGATCGGCGCGATCAATGGCGTCGCGATTACCGGCGGGTTCGAAGTCGCGCTGGCCTGCGACGTGCTGATCGCCAGCAGCAATGCCCGCTTCGCCGACACGCATGCGCGCGTCGGGATCGTGCCGGGATGGGGGTTGTCGCAGAAACTGTCGCGCATCATCGGGATCAGCCGGGCGAAGGAATTGAGCTTCACCGGCAACTTCCTCGATGCCGATACGGCCGAGCGCTGGGGGCTGGTCAACCGCGTGGTCGCGCCGCAAGACCTGTTGCCCGAGGCGCGGCGGATCGCGGCTGATATGGCGGGCATCGATCCCGCCTTCCTTGCCAGCTACAAGCAGCTGATCGACGAAGGCTATGCCGCAAGCATGGGCGAGGGGCTGGCGATCGAGCACCGGCTCTCCTCGGCGGCGAATAGCGCGGTCAGTCCAGCAGAGGTCGAGGCCCGCCGCGCCGCAGTGCAGGCGCGCGGACGCACGCAGAACTAGCTCAGCGGGGCTAGCTCAGCGGGGCAGTTCGCTCGCGCCCATCAGCGCCTTGTCGACCGCGCGGGCGCATTGCCGCCCTTCGCGGATCGCCCAGACCACCAGGCTTTGCCCGCGCCGCATGTCGCCGCAGGAGAACACATTCGCCTCGCTGGTGAGATACCATTCGGTATCCGCCGCGACATTGCCGCGCCCGTCGAGATCGACGCCTGCGCGATCGAGCAATCCGCGCCGCTTGGGCCCGGTGAAGCCCATCGCGAGCAGGATCAGGTCGGCCTTGAGCGTAAACTCGCTGCCCGCGACTTCCTGCATGCGGCCGTCTTTCCATTCGACGCGGACGCATTCGAGACCGGCGACATCGCCATTGTCCTCGACCACTCGTTTGGTCAGCACCGCCCAGTCGCGGTCGACGCCTTCCTCGTGGCTCGACGAGGTGCGCAGCTTGAGCGGCCAGTCGGGCCAGGTCAGCGCCTTGTCTTCCTTCTCGGGCGGCTTGGGCATGATCTCGAGCTGGGTTACGCTTGCCGCGCCCTGGCGGTTGCTGGTGCCGACGCAGTCGCTGCCGGTGTCGCCGCCGCCGATCACGATGACATGCTTGCCGGTCGCGGTGAGCGAACCGCGCGGGGCGGCGCGGACTTCGTCGTCGCCGGCATTGCGCTTGTTCTGCTGGGTCAGGAATTCCATCGCCAGCCGCACGCCGTTGAGTTCGGAGCCGGGAATGTCGAGCATGCGCGCTTCTTCGGCGCCCCCCGCCAGCACAACCGCGTCGAAATTTTCCTGCAGCGCCTGGAAGCTGACTTCGACCCCGACCTCGCTCGACGTGCGGAACTGGACGCCTTCGGCCTCCATCTGCACCGCGCGGCGGTTGATCAGGTGCTTTTCCATCTTGAAGTCGGGAATGCCGTAACGCAGCAAGCCGCCGATCCGGTCGCTTTTCTCGAACACGGTGACCGCATGGCCTGCGCGCGCCAGCTGCTGCGCGCAGGCGAGGCCCGCGGGTCCGCTGCCGACCACCGCGACCGATTTCCCGCTGCGCCGTTCGGGCAGCTCGGGTTTGACCCAGCCTTCCTCGAAGCCGCGGTCGATGATCGCGCATTCGATGCTTTTGATCGCCACCGGCGAATCGACGATGTTGAGCGTGCAGGCGGCCTCGCACGGGGCGGGGCAGACGCGGCCGGTAAACTCGGGGAAATTGTTGGTCGAATGCAGTACGTCGAGCGCGTTCTTCCAGTCGTCCTCGTAAACGAGGTGGTTCCAGTCCGGGATGAGGTTGTTCACCGGACAGCCGTTGTGACAATAGGGAATGCCGCAATTCATGCAGCGCGCGGCCTGCTGGCGCAGCTCGTCCTCCGACAGCGGGAGCGTGAACTCCTTGTAGTTCGTCAGCCGTTCCTGCGGGTCGAGATAGGTGCGCTCGAGCCGATCGTATTCGAGAAAGCCGGTTTCCTTGCCCATGACCCTTACTCCGCCGCTTCCATTGCGGCCTGTTCGCGTTCGTCTTCGAGTGCCTTGAGCGCACGCTGGTAATCGCGCGGCATCACCTTGCGGAAATTGCCGAGCTCGCTGGTCCAGTCGTCGAGCAATGCCTTGGCCTTGGCCGAGCCGGTGTGCAGCAAGTGCCGCTCGACCAGGACCTTGAGCCGTTCCGCGTCATGGTAGAGCGGATCGCCCATGCCGCAGTTCTCGACCGAGACCGGGCGCTGCTGCGGATTGCCCCAGCTGCGTTCGGCACCTGTCCCGTCGCCCGGCTGGACATCGACCACGTCGACCTGAGCCGGATTGCACAGCGCTTCGAAGCGGCGGTCGGGATCATAGACATAGGCGATCCCGCCGCTCATCCCGGCGGCGAAATTGCGGCCCGTGGGACCCAGCACGCAAACCACCCCGCCGGTCATGTATTCGCAGCCATGATCGCCCGTGCCCTCGACCACCGCGACCGCACCCGAATTGCGCACCGCGAAGCGTTCGCCCGCGACGCCTTCGAAATAGGCCTCGCCCGCGATCGCGCCATACAGCACGGTGTTGCCGACGATGATGTTTTCGCCCGGCGCACGCGGGGCGTCTTCGGGCTGGCGGACGATGATCCGGCCGCCCGACAGGCCCTTGCCGACATAGTCATTGGCATCGCCGGTCAGGCTGATCGCGACGCCATGCGCGAGCCATGCGCCGAAGCTCTGTCCGGCAACCCCGGTGAAATCGATCCGGATGGTGTCGGGCTGGAGCCCGGCATGACCATGCGCTTCGGCGATCCGGCCCGACAGCATGGCGCCGACGGTGCGGTTTACATTGCGGATCCGGCGCGTCAGATGAACCGCCTGGCCGCTCTCGATCGCGGGCTTGCAGGCCTCGATCAGTTCGACATCGAGTGCCGCGGCAAGGCCATGGTCCTGCGTTTCGGTCTGGAACAGCTGCTGGTTCTCCTCGAGCGGAACCGCATGGAGGATGCGCTTGAGATCGACGCCATGCGCCTTCCAGTGGCGTTCAACCCGGCGCATGTCGAGACGGTCGACACGGCCGATCATTTCCTCGACCGTGCGGAAACCCATCTCGGCCATGATCGCGCGCAATTCCTCGGCGACGAAGAAGAAGTAGTTGATGACGTGTTCGGGGGTGCCGGTGAAGCGCTTGCGCAGCACCGGGTCCTGCGTGGCGACCCCGACCGGGCAGGTGTTGAGATGGCACTTGCGCATCATGATGCAGCCCGCCGCGATCAGCGGGGCTGTGGCAAAACCGAATTCGTCCGCGCCGAGCAGCGCGCCGATCGCGACATCGCGCCCGGTCCGCAACCCGCCGTCGACCTGCACCGCGATCCGGCTGCGCAGATCGTTGAGCAGCAGCGTCTGCTGCGTTTCTGCGAGACCGATTTCCCACGGGCTGCCCGCATGGGTCAGGCTGGTCAGCGGGCTGGCACCCGTGCCGCCGTCATAGCCCGAAATGGTGACATGGTCGGCCTTGGACTTCGAAACGCCCGCGGCGACCGTGCCGACACCCACTTCGGACACCAGCTTGACCGAAATGCGCGCCTTTGGTTGGACGTTCTTCAGATCGTGGATCAGCTGCGCGAGATCTTCGATCGAATAGATGTCGTGATGCGGCGGGGGCGAGATCAGGCCGACGCCGGGCGTGGCATGGCGCACCGCGCCGATCCGCTTGTCGACCTTGTGACCGGGCAGCTGGCCGCCTTCGCCGGGCTTTGCGCCCTGCGCCATCTTGATCTGGATATCGTCCGAATTGACCAGATATTCGGTGGTCACGCCGAAGCGGCCGCTGGCGACCTGCTTGATCCGGCTGCGCATCGAATCGCCATTGTCGAGCGGGCGGAAGCGTTCGGGCTCCTCGCCGCCTTCGCCGGTGTTCGAGCGGCCGCCGAGACGGTTCATCGCGATGGCGAGTGTCGAATGCGCCTCGTGGCTGATCGAGCCGAAGCTCATCGCGCCGGTGCTGAAGCGTTTGACGATCTCGACCGCGGGTTCGACCTCGTCGAGGCTCAGCGGCTGTTCGGCGGGCGTCAGTTCCATCAGCCCGCGGATGGTCAGCAGGCGTTCGCTCTGCTCGTTGATCGAGCGCGCGAATTCCTCGTAATTCTTCACATCGTTGCCGCGCACCGCGTGCTGCAATTGCGCCACCGATTGCGGGGTCCAGGCATGCGCTTCGCCGCGCAGGCGGTACTGGTAGATCCCGCCGACATCGAGCATGCCCTTGTACAGCGGATTGTCGCCGTAAGCCTGCGCGTGACGCTGCACCGCTTCCTCGGCCACTTCGGCAAGGCCGATGCCCTCGATGGTGGTCGCCGTGCCGGTGAAATAGGTATCGATGAATTCGGAATTGAGCCCGACCGCGTCGAAGATCTGTGCGCCGCAATAGGACTGGTAGGTCGAGATGCCCATCTTGGACATGACCTTGAGAATGCCCTTGCCGACTGCCTTGACGAAGTTCTGGCGCACGTCGGCCGGGTCGCGTTCGGGGAAGCGCCGGGCGCGCAAATCCTCGAGCGTCTCGAAGGCGACATAGGGGTTGATCCCCTCGGCGCCGTAACCCGCGAGCGCGCAGAAATGATGCACTTCGCGCGCTTCGCCGGTTTCGATCACGAGCCCGGTCTGCATCCGCAGACCCTGGCGCACCAGCTGGTGATGCACCGCCGCGGTCGCCAGCAGTGCGGGCATGGGAATGCGGTCAGGCCCCTGGCCGCGATCGGACAGGATCAGGATGTTGGCATCGCCAAGCACCGCTTCGGTCGCCGCCCAGCACATTTCCTTGAGCGCCATGGCGAGGCCCTCGGCGCCGGTCGAGGCATCCCAGGTGATGTCGATGGTCGCAGTGCGGAAGGCACCGTCCAGCGCGGCTTCGACCGAGCGGATCTTCGCCAGACCTTCGTTCGTGAGGATCGGCTGGCTGACTTCGAGCCGCTTGTGCGTGCCCGCATCGCGGCCGAGCAGATTGGGCCGCGGGCCGATCATCGACAACAGGCTCATCACCAGTTCCTCGCGGATCGGGTCGATCGGCGGATTGGTGACCTGCGCGAAGTTCTGCTTGAAATAGTCGTAGAGCAGGCGGCTGCGGTCGGACAGAACCGCGATGGGCGTGTCGGTCCCCATCGAGCCGATCGGGTCCTCGCCGCCCTGCGCCATCGGCTCGAGGAAGCGGCCGATGTCTTCCTGCGTATAGCCGAAGGCCTGCTGGCGTTCGAGCAGGCTGGTGGTGGCGGTGGGGATCTCGCTCAGGTCGGGCTCGATCCGGTCGAGGTCCTTGAGTTTGTACTGCGCCGTTTCGAGCCATTTTTCATAAGGCGCGGCGTTGGCCAGCTCGGTCTTGAGCTCCTCGTCCTCGACGATCCGGCCCTGTTCGAGATCGATCAGCAGCATGCGGCCCGGCTGGAGCCGCCACTTGCGCGTGATATCGGCATCGTCGAACGGCAGCACGCCGCTTTCCGAGGCAAGCACCACGAGATCGTCCTTGGTCGTGCACCAGCGCGCGGGGCGCAGGCCGTTGCGGTCGAGGCAGGCGCCGATCTGCTTGCCGTCGGTGAAACACACCGCAGCGGGGCCGTCCCAGGGTTCCATCAGCGCGGCGTGATACTCGTAGAACGCGCGCCGGGCCGGATCCATCAACGGATTCTTGGCCCAGGCCTCGGGCATCAGCATCATCATCGCATGCGCGAGGCTGTAACCGCCCGCGACCAGCAGTTCGAGTGCGTTGTCGAGGCAGGCGGTGTCCGACTGGCCATGCGGGATCAGCGGCCACATCTTGTCGAGATCGGCGCCGAGCAGCTCGCTTTCCATCGTCCGGCGGCGCGCTTCCATCCAGTTCACATTGCCGCGAACCGTGTTGATCTCGCCATTATGCGCCATGAAGCGATAGGGATGCGCCAGCCGCCAGCTGGGGAAGGTATTGGTGCTGAAGCGCTGGTGGACGAGGCCGAGTGCGGACACGCAATCGGGATCGCGCAGATCGTCGTAGAAACTGCCGACCTGGTTCGCCAGCAACAGGCCCTTGTAAACCACGGTGCGGCTGGAAAAGCTCGGGATATAGGCGGTCGATAGACCGGCGATGCCGTGCTTGTGCTCGAGCGCGGCAAGCGGGTTGAGCGTCTGTTTGCGGATCACGACCAGCTTGCGCTCGAAAGCATCCTGGTCGGCGCAATCGGGGCCGCGCGCGATCACGCACTGGCGGATGACGGGCATCGAATCGACGACTGCCTTGCCGAGGCCATCGAGCGTGGTCGGGACATCGCGCCAGCCGATGAGGCGCTGGCCTTCCTTTTCGACGAACCGTTCGAGCTGGCGCTCGACGAATTCGCGCGCTTCGGTTGGCTGCGGGAGGAAGCACATGGCGACGGCATAGTCGCCCTCCTGCGGCAGGTCGTGGCCGTGATCGGCGGCCCATTTGCGCAACAGCGGGTCGGGTACCTGCAGCAGGATCCCCGCACCGTCGCCCAGCAGCGGATCGGCACCGACCGCACCGCGGTGGTCGAGATTGGCAAGAATCTCGAGCGCCTGCGTGACGATGGCATGGCTCTTCGCGCCCTTGATATGCGCGACCATGCCGACACCGCAGGCGTCGTGTTCGTTACGCGGATCGTAGAGACCCGTTACGGTTTGGGGCGGCGTGCGTCCCATCAGCGATGCGTCCTCCTTCGTGCCCGCCCACCGGCCTCGCATGGGGTGCGGGGCAGCCGGGAGCATGGTCGAGCGGTGCCCATCACGGCACCAGCAAAATTGCGCGAAGGATCGTAATGCCGACCGGATCGGGATTTTGCAACTGCGAGAAGCGAAGCAAAATTTCGCAGCCGCCAAGTTTTCCGCTTTATACGGCGCGTTAGCGGGGGGGCGGGCTGGGCCCGGTGATCAGCCTAGTCGGGCTTGCCGACGCGGCTGAGCTTGTCGAGCGCGCTGCGCAGTTCGGCCTGCGGATCGTCGGATGTCTCGCCCCGACGCGATTCGGGTGCATCGCGCTCGGCCTCGCGGCGCAGGAAAGCGATCACCATATCCGAATCTTCCTGCTCTTCCGCCGATGGGCCGGACTGGAAGGCCTTGAGGGCCGAACCGAGGCGTTCGGTGAGCTTGTCGAGCGGCAGATCGCCCAGCGCCGCGGCCGGAACCGGGTTTGGCGCAGGGTCGGACGGGGCGACCTCTTCAGTGGATGCGGGGGGTACTGGGGGCGCTGGGGGCGCGGGCTCGTCGAAGCCTTTTTCGTCCGGACTTGTGGGATCATCGTCCGAATTGTCGAAAGCGCTTTCGTCCGAGCTATCGAGATTGCCAATGGGATCGGCGATTGGATCGCCATCGGCCACTTTCGGCCCGACGTTCTGCCACTCCTCCCACGGGTCCCCCCCGAATGAAGCCACGGGCTCCTCCCAATTGTCCGCGATCGGTGCTGGCGCGGTTTCGGCCTTGAACTTGTCGAAGACCGAGATTTCCATTTCGTTAGCGTCCGCCGCTGCGGGTTCGTCCGGCCACTCGGGCGCGGTGCCGGCACCTGCCTCTTCGTGCCACAATTGCGTCATTGCATCGTCGGGCTGCGGGGCATCGGCGAGCAGGACTTCTTCGCTGTCGGCGTCCTCGGGCGGGTCCTCGGCCGGGCGAATACCTTCCTCGGCCATGTCCTCGCGCGGATTGAAAGGGCGGCGCGGGCCGGTCTTGCGGAGCGGAGGCGCATCCTGCGCGCCATCATCGTGCAGCCAGACACCGCCGGGCTCGTCCGCATAATCCGCATCGTCGTCATCCCCCATGGCCTCGTTGATGGCGGTCACGCGCATCGCGATGGCCAGCCCGATCAGCAGGCCAAGCCCCGCAGCGGCGGCGGACAGCGCCAAACGGCGCACGTCTGCATCCGCCAGAATGTCGGCAACGCCGAGGCGTTCGGCCATCAGCAGGTGGACCGCTGCAGGCATGACGAAGAGGCCAAGACCGAGCAGCAGCGCAAACCATGCGCCGACACCCCATTTGAAAGCAGGGTGGCTGCTGATCGGTGCAGAGTGCGTCGCGGCATTCATCGGCGTGGTAATACTCGTTGCATGCGGCTCAGGCGACCGCGGAAGAATCACGGGTTAGCAGATTCTGGTAAACGGCCCGATAACGATCAATGTTCCTAGCCCAATCATGGGCTTGCGCGACATGCGCATGACCCGCCTCACGCATCGCCGGCCAGCGCTCCCGCGCGGTGATGAACCCCGCCAGCGCCTCGGCCATGCCGGCGGGATCGTCGGGCGGGAAAAGCAGGCCGGTGACGCCGTTTTCGATCAGTTCGCGGTGCCCGCCGACATCGCTAGCGGCGACGATGCGCCGCTGGGCCATGGCCTCGAGCGGCTTCAGCGGGGTAACGAGATCGGTCAGGCGCGATCGTTTGCGCGGATAGGCGAGCACGTCGACCAGCGAATAATAGCGCTCGACCTCGCCATGCGGCACGCGTCCGGTGAAGATGATCGCCTCGCTGGCGGGCGATGCCGCAGCCTGCGCGCGCAGGGCTTCGTCCATCGGCCCGCCGCCGACCAGCAGCAATTGGGCCCCCGGCTGGCGCTCACGCAGCAGCGGTAGCGCGGCGATCAGATCGCCCAGGCCCTCGTAATCGTAGAAGCTGCCGATGAAGCCGATCACCGGTCCCGGCCCGATGCCGAGCGTCTCGGCCAAACCCGCATCGCGCGGCGGCGGGTCGCCGAACAGCGTCAGATCCACCCCATTGGGGGCCAGCGCGATCTTGCCCCCATCGTGGCCGCGCGCGACCAGATCGCCGCGCAGTCCCGCGCAAATCGTGAAGACCGCATCGGCCTGCGCCACCACGCGGTTTTCGAGCGCGCGGGTGAGGCGGTATTTGAGCGACCCCGCGCGCCCCGTTCCATTGCCGACCGCCGCATCCTCCCAGAAGGCGCGGATTTCATAGACGAAGGGGAGGCGCAGGCGGCGCGCGGCGCGCAGACCCGCCATGCCGCACAGCGCGGGCGAATGGGCATGGATGATGTCGGGGCGCCATTCGTGCGCGACCTGTTCGATTCTGGCGCGCAGCGCTTCGATCTCGCGCCATTCGCGCCAGACGGACGGGCCCGACGGCTGGCCGGGCGTGCGGAGGAAGGTCAGCCCCTCGACTTCTTCCACTGGCGGTCCCTCGGCGAAATGGCGCTGGCCGGTGATGCCGCGCACCTCGACCCCGGCGCCCTGCAGGCTCTTGAGGATCGCGCGCGTGCGGAAGGTATAGCCGGAATGCAGCGGCAGCGAATGATCGAGGATATGCAGCACGCGGGTCATCGATGGGTGCCTGTGTCACATTACGCTTAACGGCGCGTCAACCGCGAGGCATTAGGGACCGCTGCGGAGACCAAGCACTCGTGATCGACTATTTCGCCCTCGCCCTGACACATGCGCTGATCCTTATTGCGATCCTGCGCGTGTTCATGCGCGACGACCTCGACCGCGAGGACTCGCCGGGCGCAGAGCCCGAGACGGCGAAACCGAACCGGCGCGAGGCGAGGCGAGCACGGCGCGCAGGGGGGAAGACGCGCGATGCTTGATGCGGCACTGTTCCTGTTCGTCATGGCGTTGTTTGCGCTCGGCCTGAGGCGCCCCTTCGTCTGGGTGCTGGCCTACCTCTATATCGATATCCTCGCGCCGCAGAAGATCGGCTGGACGCTGACGCCGATGCTGCCGATTTCCTTCATTGCCTTCATGCTCGCCTTCGCCGGCTGGGCGATTGCCGATGCGAAATCCGAGATTCGCTTCACGCTGCGGCAGGGCATCATGATCGCCTTTCTCGGATGGTGCTTCCTCACGTTGCAATGGGCCGACTTCCCCGAGGATGCGGCCTATAAGTGGGAATGGGTCTGGCGCGCGCTGGTATTCGCCATCTTCCTGCCGTTGACGCTGGTCACGCGATTGCGGCTGGAGCTCGCGCTGCTGGTCGTCACGCTGACAGCCGGAGCGATCATCATTTCCTCCGGTCTCAAGACCGCGCTTGGCGGCGGGGGCTATGGCAGCCTGTATTTCTTCGTGAACGACAATTCGAACATCTACGAGAGTTCGACGCTCTCCACGGTCGCGATCGGGCTGATCCCGGTTATCTGGTGGTTCATGAACCACGGCCGGGTCTTCCCGCCCGACTGGCGCGTCAAGCTGTTCGGCTCGGCTTTCATCTTCGCCTGCCTCCTGATTCCTATCGGGACCGAGGCGCGCACCGGGCTCGTGTGTATCGGCGTCCTCGCGCTTCTGCTGCTGCGCGATGTGAAGCGACGGATGACCTTCATCGTCGGCGGCATCGCGCTCGTGCTGATGGCCGCGCCCTTCCTGCCGACCAGCTATTACGAACGCATGGGGCTGATCACCGGGCATGAACAGGACCAGTCGGCCTCGACCCGCCTCGCGGTGTGGCAATGGACCTATGATTATGCGCTGGAGAACCCGCTCGGCGGCGGGTTCGATTCCTACCGCGGCAACAAGTTCGAATACCGCCTGCCGCAGGTCGAGGAAAACGGCAGCACGACCACGGTCGAATACAAGGACGTGGTCGACGAAGCGCGCGCCTTCCACTCCTCGATCTTCGAGGTGCTGGGCGAACAGGGGTGGATCGGCCTGTTCCTGTGGGTCTGGCTCCATGCCAGCGGGCTGTGGCAGATGGAAAAGCTGCGGCGGCGGTGGCGCGGACGCGAGGGGGCGAGCTGGCAATCTCCATTGGCGAGCGCGCTGCAGATGACGCAGATCATCGCACTGGTCGGATCACTGTTCCAGGGGATCGCCTACCAGCCGGTGATCCTGCTGATCATCGCCCTGCAATGCGGGCTGTGGACCTATCTCAAGCGCTGCGAGGAAGCGGCCGCCGAGCCGCGCTCCTCGCGCCGGCGCGCTGCCCACCGCTCCGAGCCCCAACGCGCCACCAGCGCATCGAACGCGGCCCGTTCGGCCCCGGCGAGCGAGGCGTAATCCGCACACCGCCGTGCGCGCGTGACGCAGGCTTCACCGCTGTCGAGCCGCAGCGAAATCACGCCGAGCTCTTCATGCGCGAGACCGATCGCGGTCGGTTCGTCGAGCGGCCCGATATGGAGGAAGGGCGCGAGCGGCGCGGCGGCGGGAACATCCGCGCCCAGAAGCCGCAGGATTATCGCCCGGTAGTCGCTTAGCGCCAATGGCGCGCGAGCCGCGCCCAGCGGACGGTTGCTGGCGAGGAAAGTCGCATTTTGCCGGTCGTTGATCACATGACCGTGACCCAGGAAGCCGTCCTCAAACAGGGCCTCGCCGTGATCGCCGGTGACGATCAGCACCGTATCCTGCCACACGCCCAATGCTTCCAGCTTGGCGATCAGCCGGCCCAGCGCGGCGTCGGTATGCGCGACCGCGTTCCAATAGGTCCGCTCGAGCGCCGCGCGGTTGCCCTCGTTGATCTCGCCGCGTTCCAGCGGCGGATTGGCGAAGCGGTGCGGAACGGCGTCGTGGTGATAGGGAAAGTGCGGGGTCTGGAAATTGAGGTAGACGAATTGCGGCGTCTTCCACGCGGCGGCCTCGCCAAGCGCGGCGTCGAAGCGATCGAGCACGATATTCTCGTCGATCAGCAGCGAGCCCTGCGCTGCGAAGCTGAAGGCGCGCTGGTCCTTGAGCGTTTCGGCATCGACAAAGCGGTCGGCCACCTCACGCATTCCGACAGCTGTGGAAATACCGCCGAAATCTTCCGGCTGTCCCGAGAACACGCCGATCTCGTAACCGCTGGCATCGAGCTCGCGGAACAGGCTCGGCGATCCGGGCGGCACGACCAGGCTGCCCGCGAAGAGCGATTTGAGCGAGGCGGTGGTAAAACCGACATGGCTGTAGGCGGGCGCGAGGGCGCCGCCCTGCGCCGCCACCCGCGCGAGATTGGGGGCGACGGGTTTTCCGTCGATCTGCTTGCCCAGCACATCCGCGCGGGTGCTTTCGAAAACGACGATGACGAGATGCGGCTTCGCGCCGTCGATTGGCGTGGCGGGCAGGCGCTTGGCAACCGGGACCAGCGCGAGATCGCCGCCGTAGCCATCCTCGTCGATCCCGTTGCCGGGAATGTCGAGCGCGAGCGGATGGCGGTCGGCATCGAACGGGGCCGGGTCGATGGTCCGCCCGGCAAGGCCGTAACCATCGCCGTCGAAATCGCTCGCCAGTGCCAGCCCATCCGCCAGCCCCTGCCAGGCGGCGATCCTTTCCAGCCCCCGCGGTCCGTCGCCGCCGAGACGCGGCAACACGATCACTGCGCCGGCGAAGGCCAGCCAGACAATGCCGAGTGTGGTCCAGCGAGGCCATGCATGGGCAAGCGATGACTGCTTTCCCAGCAATCGGCGCAGCAGGCGCGCTGCCAGCCACCATCCCGCAAGAAACAGGGCCAGCGCGCCCACGCCGAGCATGATCTCGTTCTTGGCGAACAGCAGCGCATCGGCCGCGCTTCCGCCGCCCAGCTGCTTGAGGAGGGCGAAGCTGACCGCATCGCTGAAATAGGAATGGAGCTGGTACCGCAGGGTCAGTACCAGCAGGCTGGTCCCGCCATAGAGGAACGCGAAATGCAGCACGGCGGACTGCGCGCCGGACGCGCGCGCCAGCCGTACGGCCAGCGTCCAGGCGAGCAGGGCGACCGCGATATGGGCGAGCGCGAAGCCGATCACGAAAATGGCCAGTTCGCCGCCCGTATCGACTGCACTCGACTGCCCGAACCCGCCGGTGAACACACCATATTTGCGATTGGCGACCGCCAGCTCCGCGCCGGCAACAAGGGCGGCGACCAGCGGTACGCCGATTGCGGGTTTGAAGGCAGCGCCGAGCATACGGGCCAGCATGGTTTCTCCAGCGTCGTGGACGCGGTTGCGCCACAAGGGGGACCATACCGTCTGTGCGAATCGGCTCAATACGCGGGGCGCCCTCCATCACCGGACACGGCGCTTCCCCATGCCGTAGCGGCACGTGCGGCGGTGTTGCGCCTATCCCGCGCATGCGCCATGAGTCGCGCCGCACGCGCGGCCGGAGTCGCGCGAAACCGTCAGTTTGGATAGAGGAGAGGCGCGCATGAGCCCGCAAGATCTGGCCGGCAAGGTCGGCGAAGTAATCGGCACCAGCGAATGGGTCGAAATGAGCCAGGAGCGCATCAACCAGTTCGCCGATGCCACCGGCGATCACCAGTTCATCCATATCGACGAGGAAAAGGCCAAGATGACGCCGTTCGGCGGCACCATCGCGCATGGCTTCCTGACGCTGTCGATGATCCCCTATCTCGGCGCGCAGTCCGACATGCCCCGGCTCGACGGCGTGAAAATGGGCGTCAACTACGGCGGCAACAAGACGCGTTTCATTTCGCCCGTGCGCAGCGGCAAGCGCATCCGCGGCCACTGGAAGCTGGTCGAAATGATCGAAAAGCGTCCCGGCCAGTGGCAGCAGACCAGCGAGATCACCATGGAGATCGAGGGCGAGGACAAGCCCGCGCTGATCACCGAATGGATCACCCAGATTTTCGTCTGATTTCCCCCTCCTCCCCGGTGAGGATTCAGGCACCATAGCAACCAAGGAAATACGCATGCGTGACGCAGTCATCGTCTCCACCGCCCGCACCGCCATCGGCCGTGCCTACAAGGGCGGGTTCAACGACACCAAGGGCCCGACGCTCGGCGCCTATTCGCTCAAGCCCGCCATCGAGCGCGCCGGTATCGACGCCGGCGAAGTCGACGACGTGCTGTGGGGCAGCGCGCTCCAGCAGGGCACGCAGGCCGGCAACCTCGCCCGCCAGGTCGCGCTGCGCGCCGGCTGCCCGATCGGCACCAGCGGCATGACCATCGACCGCCAGTGTTCTAGCGGCCTGATGAGCATTGCCACCGCCGCCAAGCAGATCATCACCGACCGGATGGACGTGGTCGCTGCGGGCGGTCAGGAATCGATCAGCCTCGTGCAGACCAAGGAAATGCGCGTGATGCCCGATCCCGAGCTGGTGAACATGCATGGCGCGGTTTACATGCCGATGCTGCAGACCGCCGAAACGGTCGCCCAGCGTTACGGCATCAGCCGCGAAGCGCAGGACGAATATGCGCTGCAGAGCCAGCAGCGTACCGCTGCCGCGCAGGAAGCGGGCAAGTTCGACGACGAAATCGTCCCCGTCAGCACCACGCACAAGGTGCAGGACAAGGAAACCGGCGAGATTTCGGACGTCGAAATCACCATCGCCAAGGACGAGGGCAATCGCCCCCAGACCACGCTCGAAGGCCTTTCGAGCCTCAAGCCGGTGATGGGCGAGGGCACCACGATCACTGCGGGCAATGCCTCGCAGCTGTCGGACGGGTCGTCGGCCAGCGTGCTGATGGAAGCCAAGGTCGCCGAACAGAAGGGCCTCGAGCCGCTTGGCCGCTATGTCGGCATGGCGGTTGCCGGCACCGAGCCCGACGAAATGGGCATTGGCCCGGTCTTCGCGATCCCCAAGCTGCTCGAGCGTTTCGACCTCAAGGTCGACGACATCGGGCTGTGGGAACTGAACGAGGCGTTCGCGGTCCAGGTGCTCTACTGCCGCGACAAGCTCGGCATTCCGGGCGAGTTGCTCAACGTCAACGGCGGCTCGATCTCGATCGGTCACCCCTACGGCATGACCGGCGCGCGCTGCGTCGGCCACACGCTGATCGAGGGCAAGCGCCGCGGCGCGAAATACGGCGTCATCACCATGTGCGTCGGCGGCGGCATGGGCGCAGCCGGCCTGTTCGAGATCTTCTGATCGGACGACCGGCAAGCCGCCTGCTTGCCTAAACGACGGATAACGGACATCCTCCGGCCCGGCGGTCGGAGGATGTTCGCGTTTGGGCATCGATATCGCGGTCTCGACTGCGGAGGACGTGGCGGCGGTCGGCCTGCTCTATCTCGCCTATGAATTCCCGCTGTTTGCTGCGGCTATCGCGGCCGTGCTGCTCGCCCTGACCGTATGGCTGCTGCTGCTGCTTGCGCGGCGGATCATCGGGCAGGCTGTTCGGGCAGCGACAACCGCCGCCGCCCTGATCGGGTCAGCCGTGCGCGGCGATGAATTCCTCGACCACCGGGGCGATACGGTCACGCCACTTGCTGCCGTTGAAGATGCCGTAATGCCCCGCGCCTTCGGCCATGTAGTAGCGCTTCTTCGCGCTATCGAGCTTGGGCGTCAGGTCGAGCGCGGCCTTGGTCTGGCCGAGCCCCGAGATATCGTCGCGCTCGCCCTCGATCGCGAGCAGCGCGGTGCGCGTGATGTCGCCAAGGTCGACCCGCTTGCCGCGATGCAGGAAGGTGCCGTTGGGCAGCGCATGGTCCTGGAAGACCTCCTGCACCGTCTGTAGGTAGAATTCGGCGGTCATGTCGGCGACGCTGCGGTATTCGTCGTAGAAATCCTTGGTCGCCTGCGCGCTGGCCTCGTCGCCCGCGGTGAGGTGTTTGAACATTTCGTAATGGCTCTGCATGTGGTTGCCGAGATTCATGCTCATGAAGCCCGCCAGCTGCATGAAGCCGGGATAGACCCGCCGGCCCGCGCCGCGATACTGCATCGGCACGGAGGCGATGACATTGTGGCGGAACCATTCGATCGGGCGATCCATCGCCATGTCGTTGACGCTGGTCGGCGAACAGCGCGTGTCGATCGGCCCGCCCATCATCGTGAGCGTGCTGGGGGTGCAGGGGTGGTTGTCGCGGTTCATGATCGCGGTGGCGGCGAAGACCGGCACCGACGGCTGGCAGACCGCCATGACATGCGCGCCTTCGCCGATATGCTCGAGGAAGCCGATGACGTAATCCATATAGTCGTCGAGGTCGAACTCGCCCTCGTGCAGCGGCACGGTCTTGGCATCGGCCCAGTCGGTCACGAACACGCGGTAGTTTTGCAGCATGCGCTCGACCGTGCCGCGCAGCAGCGTGGCGTAATGGCCGCTCATGGGCGCAACGACCAGCAGTCGCGGCGCATCCTCGGGCAGGTTTGCGCGGTAGAACTCTTTCAGATCGCCGAAGGGGCGATTGAGCACGGTCGCCTCCAGCACCGGATCGGGGGTGCCATCGACCTCCACCGCCTCGATGTTCCAGCCCGGCTTGCCGTAAGTGGCGGTGGCATGGGCGAACACTTCGAGCGCGCTGGCCGCCATTGGACCGATGTTCAGATAGCCCATCGGGTCGATGTGATTGAGCGGGTTCGATGGATTGTTGAGCATTTCCACCCCGATCGAGGCGATGGTGCTGGCCGAATTCAGCCAGCTGCGCTGCAGTTCATAGGCGTGATAGAGCAAAACATATCCCCTGCTGGTCCGGCGCATGATGCGGTCTCCGGCCCGGGTAAAGACGGTCATCCTGCCGTCCGGTTGGTAATTGTGCAACGCACAATAGCCGAAAATGTGCCTTCGCGCGTGCAGCAGTGTGGATTTTCGCGCCGCACCGACCTAACTGCATGCGCATGGCAGCCCAGGACGAGACGGAAACCGAAGGTCGCGGTCGGTTCGCGCGCAAACGCGCGGCCAAGGACGCACCGCGCCAGCGCTCGTTGCGGCCCTTGCGAATGGTGTGGCAGGCGGGGACGGGTTATCCCGGTCACGTCGCGCTGGCGCTGGTCGCGCTGTTCATCACCGCCGCCGCCACGCTGGCGATCCCGGCGGGGTTCAAGATGGTCATCGACCGCGGTTTTGCCGAAGGCGCCACCCCCGATGATATGGCGCGCTGGTTCCGCTATCTGCTGATGATCGTCGCCGTGCTCGCGGCGGGTACGGCGATGCGGTTCTATTACGTCAGCTGGCTGGGCGAGCGCGTGGTCGCCGATATCCGTCTGCGGGTGCAGGAAAACCTGCTGCAGCTGGCCCCGGGTTTCTACGAGGAGAACAGCCCCAAGGAAATCTCCAGCCGCATGACCAGCGATACCGCGCTGATCGAACAGGTCGTGGGCACCACTGTCTCGGTGGCGTTGCGCAATGCGCTGATGGCGATCGGCGGGACGCTGTATCTGTTCTGGCTGGTGCCGGGGCTGACCATGGGCCTGCTGCTGATCATCCCTGCGATCGTGGTCCCGATCACGCTGTTCGGGCGGCGGCTGCGCAAGGTTTCGCGCACCAGCCAGGACCGCGTGGCGGATATCGGGGCGATGGTCACCGAAGTCCTGTCGGCGATGAAGATCGTCCAGGGTTTCAACCAGGAGGGCCGCGAGCACGGGCGGTTTCGCGAAGCGGTCGAGCGGACCTTTGCCGTGGCGCGGCGCCGGGTGATGCTGCGCGCGGCGATGACCGCGGTGGTCATCCTGCTGGTGTTCGGCGGGATCACGCTGCTGGTCTGGCGCGGCGCGCAAGCGGTCAGCGAAGGCGCGATTTCGGGGGGTACGATTGCCGCCTTCGTGCTTACCGCGGGCCTCGTGGCTGGCGCGATCGGCGCGCTGACCGAGGTTTATGGCGATCTGCTGCGCGGTGCCGGCGCGGCCAGCCGCTTGTCCGAACTGCTCGACGAAAAGCCGGCGATCACGGCGCCCGAACGCCCGCAGGACCTGCCCGTCCCGCCGCGCGGCAGCCTGTCGTTCCGCAATGTCACTTTCCGCTATCCCACGCGGCTCGAAGCCCCGGCGATCAGCGATTTCAGCCTCGAGGTCGAACCGGGCGAAGCGGTGGCCATCGTCGGCCCCTCGGGAGCAGGCAAATCGACCATCTTCCAGCTTGCCGAGCGGTTCTACGATCCGCAGGCGGGCTCGATCCGCATCGACGGCATCCCGCTGACCGGCGCCGACCCCGCAGAAGTCCGCCGCCGCATCGCCTATGTCCCGCAGGAAGGCGTGTTGTTCAGCGCCAATGCGCGCGACAATCTGCGCTATGGCAATTGGGAAGCGAGCGAAGAAGAGATCTGGGCCGCCGCGCGCGCTGCCAATGCCGCCGAATTCCTCGAGAAACTGCCGCAGGGGCTCGACACCTATCTGGGCGAGAGCGGCACGCAGTTGTCGGGCGGCCAGCGCCAGCGGATCGCGATCGCGCGCGCGCTGCTGCGCGATGCGCCGATCCTGCTGCTCGACGAGGCGACCAGCGCGCTCGATGCCGAAAGCGAGCGGCTGGTCCAGGAAGCGCTCGAGCACCTGATGGAGGACCGCACCACGCTGGTCATCGCGCACCGGCTGTCGACCGTGCGCGCTTCCGACCGGATCGTGGTGATGGAAGACGGCCGCATCGTCGAACAGGGCACGCATGCCGAGCTTTCGGGCAATGGCGGGCTGTACGCCCGGCTCGCCTCGCTGCAGTTCGGTCTCGAGAACGCGTGATCGCTTGACTCCCGCTTCGCCTTTCCCTTGGGGACTGCCGCAATGAACGACTATCTCACCGCTATCTTCCTCGGCATCGTCGAGGGGCTGACCGAATTCATTCCCGTCTCCTCGACCGGGCATTTGATCCTCGCCACCGAGCTGTCGGGTGCGGACCCGAACGAATGGGCGATGTTCAATGTCGTCATCCAGCTCGGCGCGATCCTGGCCGTGGTCTATCAATATTGGGGCACCTTCTGGTCGGCCGGCATGGGTGTCCTGCGGCTCGAACGCGAAGGGCTGATGTTCGCGCGCAACATCCTGCTGGGGTTCCTGCCCAGCGCGGTGATCGGCTTCGCGTTGTACGAGAATTTCGAAGCCATGCTGGGCAATCCGGGGATCGTGCCGTGGGCGCTGATCGTCGGCGGTGTGGCGATCATCGTGATCGAGCGCGCTGCCAAGCCGCGCGACGAGGGCCGCGGCGTAGCCGAACTGCCGCTGAGCAAGGTGCTCGGCGTCGGTTTCGCACAATGCCTGGCGATGGTGCCGGGGGTCAGCCGTTCGGGCGCCACGATCATGGGCGCGCTCGCCATGGGCATCAACCGCAAGACGGCCGCCGAGTTTTCCTTCTTCCTCGCCGTGCCGACCATGGTCGGTGCGACCACGCTCGAAGTTGCGACCAAATACGATGCGATGATGGCCGGATCGACGCGGGTCGGGTGGGACCATATCGCGCTTGGCTTTGTGGTCAGCTTCATCGTCGCGCTGGTCGTGATCCGCGCCTTCGTGGCCTATGTCAGCCATAGCGGCTTCACGCCGTTTGCCTGGTACCGGATCATCGCGGGCAGTGCCGCGCTGGCATGGTTGACCTTCGCGTAACTCCCGGCGCGTACCGTGATCGCCACAGTCCGGCCATAATTCTATCCCGGGCCGGAACTTTTGTTTCGCGGCGGGTTTATTGCCAGTGAGTGACACGTAAAGGTTAGACCAATGGGCTTACTGATCCTGATCGTAGTGGGCGCCCTGCTGGGGTGGCTGGCGACGATTATCCTGCGCATCGAGGATGGTCGCACTATCCTCGCCAATGCGCTGGTCGGTGTGCTCGGCTCGCTGGTGACCGGGATGGTCGCGGGCAATGGTGCCATTTTGGGCACGGTAAGCGGCGTTGCGCTGCTGTGGGCGGTGCTTGGGTCGGTCGTGACGATTGGCCTGTTCAACCTGTTCCGCCAACGCGCCTACCGCTGAACGCGCTTCACATAATCTTAGCATTGATTACAAACGGGCGCGGGATGGATTCGCGTCTCGAATACCAAGGGGAATACACATGAACTTCAACAAGCTTACCATCATCGCCTCGGCCGCTGCCCTGAGCCTCGGCGTTGCCGCTTGCGACAGCCCGCAGGAAGAAGCCGCTGAAGAGCAGGCCGAAGCCATGGAAGACGAAGCTGACGCGATGGAAGATGCCGGCGAAATCACCGATGCTGAAGCCGACGCGATCGAAGCCGAAGCCGACGACATCGAAGATGCCGCCGAAGGCGACACCGATGCGATGACCGAAGGTCTCGAAGAAGCCGTCAACTAAGACGCTCTTCAGCAAGAATTACCAGGCGGCCCGGAAGCGATTCCGGGCCGCTTTTGCGTGCGCCACTGCCAATCGCCGCATTAGCATTTGTCTGGGAACCGGGCGGCTATTCGCCCGTTCATCACATTCTCGCCGCATTTCGAATACGCGGCGTGCACAAGCGTCGCGACGCGGCGCGAACCTAAAGGTTAAAGGGGATACGTAATGAAGTTCACCAAAGCCACGATCATCGCTTCCGCCGCCGCCATGAGCCTCGGCCTTGCCGCTTGCGACAGCGCAGCAGAAAACGAAGCTGAAGAAAACATCGAAGAGATGGAAGACGCTCGCGACAACCAGGTTGACGCACTGGAAGAAGCCGGTGAAATCACCGAAGACCAGGCCGACGCGATCGACGACCAGACCGACGCCATGGAAGAATCCATGGAAGAGCAGGCTGACGAAATCGACGAAATGTAAGCATCGTCGATCGTTATTCGATCATGCGGCCCCGGAGCGATCCGGGGCCGTTTTTCGTTGGGCCCTGTTTTTCCAGTCCTGCTGCCGTCAGACCGGTTTGGCGCCGCTCTCGCGCCCACCGCGCAGCGTATATTCGAGCGAGCCGCGGTTCACCACATGGTCGACATCGATCACCGCGGTATTGGCATAGGTGAAGCCCGCGCCCAGGTTTCGGTACAGCTTGTCGAAATCGCGCTCGACCGTCTGGCGGTAGAGGTCTTCGAAACTCTCGATCACGAAATAGGTCGGCTGCAGATCGCTGATCACGTAGTCGGTGCGCATGACGCGGTCGACATTGAGCATGATGCGGTTGGGGCTCTCCGCCTCGGTGGCATAGACCACCTCGGTCGGACCCGAGAGGATCCCCGCGCCATAGGCCTTGATCCCGTCGGCTTCCTGCAACAGCCCGAATTCGACCGTGTACCAGTAGAGCGAACCGAGCGCCTTGAGCCGGTTGTAGCGCATCGCCTTCCAGCCCGCGCGGCCATATTCCTGCATGTAATCGGCATAGACCGGATCGGTCAGCATCGGGACGTGGCCGAAGACGTCGTGGAACACGTCGGGTTCCTGGATGTAGTCGAAGGTCTCGCGCGTGCGGATGAAATTGCCCGCCGGGAAACGCCGGTTGGCCAGGTGCCAGAAGAACACGTGATCGGGGATCAGCATGGGCACGGGCACCACGCTCCACCCGGTGAGCGTATCGAGGTCTTCGGACAATGTGCCGAATTCGGGCACGCCTCCGCGGTCGAGGTTCAGTTTCTCCAGGCCCGCCATGAATGCGGTCGCCGCGCGGCCGGGCAGCACGGCCATCTGCCGCGCAAACAGATCGTTCCAGATCGCGTCATCTTCGGCGGTATAGTCGGTCTGTTTGGGTTCGAGCCAGTCGTCGCCCACATGGGCGGGCTTCTTCAGCGGCGCGGTGAACACCTCTGCCGGAAGGTCGGGCAGGCGGGTAAAGTCCTGTTCGGTCTGTGCAAGTGTAGCCATATGGTTGGCGCTAATACTATCATTGCCGCATGCATACAAATGGCAGGAGCGAGGCGCGATGAAACGCAAGCACTATGAGGCGGCGATGGCGCCGCTGCGCGAGCAGCTGGTCGTCATGGCGCGGTGGGCGCGGACGACGGGGCAGCGGATCGTGGTTTTATTCGAAGGGCGCGATACCGCGGGCAAGGGCGGCGCGATCCGCGCGGTGTCCGAAAAGCTCAACCCGCGCCAATGCCATATCGTCGCACTCGCCAAGCCGACCGAGGCCGAACAGAGCCAGTGGTATTTCCAGCGCTACGTCGATCATCTGCCGAGCGCGGGCGAAATCGTGCTGTTCGACCGCAGCTGGTACAATCGCGCGGGCGTCGAGAAGGTGATGAGCTATGCCGACGACGCGCAGGTGGCGCGCTTTCTCGAGCAGGCCCCGGCGTTCGAGAAGATGCTCGTCGACGATGGCATACTGCTGTTCAAATACTGGCTCGGGACCGATCAGGCCCAGCAGGAGGAGCGGCTGCGCGAACGGCTGGAGGATCCGCTCAAACGCTGGAAGCTCTCGCCGATCGATCTTGCCGCGCGCGAGCGCTACGATGCCTATACCGACGCACGCGAAGCCATGCTGGCGGCAACGCATACGGCGCACGCCCCGTGGACGCTGGTCGATTTCAACGACCAGAAACGCGGGAGGCTGACGCTGGTACGCGATCTGCTCGACCGGCTGCCCGATACGCACGTCGTCCCGCCGGAGATCGACTTCCCGGCGCTGGACCGCGAGCCGCAGGCCGAAACCTATGCAGTGCTGAAGCCGATTGCGGATTATCCCATCGAATAGTCATTGCGGCGGGCCGCAGGCGACGCGGCTGCGCCGCTCGCGAAGACTAGCTGAGAGTAGCGGACGCCTTGGTCACCTGGCGTCCATCGCCGGCAAAGGCACCGAGCTCGATTTCCTCGCCATCGCCGCGCAGCACGAGGTGGAGCGGTTCGCCCGCAATCGCGGGGCTGACCCCGCGAAAAGCGAAGTGGGCAAGGCGGTTTTCGCCAAAATGCGCGCCGGCAAGCTGCAGCAGCAGGCTCGCGGTGAGCGGGCCGTGGACGACGAGCCCGCGATAGCGTTCGACCTCGCGCGTATAGGGCGCATCGTAGTGGATGCGGTGGGTGTTGAAGGTCAGCGCCGAATAGCGGAACAGCAGCCGCTCGTCGGGCACGAGTTCGCGGTGCATATCCCACCACTGCGGATCGAAGACAGCCGGGGTCGGTTCGGGCGGGGACAAGGGTGCCTCACCCGTCAGCGCATCGAGATAGACCGCGGTCTGGCGCTCGGTAACGGCAGCGGTGCCGTCGGCGCTGGTTTCATGATCGATCTCGACGAAGACCATGTCGCCCCGGCTGCCCGATTTCGGCGTGATCGAAACGACGCGGCTGACGCGCTCGACCGTCGCGGCTACAGCGATCGGGGCGTGAAACTGGATCGCGCTCGATGCCCACATCCGCCGCGGCAGCGGGATCGGGGGCAGGAAGCTCGCCGGGTCGTCCTCGCGCAGCGGATGCCCGTCGGGGCCCAGCCGCGCAGTCGGTGCTTCGGGCGTGCAAAGGCAGAAATGGATCCCCTGCGGCATGGCGGTCGAGGCCGGCGCGCCGTGATCGAAGGTCGCGTACCACCGGGCGGCGAGCGCCGGATCGAGCCGGTCTGCAGCGCGTTGTTCGCGCCCGATCCAGTCGGCCCAATCGGCCATCAGGCGGCGCGTTCGAAGACGGCAGCCATTCCCTGGCCCCCGCCGATACACATGGTCTCGAGCCCGTAGCGGACCTCGCGGCGCTGCATTTCATGCGCCATGTCGGCGAGGATGCGGATCCCCGTCGCGCCGATCGGATGGCCCAGCGAAATGCCCGACCCGTTGACGTTGACCAGCTCGCGGCGGCTGTCGTCCTCGGCGAAACCCCAGCCCTTGAGCACGGCGAGCGCCTGCGGGGCGAAGGCTTCGTTGAGTTCGATCAGCCCGATATCGTCCCAGCCCATGTTGGTCTTGGCGAACAGCCGTTCGACCGCGGGGACGGGGCCGATCCCCATCCGGCTGGGATCGCAGCCGGCCGCGCTCCACGAATGGAACCACAGGATCGGTTCGAGGCCCAGTTCCGCCACCTTGTCCTCTGCCACCACCAAGCAGGCGGCGGCGGCGTCGTTCTGCTGGCTGGCATTGCCCGCCGTCACGATCGCATCCGCATCGCGCTTGCCGTCGATCGGGCGCAGCTCGCCCAGCGTGTCCATGCTGGCGTCTTCGCGGAAACCCTCGTCACGCGCGAAGACCACCGGATCGCCGCGCCGCTGCGGGATTTCCACCGGGACCAGCTGGTCGTCGAACCGGCCTTCGGCCCAGGCGCGTGCGGCGTTCTGATGGCTGCGCACCGCGAATGCATCGGCGGCCTCGCGGCGGATGTCGTAATCCTTGGCGAGATTCTCCGCGGTCTCGATCATGCCGGTGATCACTCCGAAGCGTTCGATCGGCTGGCTCATCAGCCGGCCGCGCGTCAGCCGGTCCCACAGCACCATGTCGCCCAGCCGTGCGCCGTGGCGCGCCTTGGTGGTGTAATGTTCGACATTGGACATGCTCTCGACCCCGCCCGCGAGCACGCAATCGGCCACGCCGGTCTGCACCATCATCGCCGCAGTCGCGACCGCCTGCAGGCCCGAGCCGCAGCGTCGGTCGAGCTGGAAGCCGGGCACTTCGATCGGATAGCCCGCCGCCAGCCAGCTCCAGCGCCCGATCGCGGGAGCCTCGCCGCTGCCATAGCCCTGACTGAACACCACGTCGTCCACCCGCATGGGGTCGATCCCGCTGCGTTCGACCAACGCCTTGATGATCACTGCGCCGAGCGCGCCCGCCTCGAGCGGGGCGAGGCTGCCGAGGAACTTGCCGACCGGTGTACGCAGAGGTTTGCAGATGGCTACGCGGCGGAGTGTCGTCATGGCTTAATCCTTGTCGGAGAGGCGGGCGATATCGCGATCGACGAGCTTGCCGATCGCGCCCGAGGACAGGCCAAGCCGTTCGGCGAGCACTTCCTCGGTATGCTGGCCCAGATAGGGCGCGGGCGCGGGCGCCCCGGCTTCGCGCGAGGGGATATTCGCAAAGCTGCGCGTGGCCGGATATTCGAAGCCGCTGGGATTGGCGGGCGAGGCACCGAACAGCGGGTTGTCGGCCACCAGCGCGGCGTCGTTCGCCGCCTCGTGCATCGTGCGGTAGCGTTCGAAAGTGGTGCCATGCGCGGCGAGGCTGGCGGACAGTTCGCCCCAGTCCATCCTGTCCGCGCGTTCCTGGAACAAGGCGAACAGGCGGTGGCGGTGTTCGAAGCGTGGCCGGTCGCCATCGGCGAAGCGCACGCCCAGCTCGGCCTCGAGCGCGGCGATCGCCTCGCCGATGCCAAAGGCGGCGACGAGGCCGTCCCATTGCTTGGCCGTCAGTGCCGCGACCATGAAGCGCACGCCGTCGCGGCTGCGGAAGTCGCGCCCGAACGCGCCCCAGATCGCATTGCCGAGCCGCTCGCGGTCGCCGCCGCGATAGAGCATCTCGGCCATCGCACCGCTATTGGCCATGGTCCCGATCGCGACATCGCCCAACGGCACGCGCAATTCGCTGCCCTGGCCCGTGGCATCGCGCTGGCGCAGCGCGGCGAGCAGCGCGAAGGCGCAATAGGCCCCGGTGATGAAATCCCATGCGGGCAGAACCTGGTTGACCGGCGGCGCATTGGCCATGTCCCAGTCCTCGGGCCCGCACATCAGCGGATAGCCGCTTGCCGCATTGACGGTGAAATCCATCGCCTGCCGCCCGTCGTGCCAGCCCATGATGCGCACGCTGACCAGTTCGGGCGCGCCTTCGGGCTGCTGCGCGGCGATGGCATCATGCCCGAGGAAGCTCTTCTCGGGCAGGTTGGTGATGAGATTGCCCGTATTGGCCGAGAGCGCGACCAGCAGTTCGCGCCCCTCGCCGCTGCGCAGGTCGAGCGCGACCGATTTCTTCGCCCGGTTGAGGTTTTCCCAGCTCAGGCTGCGGCCCTGCTCGGTCAGCATGTAACGGTCGTAGTCGAGCCCGCCTTCCTTGTGATCGACGCGGATCACTTCGGCGCCCAGTTGCGCGCAATAGAGGCCGGCGGTGGGCGAGGCGACGAAGCTCGAGGCCTCGATAATGCTCAGTCCGTCGAGAAGCTGATACACGCGCTACAATCCCGCCGCATAATCGCGCAGCATGTGCTTGGCGATCTGCAACTGGAGGATCTGCGTCGTGCCTTCATAGATGCGGTAGATGCGCGCATCGCGGAAGAAACGTTCGGCATCGTATTCGGCCAGATAGCCCGCGCCGCCGTAGATCTGCACCACGCGGTCGACCACGCGGCCGCACATTTCGGAGGCGAACACCTTGAAGGCGGCGGCGTGCTTGACCGTGTTTTCGCCGCGGTCGACGCGCGCGGTGACATCGGCCATCATTGCCTCGGAAGCGTAGATTTCGGTCCAGCTTTCGCTGAGCATTTGCTGGATCAGCTGGAAGTTGGCGATCGGCTCGCCAAAGGCCTGCCGCTCATTGGCATATTTGAGCGCCGAATCGAGCGCGCGGCGCGCATAGCCGGTGCTCGCCGCGCCGACCGAGATACGGCCATTGTCGAGGCTCATCATGGCGAAGCGGAAGCCCTGTCCGGTCTGTTCGCCCAGCAGCGCATCGCCGGGGACATGCACGTCGTCGAGCATGATGTCGGAGATATGGCTACCAGCCTGGCCCATTTTCTCGTCGGGGCTGCCGGTCGATACGCCCGGCGTATCCATCGGCACGATGAAAGCGCTGACATGTGCGTTCTTGGGCTGCGCGTCCTTCTCGGTGCGCGCCATGATCAGCCCGACCTCGGCATGCGGGGCATTGGTGATGTAGCGCTTGGTCCCGTTGAGGATCCAGCCATTGCCATCGGGATCGGGCTTGGCGGTGGTCGCCATGGCGGCGCTGTCGCTGCCCGAACCGGGTTCGGTCAGGCCGAAGCAGGCGATCGCGCCCGCGGCGATCCTGGGCCACCATTCGGCCTTCTGTGCGTCGGTCCCGCCGTTCTTGATCGCCGAATTGAACATGCCGACATTGATCGAGAAGATCGAGCGATAGGCAGGCGCGGCATACGCCATCGTCTTCACGACCTTGGCATACTGCGTGATGTTCAGCCCCGCGCCGCCGAATTCTTCGGGGACGGTCAGGCCGAACAGGCCCATGTCCTTCATCTCCGCGACGATCTCGTCGGGGATGCGGTCGTTCGCGATGACGTCCTTCTCAGCCGGGATCAGCCGCTCGCGGACATAGCGTTCGAGCTGTTCCAAAAACTGGTCGAAAGTCTCGGCATCCATGCCGGGGTGGACGGCGTCACTCATCGGGTAGCTCCATTTGCTCAGGGCCGCCCGATTCTCGCGGGGCTGCACCGGGGGGCATCTTGCCTGCGGGGGCCTCGGCGGATGCTTCGGGCGCGGGCGGGACCACGCCTTCGGGCAGGCGGCGCTGCTCGATCATCTCGGCGGCATCGTCGAGCGCTTCGGCCTCGCTTTGTGTCACCGCGCCGACCGGTTCGGTATCCTCCTCGTAGCCGGAACAGGCAGGCAGCGCGAACAGGGCGAGGAGCGGGATGAATCGGTTCATGGCTGCGGAAGCTAGGCGCACATGCACCGCGCGCAAAGGACGCTACGGCGCGGCTGGGCGCGGGCGAGCCGCGAGGCCCGCCCGCTTGAGGCTCAGTTGCTGGCGTCTTGCGACATGGCGTCCATCGCCGCAGCGGCGGTGTCGGCTGCATTGTCGCCGGCTTCCTGGATCTGCGCGGTCTCGCTCGGGCTCAGATCGGGGGTCTCGGTGGCCACGTCATTGGCGGCGGGGTCTTCGACCGGCTCGGCTTCGACATCGGCCAGCGCATCGTCGGCGGCGATTTCGACGGTGTCGGCTTCGGCTTCGGTCGAGGCGTCTTCGGTGCTGCCGCAGGCGGCAAGGGCGAGCGTGGCGGCAGCGGTCAGGGCGATACGGAAGTTCATGGTTTCTCTACTCCGGTGATGGGTCGCGCGGGTAAAGCGCAACCGCGGGGCGCGGGGCAAGGGGAAAATCGCCCGCGACCGGTTGCGTGTGCCGTTCCTTCTGCCATCAGGCGGGCATGACCGGAATTGCGCGCGCAGGACAATCGCTGAAGGAGACCTTCGGCTTCGATCGCTTCCGCGGGCGGCAGGAAGAGGTGGTCGCGCGCGTACTGGCGGGCGATTCGACGCTGGCGGTGATGCCGACCGGGGCAGGCAAGTCGCTGACCTACCAGCTCCCCGCGGTCATCCTGCCCGGCACCTGCGTCGTCATCAGCCCGCTGATCGCGCTGATGCACGACCAGCTGCGCAGCGCGCGCGCCAACGGCATCCGGGCAGCCACGCTGACCAGCGCCGATGCCGATTGGCGCGAGACGCAGGATGCTTTCCGCGCGAGCGAGCTGGATTTGCTCTATGTCGCGCCCGAACGTGCCAGCCAGCCGGGTTTCCGCGACCTGCTGGGCACGGCGCCGCTGTGCCTGTTCGCGATCGACGAGGCGCATTGCGTGTCCGAATGGGGGCATGATTTCCGCCCCGACTACCGGATGCTGCGCGGCATGCTCGATGCGTTTCCGCAGGTTCCGCGGCTGGCGTTGACCGCCACCGCCGACAAGCAGACCCGCGCCGATGTGATGACGCAGCTGGGCATCCCCGACGACGGGCTGGTGCTCGCAGGCTTCGACCGGCCCAATATCCGCTATGCCATTCGCCACCGCGACAATCCGGTGCGCCAGCTGACCGATCTGATGGCCGCCGCGCCCGGTCCGGGGATCGTCTACGCCCCGACGCGGCGCAAGGTGGAGGATCTGGCGGACAAGCTGGCCGCTGCCACCGGGCGCGCGGTGCTGCCCTATCACGCGGGTCTCGATGCGGGGACGCGCGCTGCCAACCAGGCGGCTTTCGTGACCAGCGAGGACATGGTGATCGTCGCCACGGTCGCCTTCGGCATGGGGATCGACAAACCCGATGTGCGCTTCGTCGCGCATGTCGGCGTGCCCAAGTCGATCGAGGGCTATTACCAGGAAACCGGCCGCGCGGGCCGCGACGGCGATCCCAGCCAGGCAGTGATGTTCTGGGGCGCGGGCGATTTCGCCACCGCGCGCCAGCGGCTGGCCGAAGTCGACGAGGCGCGCCGCAATGCCGAGCGCGCGCGGCTCGATGCGCTTGCCGGGCTGGTCGAGACCGCCGCCTGCCGCCGCGCGGTGCTGCTGCGCCATTTCGGCGAGGACCCGCCCCAGAGCTGCGGCAATTGCGACAATTGCCTCGAACAGCCGAGCGTGACCGATGTCACCGAACTGGCGCGCAAGCTGCTGTCGGCGGTGTACCGCACGGGGCAGAGTTTCGGCATGGGCCATCTGCAGAAGGTGCTGACCGGGAGCGAGGACGAGCGCATCCGCCAGCGCGGGCACGACCGGCTGAGCGTCTTCGGGATCGTCGAAGGCGAGGAAGCGGCTCTGCTCCAGCCACTGTCCCGCGCCCTGCAGGCGCGGGGCGATCTGGTCGCGACCGAACATGGCGGATTGGCGCTGGGCGGCTCGGCGCGCGCGATCCTGACCGGCGAGAGCGCGGTCGCGATCGTCGTCCCGCCAAAGCGCCAACGGCGCCGCCGCGGCGATACGACTCCCAATCCGGTCGGCGATCCACTGTTCGAGGCGCTGCGCGCACTGCGCAAGGAACTCGCCGAAGAAGCGCAGGTGCCGCCCTATGTCGTCTTCCACGATTCGACGCTGCGCGAGATGGCCAGTGCGCGGCCCGCCACACTCGCCGCGTTGGGCCAGCTCCCCGGCATCGGGGCGAAAAAGCTCGAAGCCTATGGCGAGCGGTTCCTGCGCGCGATCGACGACCATTGAACCCGAACCTCCGATGATATAAAGATGATATCATAATTATTGGAGGAGCGATTCGTCATGACCGTCGAACTCAGGGGAATGAAGACGAGCAGCGAGCATGCAGGGTCCAGCTTCAGCGGCTATCCGATGCTGGGGCTGATCCTGGCCTTGCTGGTGCTGGTGATATGGAACGTTGCCGGAAATGTGCCGATGGACGGCGCGGACAAGGCGGCCAAGCTCACCTTCGTCGGCCTGCTCGTCCTGCCCATCCTCGTGCTGGCGTTTCTCGCCGCGGGATTTTTCATGATCCAGCCCAACCAGGCCGCGGTGATCACGCTGTTCGGCGAATATCGCGGGACCGAACGGCGCGAGGGGCTGCGCTGGATATGGCCGTGGATGACCAAGAACAAGCTGTCGGTGCGCGCGCACAACATCCATTCGGAGCGCGTGAAGATCAACGATTTGCGCGGCAATCCGATCGAGATCGCCTGCAATGTCGTGTGGCGCGTCGCCGATAGCGCGCAAGCGAGTTTCGATGTCGACGATTACAAGGAATTCGTGAACATCCAGATCGAGGCGGGGCTGCGCACGGTCGGGTCACGCCATCCCTATGACGATTTCGAAGGCGAGGAAGTCACGCTGCGCGGCGGTGCGGATGTCATCAACCGCGAATTGCTCGAGGAACTCAACGACCGGCTGAAGGTCGCGGGGATCATCGTCGACGAGGCAGGCCTGACCCACCTCGCCTACGCCAGCGAAATCGCCAGCGCCATGCTCAAGCGCCAGCAGGCCGATGCCATCATTGCCGCACGGGCCAAGATCGTGCTCGGCGCGGTCGGCATGGTCGAGGATGCGCTGACCAAGCTGGCGCAGGACAATATCGTCGAGCTGGATGACGAACGGCGCGCGGCGATGGTCAGCAATCTGATGGTGGTGCTGTGCGGCGAGAAGGACGTGCATCCCGTGATCAATGCGGGCTCGCTCTACCAGTAGCCATGCGCAGCCCCGCGATCCGATGACGAAGAAGGCCTTCGCCCTGCGCCTCGATCCGGCGGTCCACGCCGCAATCGAACGGCTAGCTGCGAGCGAGTTGCGTAGCGCCAATGCGCAGATCGAGATGCTGCTGCGCGAATCGCTGGCAAAGCGCGGGATCGAGGTGCCGGTTTCGAAACCGCCCAAGCGCGGCCGACCAAGGAAGGAGGAGGAATGAGATGACAGTGCTTCACTGGCTGAGCGCCGGGGCCCTGCTGGCATCGGTGGGCGCCGCGCCCGCGGTGGCCCAGGAAACGCTGGTTGCCCCCGGGCCACGAGGCGATCTTGCAGGAACGCTGGTCGCGCCCGCCGAAGGGCGACCGCTGGTCTTGATCATCCCGGGTTCGGGCCCGACCGACCGCGATGGAAACAGTCCGCTGGGAGTGACTGCGGCACCCTATCGCCTGCTCGCCGACGCGCTGGCCGAGCGCGGCATCGGCACATTGCGGATCGACAAGCGCGGTATGTTCGCCAGCAAGGCGGCGGTAGCGGACGCCAATGCGCTCACGATTGCCGATTATGTCACCGACACTGCAAGCTGGGTTGGCGCGGCGCGCACTGCGACCGGGGCCGAGTGCCTCTGGCTGCTGGGGCATAGCGAGGGCGGGATCGTCGCGCTCGCCGCGGCGCAGGAGGTGCCGCATCTGTGCGGGATCATCCTCGTCGGTGTGCCGGGCCGCCCGCTGGCTACCGTGCTGCGCGAGCAATTGCGCGCCAATCCCGCCAATGCGCCCTTGTTGGAGGACGCCGAAGCGGCGATCGCGACGCTGGAGACGGGCGAACGCGTCGATGTCACGCCGCTGCATCCGGCGCTTCAGAGCCTCTTCGCGCCCGCAGTGCAGGGTTTTCTCATCGATTTGATGGCGCAGGATCCCGCAGCGCTGGCAAAGCAGACCGACCTGCCCATGCTGATCGTCCATGGCGGGACCGATCTGCAAGTCACCACAACCGACGCCCAAATGCTTCGTACGGCGGCCCCACAGGCCAAGTATCTCGAAATTCCGGCGATGAACCATGTGCTCAAGGACATTCCGGACGACGCGCCCGCAGCGAACCGCGCAAGCTATGGCGACCCCTCGCTCCCGGTATCGCGCGCCTTGGTCGCGGGCGTGGCGGATTTCGTGACGCGCGACAGGGGAGCAAGCGAATGAGCAAGCGTGATGACGGGGCATGGTTCGCACCCAAACGCTTCGGCTATGGCGCAGGGCTGCCGATCGCCTGGCAGGGCTGGGCGTTGCTGGCCGGTTACATCGTGGTGATGCTCGCCCCCACCCCTCTCCTCGAATGGGATCCCATTCTCGGAACCGGCATTGCTGCAGCCGTCTGGATTGTCGCGACAGCGCTCGTCCTGGTCGTCGCAAAGCGCAAGACACGCGGCGGCTGGCGCTGGCGCCACGGCGAACGCGATTGACACGAACAACGAGATGGGCGGAGTTATTCCACTGTTAACCATCACGGCGTAGAAGAAAGCCATGGTTTCGCCATTCGTCTCTCCTGCTTCGCGCCTTCCGCGCTGGCTCCTTGCTGCGATTGCCGCGATGGCGGTCAGCGCGATCCCGCTGGCAGCGGTGCTGGCGCAGACCGGAGGATCGGCCAGCTTCACCGTCGCCGAGACTGGCCGCGGCTATGGCTCGCTACAAGCCGCGGTCGATGCGATCGGCAATCGCGAGGGCACGGTGGTGATCGCTCCCGGCAATTGGAACGAGTGCGCGGTACAGAGCGAGGGCGTGGTGCATTTCCGTGCCGAACAGCCGGGCGAAGCGCTGCTGGGCGGCAAGGCGTGCGAAGGCAAGGCATCGCTGGTGCTGCGCGGACGCGGGGCCAGCGTCGAAGGCCTGGTCTTCGCCGATATCGCGGTTGCCGATGGCAATGGCGCGGGCATCCGGCTGGAACAGGGACCGCTGCGCGTTTCGCAAAGCTGGTTCCGTGACAGCCAGCAGGGTATTCTGACTACCAATGGCGTCGACAGCGAGCTGGTGGTCGACAAATCGACCTTCACCCGGCTGGGCACTTGCGAAAATTCGGGCGGCTGCGCCCATTCGATCTATGCCGGCGATTACGGCCGCGTCACGGTGACGCGCAGCCGGTTCGAACAGGGCACCGGCGGCCATTATCTCAAGTCGCGCGCGGCGCGCAACGTGATCGAGGGCAACAGTTTCGACGATGCCAACGGCCACGGTACCAATTACCTGATCGACCTGCCCAATGGCGGGACCGGTGCGATCCGCGGAAACTGGTTCGTCCAGGGGCGCGACAAGGAAAACTGGTCGACGATGATCGCCATCGGCGCCGAAGGCGCGCGCTACACGTCCGACGGGCTGGTCATTGCCGACAACGATGCGCGGATGGTCCCGGGGCTGTCGCGCAGCCCGGCCTTCATTGCCGACTGGACCAATGACGCGCTGGTGATCGAGAACAACAGACTCGGCAGCAACGTCAGGCGCTTCGAGCGGCGCTGAACGCCGGAGCGAAGCTCACCGCGCCGCGCGGCGCGTCGCCTTCAAGCACCAATCGCTGGAAATAGCGGGGCTCCGCCCCGTTGTAGCGCAGCACGGGATCGCATTCGAAACCGAAGCGCGCGTAATAGGCCGGGTCGCCGACCAGCACGATCCCGCGCCCACCGCTTTCGCGCAGATCGGCAATGCCGCGCTTGATCAGCGCCGAACCGTTGCCCTGCCGCTGCAGTTCGGGCCAGACGCTGACCGGACCGAGCCCGAACCACCCCTCGCTGCCATCGGAGATGGCGACCGGCGAAAACGCGACATGGCCGACGATCCGCGTCGCATCCTCGGCCACCAGCGACAGCGCCAGATCGCCATCGGCGCGCAGCCGGTCGACCAGCTCCTGCTCGTCGCCATCGGCATAGGGCATGTTCCGAAAAGCGGCCTCGGTCAGCGCGTAGATCGCCGGCGCATCGCCATCGCGCTCGGGCCGGATCGTGATCGCGCTCAAATCAGGTGTCCCGACCGGTCGCGCTTGGTCGCGAGGTAATGGGCATTGTGCGGGTTGTCGGGCAGCGCGTGCGGCACGCGTTCGGCAATCGATACGCCCACCCCGGCGAGCGCCGCGACCTTGGCCGGATTGTTCGTCATCAGCCGGATCTCCCCGACATTGAGCAGGTCCAGCATCCGCGCGGCAGTGGGAAAATCGCGCGCTTCATCGGGCAGGCCGAGCCGCGTGTTGGCATCGACCGTGTCGAAGCCCTGATCCTGCAGGCGGTAGGCGCGCAGCTTGTTGATGATGCCGATCCCGCGGCCTTCCTGCCGCATGTACAGGAGTATGCCCCAGCCGCCCTTGTCCGCTTCCTGCGCCATCGCCTGCAGCGCGGCGGCGAGCTGCGGGCCGCAGTCGCATTTGAGACTGCCGAGGATATCGCCCGTGAGGCATTCGGAGTGCAGCCGGACCAGCGGAATGCGGTCGGCCGATTGCTCGCCGATGATCAGCGCGACATGCTCGCGCGTGTCGTCGGGGCTGCGGAAGGCGACGATCCGCGCATCGTCGGCGGCGGCCACGGGAAGCCGCGCGCGCGAGGCGATCTGCAGCCGCGCGGCATCGGTGAAGGCGCCGACGTCGGCAGCGTTCAGCGCCACCGCTTCGCCGGCATTCTCCGGATCGACCAGAAAGGCGGGCAGCACGCCGGCGACGCGGGCGAGGTCGAGCGCGGCGCGCGCCTGCTCTTCCCATTCGAGCGCCAGCGCCCTGAACGGCCCCTTGAGCGGGTTGGCCATGTCGAGCGCCGGATCGGCGACCGCCAGCGCGGCGGGCAGGTCGAACCGGTCGGCACCGCGCATCAGCACCGGCTGGCGCGGTGCGGCGGCTTCGATCTGGTTGGCCAGCTTGAGCGTCGCCGCGCGCGTGGCGGAGATCAGCATGGCCGATCCCGCCAGCTCGCCGAAAGCGGTTTCGACCGGTTGCAGCAGCGGGGCCCCTTCGATGGCGAGCGGCCAGCCGTGACGCAGCGCGTCCACCGCCTGCGCCGCGCGCCGTGAAGGGGAGGCCGTGCTCAGAGCGTGAACTCCGTCACCAGCGGCACATGGTCCGACGGTTTTTCCCAGTCGCGCGCGTATTCGTGGATCGAATGGCCGGTGGCCTGCCGCGCGAGTTCAGGGCTGGCCCACATGTGGTCGAGCCGGCGGCCGCGGTCGTTCACCTTCCAGTCCTTCGACCGGTAGCTCCACCAGCTGTAATAGCGTTCGGGCGCCTTGACGTGTTCGCGCCCGATATCGCTCCAGCCGTGCGCATCCATGAAGCGCTGCAGGCTCTCGACCTCGATCGGCGTGTGGCTGACGACCTTGAGCAATTGCTTGTGGTTCCACACGTCGCTTTCGAGCGGGGCGATGTTGAAATCGCCAACGATCAGCGTCGGGCGGTCGACCGCATCGGCCCAGCGGGTCATCCGCTCGATGAAATCGAGTTTCTGGCCGAACTTGGCGTTGATCTCGCGATTCGGTTCGTCGCCCCCGGCGGGGACATAGACATTCTCGACGATCATTCCGTCATGCTCGGTCAGCTCGACCCCGACATGGCGCGCCTCGCCATTATCCTGCCAGTCGTGGCGACTGAATTCCCTGAGCGGCGTTTTCGCCACCGTCGCGACGCCGTGGTAGCCCTTTTGCCCATGCACGGCGAAATGCTCGTATCCCAGCGCGCGGAACGCCTCGTAGGGGAACTGGTGCTCCTGGCACTTGATCTCCTGCAGGCACAGCACATCGGGCGCCTGCTCTTCGATGAAGCGCTCGACGATGGGCATGCGCAGGCGGACGGAATTGATGTTCCAGGTAGCGATAGAAACCATGGCCAGCGACTTAGGACGCGCGCCGGGAAAACTCCACCTTTCCCTTTTCGCATCGAGCCGATAGCGCGGGGGCGATTGCCAGGAGAGCTACATGATCCGGACCCCTTCCCTCGCCGCGCTGGCGGCATCCGCCGCGCTGTTGCTGGGTGGCTGCACCACCACCAACAATTACAACTATCCCGACAAGGCGCGCGCCGCACCGGCTGCCAGCGAAACGCAGGCCGCGGGCAAGGCGAAGAACGTCATCCTGTTCATCGGCGACGGTATGGGGGTTTCCACCGTCACCGCCGCGCGCATCTATGCGGGGCAGAAGCAGGGGCAGAGCGGCGAGGAATACGTCCTGCCGTTCGAGACCTTCGACAATGTCGCGCTGGTCAAGACCTACAACACCGACGCGCAGGTCGCCGACAGCGCGGGCACGGCCAGCGCCATGCATACGGGCATGAAAACCCGGATCGGCGTGCTCGGCTACGGGCCCGGCGTGACCACGGGCGACTGCGCTTCGGGCAGCGGGCACGAACTGGGCCTGCTGGGCGAAGAGGTGAAGCAGCGCGGACTGGCGCTGGGCATCGTCAGCACCGCGCGGCTCACGCATGCGACCCCCGCCTCGGTCTATGCGCGCAGCGTGTCGCGCGACTGGGAAGGCGATACCGCCATTCCCGAAGACCAGCGCGGACGCGGCTGCAGCGACATCGCGCAGCAATTGGTCGGCGCACCGTTCGATGTCGCGCTGGGCGGCGGCAGCGTGGCATTTTATGGCAAGCAGAACGGCGGACTGCGGCTCGATGATAGCGCCGACCTGCCCGGCGACTGGCAGGCCGCCACCGGGGGCCATTTCGTCACCACCGCCGCCGATCTGGCCGCAGCCCCCGCCGATGCGCCGCTGCTCGGGCTCTTTTCGCCCAGCCACATGACCTACATGGTCGATCGGGACGCCGAGAGCAGCGAACCCACGCTGACCGACATGACCGCTGCGGCCGTTACCCGGCTGGCAGGCGACGGGGATGGTTTCTACCTGATGGTCGAAAGCGGGCGGATCGATCACGGCCACCACGCGGGGCAGGCGGGCTACGCGCTGGAGGAAGCGGTCGAGTTCGCGCGGGCGATCCAGTGGGCGATCGACAACACCGACCCGGCCGAAACGCTGATCATGGTCACGGCCGATCACAGCCATGTGTTCACCATTGCGGGCTATCCGCGGCGCGGCAACGATATCCTCGGCCTGGTCGTCCCGCCCGCCGCCGGGGGCGAGCGTGGCGACGACCCCATGCTGGCCGCCGATGGGAAGCCCTATACCACGCTGGGCTATGCCAATGGTCCGGGCGCGGTGAAGCCCGATGCAGGCGGTGGCCGGCCGATCCCCGAAACCGGGGTGACGGCGCATCAGCAGGCGCTGGTGCCCCTAGGCTCGGAAACGCATGCGGGCGAGGATGTCGCGCTGTATGCCAATGGCCCGGGTGCGAGCAATGTGCGCGGCGTGATGGAGCAGAACCTGATCTACGACGTGATCCGCACGGCATACGGCTGGGACGCGGAATAGCCGCGGCAGGCGCGCGGGGGTGTAGGCTCCCGCGCGCTACCGCGCCCATCCCATGCGAACAGCAAAAAACCCTCGCGCCGGGGGCATTGGCGCGAGGGTTTCCTGTGAGCGTTCGTCACGCTTGGAACGAGACGAACCAGATCGAGGGGGTCAACAGGGGGGAAACCCGCCTCGTGTCGTCTCGTGGATTAGAAATTAGGCCTCGCTCGATTGCTGTTCAATGAACGCCGTGGAGCGGGATAACGCATAGATCGCACAATTCGCCGCGTGCCCGTTTATCCCGGACGACGGGACGAACGGCGCGGGTCGCGGAAAGTGAACGCGCTGTCGGCCACCGCCACGCCGTAACGCTGGTTCGCGAGTCGGACGGTGGTGCGGTGGTTCTGCGAATCGAGCGCAACCCAGTGCGTCAGCCGCAGCCCGCCGGGCGATGCGGCATCGCGGGCGAAGATCAGCGTGATCACGCCAAACTCGGGCCGCTTGGTATCGCGTACTTCGACGCTGACGACATCGGGGTGGCTGGTCGGCACCAGCTTGCCGAAGCGTTTCACGTCGCGGCTCGGGTCGAGCAGCGCGCCAAGCGGCGAGTTCTCGATCGGCCAGCGCTGGACCTGGTTGACCTCGTAGTCGACCATATACATCGACTTGCCGTTCGAGACGACGAGCATGGGCACGCCCTTCTCGTATTCGAAGCGGATCTTGCCCGGCCGCTTGAGCGTCATCACCCCGCGGACGGTCTGGCCGCTGCGGTCGGTCTGGACGAAATCGGCCTTCATCGTGGAGATGCCGCGCAAGGCGGCAACGGCCTTGTCGAGATCGCCCTGGGCAGCGGCCACTGGGGCCGGCGCCAGGAGGGCGGATGCAGGAAGCGCCGCGGCCAGCGAAAGGGCTAGCGCGGCGCGAATCGATTTATGCTTTTGCAAAGACAAGGTGCTCATGCTCCTGCGGTTAGGGTCGGAGCATTGAACCATCGCTGAACCCCGCTCGTTCCCGCGGTTCAGCTGGTTGCGCATTACTTGATCTTGGCTTCCTTGAACTCGACGTGCTTGCGCGCGACGGGATCGTACTTGCGGAAGGTGAACTTCTCGGTGTGATTCCGGGGGTTCTTCTTGGTCACATAGTAGAAGCCCGTGTCGGCGGTCGAGACGAGCTTGATCTTGACGGTTGCGGGCTTCGCCATGGCGTGTTCCTAAAGATCTGAAAGGGGCCGATGGGGCCCGAAAAAACAAGGGCGGCGCGCAGAGCACCGCCGTTCCGGCGCGCCCATTGGGCGATTCACCGGCAAAAGTCAAGCATCCTACCAGTCGACCCGGCCACGCTTGGACTTCACTTCGCCGCGCGCCTTCTTGGCCTTCAGGCGCTTGACCTTGCCCACGCGATTGACGCGGCTCTGCTTGCGTTTGCGCGGCGGCGTGAGCGCTTCGGCAAGCAGTGCGACCAGCCGTTCGCGGGCCGCCTCGCGGTTCTGTTCCTGCGTGCGGTATTCATTGGCGGTGAGCACGATTTCGCCGCCCTTGGTGAACTTGCTCCCGGCGATGTCCTTGAGGCGCTCGAACGATTCGGGATCCATGCCCAGCTGGAACACATCAACCCGCAATTGGACCGAGGTGGCGACCTTGTTGACGTTCTGCCCGCCGGGGCCCGAGGAGGCGATGAACTTCTCCTCGGCAATTTCGAGAGCCTTGTCGGCTATCCTACCCATCGCCGAAGCCGAGCGCGGCGAAGTCGCGCGGGACGGGGGCGGTGGCGGCGATCGGCGGTTTGCCCTCGCGCGGGACGGTGATCGCTGCGGCATGCAGCATGGTGCGCGGGGCGCCCTTGCCGTCGCCATAGACCGGATCGCCCAGCAGGGGCAGGCCCAGCCCCGCCTCGCAATGCACGCGTATCTGGTGGGTACGCCCGGTTTCGGGGCGGAATTCGAGCAATGCGCGGCCATCGATTTCGGCGAGCACGCGCCAATGCGTGATCGAGGGCTTGCCCTTTTTCGCCGCGATCATGCGCCAGCCCTTTTCGGCGCTGCTGATCTTGGACAGCGACAGTTCGATCGTCCCTTCGCTTGCGTCCGGCACACCGGCCAGCACGCCGAGGTAGCGCTTTTCGACCCGCCGCTCCTCGAAGGCGCGCGAGAACCGCGTCAGCGCCTTGGGATTGCGCGCCAGCAGCAGGCAGCCGCTGGTGTCGGTATCGATCCGGTGCACCGGCACCGGCGCGCGCTGGAACCCCAGCTTGAGCTGCTCGAAATGGTCTTCGAGGCACGCGCCGCCGCGCCGCGGGCGTTCGATCGGCAGCCCGGAAGGCTTGTCGATCACCAGCGCCTCGCCGTCTTCGAAAAGGATCGGGATCTGCATCATGTCTTGAGTGTCGCTTTCATCAGGAGCCGCAGCGCATTGCCGAGGTAGAAGCCCTTGTCCAAATCCTCGATCCGCAAGTCGGCCTCGCGCACGCGGCCTTGCTCGATCAGGGTCCGGCGATAGACACCGGGCAGCAGGCCGAGGCGCGCGGGCGGGGTGAGCAGGCCGCCGTCGCCATCCGCGACGAAGATATTGGTCACGCAGCCCTCGGTCAGCAGCCCGTCCTCGCGCACGAACAGCGCCTCTTGCGCACCGTGCCAGTGCGCAATGCGCTGGGCATCCTCGTAAAACCCGCGGTCGGTGGTCTTGTGCCGCAGCCGCCAGTCGCCCGGGTCGACCGGCAGCGGCACAACGATGCAGCGCGCCGGATCGGGCCAGGCCTGCGGCAGGTCGCGCGCCTCGAGCGCGATCGCGCCCGAGCGGGCGGCCAGCAGGCGTACCCGGCTGGGCCGCTCGAGCACGAAGCACAGCGCATGCAGCTGGTTGCGCGCTTCGTGGCGGTCGAAGGAAAAGCCGAGTTCGGCGGCGCTGTCCTTCATCCGCTGGAGGTGCATTTCGAGCTGGGCGATCCCCTTGTCGGGGGTGAAGCGCATGGTTTCAATGAGGTCGAATTGCGCGGCGCGGCAAGCGGGCGAGGAACTGCGGGCAAAGGCCCCCTTGAGCAGCGCTTCGCGCCATTCGGTGCGCGGCTCGCTATCGGCGACGATCGCGCCGCCCACGCCCAGCACCGCCTTGCCGCGGCCGTTCTCGATCTCGGTCAGCCGCAAGGTGCGGATCGCCACGTTGAAGGCCGCATCGCCGCCTGCGCCGATCCGGCCGATAGCCCCGCAATAGGCGCCGCGCGGATCGCGCTCGACCGCGTCGATCAATTCCATGGCGCGGATCTTGGGCGCACCCGTGATCGACCCGCAGGGGAACAGTGCCCGGACGAGATCGACCGCGCCTTCGCCCTGCCCAAGCCGGGCGCGGACCACGCTGACCATCTGGTGGACGGTGGGATAGCTCTCGATCGCGAAGGGTTCGTCCACCCGCACGCTGCCGGCTTCGGCGACACGGGCGAGATCGTTGCGCATCAAATCGACGATCATCAGATTCTCGGCGCGATCCTTGACCGAGCCAGCGAGCTCCGCAGCCAGCGCTGCATCCGTCTCCGCATCGCTGCCCCGCGGGCGGGTGCCCTTCATCGGCTTGGCCTTGGCCACGCCATCCTTGAGCGAAACGAACAATTCGGGGCTGAGGCTGAGCAGCCAATGCGTGCCGTCGAATATCACCCCGCCATAGCCCGCCTGCGCCGCCGGGCGCAGCGCGGCATAGAGACCCAGCGGATCGCCGGTGAAATTGCCCGCCAGCGGGAAGGTCAAATTGGCCTGGTAGATATCGCCCGCGCGGATCGCGTCCTGCAGCGTCCCGAAAGCCTGCGCATAGCCGCCCGGTGACAGCTGCGGCTCGAGCGGGCCGACACTGCCGCCGCCTTGCGCGTGCCGCGCCAGCCAGTCGGGCATGTCGGCGGCGGCGATCCGCGCCGGTGCATCAAACAGGCCGAGCCAGACCAGTGGCCCGGCGCCGCCGCTGCGCGCATCGGCCAGCGGGCGAAGCCGGTCTTCCAGCGCCAGTCCGGCTTCATAGGCGATAAAGCCTGCGAGTTCGCCGCCTGCCTGCCGCGCGGCTTCCGCCGCCGCGAGCACCTCAGCCACCTGTTCGGGGCGATGGGCGATGAAGATTTCGCGCGGGTTCTCGAACAGCAGAGCATCCGCCGCGCCGCATTCGCGCGCATCGTCGAGCAGGACAAAGGGACGCTTTTCCGCCATCGGTGCCAGCCTTTACCGCAAGCGCTGCGCCTGTCGAGGGATAGCTTGACCGCACCCACAAGGCTGCGCCACACCGCGAGGGCGGGCGAACCATCGGGAGCGGGCAGCGCAATGAGCGAGATTTTCCTTGGACTGGGCGGAAATGGTGAGAACCAGTACTTGCGGCTCGACCAGGCCAATCGCCACGGTCTGATCGCCGGGGCGACGGGCACCGGCAAGACGGTGACGCTGCAGGGGCTGGCGGAAAGTTTCTCCGCCAATGGCGTCCCGGTCTTCGTTGCCGATGTGAAGGGCGATCTGGCGGGCATCTCGATGGCCGGTTCGCCGCAGTTCAAGCATGCCGACAAGCTCGAAGCACGGGCGGCGGAACTGGGCATGGAAGACTATGCCTATGCCGACAATGCCGCCGTTTTCTGGGATCTTTATGGCGAGCAGGGCTTCCCGATCCGCACCACCATTTCGGAAATGGGGCCGTTGCTGCTGGCGCGGCTGCTCGATCTCAACGAAACCCAGGAAGGCGTGCTCAACATCATCTTCCGCCATGCCGATGATGATGGATTGCTGCTGCTCGACCTCGGCGACCTGCAGTCCATGCTCGCCTATGCCTACGAGAACGCGAAGGAGCTTTCGGGCACTTACGGCAATGTGTCGAAGGCCAGCGTCGGGGCGATCCAGCGGCAGCTGCTGAGTTTCGAGAGCCAAGGCGCGGACATGTTCTTCGGCGAACCCGCGCTGGAGATCGACGATTTCCTCGCGCTCGACGACCAGGGCCGGGGCGTAATCAGCGTGCTCGCCGCGGACAAGCTGATGCGCGGGCCCAAGCTGTACGCCACCTTCCTGCTGTGGCTGCTTGCCGAACTGTTCGAAAGCCTGCCCGAAGTGGGCGATCCCGAAAAGCCCAAGCTGGTGTTCTTCTTCGACGAAGCACACCTGCTGTTCGATGATGCGCCCGAAGCGCTCGAGGACAAGGTCGAACAGGTAGTGCGCCTGATCCGTTCGAAAGGCGTGGGCGTCTATTTCGTCACGCAGAACCCGATCGACATTCCCGAGAAGATCGCCGGCCAGTTGGGCAACCGCGTCCAGCATGCGCTGCGCGCCTTCACCCCGCGCGACCAGCGCGCGATCAAGGCGGCAGCGGAAACCTTCCGCATCAATCCCGAACTCGATGTCGCACAGGCGATCACCGAATTGAAAGTGGGCGAGGCGCTGGTTTCCTCGCTCGACGAGGACGGGGCGCCGACGGTGGTCCAGCGCACGCTGATCAAACCGCCGCAATCGCGTCTTGGTCCGGTGACCGAGAAGGAGCGCAAGATCGTCAATTCGGTCAGCGCGCTCGATGGGAAATACGACGTCGCAGTCGATCGCGAGAGCGCCGAGGAAGTGCTCGCCGCCAAGGCGGTCGACGCCGCCGCGACTGCCGAGGAGGTCGCGGAGAAGGGCGAAACTGAAGTACGCAAGCGCAGCCGCAAGACCACCTCGCTATGGGAAAAGGCGGGCAAGGCCGCGGCGGGAGCCGCTGCGAGCAGCGCCGCTTCGCTCATCGCTGCCAAGGTGCTGGGCAAGAAAAGCCGCGCCAATCCGGCGCGTTCGGCCGCGACCTCGGCCGCCGGGTCGATCGCGACCGAGTTTGGCGGCAGTATCGCGGGCCGCTTCGTCCGCAATCTGGTCGGCGGGTTGATGCGCTAGGTTGGAATGCGGATTTCGGCGCGCAACCCGCCTTCGGGACGGTTGGCGAGCGTCAACGTCCCGCCATGCTGTTCGGCCACCGCGCGCGCCAGCGTCAGACCCAGCCCGGAACCGCCGGTTTCACGATTGCGGCTCGCCTCACCGCGCGTGAAGGGCTCAAGCATTTCGTGAATGCGGTCCTCGGGAATGCCGGGGCCCTCGTCCTCCACCCGCAGCACCGCCATGCCGTTTTCGCGCAGCACGCTGACATGTGCGGTGCCGGCATAGCGCAGCGCATTGGTGACGAGATTGCGCAGCCCGCGCTTGAGCCAGGTGAGATGCACCGGGGCGGCGATGCGTGCGCCGCCGGCAAGCGTGACCGGCTGGCCCAAATCCTCGAATTCCTCGATCACCGACGCGGCCAGCGCACCGAGCTCGGTCATTTCGGGCGGCGCATCGCTGCGTCCGATCCGCGCGAGCGAAAGGATCTCGTCGAGCGTGCGGGTGATATCCTCGATCGTCGCCGCCATCTTCGCGCGCGCGGCCTCGTCCTCGACGCTTTCGATGCGCACCCGCAGCGCAGCCAGCGGGGTTTTGAGATCGTGCCCGATGGCACCGAGCATGACGTCCTTTTCGTCGAGCATCGAACCGATCCGTCCCTGCATCGCATTATGCGCTTCGATCAGTCGGCGGACATCCTGCGGGCCGCTGGGCACCAGCGGTTCCTCGGGCGCGCCCGCGCTCCCGAACCGACGGGTGCGGTCGGCCAGCGCGGCGAGTGGGCGGGTGATTCGGCGCAGCACGAAATAGAGCAGGCCGACGAGCACCAGGAACAGGATCAGCGTCTGGAGAACGAGGGTGCGGACGATGCCGCGGTCGGGGGGCGGCACGGCGAGGCGGGCGACCTGCCAGCCATCGGTGCCCGCCTGCCGCAGGCCGACCACCAGCAGTTCATGCGGCGCGGTGCGCAGGCGCTGGTCCCATACGGGGTGGGTCTGCTCCAGCTGGCCGACGAGCGGATCCGACTTCAAAGAGCGGTCGGTGACGACGATTTCGGCCACTTCGAGGCCCTGGCGTTCAAGCTGGCGGGTGATCGCGGCCTCGCGCGACGAATTGCGTTCATCGCCGGGCAGCAGGGGACTGGTCTCGCTGTTCGAGAAACGGATGCTGCGCGGCAGGCGGATGAACGGTTCGTCCTCGACGGGGCCGGGTCTGCCCGATGGTGGACGCGCGCGCCGGCGCCGTTCGTCGCGCAGGTCGCGGCGCTGGCCGACGAGGAGCTGGAAGCTCGCAGCGCTGGTCACGGCAAGCTCGCGCCGTTCGGAGGCCGCGCGGTAGAGCATGGTCGCCGAGATGGCCTGCGCGATCAGCAGCGCGGCGGCCAGCGCCAGCATGACCTGGCCCAGCAGGCTACGGGGCAGGACACGCGTCATGCGCTGTCATCGCGCGCCACGCGCGTGACCTCGGCACCGAAGCGATAGCCGCCGCCGCGCACGGTCTGGATGAAATGCGGATTGCGGCTGTCGGTTTCGATCTTGCGCCTGAGCCGGCTGATCTGGTTATCGACCGCGCGGTCGAATAGCTGCGCCTCGCGCCCCTGCACCATATCGAGCAGCCGGTCGCGGTCGAGGACCTGCCGCGGGTGATCGCAAAAGGCGCGCAGCATGCGGAACTCGGCGGTCGAAAGCGGCACCAGCGCATTGTCGGGATCGGTCAGGCGCCGCTTGAGCGGATCGAGCTGCCAGTCTTCGAACCGATAGAGCAATTCCTCGTCGGCCACGGCGGCAGGCCGTTCGGCACGGCGCAGCACCGACCGGATACGCGCCACCAGTTCGCGCGGTTCGAAAGGCTTGGTGACATAGTCATCGGCGCCGATTTCCAGGCCGATGATCCGGTCCATCGCTTCGCCCTTGGCGGTCAGCAGGATCGTCGGCAAGCCGCGGCTTTCGACCAGGTGGCGGCACAGCGACAGCCCGTCTTCGCCGGGCATCATGATGTCGAGCAGCGCAAGGTCGGGCAATTCCTGCGCCAGCAGCGTGCGCGCCTGCGCGGCGCTGTCCGCCTCGCGCACGACGAACCCCTGGCGGGTAAGATACTCCGCCAGGGGTTCGCGCAGGCTGCGTTCGTCATCGACGAGCAGGATGGAAGTGGGCGCGGGTTCGGTCATAGGTAATTCAATTCCGCGCCTACCGCCCGGTGGTCCCTGCGATCAAGCGTTACTGGCCGCGGCGCTCGCCGCGCTTGGCACGGCGTTCGCCCTTCTGTGCCTCGCGTTCCTCGGCTGAAATCGCGCCGTCGCCATTGGTGTCGAGCTTGGCGAAACGCGCCTCGACCGAGGCATCGAATTCGGCGCGGCTGATCGCCTGGTCGCCATTGGTATCGGCGGTCATGTGCATGCCGCCGCGCTTTCCGTCACGGCCACCACGTTTGCCGCGTTCGCCGCGGGCTTCGTGCATTGCGGCCAGTTCGGCTTGCGAGAGGCCGCCCGACTGGTCGGTATCGGCCTTGGCGAACTGCTCGGCCATGCGTGCGCTGCGGTCACCGCCGCGCCGGCCGCGACGGTCCGCGCGATCGCCGCGTTCGGGCCGGTTCGCCTTGCGGGCTTCATGCGCAGCCTTCATTTCGGCTGCGGTCAGTTCGCCATTACCATCGGTGTCCGCCTGGGCGAACATTTCGGCGCCCACTGCCGCTCGGTCGTCGGCATTGAGCACACCATCGCCATTGGCATCCATGCGGGCGAAGCGCGCAGCGCTGGTGGCCTGCATTTCGGCCAGCGTGATGCGGCCATCGCCATCGGTGTCGAGATTTTCCCCGCCACGGTGCTGCGCAATAGCAGCAGTGCCGGTCAGCGCCAGCACGGCAGCGGAGAGAGTGAGGAAGGTCTTGTTCATGGGTTATCTCCAAAAGTGGAGAGCTGCGACGGACCAGGGGTCTGAGGGGAGGGACGTATTCGCCCGCCGCAGCTCGTATCCCCGTTTCTAGGCCTGCAATGTCGCAGCAATATCCCGAACATGGCCTGAATTGTAACAGATTGCATCGGCCCGGCGGACCTGTTCATCGCGCTGCAAGTCAGCGGGGCCGGTGCCGGGTGCCCTCGCCCGCGGTAATGAATATCGCGGTGGCTTCGCTATCGATATCGGCAATATGCCATACGCCCGCGGGGTTGATGGCATACTCCCCCGCCGCGAGTGAGGTGGTTTCGCGCCGCCCGTCTGGAAATTCCTGCGTCACCACCATCGTGCCCGCGGTGCAGATCACCACCTCTTCGCCCAGCGGGTGCATTTCCCAACTCGGCCAGCTTTCGGTAAAATGGTGCTGGCTGACCAGCCGCCCCTCGCGCCCGTCGGCCCCGTGCCGCTCGCCATAGGCTTCGTACCATTCGAGCCCGTCGAAGGGCGGCTGCGGCACCGCCGTCGCTCCCAGACCCAGATGGATGAAACTGTCGGCGAGACGGTGCGGCCGGGCCATGTCAGGCCACCTTGTCCATCAGGAAAGCGTTGAGCTTGTTGCCATCGGGATCGCGGAAATAGGCGGCATAGAAGACCATGCCGTTGGCGTCGGGTTCGCCGCGGGGACCCGGTTCACCCTCGCTGGTGCCGCCGTTGGCCAGCGCGATGTCGTACAGCCGCTGCACCTGATCGCGGTCCTGCGCCTGCAGGGCCACCATGGTGCCATTGCCGACGGTCGCCGCTTCGCCATCGAACGGCTTGGTCGCAGCGATACCCGCCGCGCCGTCCATATTGCCCCAAGCAATGAAGCTGTCGAAATCCATCATCCGCCCCACGCCCAGTTCGGCCGCGATGGGATCGTAGAACCGAGCCGCCCGCTCGAGATCGTTGGTCCCCAGTGTCACATATCCGATCATCTGCACTCTCCTTGTCGAAAACGACTCGCGACCGGTGGAACATTAGGGGAACATGATCTGGCCTACAAGGGCGCGCATTGCTCCTCGAGCCAGGCGAGATCATCGCCCTCGAGCTGCGGGGCAAGCGTGGCGTAGACCGCGGTGTGATAGTCGTTCCACCAGCCGATCTCGGCCTCGCTGAGCAGCGCGCGGTCGACCAGCGTCCGGTCGAGCGGAACCATCGTCAGCGTTTCGAAGCCGAGATACTTGCCCTCGCTGTCCGCAAGGCCCGCATCGACCACCAGCACGAGGTTCTCGATCCGGATGCCGTATTCGCCGGGCTTGTAGTAACCGGGCTCGTTCGACAGGATCATCCCCTCGCGCAGCGAGGTTTCGGTGCCGGGGAAGGCGCCGCCCGGCTTGCTGATCCGCTGCGGGCCCTCGTGGACCGAGAGGAAGCTGCCGACGCCGTGACCGGTGCCGTGGCCGTAATCGACCCCGCCGTTCCACAGATGCATCCGGGCCAGCGCGTCGAGCGCGCCGCCAGTGGTGCGATCGGGGAATTTCTGCATGTCGAGCTGGATATGGCCCTTGAGCACGCGCGTGTTGCGCTCGACCATCTCGGCGGTCGGTTCGCCCGGGCCGATCCACACGGTGCGGGTGATGTCGGTGGTGCCGTCGAGATACTGGCCGCCCGAATCGACGAGGTAGATCGACGAGGGCGGGATCGGGATATTGCTGTCTTCATCGACCTTGTAATGCGGCAGCGCGGCATGGCCCGCCGCGGCGCTGATCGTATCGAAGCTCGCATCCTTGAGCAGGCCGCCCGCTTCGCGGAATTCGCGCAGCTTGGCCGCCGCGGTCAGTTCGTCGATGCCGCCCTTGGGCGCTTCGATGCCGAGCCAGCGCAGGAACCGCGCCACGGCGGCACCATCGCGCGACTGGGCATCGCGGTGGCCCTGCTGTTCGGCCGGGTTCTTGATCGCCTTGGGCAGCACGGTCGGATCGTCGGTACGCACCACGCTGGCGCCGCCCTGTTCCAGCGCGTGGAAGATGCCCGCCACCGCATGGTTCGGATCGACCGCGACCCGCTTGCCCTCCAGCGCCTCGAGCGCGGGTACGAATTCCGCGCGGTCGCGCACCGTCACCGCATTGCCGAGATGCTGAGTGAGTTCGGGCGTGACCTTGTCGGGCGCGATGAACAGTTCGGCGGTGCCATCGGCATGCGCCAGGACATAGGACAGCGCGACCGGCGTGTTGTCGACATCGCTGCCGCGCATGTTCAGCAGCCACGCGACCGAATCGAGCGCGCTGACGACGGTCGCGTCATACCCTTCCTGCTTGAGCCAGTCGGCCACTTCGGAACGCTTGTCGGCGCTTGATCGTCCGGCATGCGCGTCGCCATGCGGCACCGCTGCGGCCAGCGAGGCCTGCGGACGGTCGTCCCAGATCGCATCGATCGGATTGCCGTCCACCGGGACCAGTTCGATGCCCCTGCGTGCGAACGCGGCTTCGGCCTCCTCGGCCCAGCCGATCCCGTGCAGCCATGCGTCATAGCCGATCTTCGCCCCCTCGGGCGCGTGCGCGGCGATCCATTTGGCGGGCGATGTGGCGGGCACATCCTCGTAATCGTACAGCGCCCCGCTGACCTGCTCGCGCACCTGGACGGTATAGCGCCCGTCGGTGAACATCGCTGCGCGGTCCTGCAGCACGGCGGCACTTCCGGCGCTGCCGCCGAAACCGGTCAGCCAGTTGAGCCGCTGGGCATAGGAGCCGACATATTCGCTCATGTGCTCGTCCGAGATGGGAATGACGAAGCCGTCGAGGCCGCGGCGGGCCAGTTCCTTGCGCAATCCGTCGAGACGGGCTTCATGGGTCTGCATCAGCATCGAGAAATCCTTTCCTTCGCGCCGGTCGCGCTGGGGAGCGACTCGGTGCTTGCGGCGCGTGGCGCAGCCGCATAATCACTCCCCCGTCATAGTCATCCGCGGCGCTCCTTTCCAGTTTTGCGCCGCCCGGGGGAGGACCACCTATGCCTTTCATGCGATACGCCGCGTTCCTATCTGCCGCATCGCTGGCGCTCAGCGCGCCGCTCCACGCCCAGAATTCCGAAGGGACCACAGTGACACAGCCGACTTCGCCGCCGACTGCCGAAAAACGCGACCACAGCTATTCGCATCACGGGATCACGATTTCCGACCCCTATCACTGGCTGCGCGACCAGTCCTATCCGACGATCGACGACGAGGACGTGCTCGACCATCTGAAGGCCGAAAACGCGTGGTTCGAAGCGCGGATGAAGCCGCAGCAGCCGCTGGTCGACGAATTGTTCGCGGAGATGAAGGCGCGCATCAAGGAAGACGATTCCACCGTGCCGCAGCGCCGCGGGGATTACCTCTACTGGTCGGAGTTCGAGGAAGGCGCGGAATACCGCAAGTATTACCGCAAGCCGGTTGCCGGGGGCGACGACGTCCTGATCCTCGACGAGAACGCGCTGGCCGAAGGGGTCGAATATTTCCGCCTGGGCGCGTTTTCGGTGTCGCAGAACGGCCGCTATCTCGCCTATTCCGCCGATACCAACGGCTCCGAACGCTTTACCGCGCGGATCAAGGACCTGGAAACGGGCGAACTGCTGCCCGACGAGATCCCAGGCACGCTGTCGGACCTCGTCTGGGTGAAGAACGACACGGCGCTGGTCTATGGCACGGCGGACGACAATTGGCGCGTCCACGATGCGACCATGCATGTCCTCGGCACGCCGGTCAGCGAAGACGTCGAACTCTACCGCGAAACCATGGACGAGGGTTTTCGCGTCGGCACCGGCCTGTCGGCGCAGGAAGACTGGCTGATCATTTCGACCGGCGACAACGAGACCAGCGAAGTCCGGCTGGTTCCGGCGAGTGACCCGACCGACGAACCGGTCCTCGTCAAACCCCGCAGCAAGGGCGTCGAATACGATGTCGATGTGCGCGACGGGATCGTGTGGGTCCACACCAATGACGATCACGTCAATTTCCGGCTGGCGACCGCCAAGCTCGAGACGCCGGGCGACTGGACCACGCTGATTTCCGGATCGGACGAGTTTTACCTGACCGGTTTCGAACCGTTCAAGGACTTCTATGTCACCGAAGGGCGACTGCGCGGGCTCGACCAGATCCAGCTGCGGTCCTACAAGGATGCCAATCTGGTCAAGCCGATCGCCTTTGCCGAGGCCAGCTTCAGCGCAGGGCTGAGCAACAATCCCGAATACGATCAGGACACCCTGCGGCTGGCCTACGAGAGCATGGTCACGCCCGATTCGGTCTATGACTACCACGTCGCCACGGGCGAACTCGAACTGCTCAAGCAGCAGGAAATCCCCAGCGGTTACGACCCCGCGCTCTACACCACCGAGCGTGTCGAGATCGCCGCGCGCGACGGCACGATGGTTCCGGTCAGCATCATCATGCGCAAGGACCGGCCGAAGACCGGGCCGCTGCACCTCTATGCCTACGGCGCTTACGGCTATGCGATCCCGCCGGGCTTCTCGACCTCGCGGCTGAGCCTGGTCGATCGCGGCTATGCCTATGCCATCGCGCATATCCGCGGCGGCGACGACCTGGGCCGTAAGTGGTACCTGCAGGGCAAGCTCAACGAACGCACCAACACCTTCAACGATTTCGTCGACGTGGCGAAGAGGCTGGTCGCCAAGGGCTATACCGAGAAAGGCCGGATCAGCATTTCGGGCGGTTCGGCGGGCGGCGAGCTGATGGGCGCGGTGGTCAACACCGATCCCGAGCTGTGGGGCGCGGTGGTGGCGCATGTACCCTTCGTCGATGTGCTGTCGACCATGCTCGACGGAGAACTGCCGCTGACGCCGGGCGAATGGCCCGAATGGGGTAACCCGATCCTCAGCAAGCAGGCCTTCGCCTACATCCTCAGCTACAGCCCCTATGACCAGGTGACCGCGCAGGATTACCCGCCGATGCTGGTGACCGCGGGCCTCAACGACCCGCGCGTGACCTATTGGGAACCCGCCAAGTGGGTGGCCAAACTGCGCGAGGTGAAGACCGGCGACAGCGAGCTGTTGCTCAAGACCAATATGGGCGCGGGCCACGGCGGCAAGTCGGGCCGCTTCCAGTCGATCTACGAAACCGCCGAGGAGGTCGCCTTCATCCTGTGGCAGATGGGCGAGGCCGAGTGATACCCAGCTTCACCCGCAGCTTCACCGCGGAGGCGCGCCACATCGACGAGATGGGGCACGTCAACAATGCGGTGTGGGTGCAGTGGATACAGGACATGGCGACCGCGCATTGGGACGCCGCCGCGCGGCCCGAGGACCGCGAGCAATTTGTCTGGCTCGTGGTCCGCCACGAGATCGACTACCGCGGCAATATCGACCTGGGGCAGAGCGTCGAAGGCACGACCTGGATCGAAGGCGGGGCACGCGGCGCCAAGTCGCTGCGCCGCGTCGATTTTCGCGATTCTGCGGGCCGGGTGATCGTCAGCGCGGCGACCACCTGGGCCATGCTCGATCGCACGTCGGGGCGCCCCGCGCGGGTGCGCCCCGAAGTGATCGCGCCGTTCGTCTGACCTAGCGCAGTAGTTCCGCCGCCGGGCGATAGTCGTAGCCGAGTTCGGTGGCGACGGCTTCATAAGTCACTTCGCCGCGGTGGACGTTGAGCCCTTCGGCAAGATGCGGATCGGCGGCGAGCGCATCCTTCCAGCCCATCCGCGCGATGCGCAGCGCATGCGGCAGCGTCACGTTGTTGAGCGCATAGGTGCTCGTGCGCGCCACCGCGCCGGGCATGTTGGCCACGCAGTAATGGACGACATCGTCGATGACATAGGTCGGTTCGGCATGCGTGGTCGCGCGGCTGGTTTCGAAACACCCGCCCTGGTCGATCGCGACATCGACCAGCACCGCACCCTTGTGCATGTCCTTGAGCATCTCGCGCGTCACCAGTTTGGGTGCCGCGGCCCCGGGGATCAGCACCGCCCCGATCACCAGATCGGCATCGGTCACTGCGTCGTAGAGATTGGCGGCGTTGGAGAAGCGCGTGCTGGCGCGCGCCTCGAAATGCGTGCCCACCTTTTCGAGCACTTCGGGATCGCGGTCGAGAATGGTCACGTCGGCACCGAGGCCGACCGCCATCTGCGCGGCATTGAAGCCGACCACGCCGCCGCCGATCACCACGACCTTGCCCGGCATCACGCCCGGGACACCGCCAAGTAGCACGCCGCGTCCGCCATGCGCCTTCTCGAGCGCGGTAGCGCCGGCCTGCACGCTCATGCGCCCGGCGACCTGGCTCATCGGCTTGAGCAGCGGCAACTGGCCACGCGGCCCGGTCACCGTTTCATAGGCGATCGCGGTGACGCCGCTGTCGAGCAGTTCTTTCGTCTGGTCCGCATCGGGTGCCAGGTGCAGGTAAGTGTAGAGGATCTGGCCCTCGCGCAGCTTCTTGCGCTCGACCGACTGCGGTTCCTTGACCTTCACCACCATTTCGCATTCGGCGAAGATCGGATCGGGACCGTCGACGATTTTCGCCCCTGCTGTGACATATTGGTCGTCATTGGCGTCGATGCCGGCACCCGCCTGGGTCTCGATCCACACTTCGTGGCCCTGCATGACGAGCTCTTTCGCGCTCTCGGGCGTCAGGCCGACGCGGTATTCGTGGTTCTTGATTTCCTTGGGGCTGCCGATGCGCATGGGGGGACTCCTTGGTTGCGCGCGTCCGTTACAACTGCAACCAAGCGGCGGCAAGCCTGTCCCCTTCTTGCAGGCCCGGCCGGGTCTAGTCGGGCACAGTGCCCGCAGCCGTCGACCAGGCGGCGGTCACGGTATTCCCGGCTCCCGATGTGCGAGTGTCGATATAGCGGGCGTCCGCGCCGAGCGCCTGCGTCACTGCGGCAAGCGCACTTTCGCTGCCACTCAAGGTAATCCGCAGACCGGTGCGCCGCGCAGCCCAGCCGATCAGCGCGACGCGCGACGTATTCGCGTCATCGAGACCCTCTTCGCCGACGGTAACCTCGGGCAGGGCGACAAGGGGCGGGCGCAAATCGACCGTCCAGCCCGGCGTCGTGCGCTCGAGCCGCTGCTCCAGCTGGCGGTAGCCCGAGAGGGTGAGACCTGCGAGCGGTTGTGCGGTCGCCTGAACCGTCTGGTTCTCGCGGTCGAGCATCACATCCTTGCGCGCGACTCCGGCGATCAGAGCGACGCTTTGCCCCAGTGTCGCGATCTGGCGCTCGCTCGCCTCGGCCGCTTCGCGCACGCGCGCCTGCGCCAATGCAGCCTGCTCGGCGGCGCCCGGATCGGTACCGACCTGGAACTGGTCGATCGTCACCACAATCGGCCGTCCCAGCCGCTGGGACAGCCGCTCGGCCACCTCGCTGTCGGCGCCGGGATTGAACTCGGGAGTAAAGACGCTGGCGGCGATGGTTACGGGTTCGGCCGCCCAATTGACGATCGGCTGTTCGACCCGCGCGCGTCCGGTGAAGGCCTCGGCGACCTCCTGGTTGACGATTCGCTGGCCGTTGGCCTCCCAGGCAATCGTTCTCAGCGAGAAGCCGAGCGGCACCGCCAGCGAGACAAACACCGCCACCATCACCATCGACTGCAACCGGGTCTGGCGGTGCGTCATGTCCGACTGGAAGCCGTAGAGCCGCGCCATGAGCGCCGCGGTCAGGCCGATCGTCACGAGGTTGGTGATGAACAGGCCCAGCGCGCCGCCGAAGACCGTCCAATTGAAGGTGGCGAGGCCGAAGCCCACCACCGCCAGCGGCGGCATCAGGGCGGTGGCGATCGCCACGCCCACGATGGTGCCTTCGCGCCCGCGGATCACGGCATAGGATCCGGCCAGCGCCGAAAACAGCGCGACCAGCAAGTCGAACAGATTGGGCCGCGTGCGTGCGGCGATTTCCTCGGTCACCGTCTGCAGCGGCGAGAAATAGACGATCAGCGCACAGAACAGGATTGCGAAGACCGACCCCGCCACCAGCGCCTTGCCGCAGCGCCGCAGCCAATCGGCATCGCCCGTGGCGAGCGAGAAGCCGGTGCCGAGGATCGGGTTCATCAGCGGCGAGAGCAGCATGGCGCCGATGACCACCGCAGGCGACGACAGCAGCAGGCCGAGGATCGCGATGCCCGCGCTCATCGCGGTCATGAAGATATAGCGGCTGGTGAGCAGCGATTCGCCGCGCACGCGTTCGATCGTGGCGACATGGTCGAGATCGGCGATCACCCCGTCTCGCCACCACATGCGCACTTCGACCAGCGCGCGCAGTATCGTCAACCGGCTGATCGGCCGGCGGCTGGCGAAAGCTCCGGTGCGGGCCTTGTCGGTCTCGGCTGTGCTTGCGGTGTCGTCGGTCGGGCTGGTCATCGGCGCGCTATCTAGCTCGCCCATCCCCGCGAGTCGCGCGGATTCTGAACCTCGTGGTTTGTCCGTATGGCGGTCAGAGCGGGTTACCGTCCTGATCGCGGAATATCTCGCGCCGCCCGACATGGTTGGCCGGACCGACCAGCCCTTCGGCTTCCATGCGTTCGATCCACTTGGCGGCGGTGTTGTAGCCGACCCCCATCTGGCGCTGCAGCCACGAACCCGAGGCCTTCTGGTTTTCGATCACGATCTGGCAGGCCTGGCGATATTTGCGTTCTTCGGGATTGTCCGACGCGGTAAACTCGTCCTCGAAATTAAAGCCGCCATCCTCGGGCTCCTCGGTGACCGCATCGACGTAATCGGGCTTGCCCTGCGCGCGCCAATGGGTCGCGACGCGTTCGACTTCCTCGTCGCTGACGAAGGGGCCGTGGACGCGGATCATCGCGCCGGTATTGGGCTTGTAGAGCATGTCGCCCTTGCCCAGCAGCTGCTCGGCACCCTGCTCGCCGAGGATGGTCCGGCTGTCGATGCGGCTGGTCACCTTGAAGCTGATGCGCGTCGGCAGGTTCGCCTTGATGACGCCGGTGATGACATCGACCGAGGGGCGCTGCGTCGCCATGATCAGATGAATGCCCGCCGCGCGGCTCTTCTGCGACAGCCGCTGGATCAGCACTTCGATTTCCTTGCCCACGGTGACCATCAGATCGGCCAGCTCATCGACGATCAACACGATCAGCGGCAGCGGTTCGTAATCGAGCTGCTCTTCCTCGTAGAGCTCCTCGCCGGTTTCGGGGTCGAAGCCGGTCTGCACCCGGCGGCCGAGCGGCTTGCCCTTCTCGATCGCCTTGCCGACCTTCTCGTTGAAGCCGGCGATATTACGCGAATTGACCGACGACATCATCCGGTAGCGCCGCTCCATCTCCTCGACCGCCCATTTGAGCGCGCGCACCGATTTGTGCGGCTCGGTCACCACCGGGCTGAGCAGGTGGGGGATGTCGTCATAGCTTTTCAGCTCGAGCACCTTGGGGTCGATCAGGATCAACCGGCATTCGTCGGGCGTGAAGCGGTAGAGCAGCGACAGCAGGATGGCGTTCAGTCCGACCGACTTGCCCGAACCGGTGGTGCCCGCGACCAGCAGATGCGGCATGGCGGCCAGATCGGCGACGATCGGTTCGCCTGCGATATCCTTGCCGAGGATCATCGGCAGGCTGCCCTGGTGGTCGACGAATGCGGCCGAATTGGCGAGCTGCTTGTAGCTGACCATCTGGCGGTCGGCATTGGGCAGTTCGATGCCGATGACCGTCTTGCCGGGGATCGGCGACACGCGCGCGCTGATCGCGGACATGTTGCGCGCGATGTCCTCGGCCAGCCCGACCACGCGGCTGGCCTTGATGCCTGGCGCGGGTTCGAGTTCGTACATGGTGACCACCGGCCCGGCGCGGACCGCAGTGATCTCGCCCTTGACGTTGAAATCGTCGAGCACGTTTTCGAGCAGCCGCGCATTGCGTTCGAGCGCCATCTTGTCGAGCTTGGGCGCGGTATGATCGGGCGCATCGTCGAGCAGGTCGTGGCTCGGTAGCTGGTAATTGGCGAACATGTCGCGCTGCTTGGCCTTGGCCGGCCTGGGCTGAACCGGGGTCGGCGCAGGATCGGCGATTTCGGGTGCGCGCCGCGGCTCGTTCATCGGCACCGGCTCCGCCTCGTCATCCTCGGACGATTTGGCCGCGCGCTTCTGCTTCTTCGGCGCGAGCGGCAGGTCGAGCTCGGGCAGCTGCGCCTTGCGTTTCACGAAGTCGGGCAGGGTGAGGAATTGCGCCCAGTCGATCGCGAAGACGCGGGTGACCAGCGCGATGCCGCCGCCCAGCGCGATCAGGGCGAGGACCAGCACGATCCAGCCGGAGAATGCGCCGCCGAAGCGCTCCGCCACCGCCTCGATCCCCAGCCCGCCGAGCTGGCCGAACAACCCGCCGACACCTGCCGGCAGGCTGCCGGTGGCGGGATCGAAAACCAGTGCCAGCACCGTGTCGAGCAGCGCGATCGCGGCGAGCAGCATGGCGACAGGGCGCCACCAGCGGCCGGGCGTTTCCTCCTCGTCCTCGCGCTCGACCCCGGTCCACAGCCGCCGCGCGGAGATATAGAACAGCGGCAGCAGCAGCACTGCGGGCAGGCCGAGGAAATTGAGCGCGCGTTCGCTCGCCCAGGCCCCGCTGGCGCCCATCCAGTTGCGGATGTCCGCCCCGCTGGCCGCGGTCGAGGGGCTGGGATCGGTCTGGGTGTAGCTCGCCAGGGCCAGCGTCAGGAAAACGAGCAGCGCGAACAGCACTCCGGCGCCCGCCATATGCGTGGCACGGCGGAAGGAGCGGCGAAACGCCGCGCGCCAATCGGGTGCTGCGCCTGCGCGCGAAGCCATGTGGGGTCCCCTGATCCGTTGAGAGCGCGCAGTATGAATCCTCGGGGACTCCGCCGTCAAGCGGCCTTCGTCGAACCGAGTCCGTCGATCGCGCCCCAGCGTGGCCAGTCGAGTTCGCGCGCGCGCTCGTGTGTCATGCCGCCCAGCGCGATGACGGGGACGGGAGATCTGTCTGCCAATGCGTGAAACCCGGCAATGCCCAGCGTGGCGGCGCCGGGGTGCGAGGCGGTCGGGAAGACCGGCGAGAGGAAGATGCCGTCGGCCTGGGCCGCCACGGCGGCCTGCATTTCCCGCTCGTCATGCGCGGCGGCAAGCCGCAGGCCGCGGCCGAGCCGCTCAGGCGTGCCGTAATGGCCGTCCGCGCCCCACTCCTGCGTATCCGCGAGCACGACCGTATGCCCGCGCGCCCGCGCCACGGCGGCGAGGGTGCCGAAGCGCGCGCGCCGGGCGGCGGGGTCCAGGTGGTAATGGCGAAAGACGAAACCCGAGCCTTGCGGGAGCGCTGCGAGCACTTCCTCCAGCCGCGCGTCGTTGCGGGCATCGCTTAGCAACCAGATCAGCGGGAGGGACTGTTTATCGCGCATATTGTCGCTATAGCGCGGCGCGATGGAAAAGGCAGAGACCCCGCTTCAACACGTCCAGGCCAATATCGCCGCCGCCTGCCGGATCGCCCGCCGCGAACCGGGCGAGGTGACACTGATCGCCGTCAGCAAGATGCACCCGGCCGCAGCGATCGAACCGCTGCTGCGTGAAGGCCAGCGCCACTTCGGCGAAAACCGCGTGCAGGAAGCGCAGGGCAAGTGGCCCGCGCTGCGCGAGGCGCATCCCGCGGTCCAGTTGCACCTGATCGGCCAGTTGCAGTCGAACAAGGCCGACGATGCGGTCGCGCTGTTCGATGTCATCCACTCGCTCGACCGGCCCAGCCTCGTCAAGGCGCTGGGCAAGGCGATGGACAAGGCGGGCAATCGCGTGCCCTGCTTCGTGCAGGTCGATCTGGGCGAGGAACAGCAAAAGGGCGGCTGCCCGCTGGCCGAGTTGCCCGCACTGCTCGATCAGGCGCGCTCGGCCGATATCCCGATCGCGGGGCTGATGTGCCTGCCGCCTGCCGATATCGAGCCCGCGCCGTTCTTCGCCTTCCTCGACAAGCTCGCGCGCGACCACGGCCTTGAAGGCCGCAGCATGGGCATGAGCGGGGACTACGAAACCGCGATCAAGCTGGGCGCGACGCATGTGCGTGTGGGCACCGCGCTGTTCGGCGCGCGTCCCCCGCAGGACTGACGGGCCAGCCGGGTACGGCCTGCCCCATCACGCGTTCTCGAGGCGGTCCTGCGTGGCATCGCTGGCGGCTTCCATCAGCCGCGCCTCGATGCGGTTCATCCGCTCGCCCGGCTCCAGCTTTCCGCCCGTAAGGTCGGTCACATAGAAGGTGTCGGCTGCGCGTTCGCCGTAATTGGTGATATGCGCCGAATGCACCACCAGCCGGCTTTCGAACAGCGCGCGCGCCAGGCGGTTGAGCAGCGCCGAACGGTCGCGCGCATTGACTTCGATGACGGTGAATTTGTTCGACGCCTTGTTGTCGAACAGGACGCGCGGGGCGACGTCGAAGGCGCGCGCGCGGCTGTGCGGCAGCGGTCGCTGCGCGAGACGCGGGGCGAGATCGACCCGGTGCGCCAGCGCATCGGCAATGCTTTTCTTCAGCCGGTCGAGCTGGCCCGCTTCGGCGAAGGGATCGCCATGCGGGTCCTGGACGAGGAAATTGTCCAGCGCCCAGCCCATCCGCGTCGTGTGGATGCGCGCATCGATGATATTCCCGCCGGCGAGGTGGATGCCGCCCGCTATGCGGTAAAACAGGCCCGGGTGGTCGGCGGCGATCACCGTGACCAGCGTCGCTCCGCGCGCCTCGTAATATTCGCAATGGATCGACAGTTCGTGCTCCGCCGCGCGCGCCGCGGCATAATGCACCAGGTTGAGCGCGATGATATCGGTCGGCTCGGCGATCCAATAGGCATCGCCCACGGTCTCGGCGAGATCCTTGACCAGCCCGGACCGTTCACCCAGCAAATCGACCACTTCGGCCTGTTTGTGCGCGACCTTCTGATCGCGGCCGTGACGCATATGCCCCAGCCGCAGGCGTTCGCTGGAGACGTCGTAAAGCTCGCCCAGCAACTGCCCCTTCCAGCTGTTCCACGTGCCGGGACCGACCGCGCGGATATCGACCGCAGTGAGGATGGCGAGATGGCGCAGCCGTTCGTGGCTCTGCACATGCCCGACGAAATCCTCGATCGTCTTGGGATCGGTCAGGTCGCGTTTTTGCGCGGTGTGGCTCATCAGCAAATGGTTGCGCACCAGCCAGGCGACCATCTCGGTTTCGCTTTCGGTGAGGCCGAAGCGCGGGCACAATTCTTCGGCGACTTCGGCGCCGAGCACCGAATGGTCGCCCCCGCGGCCCTTGGCGATATCGTGCAGCAGTGCGGCGACATAGGCGGTGCGGCGCGATCCCACCTTGTGGATCAGCCGCGTCGCGCGCGGATGGTCGCCCGCCAGTTCGCCCTTCTCGATCTGGTTGAGCAGGCCGATCGCGCGGATGGTGTGCTCGTCCACCGTATAATGGTGGTACATGTCGAACTGCATCTGTGCGTTGACCTTGCCGAAATCGGGCACGAATTTCCCGAAGACGTTGGCCTCGTTCATCCAGCGCAAGACCAACTCGGGATCGTTGCGACCACACAGCAGGTCGAGGAACAGCGCATTGGCGCGGGCATCCTCGCGAATCTTGTGGTCGATCAGCCCGCTGTCGCGATTGGCCTGACGCATGGTTTCAGGGTGGATTTCGAGCTCTTCGGCCTCGGCCAGCTGGAAAATCTCGATCAGCCGCACCGGATCCTGCTTGAACCATTCGTCCGTCGGGGCGGCGATCTTTCCGCCATAGACCCGGTATCCCTTGAGGATACGCGCCTTCTGCTTCCACCCGGCGAAGAACCCACGCCGAGCGGTCTTGGCCTCGAACTGTTCGTCGATATGCGCGAGGAAAATGCCGGTTAGCGATCCGACCCGCTTCGCCTGCAGGAAATAGAATTGCATGAACCGTTCGACCGAGCTCTTGCCCGGCCGCTCGGCGAAATTCATCCGTTCGGCAATGCGGCGCTGGAGGTCGAAGGTCAGCCGGTCCTCGGCGCGCCCGGTCAGCACATGCATATGGCTGCGCACTGCGAGCAGGAAGTTTTCCGCGCGGCGGAAGCTGCGGTATTCGGACTGGGTGAACAGGCCGACATCGACCAGTTCGGCGGCGGCGCGGACGCGGTGGATGAACTTGCCGATCCAGTAGAGCGTATGCAGGTCGCGCAGGCCCCCCTTGCCGTCCTTCACATTGGGTTCGACGACATAGCGGCTGTCGCCCATGCGCTTGTGGCGCGCATTGCGCTCGGCCAGTTTCTCGGTGACGAAGGCGCGTTCGTTGCCGCGCACGACTTCGGTCGTAAAGCGGCGCGAGCCCTCGTCGTAAAGCTCCTGGTCGCCCCAGACATAGCGCCCTTCGAGCAATGCGGTGCGGATGGTCAGGTCGTTCTTCGACAGGCGCATCGCTTCGTCGAGCGTGCGCGTCGAATGGCCGACCTTCAGCCCGAGGTCCCACATCAGGTAGAGCATCGCCTCGACCACCTGCTCGCACCAGGCGGTTTTCCTGCCGCCGACGAGGAAGGCGATGTCGACATCCGAATGCGGCGACATTTCCGCGCGGCCATAGCCGCCCACTGCCATCACCGCGAGCCGTTCGGCCTGCGAGCGATTGGCGCTGGAATAGAGATGGGTGGTCGCGTGATCGTGGATCACCCGGATCAGCTGGTCGATCAGGAAGGCGAAGCCACCCGCATTCTCGTGTCCTGCCGAAGGCTTTTCCTCCAGCCGCCGCTCAAGCTCGGCGCGGCCCTGGTCGAGGGCGGCCTTGAGCAGCGCCACCACATGCGGGCGGGCCTTGTCGCCGTGCTCCCCGACCAGCGCCTCGATCCCGGAGGCAAGCTGCCGCCGGTCGATGATGGCACGCTGGCGGGGGACACGGGTCACGCTCAAGCGGCCAGGTGCTCCTTGGCGTAGGTCGCCTTGACGGTGCGCTTGTCGACCTTCTGCGTACCAAGGCGGGGAAGCTGTTCCTCGCTCTGCCACATGACCGACGGCACCTTGAAGGCAGCGATATGTTCGCGCAGGAACTCCTGCAGTTCCTCGACCGACAGGCTCTGCCCCGGATGCGGGTAATAGACCGCCGCCGGAATTTCGCCGAAGCGTTCGTCGGGCAGGCCGAAAACCGAGCATTCGGCAACCTTGGGATGCGCGTAGAGCGCTTCTTCGACCTCGATGCAGCTGATGTTCTCGCCGCCGCGGATGATGATGTCCTTCTTGCGGTCGACGATGAAGAGGTAATTGTCCTCGTCGAGATAGCCGAGATCGCCGGTGCGGAAATAGGCATCGTCCGAATAGGCCGCCTTGGTCGCGTCCTCGTTCTTCCAATAGCCGAGGAAGTTGCACACCGAGCGGATCGAAACCTCGCCGATCTTGCCCTGCTCGAGCGGTTTGCCGTCATCGTCGAGAATGGCCATGTCGACCAGCGGCCGTGAGGGCATGCCGGTACTGTTGGGCTTGGCGAGATAGTTCTCGTTGAGATTGCCCGCCCCGACTCCATTGGTTTCGGTCAGGCCATAGCCGAGCGCGGGGAAGCCGTCCTTGAACGCATCCTTGATCTTCTTGACGTGTTCGATCGGGCGCGCCGCGCCGCCACCGGCAAAGGTCTTGCACTGCGACAGATCGTATTTCTCGCGCTCGGGATGGACCGCGATCTCATAGCTCATCAGCGGAACGCCGACGAAATAGGTGATCTGTTCCTTCTCGAGCAGTTCGAGCGCATTGGTCGCATCCCACTTGGGCATCAGCACCAGCTTGCGTCCCATAGCGAAGCTTTGCAGCATGAGCGGCACTTCGCCGGTCACATGGAACAGCGGCACCGCCACCAGCGCGCTCGGCTGGACGGTCGGCGCGGCGTCGTTCTCGGTCAGCAGCTGGAGCATCATCGCCGTCTGGCAGACGTAGTTCATCGTGCCCGACACAACGCCGAGATGATCCGAATAGGCGCCCTTGGGATGGCCGGTCGATCCGGAGGTATAGAGGATGGTGGCAAGATCGTCGGGACCGAGCTGGCCGAGCATGGCCATCGCGGTATTGCCCGCCGCCCAGATGGGGGCGAGCCCCTCGGACGGAACGCCGTGGCCGAACACGACGACCTTGGCGCCGTGTTTGACCCCATCGAGCCGCTCGGCGCGCTGTGCATCGGCGAGCACCAGCTTGCACTCGCAAAGGTCGATTCCGTAGGCCAGTTCCTCGCCGGTCCACCAGCCGTTGAGCAGCGTGGCGCAGCCGCCCGCCATCAGGATGCCCATATAGGCGATGATCCAGTTGGCCGAATTGCGCGCGGCAATGCCGACCCGGTCGCCCTTGGCGATCCCGTGCTCGGTCGCAAGGCTGTGCGCGACATGCGAGGCCGCGCCCCACACTTCGCCGAAGGTCAGCCGCATTTCGCCATCGACGATGAACAGCTCGTCCTTCTTCTCGTTGCAGAAATGCGCGAAATAATGCGCCACGCTGGGCGGCGCATTCTTGAACGCGGGCATGGTGACGCCGCGGCGGGTGACTTCGGTCAGCTCGAACATCTGGCCGGGTTCGGTCACTGCCCTGGTGATCCGGTCGATATCCTTGTCGAGTTGTGTCGGCATGGGTTGTTTCGTGTCCTCTCCAAATCGGCACGCGGCCTCGTGCTCGAGGCTCGCGCATGAACTGCGGCTCGACGCAGGCTTTCCCCAAATCCCCTGCTATGCCAAAAGCCGCCCCCGATGGGTCGCCGGACGCGGCCTTGGGCACACCTCTAAGGGGATAACCACTTGCTGTCACTACTGGCTGCATCGGGCGCGGCAGAGCCGATCTACTGGGAGAATCTGGGGCTACGGCCCTATCTCTTCGAGATCGGCGGCTTCCAGCTGCGCTTCTACTCGCTCGCCTACCTGCTGGGCATCCTGCTGGGCTATTGGCACCTGTCCAAGATGATCAAGGCCCCCGGCGCGCCGATGGCGCAGCGCCATGCGGACGATCTGTTCTTCTATTGCACGCTCGGGGTCATCCTCGGCGGGCGACTCGGCTATGCGGCGTTCTACAAGCCCGAGCTGTTCGCCAGCGCCGATGTGTTCAAGCTGTGGGAAGGCGGGATGAGCTTCCACGGCGGGGTCATCGGCGTTCTGATCGCGATTACCTGGGTCGCCTGGCGCGGCGGTCTCAACTGGCTGCGCATCACCGATTACATCGCGGTCAATGTCCCGCTCGCCTATATGCTCGGGCGACTGGCGAATTTCGTCAATGGCGAGCTTTACGGGCGCCCTGTCGAAGGCGGCTTCCCGCTGGCGATGATCTTTCCGACCGATCCGGACCAGCTGCCGCGCCATCCCAGCCAGCTCTACCAGGCCGGGTTCGAAGGCCTGCTGCTCGGGTTGCTGCTGCTGGCCATGTTCTGGAAGACGCCAGCGCGCTATCGCCCGGGTCTCCTCGTCGGCATCTTCACCATCGGCATGGGGCTGGGCCGGTTCCTGATGGAGTTTTTCCGCGAACCCGATGCGCATCTGGCGCATGTGGTGCTGGAAACCGGCCTGTCGCGCGGCCAGTGGCTGAGCCTGCCGATGGTCGGCGTCGGGCTGGCAGTGCTCGTCTATGCATTGCTGCGCCCCGCCATCGGTAGCGCCAAGGCATCCGCACCGCAGCAGGCATGAGCGAAGCCGGCGCGCCCGAGCCCGCGCTGGCGGCGGTCTTCCGCCGCCTGATCGCCCAGCACGGGCCAATGCCCGTGGCGCGCTATATGGGCGAGAGCAATGCGCGCTATTACACCAGCCGCGACCCGCTCGGCGCGGCGGGCGATTTCACTACCGCGCCCGAGATCAGCCAGATGTTCGGCGAAATGGCGGGGCTGTGGCTGGCGGATATCTGGGCCCGCGCGGGACGTCCCGCGGATGCGATCTATGTCGAGCTCGGCCCGGGACGCGGGACGCTGGCGAAGGATGCGCTGCGCGCGATGGCAAGCCAGGGGCTGCGCCCCGACGTGCACCTTGTCGAAGGGTCCGAAGCGCTGCGCGCGGTGCAGGGTACCGCGCTCGCCGGCGCGCAGTTCCACGATTCGCTCGACAGCCTGCCCGACGATCGCCCGATCCTGCTGCTTGCCAATGAATTTCTCGACGCGCTGCCGGTCCGCCAACTGGTGATGACCGCGCAGGGCTGGCGCGAGCGCATGGTGGGGCTGGAGGAGGATCGCTTCGCCTTCGTCGCCGGGCCCAGCCCGATGGACGACGTCGTACCCGAGGCGCAGCGCGCCGCAGCTGCCGGAACCGTGATCGAAACCTGCCCCGCCGCCGCCGCGCTCGTCCAATCGCTCGCGCAGCGGCTCGATGTGCAGGGCGGCGCGGCGCTGTTCATCGATTATGGCCATGTGGCCCCGCGCCATGGCTCGACGCTGCAGGCGGTGCAGGCGCATGAGAAGGTCGATGTGTTTGCGGCGCCCGGCGAGATGGATCTCACCGCGCATGTCGATTTCGCGACGCTCGACACGATCGCGCGGCGCGAAGGCGTGGCGAGCTCGCTGACCACGCAGGGTGCTTGGCTCTCCGCGATGGGAATCGGCCTACGCGCGCAGGGATTGGCGACTGCCGCGCCCGAGCGTTCGCAAGAGATCCAGGCCGCGCACGATCGGCTCGTTCAGCCGCAGGCCATGGGCGAATTGTTCAAATGCATGGCCCTGTCTGCCCGCGACTGGCCGCGCGGGGCGGGCTTTCCCGAAGGCCAGCGGAGGACGCCCCCGTCATGAAACACCTGCTTGCTGTTGCCGCGCTTGTGCTGGCCGCCACGCCGCTGTCCGCCGCCGAACCGATCGAAGGCCGCTGGGTGACCGCGGAAAAGGACGCCATCGTGCAGATAAGCGATTGCGGACGCAGTATCTGCGGGCGGATCGCCAAATTCCTCGTCACCCCGCCGCAGGGCGCCGACCAGCGCGACGTCAACAATCGCGATGCCGCCAAGCGCAGCCGCAAGCTGCTCGGCATGGCGATCCTCACCGGGTTCACCGAAGACGAGGATTCGTGGCGCGGCGAAATCTACGATCCCAACAACGGCAAGACCTATCGTTCGATAGTGCGCCGCCGCGGCCTGGACCGGCTCGAGGTCAAGGGCTGCATCGGCCCCTTCTGCCAGACGCAGGTCTGGCAGCGCGCGCGCTAGCCTACTGGCCGATCCGTTCGGCCAGGCGCTGCGCGGCCCGTTCGAACGACAGCTTGTCTTCGGTCCGGTCGACCGAATAATTGGCTTCGCGCATTGCATCCACGCCGATCGCACCGATCAGCGGCTCGAGCGCGGCGACCAGCGCGTCGTCCGTCCCGGTTGCGGGGGCGAGCAGGATGATCGCATCGTAATTGGGGAAGGCGCCTTCCGGATCGTCGAGGATCACCAGGTCATCCGCCGCGATCCGCCCGTCGGAGGTGTAGGCACCGATCACGTCGGACTCGCCCGAGGTCAGCGCATTGTACATGAAGGTGGGCGAGAAATTGCGCCGTGCGGCGAAGCGCAGGCCATAGGCCTCGCGCACCGCGATCCATTCGGGCCGTTCGAAGAATTCGGGATCGCCGCCAATGGTCATGCCCTGCGCGCGACCCGCGAGATCGCCGATACTGGTGAAACCGCCGGCCTCGGCCGCCGCGCGCGGCATGGCGAGGCCATAGGCGTTTTCGAAACCCAGTCGGCCCAGCACATGCGTACCGCTGGTGCGGGTTTCCCACGCGGCAATCTCGGCAAGCATGGTCTCGCGGTCAGGATTGTCGCTGCGTTCCATCTGGTTGGTCCAGATGGTGCCGGTGTAGTCGACCAGCACGTCGATCGCCCCGGTCGATACCGCCTGGTGCGCGACCGCCGAACCCAGGCCGTCACGGTATTCGACCGAGAAGCCCTCCGCCTGGAGCCGTTGCCCGATCAGGCGGGCGAGGATGTATTGCTCGGAAAAGCCCTTCGCCCCGATGACGATGCGGTCGCCCCCCCGGTCGCCGAACTGGACGGTAAGCGCGCCAAGAATGCCCAGCAGGACCGCCGCCAGTCCGCCGAACGTCAGCATCCGGCGGCGCGTGGCGAGCCCTTTCTCGATCAGGCCAAGCAGCGCATCGGCGACCAGCGCCAGACCGGCGCTGGCAATACAGCCCGCCAGCACCAGCACCCAGTTCTGCGTCTGCAGACCGGCGAAGATCGGATCACCCAGGCTTGGCTGGCCGATGGTGGTGGCCAGCGTGGCGGCACCGATGGTCCACACCGCCGCAGTGCGGATGCCGGCCATGATGTAAGGCGCGGTCAGCGGGGCCTCGACCAGCCGCAGCCGCTGCCAGAAGGTCATCCCGACGCCGTGCGCGGCCTCTATCACGCCGGGGTCGAGATTGACCTGCGCGGTCACCGCATTGCGCAGGATCGGCAGCAGCGCATACAGCGCCAGCGCCAGCAGTGCGGGCAGGAAACCCAGCGTCGGCAGGCCCTCGCCGAACACCGCGCGCAGCGACAGCAATATGGGGAAGAACAGCGCGAGCAGCGCCAGCGCGGGGATCGTCTGCACCAGGCTGGCAAAGCCCAGCGTGGCGCGCGCGACCGGTTCGGAACGGCTGGCCCAGACCGCCAGCGGCAAGGCCACTGCAATCCCCAGCCCAATCGCGGCAGCAGAAAGCAGCACATGCGCGGCAAGCTTGTCGCCCAGCCCGAGCAGCGTGGTCCAGATTTCGCTCATCTTGCCAGCTCCGCCAGCCGGTCGGCCTGCGCGCGCGGGACTGCGACGAGGCCTTGGGCGATCTCGCCGCCGGCCCCGGCGAGCAGCGAATGCGGGGTTTCATCGGCCACGACCGTCCCCGCATCCATCACCAGCACGCGATCGGCGAGCAGCAGGGCTTCGGCCATGTCATGCGTCACCATCACGGTAGTCAGTCCGAATTCCGCATGCAGCGCGCGGACCCGGTCGCCCAGCGCGTCGCGCGTAATCGGATCGAGCGCGCCGAAAGGTTCGTCCATCAGCAGCAGCTGCGGCTCGTTCGCCAGCGCGCGCGCCACGCCGACACGCTGGCGTTGCCCGCCCGACAATTCGTCGGGCAGCCGGGCGGCCATGTCGGGCTCGAGATCGACCAGTTCGAGCAATTCGCCGATCCGCTCTGCGGAAAGCCGCTCGCCGACGAGGCGCGGCCCGATGGCGATATTCTCGCCCACTGTCATATGTGGGAACAGTCCGACCGACTGGAAGACATAGCCGATCTTGTGACGCAGCGCGGCCAGCGGCAGGCTTTCGACATTGTCGTCTTCGAACCGCACCTGGCCCGATGTCGGCTCGACCAGCCGGTTGACGGTCTTGAGCAGCGTCGACTTGCCCGAGCCCGAGGCGCCGACCAGCGCGACGAATTCGCCCTGCGGGATCGTGAGCGAGACGCCGGCAACCGCTTCGGCCGCCTCGTAGCTCTTCCTGAGGTCGCGGAATTCGAGCAGCGGGACGGGCGTATCGGTCACGCGGGTGCGTCGTCCGCGTCTGCGTCTACGTCCGCGCCTGAACCTGCATCTGCGGGAGGCCGGTATTCGACGCGTTCGAGCTCGATCGAGACCCCGTCGTCATTCGTCGCCTTCATCTTCCCGCCGGACATTCGGCCGGGCTCCCAGCACCGCTCGACCCCGCTGTCGGGCGCAGGCATGAAACACAGGCGCTTGTCGCGCTCGACCACGCTGTAGGTCCAGCTACCCGTCTGCCACGGATCGCCGTTGCGCAGGTCGCGATAGGTCCCGTCGGCATCGAGATAGGTGGTGTAGCGCGCGCCGTCTGCGGCCACCGCGCGCCACGCGGTGGCAACGAAGACTTCGGGTGCCGGCTCGCCCGATGGCGATACGACCTGCTGCGGCGTAAGCGCGGAGCTGTCGCCTTCGTCACTGGCGGGGGTGCAGGCGGGGAGCGCCATTCCCAGCGCAAGGATTGTCAGACTTCGCATGGGGGGCGGGAAAGCACAGCCACGCCAAGCGTGCAAGGCGGGCGGGGGATCAGGTTTCGATCGAACTGCGCGGAAAGACGATCCGGATGTCGAGCCCGTCGTCCGAAAACGTGCGCTCGAACGAACCGCCCAGTTGCCCTTCGACCGCCATTCTCAAAAGGCGCGAGCCGAAACCCTCATGCGCGCTGTCTTCGGGTGCGCTGGCGCTGCGCACGCTTTCTTCCCACAATACGCAGACCTTGCTGTTGTCCTCGCCCTCGCATTCATCCTCGACGGTGACGGTCACATGCCCGTCGACACGCGACAGCGCGCCATATTTGGCCGAATTGGTCGCCAGCTCGTGGAAAATGAGCGCAAGCGGGGTCGCGGCACGCGCACCGACCACGATCCCCGGACCCGTCACGCTGAAGCGCTTGTCTTCCGCAGTGCCGTAAGGGGCCAGCAAGTCGGCGAGCAGGCCCGACAGCGTACCGCCCTGGTGCCCGTGACCGGGCCGCACGTAATCATGCGCTGCGCCCAGCGCGCGGATGGTGTCGTTCAGCTCGGTGGCAAACTCGGCGATTTCGGGCTTCCCGCGCGACCGGATCGCGACCAGCCCCGACACCACGGCGAAGATGTTCTTGATCCGGTGCGACAGCTCGTTCGCGAGCAGGTCACGCGCTTCGGACAGGCGCCGCTGGCGATCGACATCGATGACCGTGCCGAACCAGCGGTTCTGGCCCCCGCCAACCGGCGTCTGGACCGCGCGGGCGAGCATCCAGCGATAATTGCCGTCGGACAGCTTCAACCGCCATTCGAATTCGAACGGCTTGCCGCTATCGAGCGAGGCACGGAACGCGCCCGAGGCAGTGTCCCAGTCTTCCGGGTGAATCGTCGCGCGCCAGTCCGCCAGCGTCCTGGGCTGCGCCCGGCCGGTCATCTCGTCCCATTGCGCGTTGACGTAATCGAATTTGCCTTCGGCATCGGCGGACCAGGCGATCCCCGGGACGCTGTCGATCATCCGTTGGAGGTAGCTTTCGCGGACTGCGACCGCGGCCTGCGCGGTTTCGCCCATGCGACGCTGCGAGATGCGGCGCATGACCGCCTTGCCCAGCACACCCAGGGTCTCGCGCTGGAGCGCGGTCAGCCCGTCCGGGCGCTGCACGGTATCGATGACACAGAGCGCACCCAGCGGAGCGCCTTCGACAGACACCAGCGGATGGCCGGCATAGAAGCGGATGTGCGGTTCACCGGTGACCAAGGGGTTGTCGGCGAAGCGTTCGTCTTCGCGTGCATCGGTGACCACCATCGGCTCGGTGCCGAGCATGGCATGCGCACAGAAACTGGTTGGGCGCGGCGTTTCGCGCGCGTCGATCCCGACCCGGGTCAGGAACAGCTGGCGCCCCTCCTCGACCATGGTGACCATCGCCATCGGCGTACCGCAGATCTTGGCGGCGAGATCGACGACTTCCTGCAATTCGGGATCGTCGAGCATGGCTTCGGTGCCGTGCGCGGTCAGGATCGCGAGGCGCCGGTCCTCGTCGCAATAGGCATCCGAGGAGGGCTCTCCCTCGGGCCACAGGATGTTGTCTTTACGGTACATAGGCAGACCCAAGCGCCTAGATGCAAGCGACTATCGCGTAAAGTATTTACCAGTGACAGAGGGTAAAGCCAGCCTATTCGGTTTGCCCCGTGCTGCGCGCTCGGCTATCGGCCCGCCCGCAGCCGAATTTTCGCGAGCCCCCAAGGAGAGAGCATGCGCGCGACCCCCGATTTCGATTTCCAGCTTGGCGAAAGCGCCGAGATGATCCGCGACAGCGTGGCCCGCTTCGCCGATGAACAGATCGCCCCGCTGGCCGAGAAGATCGACCGCGAGGATTATTTTCCTCGCGCCGAGCTGTGGGAGCAGATGGGCGAGCTGGGCCTGCACGGCATCACCGTGAGCGAAGAAGACGGCGGGCTCGGTCTCGGCTATCTCGAACACGTCATCGCGGTCGAGGAAGTCAGCCGCGCCAGCGCCTCGCTGGGTCTCAGCTACGGCGCGCATTCCAACCTCTGCGTCAACCAGATCCGCCGCTGGGGCAATGCCGAGCAGAAAGCCAAGTATCTCGCCCCGCTGGTCAGCGGCGAACATGTCGGCAGCCTCGCCATGTCCGAAGTCTCGGCGGGTTCGGATGTCGTCTCGATGAAGTTGAAGGCCGAAGCCGCCTCGCGCGACGGCGTGGACGGCTACATTCTCAACGGCACCAAGTTCTGGATCACCAATGCGCCCTATGCCGATACGCTGGTGGTCTATGCCAAGACAGACGGCAGCGCTGGTTCGCGCGGGATCACCGCCTTCCTGATCGAGAAGGGCGATGCGGGTTTCTCCATCGGCCAGAAGATCGAGAAGGTCGGCATGCGCGGCAGCCCGACCGCCGAACTGGTGTTCGACGATTGCTTCGTCCCCGAAGATCGCGTGATGGGGCCGATGAACGGCGGCGTCGGCGTGCTGATGAGCGGGCTGGATTACGAGCGCGTGGTCCTGTCGGGCATCCAGCTGGGGATCATGCAGGCCTGTCTCGACACGGTCATTCCCTACCTGCGCGAGCGCAAGCAGTTCGGCAAGCCGATCGGCAGCTTCCAGCTGATGCAGGCCAAGGTGGCGGATATGTACGTCGCGCTGCAAACCGCCCGCGCCTATACCTATGCGGTCGCCAAGGCCTGCGATGCGGACCAGACGACGCGCTTCGATGCCGCGGGCGTGATCCTCTATTCGAGCGAGAGCGCCTTTCGTGTGGCAGCCGAAAGCGTCCAGGCACTGGGCGGCGCGGGCTACACGCTCGACTGGCCGGTGGAACGCTACATGCGCGATGCCAAGCTGCTCGACATCGGCGCCGGCACCAACGAGATTCGCCGGATGCTGATCGGCCGCGAACTGATCGGGGCGGCGGGGTGAGCGCCGACGAAGATTACGTCTACGACGAGGACAGCGGTGAGTGGATGCCCGCCTCCGAACTCGCGGCAAAGCAGGCTGCCGCGAACCGCGTCGAAGTACGCGATGCGGTGGGCAATGTGCTGTCCGACGGCGACCAGGTGACGCTGATCAAGGATCTGGACGTCAAGGGCGCGGGCCAGACGCTCAAGCAGGGTACGCTGATCAAATCGATCCGCCTGACCGGCGACCCACAAGAAATCGACTGTAAATATCCCGGCATCAAGGGCCTCGTCCTGCGTGCCGAATTCGTGAAGAAACGCTGAGGCCGGACGTGATCGGGGCGGTGCCATGAAGCTCCTGCTGACCGGCTCGTCGGGCTGGCTGGGCCGCTTCCTCGCGCCGCAATTGCGCGCTGCGGGACACGAAGTGGTAGGTCTCGATATTGCGCCGGGGGCGGACACGCAGGTGGTCGGTTCGGTCGCGGATCGCGCGCTCGTATCCGATCTGGTCGCCGACGGCGTCGAGGCGATCGTCCATGGCGGGGCATTGCATAAGCCCGATATCGCGCGCTATCCGAAGCAGGCTTTTATCGACACTAATATCACCGGCACGCTGAACCTGCTCGAAGCCGCCGCCCGCGCCGGCCATGACCGCTTCGTCTTCACCTCGACGACTTCACTGATGGTGTCGGACCGGGTTCGCGCCGACGCATCGACGGAGGCCTTCTGGATGGACGAAGAGTTCTACGACGGCCCGCCGCGCAACATATATGGCGTGACCAAGCAGGCAGCCGAGGGCTTGTGCCGCCTGTTCGCCGAGGAACATGCGATCAATATCGCGATCCTTCGCACGGGGCGCTTCTTCCCCGAGGATGACGATACCGACCGTGCGCTTGCGGGCGAGAACATGAAGGCCAACGAATTTCTCAACCGGCGCCTATCTGCCGCCGATGCGGCGCGGGCGCATGTCGTCGCGCTCGATGGGGTCTTGGGACAGGGATGCGAGACCTTCGTACTCTCGGCACCGCCTCCCTTTGCGCGCACGGAGACCGCCGAACTGGCCCGCGACGCGCGCGCCGTCATTGCGCGGCATTTCCCCGACGCAGCCGATCTCTACGCCGCGCGCGGCTGGCAGTTGCCCGCGACCATCACCCGCGTCTACGATCCCGCGAAAGCCCAAAGACTGCTCGGCTTTAGCTGCGAAACCAGTTTTGCCAGCGTGCTTGACGCCTTACGCGGCGAGCGCGACCTGCCCTTCGATCACGATCCGGCCTATCTGCCGCCCAAGGAAATCGCATGACTGCACCCGTTCTTACCTCGACGCTCGACCGCAAGGCGCCCGATGCGGAGGCTCGCTTCGAACACAATAAGGGGCTTGCCGAGGAACTGCGTTCGGCCGTTGCCGCAGCCGCGCTTGGCGGGTCCGAAAGCAGCCGCGAGCGGCATGTCGGGCGGGGCAAGCTATTGCCGCGCGAGCGGGTGGAGCGGCTGCTCGATCCGGGCAGCCCCTTTCTCGAAATCGGGCAGCTGGCCGCGAACGGCATGTACGGCAAAGACGAAATCAACGGCGCGGGGCTGATCGCCGGGATCGGGCGCGTGTCGGGCCGCCAAGTAATGATCGTCTGCAACGATGCCACCGTGAAGGGCGGCACCTACTACCCGATGACGGTCAAGAAGCACCTGCGCGCGCAGGAGATCGCGCAGGAGAACCGCCTGCCGTGCATCTACCTCGTCGACAGCGGCGGGGCGAACCTGCCGCACCAGGCGGAGGTCTTCCCCGACCGGGACCATTTCGGGCGCATCTTCTTCAACCAGGCGAACATGTCCGCGCTGGGCATTCCGCAGATCGCCTGCGTGATGGGCAGCTGCACCGCGGGCGGGGCCTATGTCCCGGCGATGTCCGACGAAACGGTGATCGTGCGCGAACAGGGCACGATCTTCCTTGCCGGTCCGCCGCTGGTGAAGGCCGCGACGGGCGAGGAAATCAGCGCCGAGGACCTCGGCGGCGGCGACCTCCATGCCAGGAAATCGGGCGTGGTCGATCATTTGGCCGAGAACGACGAGCACGCGCTCACCATCGTGCGCGATATCGTCAGCCATCTGGGCGACAATCACGCCGCCGCACGGGCCATCACGACACAGGATCCGCGCACGCCGAAATTCGATGCCGAGGACCTCTACGCGCTGGTGCCTGACGATGTCCGCGCCCCTTATGACGTGCACGAAGTCATCGCCCGGCTGGTCGACGGCAGCGAGTTCCACGAGTTCAAGCAGCATTACGGCAGCACGCTGGTCTGCGGTTTCGCGCATATCTGGGGCATGCCGGTGGCGATCCTCGCCAATAACGGCGTGCTGTTCTCCGAAAGCGCGCAGAAGGGCGCGCATTTCATCGAGCTCGCCTGCCAGCGGCGTATCCCGCTGCTGTTCCTGCAGAACATCTCGGGCTTCATGGTCGGGGGCAAGTACGAGGCCGAAGGCATCGCCAAGCACGGCGCCAAGCTCGTCACCGCGGTCGCCACTGCCAGTGTGCCCAAGCTCACCGTAGTCATCGGCGGCAGTTTCGGTGCGGGCAATTACGGCATGTGCGGCCGCGCCTATTCCCCGCGCTTCCTGTTCACCTGGCCCAATGCGCGCATCAGCGTGATGGGCGGCGAACAGGCCGCCTCGGTGCTCGCCACCGTCCACCGCGACGCCGATAGCTGGACGGCGGAACAGGCCGAGGAATTCAAGGCCCCGATCCGCCAGAAATACGAGGATGAAGGCAATCCCTATTACGCCACCGCACGGCTATGGGACGACGGCGTGATCGACCCGGTGCAGACGCGCGACGTGCTCGGACTGGCGCTGGCCGCGACGCTCGAAGCGCCGATCCCCGAGCATCCGCAATTTGGTGTGTTCCGCATGTAATCGGCGGGAAAACCGCTGCATCCCTATCGCTTTCCCTCGCGTAGCTGCTAGGTCGGATCACCGGGGAGAGTGAAGTGTCGTTAGCCAGGCCGCGCCGCAAGCGTTCGATCCTGTCGTGTATCGTGCGGCGGATCATTCTGGCGATCTATCGCTGGCGCGGATGGACGCTCGACGGGCATCTGCCCGACATCCCCAAATTCGTTATCGCCGGCGCGCCGCATACGTCCAATTGGGATTTCGTTTTCTTTACCGGCGCCACCGCCGCCGAGGGGATCGAACCCGCCTTCATGGGCAAACATACGCTGTTCAAGGGCGTAATGCGCAATTTCATGCTCGATATGGGCGGCATTCCGATCGACCGGACTAAGCGCGCCAATGTGGTCGAGCAGGTCGCGGACGAATTTGCGCGCCGGGACCGACTCGCGCTGGTGATCGCTGCGGAGGGCACGCGCAGCTCCAGGGGCGAATGGAAATCGGGGTTCTACAATATCGCCCGCGCCGCCAATGTGCCGATTGTTCCTGCCTGGGTGTGCAACACGCGCCGGATCGTCGGCTTCGGGCCGGCGATCATCCCGAGTGCGAATTATGGCGAGACGCTGCTGGAAATCGCGCGTTTCATGCGCGGCAAGCTGCCCGAGTTCGAGCGCTTCAAGGTGCTCGAACGCCAGGCGCTGCAACTGATCGAGGAGAACGGGACATGATCGTCGAAGCACTGCTGGCCAATGCGGCGATCCTGCTCGGCATGGCGATCATCCTGTGGGTGGTCGCGGTGCAGATCGACGATGTCAGCTTTGTCGATGCCTATTGGGGCGGCGGCATGGCCTTGATGGCATTCGTCAGCTGGCTGCGGCTGTACGAACCCGGCCCGCTGGCCACTCTGCTGACGGTGATGGCGGTGATCTGGGGCCTGCGGCTGTGCATCCATCTGCTGCTACGCTGGCGGCGCGAGGGCGAGGACAAGCGTTACGCGCGCATCCTCGCGAAAGACCGCGCGAGGGGGCGCTTCGCGCTGGCCGCTTTGACCAAGGTGTTTCTGGGTCAGTCGGTGCTGCTGTTCATCGTTTCGAGCCCCGCGCAATACGGCATTCTCGAGGCCAATTGGATGGTGCCGATCAGCGGGCTGGCGCTGGTCGGACTGGCGCTGTGGGCGGTGGGCATCCTCTTCGAATGGGTCGGCGACTGGCAACTCGCCCGGTTCAAGGCCGATCCCGCGAATGCGGGCAAGGTGATGGACCGCGGCCTGTGGCGCTATACCCGTCACCCCAATTACTTCGGCGACGCCTGCGTCTGGTGGGGCATCTGGATCGCTGCCGCATCGGCCGGCTGGTGGGTCGCCGCCGCCACGGTGATCGGGCCGCTGTTCCTGACCTTCACGCTGACCAGATGGTCGGGCGGTCCGCTGCTCGAACGCGGCATGAAACACTCGCGTCCCGGCTACGCCGATTACAAGGCGCGGACCTCTGCCTTCTTCCCGCTCCCGCCCAAGAAATCCTCGGGCTAATCCCGGAGGGGGTTTAACCCGCGCCCTTGCGCCCCTATTTGCGGCGCAGGACGAGAGGGGAGCGCGCAAGCGTGAGCGAGAACGAAATCGACGAACTGCGCAGCCGCTTCGCGCGCGAGGCGATGGCGTTGATGGAACGCACCGGCGAGGAAGTGTCGCGGGCGCGGCTGGCTGCCGAACTCGGCGTTGCGCGGGCGCGGGTCGATTCGGTCTTTCCCGGGGATGGCGATCTGTTCGAGGCGATTACCGCCGAATGGTTCGCGCCCAAGCTGCGGGTGATGGACGAGGTGATGGCCTCCGACCTGCCGCCCCCGCGCAAGATGTACGAATTCTTCGGGCGCCGGTTCATCCTGCTGCGGCAGAACTTCCGCGACGATCCCGCAACCTTCAACCTCTATGTCGAGATGGGCGAACGCTATTTCGACTACGCCCGCAGCTATATCGATCTCGCCGACCATTATCTGTGCGAACTGATCGCCGAAGCGCAGGCCGACGGATACCTCGAAGGGCTCGAGGTCGACACCGCGATGTCGATCATCAACCAGATGGTGAATTGCTATCTGCAGCCCTACATGATCGCCATGATCGACGACCGGCTGACCGAAGAAAAGCTGGCCCTGATCGTGGGGGCGATCTTCGGTGGTCTCGATGCCAGCGATGGCGGCGTGCGCGGAACGAAGGATATCCGCGCGGCGTAATCAGCTCTCTTCGCGCGGCCCCGCCGGGACGACTGGGGGTTCGCGCTGTTCGGCGAAAATGCCCCAGGCGGCGAGAAACAGGCCGCAGACCAGCGGGCCGACCACGATCCCCGACAGCCCCATGAGCGCAATGCCGCCAAGCGTCGTCACGAGGATCAGCCAGTCGGGAATACCGGTATCGCGCCCCACAAGGATCGGGCGCAGGACGTTGTCCGCCATCCCAATCAGCGCGACGCCGGAAACAATCACTACCACGCCTTCCCACAGCGCGCCGGTGGCGAGCAGGTAGATCGCGGCGGGCACCCAGACGATCGCCGGGCCCAGCGCGGGCAGCAGTGAGGCGATTGCCATGATCACGCCGAGCAGCAGCACCGAGGGAAGGCCGACGATCCAGAAGGTCAGCGCCCCCAGCGCGCCCTGTACCAACCCGACCACGACCGATCCTTTGATCGTCGCGCGCACGATGGTGAGGAAGCGTTCGGCCAGCCGGTTGGCGACCTGCCGCTCCATCGGCAGCGCGGCGATGATCGCCTGGCCGATTGCGCGTCCGTCGCGCAGCAGGAAAAAGCCGACATACAGCGCGATTGCGAAGGACAGCACGAACCCGAACACGCTTCCGCCCAAGGCGATCGCCTGTGTCGCGATCAGGCCGAGACTCGCCTGCACAAACGCAGTCGCGCGTGCCTGCACCTCGCCGAAATCGCCGAAGCCTGCGCTGTCGAGCGAAGCCTGGATATTGGTCGGGAGTGCGGCGAATATCTGTGCGAAATACATCGATACGTCGATATTGCCTTCGCGGAAGGCGACATAGAGGCCGGCCGCCTCCTCGACCACCGCACTGCCAATCCACAGCGCTGGAAGCACCACCGCGAACAGGATCACCACGAGGCTGGCCAATGCCGCCTGCGTTTCTTTGTCGGGCCGCCGCACGAGGAACCAGCGGTAAAGTGGCTGGAACATGATGCCCGCCAGCGCCGCCCACAGCATCGGGGTGAGGAATGGCAGAACCACCGCCAGCAGCGCAAGCGAGACCAAACCGAGAAAGAGCAGGAAACCGCCCCGCTCGGTCGCCGATGTCGACTGCCCCCCGCCCACCGCGTCAGACGTCCAGATTGGCCACGTTGAGCGCGTTGTTCTGGATGAACTCGCGGCGCGGTTCGACCACGTCGCCCATCAGGCGAGTGAAGATCTCGTCGGTGACGTCGGCATCCTCGACCTTGACCTGCAGCAACGCGCGATTGTCCGGATCGAGCGTGGTCTCCCACAATTGCTCGGCGTTCATTTCGCCCAGACCCTTGTAACGCTGGATCTTCTGGCCCTTGCGGCCGGCCGCCATGACCGTCTCGAGCAGCTGGGTCGGCAGGGTGATCGCATCATCGGCGAGGATCGGTGCAGCCTCCTCGACATCGCTGCTGTCGACCTCTTCCACCGGCTCCGCAGCACCGCTGCGGACGAGCCGCACGGGCGAAGTGTAGACGTCGGCGAAATCCTGCGCGATGCGGTGCAGCTTGCGCGCTTCGGCGCTGTCGAGGAAGGCCGGGTCGATCTCGTGAACGTCGGTCACTCCGCGCCAGATGCGGTTGAGACGGACCTTGCCGTCTTCGCCGATCTCGGCGCTCCAGCGCGCTTCGGGATCGCCCATCTGCAAATGCGCGGCGGCCCGGTCGAGCGCCGAGCGGCGGTCGCCATTCGGTTCGAATGCGCCCGCCAGCGCCATCGCCTCGATCAGGTCGGTCTTGTACTTGCGCGGGACGAAGCCGAGCATATTGCGCATCCGCAAACCATGGTCGACCAGCGCTTCGAGTTCGCCGCCGGCGTGGGTCGATCCGCTCTGCGATTCGAGCATGCGCCCGTCGAGGCCCTGCGCGATCAGATAGCGATCATAGGCGGCCTGGTCCTTGAGATAGACTTCGCTCTTGCCGCGCGCGACCTTGTACAGCGGCGGCTGCGCGATGAAGAGGTGCCCGGCCTTGACGATCTCGGGCATCTGCCGGTGGAAGAAGGTCAGCAGCAGCGTGCGGATATGCGCGCCGTCGACATCGGCGTCGGTCATGATCACGATCTTGTGGTAGCGCAGCTTCTCGAGATCGAATTCGTCGCGTAGCCCGGTGCCCATCGCCTGGATCAGCGTGCCCACTTCCTTCGAGGAAATGATCCGGTCGAAGCGCGCGCGCTCGACATTGAGGATCTTGCCCTTGAGCGGCAGGATCGCCTGCGTCTTGCGGTCACGGCCCTGCTTGGCGCTGCCCCCTGCCGAATCGCCCTCGACCAGGAAGAGTTCGCAGTTCGCGGGGTTGCGGTCCTGGCAGTCGGCCAGCTTGCCCGGCAGCGAGGCGATGCTCATCGCGCCCTTGCGGCTCATTTCGCGCGCGCGGCGCGCGGCTTCGCGGGCGGCGGCGGCGTCGATGACCTTCTGGATGATCGCCTTGGCTTCGGCCGGGTTTTCCTCCAGCCATTCGCTCATCTTCTCGCCCATCAGGCTTTCGAGCGGCGAACGCACTTCGGAACTGACCAGCTTGTCCTTGGTCTGCGAGGAGAACTTGGGATCGGGCAGCTTGACCGAAACGATCGCGGTCAGGCCTTCGCGCATGTCTTCGCCCGACAGCGAGACCTTCTCCTTCTTCAGCATCCCGCTGGCGCTGGCGTAATTGTTCAGCGTGCGCGTCAGCGCAGTGCGGAACGCGGCCAGGTGCGTGCCGCCGTCGCGCTGGGGGATGTTGTTGGTGAAGGTGAGGACGTTTTCGTAATAGCTGTCGTTCCACTCGAGCGAGACGTCGATGCCGATGCCGTCCTTTTCCGCGCTCACCGCGATCGGTTCGGCGACCAGCGGCTGCTTGTTGCGGTCGAGATATTTGACGAAGGCGGCAATCCCGCCCTCGTAGAACAGGTCGTGTTCCTGCGTTTCCTCGTGGCGCTTGTCGCGCAGCAGGATCCGCACGCCCGAATTGAGAAAGGCGAGCTCGCGGTAGCGGTGCTCGAGCTTCTCGAAGTCGAATTCGATAACATTCTTGAAGGTATTTTCGGACGCCTTGAAGGTGACGCGGGTGCCCTTCTTGAAGCCGTCCTCGTCGGGGTTCTGTTCGACCCGCGGGGCATCGCCGACGACGCGCAGACTTGCGACCGCATCGCCATGCTCGAAGCGCATCCAGTGTTCCTTGCCGTCGCGCCAGATCGTCAGTTCGAGCCATTCGGACAGCGCGTTGACCACCGACACGCCCACGCCGTGCAGGCCGCCCGACACCTTGTAGGCATTGTCGTCGCTGGTGTTTTCGAACTTACCGCCCGCGTGAAGCTGGGTCATGATGACCTCGGCGGCGGAGACGCCTTCGCCCTTGTGCATGTCGACCGGGATGCCGCGGCCATTGTCTTCGACCGAGACCGAGCCATCGGCATTGAGTTCGATCAGAACGAGGTCGCAATGCCCCGCCAGCGCTTCGTCGATGGCGTTATCCGAGACCTCGAACACCATGTGGTGGAGGCCCGATCCGTCATCGGTATCGCCAATATACATGCCGGGCCGCTTGCGGACCGCGTCAAGGCCCTTGAGGACCTTGATCGAATCTGCGCCATAACCGGGTTTCTTCGGCGCTTCGGCGCCCGTGTTTTCAGGGGTTTCGTCCATAGTGAGCATATAGGCGTTCGGAGGCGGATTTCCAAAGTTTCGCGGGCGATTTTACCCACAGATTGCCGCTGCTCCGGTTTCGACTGCAACCGGTTGATTTCGAAGCGGCAAAGGCGCATCTCGCGGCCATGCTATCGGTGCTCGACATCTTCCGGATTGGAATCGGTCCTTCCTCCTCGCACACGGTCGGGCCGATGCGCATCGCGCGCACCTTCGTGCGGGCGCTGGCCAAGTCGGGCAAGCTCGACAGGACGGCGCGTGTCACGGTGGAATTGCAGGGCTCGCTCGCGCTGACCGGTGTCGGACATGGCACGCTCGATGCGAGCATCCTCGGCCTGATCGGCTTCGCGCCCGACACGACCTGTCCCGACGACGCCGCGGCCGCGCTCAAGCGGGTGCGCGAAGATCGGCGGCTGGTGCTGGGGGGCAAACGCGAGATCGCTTTCGATCCGGCAGCCGATATCGACCTTGCCGGGCATATCATTCCCGATTTGCATCCAAACGGGATGAAGCTGGCGGCCTTCGATGCCGCTGGGGAGCGGCTGTCGAAGCGGACCTATTATTCGACCGGTGGCGGATTCGTCGCTTCCGAAGCGCAATTGCAGCGCAAACCCAAGGACGACCGAATCAATACGGGCACGCGAGTGCCGCATGATTTCGGTTCGGCTGAGGAATTGCTTGCCGCCTGCGCGCAGGCCGGTCTGCCGATCGCCGAGCTGATCCTCGCCAATGAAGACGCTTTCCGCCCGCGCGAGCAAACGCTCGAGGGGATCGACCGTGTCGCCGCCGCGATGGACCAGTGTATCAATCGCGGCCTGCGCCAGCGCGGTATCCTGCCCGGCGGGCTCAAGGTGGCGCGGCGCGCGCCCGACCTGTGGGACAAGCTGTCCGCCAATCCGCAATCGAACGAGCGCGAGCAATTGTTCGACTGGCTCAACTGCTATGCGATGGCGGTCAACGAGGAGAACGCCGCCGGGGGCCGCGTGGTCACCGCGCCGACCAACGGTGCTGCGGGGATCATCCCCGCGGTCATCCGCTTCTACTGCACGACCACCGGCGACGGCCCGTGCCGCGACAGCCGTCGCACCTTCCTGCTGACCGCCGGCGCGATCGGGCTGCTCTACAAGCAGCGCGCGAGCATTTCGGGCGCGGAAATGGGGTGCCAGGGCGAAGTGGGCGTGGCCTGCTCGATGGCTGCCGGGGGGCTGGCGGCGCTGTGGGGGGCCTCGCCCGCGCAAGTCGCCTGTGCGGCGGAGATCGGGATGGAGCACAATCTCGGCCTGACCTGCGACCCGGTCGGCGGGCTGGTCCAGGTGCCCTGTATCGAGCGCAATGCGATCGGCGCGGTCAAGGCGGTCAATGCCGCGCGGCTCGCGCTGCACCGGACCGAGGCGGAGACCTGCGTTAGCCTCGACCAGGTGATCGAAACAATGCGCCAGACCGGCCTCGACATGTCCTCGAAATACAAGGAAACGAGCCAGGGCGGGCTCGCGGTCAATGTGATCGAATGCTGATGCTGCTCGTCGTGCTGGTGGTTTCGGGCGCTCTGGTCGCCGGGGCGGCATGGGGCATATACGGCAAGCTCCCCAACCGGGTCGAAGGATTCCTCGTCGCGCTGGCGGGCGGCGCCTTGCTGCTTTCGGTGACGAGCGAATTGATCGAACCCTCGATTGCCAAGAGCAGCGTGTTCCACGCCATGCTCGGCGTGGGGGCTGGCGCGATCGTCTTTGCCGTGGCGGACTATCTGATCGACGAAAAATGGGGTTCGAATAGCGGCGGCGGACTGTTGGCCGCTATCACGCTCGACGGCATTCCGGAAAACCTTGCGCTGGGTGTCGCGCTGATCGGTGCGGGCGGGATGGAAGTTGCCGCGCTTGCAGGATCGATCCTGCTGTCCAACCTGCCCGAAGCCGCGGGCGGCGCGCGCGCCATGACCTCCGACGGGCGCTCCAAAGGCACCGTGATGCTGCTGTGGATCGGCACCGCAGCGTTGCTCGCGCTCGCGGCAATCGTCGGCAATCTCGCGCTGGCCGGGGTCGGCGAAGGCACGCTGGCGGTGATCCGCTGCTTTGCCGCCGGGGCAGTGGTCGCGAGCCTTGCGACCGAAGTCTTCCCGCGGGCTTTCCGCGAAGATCGCCACTGGGCGGGCATCGCCACTGCGCTGGGCGTCATTCTCGCATTTTCGCTCGGCAGCCTCGCCGGCGGCTAGACAGCGCCGCGCGCCGCGATAGGGTGCGCCGCATGGGAGAGACACAAAGAGCAGCGCTGGCCGAAACTTTCGGCAGCTTTCCGCACATCATCGCCGCCAATGCCGCCGCGCTGGACAGCCAGATCGCGATGCGCGACGACGAGGGCGAGCTGAGCTGGGCCGCGCTTGGCGAGCGGGTCGAGCGGATCGCCGCGCGGCTCGTCGCAGACGGGCTGGAACGGGGGCAGGCGGTGGCGATCCTCGGCTATTCCTCGATTCCCTATGCGCTGGTGTTCCTTGCCGCGGTGCGCGCGGGCGGGGTGGCCGCGCCGCTGACCACCAGCGCCAGTCCCGACCAATTGGCGGGCATGGCGCGCGATTCGGGTGCGCAGCATATCTTCATCGACCGCGCAAAGCTGGCGGAACTGGGCGAGGATTGCTTCCCGGGCATGACGCGGATCGTGCTCGACGAGGAACTTGCAGACTGGATGGCGCCCGCAGGCACGCAGGCGCCCGAATTCCGGCCGCAGCCGGGCGATCCCTTCAATATCATCTATTCCTCGGGCACGACCGGCGTCCCCAAGGGCATCGTCCATTCGCACCAGATGCGCTGGCGGCAATTCGCCAGTACGGCATCGAGCTGGCTGGAAGGCGGCCTGCCCGTTCGCACGCTCGCCTCGACGCCGCTCTATTCGAATACCACCATGGTCGCGTTCCTGCCGCCGCTGCTGGCGGGCGGGACGGTGCGCGTGATGCGCAAGTTCGACGCCCTGCGCTGGCTCGAATACGCGCAGGCGGACCGCACCACCGCGACCATGCTCGTCCCGGTCCAGTACCGGCGCTTGATGGAAGAGCCGCGCTTCGACGAATTCGACCTGTCCGCCATGCAGCTTAAATACTGTACTTCGGCGCCCTTCCCGGCGGAATTGAAGCGCGAGGTGCTGGCGCGCATGCCGGGTGCGCTGATCGAGATCTATTCGATGACCGAGGGCGGGGTCGTGTGCCTGCTCGAGGCGCACAAGTTTCCCGACAAGCTGCACACGGTGGGCCGGCCCGCGCCGGGCAGCGAGCTCAAGGTGCTCGACGATGCGGACCATCCGGTCGCGCCGGGTACGCCGGGCAATCTGATCGGCCGCAGCCAGACGATGATGGCGGGGTACAAGAACCAGCCCGACAAAACGCGCGAGGGGTATTGGACCGACCCGGAAACCGGCGATGTGTGGCAGCGCATGGGCGATATCGGCCGCGTCGATGCCGACGGTTTCGTCGAACTGGTCGGCCGCGCGAAGGACATGATCATTTCTGGCGGGTTCAATATCTTCCCGGTCGATCTCGAGGATGAATTGTCCAAGGAAGCCGATGTGGTCGAGGCCGCGGTGATCGGCGTGCCCAGCGCGCGCTGGGGCGAAACCCCGGTCGGGTTCGTGACGCTGGCGGAGGATGCGCGCGATTGCGAAGCGATTCGCGAAGCGGTCAATGCGCGGCTGGGCAAGACCCAGCGGCTGGCGCAGCTCCATAGGATCGCGGACATGCCGCGCAGCCATATCGGCAAACTGCTCAAGACCGATCTGCGCGAAGAGGCCGATCGGCGCGGCCTGCCCGACTGAACGGGCGGCGCAGCGCTTCGAGACGCGGCGCCGACTTCTTGGGGGGAGGGAGAGGAATGTCGGCGGCCGCGTCTCTACTCGCTGCCATATCGCCTCGCCGGTGCGGAGGGCCGGTGGCCGGCCGCCGTGGCGAGGAAGGCCAGAAACGCGGCTGCTTGGGGGGCCGACGCTTCTGTAAATCGTCCGGGACGGGAGTGTCAGGGTTCACCGTCCGGCTGTGAGGCGTGTAATAATCTTACTCGGCGGCGAACGAAAGTGAGAAAACTTTGAAAGATGTTGCGATTTGCGCAACCAAGCTTTCGCGCCTCTACCGTCCCGTATCAAAACGAACGGTGCCGCCAAGACCAAGGTCGTGGCGGCACCGGAATATCCTGCAGTCGCGCGTGCAGGAAAGCGGTTTAGCGGGCCTGCGCCAGCTTTGCCGAGGTCTTCAGCGTGATCATCTTGCGTGCCGATGCGACCAGCGAGGCCTTGCAGCGACGATCATAGGAGAAGGCGTTGACCGACAGCGCGTCGGGATGGGTGCAGGCGGCTTCGGCGGCATCGGCAACGCGTTCGCGCAGGACTTCGACCTGGTCGGGATCGCGCAGGTCGAGGTCGTTGAATGCGACTTCGATGCTGACTTCGCTGCGTTCGGCCTGTGCCGGGGTGTGGACGAGTGCGGCAGCGACGAGGCTGGCGGCGAGAAACTGGTGATACTTCATGAGCGTCTCCTGGGGTAAAGGTTATCGCTCTTCAGGCATCCTCGGCCTTGTTCTTGATCGCGATTGTGCATCGCAACATAGGTGTTCGCAAGTGCAAAATACGCGACGATACGTTGTAAGCGATGCATCTTCGCCGCGGCCCGCGCGATATGATCGGCCCGGTGGCTGCGAATGCTGGACAGGCGAGGCGCGCTGCCCTTATCGGGACCCATGCAGGCAGAACACCTCCCCGATTCCATCCTCATCGTCGATTTCGGCAGCCAGGTCACCCAGCTCATCGCGCGCCGCGTGCGCGAGGCCGGCGTGTATTCCGAGATCGCCCCCTTCATCCAGGCGGAGGAGGCATTCCACCGGCTCCAGCCCAAGGGTATCATCCTGTCGGGATCGCCCGCCAGCGTATGCGACGAAGGCAGCCCGCGCGCACCGCAGGTCCTGTTCGACAGCGGCCTGCCGATCCTCGGCATTTGTTATGGCCAGCAGGTAATGACCGAGCAGCTCGGCGGCGAGGTTCGCCCGGGGCATGAAACCGGCGAAGGCGGCGAATTCGGCCGCGCCTATCTCACCGTGTCGGAACAGTGCGCGCTGTTCGACGGGCTGTGGCAGACCGGCGAGCGGCACCAGGTGTGGATGAGCCATGGCGACAAGGTCACCCGCTTCGCCCCCGGCTTCGGCATCGTCGCCACCAGCGACGGCGCCCCCTTCGCGGTCATCGCCGACGAGAAGCGCCAGTATTACGGCACGCAATTCCACCCCGAAGTGGTCCACACGCCCGATGGCGGCAAGCTGCTTGCCAATTTCGTGCGCCATGTCTGCGGGCTCGCGGGCGACTGGACCATGGCCGAGTTTCGCCGCACCAAGATCGCGGAAATCCGCGAACAGGTGGGTGACGGCAAGGTCATCTGCGGTCTTTCGGGCGGGGTCGATTCGGCGGTTGCTGCAGTGCTCATCCACGAAGCGATCGGCGACCAGCTGACCTGCGTCTTCGTCGATCATGGCCTCATGCGGATGAACGAGGCCGAACAGGTCGTCACGCTGTTCCGCGACCATTACAACATCCCGCTGGTCCATGTGAATGCGGAGGAAATGTTCCTCTCCGGTCTCGCGGGCCAGACCGACCCCGAAAAGAAGCGCAAGTTCATCGGCGGCGCTTTCATCGACCTGTTCGAGGCCGAAGCGAAGAAGATCGGCGGCGCCGATTTCCTCGCGCAGGGGACGCTCTATCCCGATGTGATCGAAAGCGTCAGCTTCACCGGCGGCCCCTCGGTCACGATCAAGAGCCACCACAATGTCGGCGGCCTGCCCGAACGCATGAACATGAAGCTGGTCGAACCCTTGCGCGAACTGTTCAAGGACGAGGTGCGCGAACTGGGCCGCGAACTGGGCCTGCCCGAGATCTTTGTCGGGCGGCATCCCTTCCCGGGGCCCGGCCTCGCGATCCGCATTCCCGGCGAAGTCACCAAGGAGCGCTGCGACATCTTGCGCAAGGCCGATGCGATCTATCTCGAGGAAATCCGCAACGCCGGGCTCTACGATGCGATCTGGCAGGCCTTTGCGGTGCTGCTGCCGGTCAAGACCGTCGGGGTGATGGGCGATGGCCGCACCTATGACAGCGTCTGCGGCCTGCGCGCGGTGACCAGCACCGATGGCATGACCGCCGATATCTATCCCTTCGACAGCGCCTTCCTCAGCCGCGTCGCCACCCGTATCATCAACGAGGTGCAGGGCATCAACCGGGTGGTCTACGACTATACGTCGAAACCCCCCGGCACGATCGAGTGGGAATAGGCGCGGCAAAACCGCGCGGCCCGGCTGCGGCTGCGCGCCCGTTCGGGCTCGCGACGGTTCTCGTCCTCGCCAGCCTCGCGGTGCTGGCCTTTGCCGGCAATTCGCTCATCGCACGCTATGCGCTTGCGGGAGGGGGGATCACGCCGATCGCCTTCTCGGTGGTCCGGCTGGCGACCGGGGCGATCGTCCTCGCCCCGCTGCTGTTGGGGCGCGGCGGGACATGGAATTTCGGCGGCGGGCTCAGCCTGTTCGCCTATGTCGCGATGTTTTCCTGGGCCTATGTCGAGCTGCCCGCGGCGACGGGGGCGCTGATCCTGTTCGCCGTCGTCCAGGCGACGATCCTGCTGGCCGGCATAGTCCGCGGCGAACGGGTGGGCTGGCTCGGGTGGACGGGGCTGGTGCTTTCGCTCTCGGGTCTGGCGGTGCTGCTGGTCCCGCAAGTGCAGGGCGGACGACTGCTGCCGTCCGCATTCATGGCGACCGCCGGGATTGCTTGGGGCGCCTATACGATGATCGGGCGGGCGTCCGCCGGTGCGGGCCGCTATACGGCGCGCAGCTTTGCCATCGGCGCGGTGCTCGCGCTGCCGTTGCTAGCCTTCGACATGACGATGCCCGAAACCCCCGGTCTGTTGCTCGCGATGCTGTCGGGTGCGGTCACCTCGGGGCTTGGCTATGTCATCTGGAACCGCGTTTCCCCTTCGTTGGGACTGGCGACGCTGGCGACCGTCCAGCTGGCCACGCCCTTGGTCGCGGCGCTGGGCGGCATCGCCCTGCTCGATGAACTGGTGACCAGCGAACTGATCGTTGCCGGGGTGCTGATCGTGACCGGCATCGGCCTGACGCTGCGGCGCTGACCGATGCTGCCGCTGGGTCCCGATCCGCGCACGGAAACGCTCCGCCACCTGCAGGCGCTACTGGTCCAGCGTTTCGGACATATCGAACGCGCGGCCGCGGAATGGCGCCAGCCCGAATGGGTGCTGGTGCAAGGCGTGATTGGCGCGCGGACCAAGTCCGAGGTCTCGAACGCCGCAACCGACCGGCTGCTGCAGCGCTGGGGCAGCTGGGAGGCGGTGGCCACCGCGCCGCTCGAAGACTTGCAGGCCGAGCTCGCGACGCAGACCTATCCCAATGTCGCGGCCGAACGCCTGCAGGCGAGCCTCGCGGCGCTCATCGACCTGCGCGGCGCGGTAGACCTCACGCATCTCGCCGAGCTGGACACCGAAGCGGCGATGGACTGGCTCGAACAGCTTCCCGGTGTTGGCCGCAAGATCGCCGCCGGGGTGATGAATGCCAGCACGCTCGACCGCCGCGCGATCGTGCTCGACGGCCACCACACGCGCATTCTTCAGCGCATGGGGCTGGTGCCGCCCAGGGCGAGCACCGCGCGGGCTTTCGCCGCGATTATGCCCGCCATGCCCGAGGACTGGTCGGGCGCGCAGTTCGACGAACATCACCTGCTGATGAAGAAGCTTGGCCAGACCTGGTGCCGCCCCTCCGCCCCCGACTGCCCCAATTGCGCCGCGCAGGCGCTGTGCGAGACGGGTCGCCGCCGCGCCTGATTGCGGCGCGTGCCAGCTTGCGCCACAAGGGTCGGCAATGAAGCGTATCGGCTCGATCCTCCTGTGGTCCGCAATCGCGGCGGCATTCATCGGGCCGGGCACGGTCACGGCGGCTGCCAGCGCGGGGGCGAACACCGGCGCGGCGCTGCTGTGGGCGATCCTCTTCTCGGGCATCGCCACCTTCACGCTTCAGGAATTTGCCGGGCGGCTGGCGGTCGCCACGGGCGACGATCTGGCGACCGTGCTCCGGCGCCGATACCCGACAGGTTTTGCGCATGTGGCAACGCTGCTGCTTGTCGGCGGTGCGATCCTGCTCGGCTGCGCGGCCTATGAAGCGGGCAATATCCTCGGCGGCGCGGCGGGGGCGATGCTCGCCTTCGACGGGCCGCGCGCAGGCGTTACGCTGGGTCTGGCGGCAGCGGCTGCGCTGATGCTGCTGGCCGGATCGCCGCACAGCGTCGCGCGGCTCATGGCGGTGTTCGTCGCGCTGATGGGGGGCGGCTTCCTGCTCGTCGCGCTGTCGCTGGCGCCGCCCGCCCCCGTGCTGCTGGCGGGCCTTGTCCCGGCACCGGGTTTTGCCGACGATCCCGCTGCATTGCTCGCGGTGCTGGCGTTGGTGGGGACGACGGTGGTGCCCTACAATCTGTTTCTCGGCGCTGCGCTGGCGCGCGGGCAGGGGCTGGGAGAGATGCGCTTCGGCCTCGCCATTTCGGTCGGGCTCGGCGTGGTGATCACTGCGGCGATCCTGGTGGTCGGCACGGCGCTGGTGGGCGAGTTTTCGTTCGCGGCGCTGGGCGATGTGCTCGATGAACGGGTCGGCGGCTGGGCGCGGACGGGTGCCGGGATCGGGCTGCTCGCGGCAGGCATTTCCTCCGCGGTCACTGCCCCGCTGGCAGCCGCGCTCACCGCGCGCGGACTGTTCGGCAAGGCGGATGACCCGCGGTGGCAGGCCCGTGGCTGGCGTTTCCGCGCGGTCTGGGGCGCGGTGCTGCTGGTCGGGCTTGGCTTTGGGCTGGCCGAAATCCGCCCCGCTCCGGCAATCCTCGCCGCGCAGGCCTTCAACGGCATATTGCTGCCGCTGGTCGCGCTGTTCCTGCTTGCAGCGATGAACGACGCTGGGCTGCTGGGCGAGCGGGTCAACGGCCTGCTGGCGAATGGCTTCGGCCTGCTGGTGGTGGGGGTTGCCGCCATGCTCGGCCTGACCGCGCTGGCGCGCGCTACGGCGACGCTGTTCGGCTTCGATCTGCCCGACCCGGGCCTGATGCTACCCGCCTTTGCCCTGCTCGGCGTGTTCACGGGCCGCGCGGTCATGCGCCGCGCGGCGCTTTAACCGGGAAAGGCTACTCCGGTCAGTTCTTCCGACTTGCGCCACAGCGCTTTAGCCAAGTCCTCGTCGCGGATATGCGGCCAGCAGCCGCCCGCGCGCGGGTTTTCGGGATCGGCGGGGACGGCGATGTCGCAATCCTCGCAATAGACGCCGCCCTTGCCTTCGAGGAGCGGGGAAACCGCGCACCACACGCTGGTCGACGCGCCTTCCTCGGTCGATTTGAAGGCTTCGTGGACATTGCCTTCCTCGTCATACCAGCCCATCGCGCGCTGCTCTTCCATCGTGAGGTGGCGCTGGAGCGGGGTCGCAATACTGCCCGGGTGGACGGCAAAGGCGCGCACGCCCTGCGCTTCGCCCAGCTTGTCGAGCTGGAGCGCGAACAATGCATTGGCCGACTTGGCCTGCCCATAGGCCAGCCACTTGTCATAGTCGCGGCGCTCGAAGTTGGGATCGTCGAGGTCGAGCCCGTTCAGCCGGTGCCCGATCGAGGACAGCGCCACCACCCGCGCGCCGCCGTCTGCCAGCAGCAGCGGCCACAGCCGCGCGGCGAGCTGGAAATGGCCCAGATGGTTGGTCGCGAATTGCATCTCGTAGCCACGCGCATCGCGCGCCAGCGGACTGGCCATGATCGCGGCATTGTTGATGAGGATGTCGATGGTCGCGGTTTCCTCGGCGACAGCTTCCGCAAAGGCATCGATCGAGGCCGGATCCGACAGGTCGAGCGGCAGGATGGCGATATCGCCGCTCACCCCTTCGAGGACATCCTCCGCCTGGTCGGGTCGCCGCGCGCCGACGATTACCTGCGCTCCGGCCCCGGCCAGTGCGTGGACGGTTTCGGTGCCGATGCCCGAATAGCCGCCGGTGACGACCACGGTCTTGCCCGCCAGATCCACGCCCTCGACCACTTCGCGCGCGGTGGAGCGATAGCCGAAGGGCGAATTCACGGGGGCTTGCGGGCTGGTCATCTGGCTCTCCTCGGAAAAAGAGAGCTATGCCCCCCGCGTGGCAGGCTGGCTACCCCTGCGAGGATCAGCCCTCGGCGTCGACCTTGGCATAGGGGATGAACTCGTCGAGGAAGATCACCCCGCTGAGGAAGCCGCCGGTGCGGCTGACCAGTTCGATCTGGTCGGTGCGGCACAGGCTGGTGGCGCTGAAGCGCTTGATCACCATCACTTCGCTCTCGTCGATGCTCTCGGGATTGCGCGTGTAATTGACCCAGATGGTGTCGCCGTCGCGATAGGTCAGCGCGGTGCCGTCGATCTGGTTGAGATTGCGGCTGCCGATGGTGCGAATGCAGTCGCGCGGCTCGCCCGCGACGCGGCCCTCGAGCAGTTTGGCGAGTTCGGCCTCACCGCGGGTCATATCCTCGGTTTCGTCGGCCTGGACGGGCGCGGCAAGCAGGCCGAGCGCGGCAGTGGCAATGGCAAGCGGCTTGAACATGGCGAGTCTCCTGATGAGCGGCGGATACTGTGTCACACCGCCTGAACCTGCGCTGAGTCGACGCGCGCGTGGGTCAGCCGGTTCCGCCCACGGTGATGCCGTCGACCAGCAGGGTCGGCTGGCCGACGCCCGCGGGCACGCTCTGCCCGCCCTTGCCGCACATGCCGACGCCTTCATCCAGCGCCATGTCGTTGCCGATGCCGCGCACCTTGGTCAGCACGGTCGGACCGTCGCCGATCAGCGTCGCGCCCTTGATCGGCGCGACAACCTTGCCCTTTTCGACCTTGTAGGCCTCGGTGCAGGCAAACACGAACTTGCCGCTGACGATATCGACCTGCCCGCCGCCGAAGCTGGTGGCATAGATGCCGTCGTCGACGCGGCTCAGCAATTCCTCGGGATCGTCGCTGCCGCCCTGCATGAAGGTGTTGGTCATGCGCGGCATGGGAGCATGTTCATAGGATTGGCGGCGCCCGTTCCCGGTCGCCTCGACACCCATCAGGCGGGCGTTGAGGCGATCCTGCATATAGCCCTTGAGGATGCCGTCCTCGATCAGCACGGTCTCGCGCGTGGGTGTGCCTTCGTCGTCGATGCTCAGCGATCCGCGGCGATCGGTCATGCTGCCATCGTCGATCACGGTGACGCCGGGGGCGGCGACGCGTTCGCCGATGCGCCCGGCAAAGGCGCTGGTGCCCTTGCGGTTGAAATCGCCCTCGAGCCCGTGGCCGACCGCTTCGTGCAGCAGCACGCCGGGCCAGCCGGGGCCGAGCAGGACGGTCTGCTCGCCCGCCGGGGCGGCTACGCTGTCGAGATTGACCAGCGCCTGGCGGACCGCTTCGTCGACCGCGCGCATCCAGCGCCCTTCGTCGAACAGATCGTCGTAGAGATAGCGTCCGCCAAATCCGAAACTGCCGGTTTCGCGGCGGCCGTTGGCTTCGGCCACGATGCTGACGTTCAGGCGGACCAGCGGGCGAAGGTCGCGCGCGGTGAAACCGTCGGCGCGGATGATGTCGATCGCGCTCCAGCTGGCCGACAGGCTCGCATTGACCTGCGCGACGCGCGGATCCTTGGCGCGCGCGACCGCGTCGATCTTTTCGAGCAGCGCGACCTTCTCGGCGAAGGGCACGAGGTCGAGCGGGCTGGCATCGGTATAGAGATGACGGTTGGTCCGCTCGGGCGGCGCGGCATGCGGCGAGGTGGTCGCGTCGAGCAAACGCAGCGTCTCGCCGGCGCGGGCGATCGAGGCGGCGCTGATCTCGTTCGCATGCGCGAAGCCGGTCGTCTCGCCCGACACGCCGCGCAGGCCGAAGCCCGAATCGCGGCTGTAGTCGGCGGTCTTGAGCCGTCCGTCATCGAAGGCGAAACTCTCGCTCGCCATGAATTGCAGGTAGAGCTCACCGTCGTCGCAGGGGGCCAGCAGGCGCGCGGTGAGCGCCTTGGCTTCCTCGGGATCGAGCTGGTTGTAGAGCAGGGCGTGCGGGTCGGTCGCTGGCGTCATGCACCCTATGTAGGGGCTGGCGCCGGCGAAGGCGAGGGGGTCAGCGGTGGCCCGGGTCCGCGCCTTCGGAAATATCCATCAGCTGCGACTGGTCGACCCCGTCGGCGGGTCCGCCTTCGAGCACGAAGCGGCGATCGCAATAGCCGCAGTCGACATAGCCATGCTCGTCGATCTCGAGATAGATCTTGGGGTGGCCGAGCGCGGCGGGTTTGTAGTTCGCACCCGTCCTGATGTCGGTCGCGCCGTCGCACCACACGCGCCGCGTGGTGACCTTGGTGATTTCGGGAGGAGGCAGGCTCATGCGCAAGCCGATAATGGGTTTGACGGAGCTGCTCAAGAGCCTAGGTCACGCGGCATGACCACCCCACCTGCGATCAAGATCGACAATCTCGTCAAGGAATATGCCTCGCCCGGTCCGGGCGCGCCGGCCAAGCTGGCGCTCAAGGGGGTCAGCTTCGATGTGCCGCAAGGCGGCATTTTCGGACTGCTGGGCCCCAATGGCGCAGGCAAGTCGACGCTCATCAACATCCTTGCCGGGCTGGTGCGCAAGACCAGCGGCAGCGCCGAGGTCTGGGGTTTCGATATTGCGGGCAATCCGCGCAACGCCAAGCGCTCGATCGGGATCGTGCCGCAGGAAATCGTCTTCGATCCCTTCTTCACCCCGTTCGAAGTGCTGGAGAACCAGGGCGGCTTCTACGGCATTCCCAAGGCCGAGCGGCGCAGCGAGGAACTGCTCAAGGCGGTGCATCTGTGGGACAAGCGCGATGCCTATGCGCGCACGCTGTCGGGCGGGATGAAACGGCGCCTGCTGATCGCCAAGGCGATGGTCCATTCGCCGCCGATCCTCGTGCTCGACGAGCCCACCGCCGGGGTGGATGTCGAATTGCGCCGCCAGCTGTGGGAGCTGGTGACCGAACTCAACCGCGAGGGCGTGACCGTGGTGCTGACCACGCATTATCTCGAGGAAGCCGAGCAGCTGTGCGACCGCATCGCGATCATCAATCACGGCGAACTGATCGCCGACAAGCCGACTCGCGAACTGGTCGACATGGCGCGCGAAAAGATCGTCTCGATCACGGTCGACAAGGATCTCGGCGGGCCGATCATGGAACCGGCTTTCACCAAGGCCGAAGTGATCGAGCCGCGGCGGCTGGAGATCACCTATGACCGCGACAAGACGAGCGCAGGGCAGGTGCTCGCGCTCGTCCAGTCGCACGGTTATGCGATCGAGGATGTCACCACCCGCGAAGCCGATCTGGAGGACGTGTTCGTCCAGCTGACCGGCGCGGGATAGGCCTGCGCGTTACAGGAAGGCGCGCGGCCCGAGCCCTGCGTCGCGGACCTTCTGCACCGCCCACAAATGCGGTTCGACCTCTTCCATCGGTGCCTTGCACTTGCGGCAGCGCCCGACCTGCTGCCCGCTGACGCGCGTTACATTCGCGTTGTCGACGCTGTGCCTACCCAAGGCACAGCCGATACGTCCCAAAGTCATGATCTTGCGACCCTTCCAAACCCGTTGTTTTGTCCCCTGTCGATTCGCGCCCTAGTGCAGCAAGCGGCTGACAATAACCTCGCTGCGCCGAATCGTTCCTTGCTTGCCGCGTAGTGATTGCGTCGGCATGACGCGAGCATGACAGACACCCCTTACGACGTCCTCGTCATCGGTTCGGGCGCTGCCGGACTTACCGCCGCGCTGGCGCTGGCGCAGACCAAGCGCGTGCTGGTGCTCGCCAAGGGCCGGCTCGACAGCGGCTCCACCGCCTGGGCGCAGGGCGGCATCGCCGCCGTGCTCGACGCGGGCGACACGTTCGACAACCACATCCGTGACACGATGGTCGCCGGGGCGGGTCTCAACGACCAGGAGACGGTCGAGTTCGTGATCGAACGCGCGCCGGCCTCGATCGACCGGCTGTGCGAGCTGGGCGTGCCCTTCAACCGCGAGGAAGGCGACCTGCACCTGACGCGCGAAGGCGGGCATTCGCACCGCCGCATCGTCCATGTGAACGATGCCACTGGCTGGGCGGTGCAGGCCGCGCTGCTCAAGGCGGCGGAGGAAAATCCGAACATCACGCTGCTGCCCGGGCAAAGCTGCATCGACCTGGTCACCGGGCGCAACCAGGCGGATTACTCGGGGTCGGGCCGCGTGTGGGGTGCCTATGCGCTCGACGAGGCTACCGGTGACGTGGTGACGCATGTCGCGCGCGCGACCGTGCTGGCGGCGGGCGGGGCGGGGCGCGTGTACCAGTTCTCGACCGCGCCGCGCGGCGCGACGGGTGACGGGATCGCCATGGCATGGCGCGCGGGCGCGCGGGTCTCCAACATGGAGATGATGCAGTTCCACCCGACCTGCCTCTACAATCTCGAGGTCAAGAATTTCCTCATTACCGAGGCCGTGCGCGGCGAGGGCGGGCGGCTCTTCAACCCCGTCACGGGCGAGCGCTATATGGAGAAATACGACCCCGAGCGGATGGAGCTGGCACCGCGCGATATCGTGGCGCGCGCCAATGACGACCAGATCAAGCGCCATGGCCTCGACTATGTCCATCTCGATATCAGCCACCAGCCGCCCGAATTCGTGAAGGAGCATTTCCCAACGATCCACGAAAAGCTGCTCGGCCTCGGCATCGACATGACCAAGGGGCCGATTCCGGTGGTGCCGGCGCAGCATTATACCTGCGGCGGGGTGAAGATCGGGCTCGATGCGAAGACCGACCTGCCGGGTCTGTGGGCGGCGGGGGAATGCACCGAAAGCGGGCTTCACGGTGCCAACCGGCTGGCCTCGAATTCGCTGCTCGAGTGCTTCGTTTTCGGTGAGGCGGCGGCCAAGGACATCCTGTCGTGCTGGGACGATCTCGATGATCCGCCCGCGATCCTGCCGTGGGATGCCAGCCGCGTGACCGATTCGGACGAGGAAGTGGTGATCAAGCAGAACTGGACCGAGATCCGCCGTTTCATGTGGAACTATGTCGGTATCGTGCGCACCACCAAGCGCCTGGAACGTGCGGATAACCGGATCGAGATGATGCGCAAGGAAGTGGAGGACTATTACGGGTCGTTCCGCGTCACCACCGATCTGATCGAGCTACGCAACCTGCTCGATTGCGCGGGGCTGATCGTGACCAGCGCGCTCAAACGCCACGAAAGCCGCGGGCTGCATTACATCATGGATTATCCCGCCACCGATCCAGTCGCGCGCGACATGGTGTTGGTGCCCTGACGAGACACCCGGGGCGGCATCAGCCCTTCACCGACTGCCAGTTGGCTGCCGACCAGTCGCTGCGCAGCATCCAGTCGTCGAGCGCGAAGTGGCGCACCACGCCCATGCTGATGGGTTCGAGGAAGAAGATGCCGATGCTCTCGCCAAGCTGCCAGGCGACTTCGCCCTGCGCGACATAACCGGGCAGCAGCACGACTTCGACCGGCGTGCCGACATCGGCAATCAGGTCGCGGCACTCGATCATGCAGCCCGAAGGCGACAGATTGCGCATGGCACAGCGCAGACCGGTGCCGCCGATCGTGACGCGAAGATTGTCCTGCGTCTGGCTTCGCTGTTCGTCGCGTCGGTCCATCGCTCGTTCCCTCGTTCCGCCCAATGGGGCAGCGCGATTCCCTTCTACATCCCGGTCCAAGTCGGGAAGCTGAACAGCCGCGGCGGCGGTAGCCGTGCGATGATCCATTGCTGTCAAAGCCATTTCGTTCACCCTCGAGCCACGCCAAACCGTGCCATCCGCGCGGGGATATGCCAGCGGTCGGCGCGGTAGGATTGTATGCACACGCCATTGTGATGCGCCGCCGAAAACCCACAGCTGCAGGCCGGTTTGCGCTGGACAAGGGCATGAGCATGCGATGAGGTCCGCAGCCGGAATTCGGAGGAGGTAGAGCAATGCCCAAGGCCATCGCGAACGGGATCGAGATTCACTACGAGGAACAGGGCGACAAGACCGCCCCGCCCATGCTGCTGATCATGGGATTTGGCGCGCAGTTGACGCTGTGGCCTGATGAACTGGTCGAGGCGCTTGCCAGCCGCGGCTTCCGCGTCATCCGCTACGACAATCGCGATATCGGCCTCAGCCACAAGTTCGACGGGGTCAAGGCGCCGGGGCTGGTCAAGATGACGCTCCTCTCCAAGCTCGGGCTGAAGCCCAAAGTGCCCTATACGCTGGCCGATATGGCCGATGACGGGGCCGGCTTGCTCGATACGCTGGGCATCGAGAAAGCGCACATCGTCGGCGCGAGCATGGGCGGGATGATCGCCCAGCATTTCGTTTCGCGGCATGCCGACAAATGCCTGTCGCTCACCACGATCTTTTCGACCACCGGCAATCCCAAGCTGCCGCCCGCCAAGCCCGAGGCGATGAAGGCGCTGGTCACCCGCCCCGACAGCACCGATGTGGAGGTGCTGGTCGAGCACGGCATGATGGTGGCGCGCACGATCGGTTCGCCCGGCTATCCGACCGAGGACGAGCGCCTGCGCGAGCGCACCACCGCCAGCGTGCGCCGCAGTTTCTACCCCGAAGGACCGACACGGCACCTCTCGGCGATCGTGGCGGATGGCGACCGCCGGGGCATGCTGAAAGACGTTACCGTGCCGACGCTGGTCTTGCATGGCGAAGACGATCCGCTGGTACCCTGCGAGGGTGGCCGCGATACGGCGGCCTCGATCCCCGGCGCCAAGCTGAAGACCATCCCGGGCTGGGGCCACGACCTGCCGCTCGAGCTGGTCGACGAGCTTGCCGATGCGATCGCCGGCCATGCCAAGGCGAATGCCAGCTAGGCCCTAATTTGGGCGGTTGTTCGACCAATGGCTGTCGCCGGTCGACCGGCGGACGAACGGAAATTGTCGCTAGTGGTTCGCAAAAGGCGAGTCTGCTGCGCCGCTGCGCTCGATTCTTGCGTTTGCCAAAAATGATCGATTCGGGATGCAGGCGGGAAGTTGCGCTGTGCCCTCAGGGAGTTGCCATTCGCCCCTCCGAGACCCCCTCGCGCGGGGAGTTTGACACTAAATCCTTCGCGCGTATCCTGATGCACAGGACGTCCGGCTCCCGCAGACGCCGGCCTGCCCCGATCGACCACTGATTGTGGACCATGGGACTGCCGCCCGCCTTGTGCCGGGCGTGCAACGCGACTGCGGCCGATCATCTTTGCACGCGAAAGGATGATCCGATGAAATCCCCCCTTATGGCCTTTGCCGGTGCCTTGCTGGTGACCGGCGTCCCCGCGACTTCGCAGGACATCGTCGTCTCGGCGGAGAATGCCGCCGTCGAGACGATTTCCCGCGACCTCGATCGCAATCTCCTGCGTGCCGACTGGCCGCGGCGCGAGCTGGTTGGCGAAGGGATTGCCATGGTGCGGTTCCAGCGCGGCGCCGATGGCCGCCCGGCCGATGTGAAACTCTATCGCAAATCGGGCCAGCGCAGCGTGGATCGTCGCGCGCTGGTGGCGGTTGCCCGGCTGGGCCGGAGCAATCCGCTCCCGGCGATCGGGGCGCCCGACCAGATCTTCCAGGCCAACATCGTCCTCGCCAACAGCCACCAGGCCTTTGCCGATCTGTCGTCGCAGCTGGCGAAGCTGGAACAGGCGCGCCTCGCCGACCCGCGCGAACGCACCGTATTCGCGTTCAATTCGGCTCCGCGCGCCGCGTCCTAGCGCCGGCCCCGTCACTGTTCTTCGGCGTTGCCGTGATCCCGTGCTGCGGACGGGATGCGGCAGCGCCGGAGTCTGTGCCGAATGCCCGCCTCGATTCCAAAATTGCGCACCCGGATTCGATTGACTCACAAGCCGGACCGATCGTTTTTGCCCGCAAAATTTTTTTCACGGATTCATTTAGCCCCTTGCGCTCGCCCGAAGTCCAGCTTGGTCCACGCGTCGCGGCGTTGCAGCCGGATAAGGCACCGCGTCCGCCGGGCCCGAACCAGCCTTAAATCGGCGTTGACCCTCTTGCGCCGGAGTCCCGCCTGATTCAGTATCTAGTGGTCAGGCTACCATGGGTACCCACAAGACCTAGCTTTTGGCGGCCGGCTCCCCATATTGAGGAGCCCCGCCCCAGCGGCATGGCTGTGGGGAAAAAGGGGAAAAGTTTTCGCCCCGGAGCCACACAAAATTGGTAGGCGGGGCAGTGGCCTCGTCGACTCGAACACAACCGGAACGCGGGTGGCCTGATAGCGGCCCGCGGAGCACTCAGACGGCGGGGCACACGATGGATTTCAAGAGCGGGAACGACACGGCGATGGCATTGGATTTCGACACACAAGACACCGCGCCCGAACCCACCACCGAAGAGAAAGCGGTCGCCATGGACAAGACGGACAAGGGCAGTGACGAACTGGTCCAGGCAGCGGCGGGCGAGGCGCTGGCCGGCGCGGTCGCCAGCGCGACCTCGGAAGCGGCCGAACATGACAGCAAGAAGGTGCTCGATCGCCGGTTCGACGTGAAGACCGACGAGAGCCGCGATGCGTTGCTGACCGAATTCGGCAAGGAAACGCTGACCGATCGTTACCTGCTTCCGGGCGAAGGCTACCAGGACCTGTTCGCGCGTGTGGCCGATTATTTCGCCGACGATGCCGAACATGCGCAGCGGCTTTACGACTATATCTCGAACCTGTGGTTCATGCCCGCCACGCCCGTCCTGTCGAATGGCGGCACCACGCGCGGCCTGCCGATTTCCTGCTATCTCAACAGCGTGTCGGACAGCCTCGACGGCATCGTCAACACCTGGAACGAGAACGTCTGGCTCGCCTCGAAGGGCGGCGGCATCGGCACCTATTGGGGCAATGTCCGCGGGATCGGCGAACCGGTCGGCCTCAACGGCAAGACCAGCGGCATCATCCCCTTCGTGCGGGTGATGGATTCGCTCACGCTCGCAATTTCGCAAGGTTCGCTGCGCCGCGGTTCGGCGGCCTGCTATATCGACGTTTCGCACCCCGAGATCGAGGAGTTCCTCGAGATCCGCAAGCCGAGCGGCGACTTCAACCGCAAGGCGCTGAACCTGCACCACGGCGTGCTCGTCACCGATGCCTTCATGGAAGCGGTGCGCGCGGGCGAGGAATTCGACCTCGTGTCCCCGCGTGACGGATCGGTGCGCAAGACCATCGACGCGCGCAGCCTGTTCCAGAAGCTGGTCGAAACCCGGCTCGCCACGGGCGAACCCTATATCGTGTTCTCCGACACGGTGAACCGCATGATGCCCAAGCATCACCGCGAACTGGGGCTCAAGGTCTCGACCTCGAACCTGTGCGCCGAAATCACGCTGCCCACCGGCATCGACCATCTCGGCAACGATCGCACTGCAGTGTGCTGCCTGTCCTCGCTCAATCTCGAGAAATGGGACGAATGGAACGGCGACAAGCAGTTCATCGAGGACATCATGCGCTTCCTCGACAACGTCCTGCAGGACTATATCGACCGGGCGCCCGACCAGATGGCGCGCGCGAAATATTCGGCCATGCGCGAACGCAGCGTGGGCCTCGGCGTGATGGGTTTCCACTCCTTCCTCCAGGCCAAGAGCATCGGCTTCGAAAGCCCGATGGCCAAGGTGTGGAACCTCAAGATGTTCAAGCATATCAGCGCCAAGGCGGAAGAAGCCTCGCTGGTGCTGGCGCAGGAACGCGGGCCGTGCCCCGACGCTGCCGAAACCGGCGCGATGGAACGTTTCAGCTGCAAGATGGCGATTGCGCCGACCGCGTCGATCAGCATCATCTGCGGCGGGACCAGCGCCTGCATCGAACCGATCCCGGCCAATATCTACACGCACAAGACGCTGTCGGGCTCGTTCATCGTCAAGAACCCCTATCTCGAGAAGATTCTCGACAAGAAGAGCAAGAACTCGACCAATGTGTGGAATTCGATCCTCGAGCGGGGCGGCAGTGTCCAGCACCTCGACTTCCTGACGACCGAAGAAAAGGCCACCTTCAAGACCAGCTTCGAAATCGACCAGCGCTGGCTGCTCGAATTCGCCGGCGACCGGGCGCCCTTCATCGACCAGGCGCAGTCGCTGAACCTGTTCATCCCGGCCGATGTCGACAAGTGGGACCTGATGATGCTGCACTTCCAGGCGTGGGAAAAGGGCATCAAGTCGCTCTACTACCTCCGCTCGAAGAGCGTGCAGCGCGCCGGTTTCGCGGGCGGGGTGGAAGCGGACAACACCGCCGATGCCGCGAAGTTCGAACTGGCCGCGGGCGCCGAGCAGACCGATTACGAGGAATGCCTCGCCTGCCAGTAATAGGCGGCCTCTGGTGACGTCTGGGCGGCCCTAGGTTCACCTCTCTCACCAGCCACGATTGCCCATATGAAAGGCCCCGCCACCGGACATCCGGGGCGGGGCTTTTTCGATCCGCTATGGGATCGTAACGGCGGGGTCGCTCAGGCGACCGCCTTGTTGCCGAGACCGGCGGGGATGCGCGCACCTTCCTTGAGGTAGATACGGTTGTCGTCGATCTTCTCGACATCGTCGAGCGACAGGAAGTGGTGCATGTCATCGCCGCTGTCCGATTTGGTCAGCTTGATGGCATCGCCTTCGACTTCATCGACCGTTCCGACATGCTGGCCCTTGGCGTCGGCGATTTCCATGTGTTCCTTGATGCGAATCTTCTCGAACATCTAAATTCCTTTTGTTTTGCGTTGCTTACACCTTACCAACGGGCGGGCAGTGGCTTTGGTCCACGCTTCGCCGAAGCTGGTGCACGGCGCAGCCGACCCCAAGATTTCTTAGGGTCGGACGCTCTCTCGACTGACGGGACGCTCAAATTAAAGCCTTTGGCCTTCCGCGCGTATCCTGCGCCGCCCTGATGCTCTCGACAGCCGACCGGGACGGGCTAGTATTAACCAACCGGCGCAAGGCGCATTTAATCACCCATGCGCGGGCATTATTCAGACATCCCATAATATCTTCGAATGGCATTCTGCATTGTCTTTGGGAGGAGGGGGAATTCGGTAGTGCACTCTCCATACGTATGTCCGGGGCACGGCCATGGGCGGACTGAGGAACTTCTTCGAGGACTTCCTGGCATCGCTTGACCATGCCGAAAGCGCGGATGCGATCTGGACCGCCGCGCTCGATGCGATCGGCCGGGTGCCCGTGTCCGGCGAGGTCCATGTCTTCTACCGCGATACGGAGGAGGAGGCGGCGACCGCGCTGTCCACGCTAGCGCTTGATGCCTCTCGGCCAGCTAATGCCAGCAGCGTCGCGATCTCGGCATTCCCCTTCGGCCAGGCCGCCCGCGATGGGGCCGATGCGAGCGCGCGCGACGTCGGGCAGTTTGCCGAGCGACCGGGCACGGGCGACAGGTCGACCATGCAGGCCATCGCCATCACCGTCGATGACCCGCCCTGCGAAGGCATGGCCGGCCTCCCGGTGGTGCGCGATGCCAGCGCCCCCGACCGCGGCGTCCCGCCTGAGGATTTCGCCGGCGACGTGACCGCGGCGCTCGATGACAGCTACTGGATCTACCTCTCGGCGGTAATGCATTTCACCTATGCCTATCTCGAGAAAATCGCCGGACCGGCGCCAAAGCGCCTGCGGCCCGCGCTGAGCGGCCGCCAGGCCGATGTCCTCGCGGGTCTTGCAGCGGGCAAACGCCAAAAGGAAATCGCCTACGACCTCGGCATCAGCGAAAACACGGTGGCCTATCATGCCGCGCGGCTGCGCCAGCGGCTCGGCTGCAGCCATTCGAACGAGATCGTCGCGGCGGCCTATCTCAGCGGTCTGCTACGGTCTCCCGATCCGCGCCGCAGCTAGCGACCACGAATATGGTAATAGGAATCGATCTGGACGCGCCGGTAGGCGCGCTTCCCCGATAGCGCCCTGAAACTGCCACGGATCATGACGTCGACGATCTGGCCCACAACCAGCAGGACTACCCCCAGCAGCGCCATGGATCCGAAGATCGGGGACAGCGGAAAGGTCCATACATGACGCCGCAGCAATTTGCTGGGCCAGGCAGAGGCGGCGATACGAACCAGCAAGGAGGCGAACACGAGGCTTGCAACAAGGTAGGTACCGACTCCGGTCGCAACGTCATCGAGCCCGATGGACATGTCGATCTCCAATTCTCGCCTGCGCGGCGCACAATTGCACATCTGCCGAAAGGCGGGAGCCGCTCGACCGGTGCCCGGCCCGGGAAATGGACGGATTCGCTTCCTGGGTGTTCTGGTGAGTCACCCCCCTGCCGTTAATGATAATGCCCAGCGGGCCGTGCAGCGACAATACCGAGGAACCTTGGGGTTGACGCAAAGCGCGGCGGGCTATCCAGCGCACAATGGGGCGCTCCGGTCGCTTGTCATGCGACCACCGCGGGTACGGCGAACGGCTGCTGCTTTGAAGAATGGCGCGGTTCGTCGCATACTGCCGCCGCGCCACCGGGCGCATCTGCGGTTGACCACATCTTATCCCCGCCGAATCATTCCCGCTTGCCTTCGAATCCGGGTTCTGATTCCCTATATGAGTCGTTCACGCTGAATCGGAGAACTACCAGATGTCGTTGCTCGAAGCCCGTAAGACCTACAAGCCCTTCGAGTACCCCTGGGCCTACGACTTCTGGAAACGCCAGCAGCAGATCCACTGGATGCCCGAGGAAGTGCCGCTGGGCGAAGACTGCCGCGACTGGGCGCAGAAGCTCACCGAGCACGAGCGCAATTTGCTCACGCAGATCTTCCGGTTCTTCACCCAGGCCGATGTCGAGGTGCAGGATTGCTACCACGACAAATATGCGCGCGTGTTCAAGCCGACCGAGATCAAGATGATGCTGACCGCCTTCTCCAACATGGAGACGGTGCACATCGCCGCCTATTCGCACCTGCTCGACACGATCGGCATGCCCGAAAGCGAATATTCCGCCTTCCTCGAATATGAGGAAATGGCCGACAAGCACAATTACATGCAGCAGTTCGGCGTCGACAATGACGAGGATATCGCGCGCACGCTGGCGATGTTCGGCGGCTTCACCGAAGGCATGCAGCTGTTCGCCAGCTTCGCCATGCTGATGAACTTCCCGCGCTTCAACAAGATGAAGGGCATGGGCCAGATCGTCAGCTGGTCGGTGCGCGATGAATCGCTGCACTGCGAAGGCATCATCCGCATGTTCCACGAATTCGTGCGCGAGCGCGACTGCCTGACCAAGGCGGTCAAGGAAGACATCATCGACATCTGCCAGAAGTCGGTGCGGCTGGAAGACAATTTCATCGACCTCGCCTTCGAAATGGGCCCGGTCAGCGGCATGACGCCCAAGGAAATCAAGAAGTACATCCGCTACATCGCCGACTGGCGGCTGGGCCAGCTCGGCCTCCAGCCGATCTACATGATCGACGATCACCCGCTGCCCTGGCTCGCCCCGCTCTTGAACGGCGTGGAGCACGCCAACTTCTTCGAACAGCGCGCCACCGAATATTCCAAGGGCGCGACCACCGGCGACTGGAATTCGGTCTGGTCGAGCTTCGACAAACGCACCAAGGCCAAGGCCGCGAACGAGGAAGGCGTCGCGCAGGACGACGGCCCGGGGCTGTTCGGGGAAGACGCTGGAGCGCAGGCGGCTGAGTAATGTTGTATCCGTTCGAAATCGATCGGCCGCCTCAGCACACTGATTTCGTAACGAAAGGGCTTCTTCCCGCAAATTTGCCGTCGGTCATCTCATCGGCATCTTTAGCTCAACCGTATCTACCCGAAGGAAACCGCTATTTAGTCACCCAGAACCGGGTTGGGAAAACAGCGCCGTTTGATGCTACAAAAAGGGGTGAGCAACGGAGGTCTTTCCAAGTTCCTCACCCTCTATTCGCTAGGGATGCCGGACTATTTATCGAGAATAACTGGGCTGCGATTTGGTCGCACATCAATGCCTCAATGGGGTCCGCTTCGAAACCGATGAGGCCGGCGTCGCACTACCGCGCGACTGCTATGACTTCACAAAATCGACTTCGTGAAATACGCATTCAAAAATTGGCTGCTAAGCGCTTCTGTTTAGTAACGGACGTCGCTCGCTGTTTTCCTTCAGTCTACACTCATTCAATTCCTTGGGCGCTTCATGGAAAGCAGGCGGCGAAGCAAGACAGGCGCCAGCAGTCAGCCGAGGTTTGGGGAAATAAATTAGATTTCATTCATCGACAAGCGCAGGATGGCCAAACAATCGGTCTTCCGGTGGGTCCTGATGCATCGCGCGTAACTGCAGAAATTATTTTGGCGAGTGTTGATGCGGAGTACCTTCAAGCGACCCGAACAAAAACTAGTTTTGTCAGACATGTCGATGACTATTGGATAGGCGGAGACTCTATTGATGACTGCGAAAAAAGTCTCAATGTATTAAGGCGAGGTCTCGGAAGTTTCGGCCTTGATATCAACGAAGCCAAAACTCGTATAGTTGAACTCTCTGAGGTTACAGGAAGCTACTGGCCGGACGATTTAGCTAGCAAGATAGAAGAAGTTTTCAAAATAAATGCACCTTGGGTGCCGGGCCGTCGAGTGCAAAGGGGGGAGGTGAATGACCTTTTCTCTCGATCTATAAATATTGTACGGGAGACAGAAGACACTGCGATCTTAAAGTTCCTGTTACGAAAAATGGATACGTCATCTATTTGGAGCGAGAACTGGAAGAAAGTTGAGCCTTTCTTGGCGCACATCGCGGTGCAGTTCCCTCATGTCTTCGACTATGTTGCAAGAATATTGGCGTGGGCAATACGTCGAGAAGTTTCCGTCGACCGCACCCTTTGGCGGGAGGTCGTAGGCGCGGTTGCGAAGACGAGTGCCGATTTTGGTCGAGATGGTGAATTGCTTTGGGCGTTTTGGCTTTACAAGGAGTTGGGCTTCAAAGTCCCTAGGCCAATTATCGCGAAAGCAATCCTTAGCAGCGGTCCTTTGCCACTCGCATTAGCGGTGCACATGGCATCAGCTGGGCTCGTCACAAACCCAGATTTCTTTAGTTCGTTAAGGGCAAGAGTTTGTTCTCCCGATATGTATGCGGGATCCGATTGGCCTCTCCTGCTCGAAATTTTTGTTGTGGGGGAGGGAGACGAGTTACAGCGACAGTACCCACTAGATGGATCACTCATGCAAAAGCCGTTTGCAGAGAATTCGTCTATAGTCCGTTATGACGCGTATCCTGAAGTTTTCTATGAAGATAGAGAGGATCGACAAGATTTTGAGATAGGAGACGAATTCGACTTCCCAGATCATGCGATTGAAGACTTCACTTCGAGTTATGATGACGAGGACGAGGACGAGGACGAAGATGGCAATAATAGGTTCTTTTTAGACGACGATGAACCTTTTTAGAGTTAATCTCGCGAGTTCACAGTTTCATGATCTCAAAGAAAGGCCGGCTACCCTCTCCATCGACACCACTCCCCTTTCCCGCCACCCCAATAACCCCGCGCGCCACCCTCGCGGCGCATGAAGGCCGCCAGCCGGTCCTCGCTGCCGTCGGGGCGCAGGCGGTAGACGGTCCTTAGCGCGCGGCCGTAGTGGTTGGTGGGTTCGTCCAGTCGGTGCGTCATGCGGAACGGGCCGCGGTTGAGCCAGCCTTGCAGCGCGCTTGTAGAGGCATCGGCCTGAACCGCCTCTCCGGGTTGCATACCGTGCCGCGATGGCAGAAAGACTTATTGCGTCAACGCGCTAGCGGCGTCTCGCCGACCGCCTATCGAGGGGAGATACAGCGGTGTCGACATTGCAGGTGCTCGAACTCGCGACCTATTATCTGATCGCGGTCAATTTCCTTACCTTCCTCGCCTTCGGCTACGACAAGATGCAGGCCGAGAGCGGGGGCTGGCGGGTGGCCGAGGCGACGCTGGTCTTCTTCGTGGTCATTGGCGGTATCGTCGGCGCGCTCGCGGGCCGGGCGCTGTTCCGGCACAAGATCCGCAAATCCGCCTTCACCGCCAAGCTGGGGGGCGGGGCGCTGCTCAATCTGGGCATCGTCGGCGGGCTCGTCGCTCTCACTACCGAGACATCGCCCGAAGAGCAGGCGCGGCTCGATGCGGTCATGGCGAGCGTCCATTACCCCGGCTGCAACGAAGTGCGCGCGGCGGGCAAGGCGCCGCTGCGCTATGGCGAGCCGGGCTACCGGACGGACATGGACGGCGACGGCGACGGGGTCGCCTGCGAACCGCATTACTGAGCGCTCGCGCGAACGGCTTGCGTCGTATCGGCCATGGTGCGAAGCTGCGCGGGCACCATCCCGTGACAGGAGTATTGCCATGACCACCCGTTTCACCGCCGCTGCGCTGCCCTTGGCCGCTGCATTCGCTCTCGCCGCTTGCGGCGAAGCCGAGGACACCACCTATGAAGTCGACGCGACCGATGAAGGCGGCGGCGAACTGATCGTGACCGAGGAAGTGCCCGGCGCGGTCGAGGTCGACACGCCCGACACGCCGATGACCAATGTGCCCGAAGAGGGCGCGGAAGAAACCGCCGAATAGCGGCCTGAACCCTCTCGCCCGCGGGAGGAGCTAGCGGGCTACCTAGCCCTTACCAGCCCCACGCGGCGGGCGGCGTTTCCACCGGCGCGCTGGCATCGATTTCGACGCGGAACAGCCGGGTCGGGTCGTTGTGGCGCGTGAGCTGGTAGGCGAAGCGCGCGTCGGCGCTGCCGCGCGGGGTGACTTCGATCCGCCAGACATTGGTCAGCGAGGCGGTCAGGCCCTCGCGGGTGAACAGCGTCACGCTTTCGGCGTCCACGGGAAAGTCCTGCGCGCTCGCGCTCCCCGCGTCGGCGCTGGTCCCGCCATAAAAGGTCACCGCATCGGCCTCGCCATCGGCATGACGGTGATCGTGCTTGAGCGTGAACCGCGTGTCTGCGCCGGTGCCCTCGCGGGTCACGATCCATGTGCGGCTACGGTTCCAGGATGGTTCTGGTCCTACGGCTTCGCTGCCTGAGGACGTTTCTATACGTCCTACCGCTTGGCTGCTTGGGGTCGGGGGCGCTTCCTCGACATGAAAGGCGATCGCCACGCGGGTTTCGTCGCACTCGGCCCAATGCGCGACCATGCGTTTGCCCGCCCAATCGGCATCGCGCGCATCCGTGCTGGCGAGCCCGCCCGCATAGGCCTTGCCGCAATGGCTCGACAGCGCTTGCCAGAACACCTCCTGCGGGTGGGCAACGGTGCTGGCGGCGGGGACGGGCGCGGGCGCGCAGGCGGCGAGGGCGACAGCCGCGAGCGGCAGGGAGAGTTGGGCGATATGCATCGCGCCAGCCTAGGGGCTTGGACAGCCAACGCAAAGCCCGATGAATTTCGCGCTCGCGCCGCATGCCCGCGCAAAAAGGGGCGACGGGATTGACCCGCCGCCCCCGATGCGGCCGCTGTGCGGGAAGAGGAGGGATCGCCCGCCGCGGCCGATCGTCTGGTTTATTCTCAGCGCTCGGGCTGGGTATCCACCGTGGTGTCCGCCTCGGCATCGACTGCGGCGTCGACGCCGGGTGCCGAAGCATCGGCATTGGCGCTGCCATCGACCTGCGTTTCGAGATCGGCAGCCTGCTGCGTGCGCTCGGCGGTGTCTTCAAGGCGGTCCTGTGCGGCGTCGGTCGCTGCCTCGGTCCGCGTGCGGGCCCGCGTCGCGGCGGTCTCGGTCCGATCGGTCACGCTGTCGGTCGTGCGCTGGGCGCGGTCGAGTGTCGGCTGTGCATCGACGCGGGCATTGGCGGTCGCATCGACGGCGCCGGTGACCGGTCCGGCAAGCTGCGCGCTCGCGGCGGTGGCGCCGGTGGTGGCAAGCAGGGCGGCGGCTAGTGCGGTAAGCTTGGTCATATCTGCGTATCCCGTTTTCGTTCTTGGGACCCGGGATACGGCAGGGGCGGCAATCCGGCTCCCGCAATTGCGCCGAAATGTGCCTGGGAATTGGCGGGGCGAGCCGGTTCATCACCCGTTTATCGCGGGTTTATCTGCGGTTCATGAAGCCCAGCCATTGCCGCCCCTCTTCCAATTTCTTTGCCTCGCGGCCCCGCCACCGCTATTTCGCCGCCGATGAACGAGACACGCGATATCCACGCCAAGGCCGAAACGCTGATCGAGGCGCTGCCCTATTTCCAGCGCTACGCGGGCCGCAGCTTCGTGGTCAAATATGGCGGCAATGCCATGGGCGACGAACGCGCGGCGCGCGAGTTTGCCGAGGATGTGGTGCTGCTGAAAGCGGTCGGCATCAATCCGGTGGTGGTCCACGGCGGCGGTCCGCAGATCGGCGCGATGCTCGAAAAGCTCGGCGTCGAGACGACCTTCGTCGATGGGCTGCGGGTCACCGACAAGCAGACTGCCGAGATCGCCGAAATGGTGCTGTCGGGCGCGATCAACAAGGCGATCGTCGGCTCGATCGCGCGCGCCGGGGGCAAGGCGATCGGGATCTCGGGCAAGGATGGCGGGCTGGTCACCGCAACCAAGCTGCAACGCACGCGCAAGGACCCCGACAGCAACATCGAGAAAGTGCTCGATCTCGGCTTCGTCGGCGAGCCGGCCAGGGTCGACACGGCGATCCTCGAAACCGCGACCGGTGCGGGGATGATCCCGGTGGTTGCACCGATCGGCGTGGGCGAGGATGGCCATACCTACAATATCAACGCCGACACCATGGCGGGCGCGCTGGCGGCGGCGCTGGGCGCGGCGCGGCTGCTGCTACTGACCGACGTTCCGGGCGTGCTGAACAAGCAGGGCGAGCTGCTCACCGATCTGACGCCCGCCGACATCCACCGGCTGCGCGATGACGGGACGATCTCGGGCGGGATGATCCCCAAGCTCGAAACCTGCGTCCAGGCGGTGGAATCGGGCTGCGAGGCGGCGGTGGTGCTCGACGGGCGCGTGCCGCATGCGATGCTGCTCGAATTCTTTACCGCCCGCGGCGCGGGTACGCTGGTCAGCCGCGGGGCTTAACCCGTCGGATGGGGGTAGCGCGGGGCGTGTCGCGCTTGTAGGACGCGCGACACGGCAGCTTCAAGGGAACGCTCGATCACATGCAGGCGCTCAGCACTATCTACCAGATCATCGCCATGCTCACCAACGTACTGGTGATGCTGATCATCATCCAGTTCATCATCGGGCTGCTGTTTGCCTTTAACGTGGTGAACCGGTCGAACGAGTTCCTCGCCGGCTTCTACATGGCCATCAACCGCTTCCTCGAGCCGGTCCTGCGCCCGATCCGCAACCTCCTGCCCAATACGGGCCAGATCGACTTCTCCCCCCTGGTGCTGATCATCCTGCTCAACATCGTCCTCATCGTTCTCGGCAATGTGATCTACGGCTGATGCCGGCGCAGGTCATCGACGGGAAGGCATTCGCCGCCAGGCTGCGCGAGCGCGTCGGCCAGCAGGCGGCGAAATTCGCCGAGGCGGCGGGCCGCAAGGCCGGCCTCGCGGTGGTGCTGGTGGGCGAGGACGCGGCGAGCCAGGTCTATGTGCGCAGCAAGCACAAGGCGACCGTGGCCGCACACATGGAAAGCTTCGAGCACCGCTTGCCCGCGGATACGGCGGAGGCGGAGCTGCTCGCACTGGTCGAGCAGTTGAACGCTGATCCGGCGATCGACGGTATCCTCGTCCAGCTGCCGCTGCCCGGCCATCTCGACGAACAGGCGGTGATCGCCGCGATCAGCCCCGACAAGGATGTCGACGGCTTCCACGTGACCAATGCCGGGCGCCTCGCGGTCGGGCAGAGCGGCTTCGTGCCCTGCACGCCGCTGGGCTGCATGATGCTGCTCACCGACCGGCTGGGCGATCTGTCGGGCCTCGAGGCGGTGGTGATCGGCCGCTCGAACATCGTCGGCAAGCCGATGGCGCAGCTGCTGCTCGATGCCAACGCCACGGTCACCATCGCGCATAGCCGGACGAAGGATCTGCCCGGCGTCGTCCGGCGCGCCGATATCGTGGTTGCGGCGGTGGGCCGTGCCGAAATGGTCAAGGCCGAATGGCTCAAGCCGCAAGCGACGGTGATCGATGTCGGTATCAACCGCTTGCCCCCCGAACCGGGCGCGGACAAGGGCCGGTTGGTCGGCGATGTCGACTATGCCGGGGCGCAAGGCGTCGCTGCCGCAATTACGCCGGTCCCCGGCGGTGTCGGACCGATGACGATCGCGGTGCTGCTGCGCAACACGCTGGTCGCGGCCTATCGCAACGCCGGTCTCGACCTGCCCGAAGGCGCGCTTTGAGACTGGCGATCGCCCTGCTGGCGCTGGCGCTGACCGCTTGCTCCACCGGGCCGAACCCGCGCGATCGCTATGCACGGATGCTCAAGCCGACCGCCAATCCTTCGAAGGTGGTCGCCGCCGAACTCGGCTTCGCGCGCATGGCGCAGGATGAGGGGCAGTGGACCGCCTTTCGCGAGTATGCCGCCGATGACGGCGTAATGTTCGTCCCCGAACCGGTCATCGCGCGCGACTGGCTGAAGGGCCGGGCGGACCCCGCGCAGGCCGTGCGCTGGCAGCCGCATCACGTCTGGTCGAGCTGCGACGGCTCGCTCGCGGTGACGCGCGGTGCCTGGCAGCGGCCCGATGGCTCGAACGGCTATTTCACCACCGTCTGGCAACGCCGCCGCGATGGCGAATACCGCTGGACGCTCGACCAGGGCGATAGCCTCGAGACACCGCTCGAAGCCCCCGAATTCGTGCGTACCGATGTCGCCGACTGCCCCGCTCGCGGGCTCGCCGCCGAATTGCGCGAACAGGCCGAACAATCGCGCCCGGTGACAGGCGGTACCTATTTCGACCAGGTCAGCGCGGACAGCAGCCTGTTCCTGACCTTCGTCGTGTCGCCCGACCTGTCGCGCAACTGGAAACTGATGCTGCACCGCGACGGCATGATGGTCGATGCCATGACAGGCAGCGTAATCGCACCTTCGGAGGATTAGCATGACCGCGCTGTTCTTTTCGGCTTTCATCACATTGTTCGTCGTTATCGACCCGCCCGGCTGCGCCCCGATCTATGCCGGGCTGACCAAGGGCGCAGCGCCTGCCGAGCGCCGCAGCATGGCGATCCGCGCGGTGGTCATCGCGGGCATCATCCTCATCGGCTTCGCGCTGTTCGGCGAGGATCTGCTCGACGCGCTGCATATCGAACTCGACAGCTTCCGCATCGCGGGCGGCATCATGCTGTTCCTTATCGCGCTCGAAATGGTGTTCGAGAAGCGCACCCAGCGGCGCGAAGACCGGGCCGAGAAGGTCGCTGCGACACCCGAAGTCGAGGATGTCTCGGTGTTCCCCATGGCGATGCCAATGCTGGCGGGTCCCGGCGCGATCGCCGCGATCATGCTGCTGACCAATGAAGCGCGCGGGACCGAGGAAACGCTGGTCGTGCTCGGCGCGATGCTGGCCGTGCTCGCGCTGACCGCCGCGGCGCTGATTGCCGCGGGTCCGCTGATCCGCGTGCTGGGCGACCGGGTCGAGGCGGTTATCACGCGGCTGCTGGGCGTCCTGCTCGCCGCGCTCGCGACGCAATATGTGCTCGACGGGCTGAAGGGCACTTTCGTCGGGTAACGCGGTTCCGTGTCGGTTCAGTCCGGCGCCTTAGACAGACACCATGTACCGCTTCGCTTCCTTCCTGATGCTCGTCTGGTTCATGGCGGCGTCTCCTGCGATGGCGCAGCCGCTGCCCGACTATTCCATCGCCGAGCTCGAAGCGGCGATTGCTGCGGGCAAGCTCGATCGCATTGCCGTGCTTGCCGCCGAACAGCATGGCGAGACGGTCTATGCGAAGCGCTTCGATGGTGAAGCTGCGGGAACGCCGATCGATATTCGGTCTGCGGGTAAGTCGCTCACCGCGCTGGCGGTGGGCGCGGCGATTGCCGATGGCGCGCTGGCAGGGGTGGACGTCGCGGTCTGGCCTTATCTCGGCCATCCCCGCGGTGAACCATGGGATTCGATTACGGTCGCGGACTTGCTCGGCATGTCGTGCGCGCTCGATTGCAATGATTGGGATCGCAAGTCGCCGGGGCAGGAAGAGCGGATGTATCGAACGCGCGTATGGCGCGATTTCGCACTCGCCTTGCCTGCGCGGGACTATGTGCGCGACCAGCGAGGGGAAGGGACATTCTCCTACTGCACCGCGGGGGTCTTCCTGCTCGGTCAGGTGGTCGAACGCGCCACGAGCGAGCGCTTCGACGCCTATGTCCAGCGCCGCTTGTTCGATCCGCTGGAGATCGACGGCTTGGCCTGGCGGCACTCGCGCAGCGGGGAAATCCAGTCGGGTGGGCAATTGACGATCGGTTCGGATGCACTGCTCAAGATCGGGCGCATGGTCCTCGATGGCGGACGCTGGAAGGGCGAGCAGCTGCTACCCAAAAGCTGGATCGACGCGATGCTCTCGCCGCGTCACCAGCTTGGCGAGCATGTCTATTACGGACATCTGTGGTGGGCCACGCCGATCCGGTCGCCGCGCGGCTATGAAGGGGCGTGGATGATGAAGGGCAATGGCGGCAATTTGGTCGCCATCCTGCGCGATTACGACGCGGTGCTGGTGGTGCAGGCGGAAAACTACAATCGCAAGGATGCCGATCGGCATGCCTTCACCGCGTTGGCAGCGTTGCTCGCCAGCCTGGAGCCGCCCGCAGCGCCTACTGCAAGGTAACGATCTCGTCGCCGTCGTCGCGCAGCGCGAAGAACTGCATCAGCTGGATCATCAACTCGCATCGCTGCTTGAGGTCGGGCACTTCGAGCAGCGCCTGTTTCGAGGCCGGGTCGAACGGGGCGATCTGCGCCACGCCATTGATCAGCGTCTCGTCGTCGAGCCGCGCGACCGAGTCCCAATCGACCGAATAGCCCTGCATGTCGGCAAAACGGCGCGCCTCGAATTCGAAGCCGGCCCGCTCGACGCTGGAAAGCACTTCGTCCCCGGGCTCTTCGATCAGCTCGGCCTCGACCTGGCGAAAGGCGGTCGCGACATCGATTTCGCGTAGCACGCGAAACCGCGATTCGCCGTCGAGGACGATGTTGTAGCGCCCGTCTTCGAGCGCCTCGACATCCGCGATCCGTCCGACGCAGCCGATCTCGTAGAGCGGGGCACCGTCCTTCGACTTCTGCGGCTGGATGATCCCGATCAACCGGTCTTTGGCCAGCGCATGCCCGACCAGGTCGCGATAGCGCGGTTCGAAGACATGCAGCGGTAGCTGCAGGCCGGGAAACAGTATCGCACCGGGAAGCGGGAATATGGAGAGACGGACGCTCAAGCTGCGGCTTACCCGAAGAGGAGCCTGGAGAGGCGGCGGCGCGTGCTCACCACCCACGGATCTTCCAGTCCGACGGCTTCGAAGATCTGCAGCAGCTTGGCCTTGGCCGCGCTCTCGTTCCACTCGCGATCGGCTTCGAACATGCCCAGCAGCTCGTCGGCTGCAGCATCGCGGTCGCCCGCAGCAAAGGCCGCCTCGGCATATTCATAGCGCGCCTGCATGTCGCCGCCCGCGGCCTTGTCCTTGAGCGCTGCCAGTTCGCTGTCGTCGACGCGGTTGCCGGCCAGTTCGAGCGCGGTCTTGGCCTGCTCGACCTGTGGATCGGCGGCCAGCGCCGGATCGGCTTCGGCGGCCGCCAGCGCAGCCTGTGCCTGTTCGACATGCCCGGCCTGCACCAGCGCGCGGACCAGTCCGGCATGCGCGGCGGCATTGTCGGGTGCCATCTGCACGACCTGCGCGAAAATGCCCGCGGCGCGTTCGGCATCGCCTTCGGCGAGCACGTCTTCGGCCATGGTCACGAATTGCGAGACATCCTGCTGCGGCTGTCCACCCGCGGCGCCCTGCTCCCCGCCCGGCTGGATCGGCAGCTGAGCAAGGATCTGGTCGAGCGTCTGCTTCATCTGCGATTCGCTGCGCGCATTGGTCAGGTCGGCGACCGGCTGGCCCTGGAACAGCGCATAGACGGTGGGGATCGACTGGACCTGGAACTGCGCGGCGATGAACTTTTCCTCGTCGACATCGACCTTCCTGAGGATCACGCCCTTGTTGGCATATTCCGCCGCGACCTTTTCGAGCATCGGCGCCAGCGCCTTGCACGGGCCGCACCATTCGGCATGGAAATCGAGGATGACGAGCTGCGACATCGACGGTTCGACGACCTCGGTCTTGAAGCGTTCGACCGCTTTCTGTTCATCCATGCTCAGACCCATGCTCGCCACGTAAATCCACCTTTCGTTCGAAAATCGCGTCTGCCCCATGTGGGCATTCGCACGCCAATGTGAAGGAGCGCCGGTCCACCCGCAAGAGCCGCAAAAATTCTGCAATTTTCGGCTTGCGGGACTCAGGGACCGCTGCTAGTTGGCCGCCTCCCCACCGGGCCTACGGCTTCCGGTAGCGCCAGTGAGCGGGCGTAGCTCAGGGGTAGAGCACAACC